>CAZXGG010000080.1:2176-15597 GCA_964640125.1 uncultured Rikenellaceae bacterium
TCAGTTCAAAACGAACTACAAAGATATTTATTTAAACCAATAATTAAACTGGGGTGAGTAGGAGGAAGGGCAGGGTCGCTCTCAAATTATTCTTTGTCGTCCATGGCAATGATTCCCAGCTCAGTGAGGGTAACGGGTTTGTAATTCGTGGGGGGAAGGAACACCGATTCACCGAGGGATTCCTGACGCATATCAACTACCTCATTCACGGTTTGGTAGCCAATTTTGTATTCTTTCGTCCGCAGAACGTATTTGTTCTGTATCAAGCGGTTGTATTCAGTCGAGGTCTGGTACGCCAGTTCGTTTTCAAAGCCCGTACTCAACTGGTTAAGCAGGTGCAGGTATTTACTCTGGTCCAGATCACTGGACACATCCAGCTTCTCAGGAATCCAAAGATCTTCCATGATCACACCATTTAAAAAAACCTGAAATTTAGCGGTTTCATACTTCAGTATGGTATCTTTTTCAGCCGTTTCACGGATAAAAATATCCAATGTGGAAGTGGTGTCCGGATGTTGCATGATCCGCATCATGGTTTCAAACGTTTTCCTTGCTTCATCCTGTTTTTCTTCCGGTAGCTTCTTTACCTCAAGATCGATCATCAATTCCAATGTCTCTCTCACCTCTTTCCGGTAATCTTCCAGGGTTCCTTTCCAGTACATGTGAATCTGGGGTTTCAGGAACGTAATCATATTCTGGTTCAGGTCAAAAATCGTTGTCAGATCCGGGTCCACTATTTTGATCCTGTTCTCCTGAAAATAGACGAGGTGACTCCTTATTTCCTGGTTATCTGTATCATAATTTTCAATCGTGAGTATCCATCCGGGGTAAGCTTTTGTTATCAGGATGAAGAAAACAAGCACAATTCCCTGAATTCTTTTCATGATTGATTTTTGTTGGGTTGGTCTATCAAAATTACCAATAATTCCTGAATTTCATTTTTTTTTAACCCGAAAGATGGTAATTTTATGTAGAGACTGAAGTGCAATAACTACCTAAACTATACCGATCATAAAATAGATTTCATCATGAAAACGAACAGACGTCAGTTTTTAACCAGCTCATTTGCAGCAGCAGGAGCGGTGGCTGTGGGATCCTTTATGAACACTGCTTTTGGAAAGAATTATTCCAGCCCCATGGGTGATGCGTTTTTAACACCACCGACAGATATCGAATCAGACGAGGATTTCTGGTTTTGGGTTCAGCAATCATTTACCGCCTCTCCCAATATCATGAATCTGAATAACGGCGGAGTATGTCCCCAACCCAGGGTTGTCCAGGATGCATTCGAACACTACAACAGGGTAAGTAATGAGGGACCAGCCTATTACATGTGGCAGGTTGTGGGTGAAGGAAGAGAGGCAGTAAGGAAAGATCTGGCCCGTCTTGGTGGTTGCTCCCCGGAAGAGGTTGCCATACAGCGGAATACCACAGAAGCACTGGAAACGGTAATCTTCGGAATGAACCTGAAGAAAGGTGATGAAGTGGTATTGACCAAACAGGATTACCCGAACATGATCAATGCCTGGAAACAGAGAGAAAAACGAGACGGAGTTGTCCTGAAATGGATCTATCTTCCTCAACCCGTGGAAGATGACGACCTGATCGTGAAAACATATGTGGATGCCTTTACCTCTAAAACCAAAGTGATAGAGATCATGCACATGATCAACTGGTCAGGACAGATCCTTCCGGTTAAAAAAATTGCAAAAGCCGCCCATGACCATGGGATTGATGTTCTGGTCGATGGAGCCCATACCTTCGCTCACCTGCCCTTTCAAATACCTGACCTGGATTGTGAATACTTTGGCACTTCACTCCACAAATGGCTCTATGCTCCCTTCGGCACAGGCATGCTCTGGATTAAAAAAGAGAAGATCAAGGAGATCTGGCCCTTTACTGCTCCCGGAGATCCGGAAAGTGATAATATCCGGAAATTTGAAGCCATGGGTACCCGCTCGTTCCCGGCAGAACTGGCCATCGGAAAAGCCATCGATTTTCACTATATGATCGGCCAGGAGAGAAAAAAGGAGCGGCTGAACTACCTGCGCAATTACTGGATGGAGCGGATACGGGATATCCCGAAAGTCAAATTTTTTACCTCCTTTGATCCGAAATATGCCTGCGGACTGGGGAATTTTGGGATCGAGGGAATGACACCGGGAGAATTGCAAAAAGCCCTCTTTGACCGATATAAGATATTCACTGTTGCAATCAACTGGGAAAACATCGTTGGTGTGCGGGTTACGCCGAATATCTATACCACAACCTCCGACCTGGATCAGTTCGTGCAAGCCGTGAGGGAAATTGCAGGGTAGAACAAGGATGCCTTGCCTGCGGCAGGCAGGAAGGATGAGGCGGCAGGCAGGAAAGATAAAATACACTCAACCTTGCAATCTTTATTTGAAGAGGAGAATGGTGATTGTTTTTTTTATAGCAGTTTTTATCGTTAACTCTTGTTCCTCAGATATAAACCAGGGGGAAATCCCCGTTATTTATGTTTCAGATCTCTATCACCCTTTTGAGGACCCGGATGATCATTTCGATTTAGCAGCACTGTTTGGATTAACCCAATTTGACATTAAGATGATAATAATTGATAATGCAAAACCGTATGAAAAAACACCAGGTAAAATCCCGGTTGAACAACTGAACTACATTACAGATAGAAAAGTCCCGGTTTATGTAGGCCTGAAGGACCTACTGAGATCAACCGATGATACAGGAGAAAACCAACCCGTTAACCAGGAAGGGTGTCGTGCTATATTGAATTATCTGGAAGAATCCGATAAAAAGGTAACCATTTTTTCGGTTGGCAGTCTCAGGGATATTGCTGCAGCCTATAACCGGAATTCCGGATTATTCGAAGAAAAAGTTGATAAATTGGTAATTTTTATCGGAGAAGCGAATAATAAGGGAAACATTGAATATAATGTTTCCCTTGACAAGAATGCATATATTAATGTTATGAATAGAATTCCGAATGTATGGTGGGTTCCCTGTTTCGATGGCGGAGTATGGAAGAATAATGGGAATGCTTCTTTCTGGCAAGGACACCATTCCGATCTATTGGAAGGCGCTTCTGATCCAATCCTGAACTATTTCATATATGCTCTAACGAAATCTTCCGATTCTGTTAACTACATTCAAAAGTTAGATCTTCCCGTGAACAAAGAAAATTTACAATCACAAATACTTGATTCTTCCTTACCATTGAGAAATTTATGGTGCTGTTCTGTTTTTCCCTATTTTGTTGAAGAGGATAAATCCTCTTTCCCTTTTACTTTTGAACAAGTGAGTGTAAGTGTCGATAGCAATGCCGTTGTGCATTATACAGATACCGGCAATAAAGTGATGCGATTTTCAATTTCAGACAAAGCAAATTACAGCCAGAAGATGAATAAAATCTTTAACGAAATAATAAGATCTTTATGATGTTAATCATTCTCTGGGAAGGGACATAACGCCTGAAAGTGCATAAGGTATTCTTCGGCTTTTTGTTTTTATAAATCCAAAGGATTGGCGGATTTGGCAACAGGATGTGGAGAAACAGTATGGCGGACTGCTTTTGAACCTGACGTTGAATCAATGACAGTATAATTATTTAAAACAACCCGAATCATGAAAATAACACAGAAACATCTACGAATTCTGAGTGTATTCTTTATTCTCCTCGGTGCCATCGTTATTGTCATAACAAACTTCCTAACCGATAAAAACCTTAGTGAACCTAATAAAATATGGAAATGGGCAGGCATTGGAATTATGATTGTTGGATTAATTTTGTTAATGCCATGGGTGGAAAAGAAAGATAAGGAGTAATGTCCGTCTGGCACGTTTCGGTCCAGGAAGGGCTTTCCAGTTGAATAACCATGCAGGACCGGTTTTTTTGTGGTCACACAAAACCCAGGATTGCCCCTGTGAAATAGATATATTCTCAGTCGAACTGTTGAAGTAAAACATGATTCTACTAACAAGACGTAATGCTTAAGCGAAGGGTTATTTCACAGGGTTACCCTGGGCTACCAACATTTCGCTCCTGCCTGCCAGCCACAGGCTGGTAAACCGGCAGGCACGGCCTACGGAGCTTCAAGTTAATTTTCGTAATAATTTAAGGCAATTTAGGCATTTAATGAATTTGAGGCATTTTCTTTACTCTTTCCCCGTAAACCTTGATTCCACCTTTTTTGCTGCAATGGCTGAAATTTCGATCCGGGCACCGACAGGGAGGTTGGATACTTCAATGGCTTCGCGTGCCGGAAAGCCTTCCGTGAAAAAGGTTCTGTACACCTCATTCATGGCACCATAATCCCGGATATCGGTCAGGAAGACCGTACATTTCACCACGTTGGAAAAATCAAGATCATTTCTTTTCAGGATGGTGCCAATGTTTTGCATTGCCTGTTTTGTAGCCTCTTTGATGTCTCCTCCAACCAGTTTTCCTGTTTCCGGGTTCATCGGGATCTGGCCGGAGACAAACAGCAGTCCGCCACCCGTCATAACCGACTGGCTGTAAGGGGCAACCGGCTTGGGGGCAGCCTCCTGTGAAAAAACATGGACGGAGAGAATGAGAAGAATAAATGAGAATATCATTTTTTTCATGATCATAACGATTTGGTTATTTAAACAATGTTTACCGGATGACTAAATTAAGAAAAGATAGCGAAGATCATACTGGTGAATCTTCAATTATTGCTATCTTGGAGTTTGTTTCCGAAAGATGTTGAATCATGATCACGTTTCTCCTGGCTATCGTTGCCCTGATTGCCGGTTATCTTATCTACGGTCGTTTTGTTGAAAAGATTTTCGGAGCGGATCCGCAGCGGGAAACCCCTGCCTTCAGGCTCCGTGACGGGATCGATTTTGTCCCGATGGGTTGGGGAAAGATCTTCCTGATCCAGTTTCTGAATATTGCCGGGCTCGGTCCGATCTTTGGCGCTGTTGCAGGAGCAATGTGGGGCCCTGTAGCTTTTCTATGGATCGTTTTCGGGTGTATTTTTGCCGGTGCAGTGCACGATTATTTTTCAGGTATGTTGTCCATAAAAAACAACGGGCTCAGCATACCCGAGGTGGTTGGGAAGTATCTGGGACTGGGTTTTAAACAGGTTATGAGGGGTTTTACGGTAATCCTGATGGTGCTGGTTGGTGCGGTTTTTATCATGGGCCCGGCGAGAATACTGAGCGGTTACACTACCGGTTATGTCGGATACGGACTCTGGATCTGGGTGATCTTTGCCTATTACCTTCTTGCTACCCTGTTACCCATCGATAAATTGATCGGAAGGGTCTATCCGCTGTTCGGTTTAGCCCTCCTCTTCATGGCACTGGGAATATCTGTCAGTCTGATCCTGAACCGGTATGCTATCCCTGAGTTAACGCCTGCGAACCTGGTAAACATGAATGCAGAAGCGGATAAATTTCCCATTTTCCCCATGTTGTTTATTACCATTGCCTGCGGGGCTATATCCGGTTTTCATTCCACCCAGGCACCACTGATGGCCAGGTGCCTGAAGAATGAAAAACAGGGAAGAAGGGTTTTTTATGGTGCCATGGTTGCGGAGGGTATTGTTGCCCTGATATGGGCTGCTGCTGCAATGAGTTTCTTTGGAGGAGTGGAGGAGTTGAATGGGGTGATGAAGGAACAGGGGGGTAATGCAGCCTGGGCAGTGAATGAGATCTCCAATTCGTTGCTGGGGAAAATCGGGGGGCTGCTGGCCATTCTTGGAGTGGTTGCTGCACCCATCACCTCCGGCGACACTGCCTTCAGAAGTGCCCGGCTGATCGTATCGGATTTTCTGAAGGTGAAGCAGGTGAAGATTATCAACCGGTTATCGGTAAGTATTCCGCTCTTTGTGATCGGCTACCTCCTGACACGGATCGATTTCAGCATCGTATGGAGGTATTTTGCCTGGTCGAACCAGACGCTTGCCACCATTGTCCTCTGGGCAATATCCGTCTTTCTCATTCAGGAGAAGAAGTTTTTCTGGCTCACCCTGATCCCTGCTGTTTTTATGACAGCTGTAACCTCTACCTATTTGCTGATTGCTCCCGAAGGTTTCCAGCTACCGGGGGAGATAGGGTATCCCATTGGTATTGGATTTGCCCTGATTGCTCTGCTGCTTTTTTACTATTTTACCAGCTGGAGGGAGAGTAGGGTGAACAGGCTGGTGCAATGATACGTTCATCGTTATCGAATAACGTACTCCGTCCTGCGCCTGCCGGCCGGTAGAAGGCGGAATGCAGCAGGCTGCAGCCTGAAGGAGGTTGAGTCAAGATCCTTTAATCCCAATCAACTCCATCATTCGACATTCGTTATTCCCTTCCTGCAGCAGGCAGGCTTGTTCGATATTCCCTGAGGGCTGAATCCAGAGAAAGTGGCAGGTTGGTTAGGTTAGGATACTGGTACTCGATCCTCGTTAAGAAAATTAGCCCGTGGCAGTTGTTACGGGTTTTTTGTTCCCTACAATAATGGGGGTGTATCAAAAGTCAATTTCCTGGTCATCCTGAACTTGTTTCAGGATCTTATAATCCTGATTAACAACATATTAAGATTCTGAAATAAATTCAGAATGACGATTTTTGGGACTTTTGAGACAGCCACTTCATTACATGCAAAATGGAAATCCGAACAACGTAACCGCTTTACGATACCGGTATCGTAACCCAGCCTGCCCGGCTGGCAGGCGATTACCGAATAACGCATTATTTTAAAAACCCGATATGGACAATAAAAAACCCCATCGGTGCCAGACCTGATGGGGTTTTGATGGGTTATATATGGGTATTGATTACATCATTCCTCCCATACCCGGGCCTCCTCCCATGGGTGGCATGGGCGGTGTTTCTTCCTTTTCTTCTGCCACGACACATTCGGTAGTCAGGAACATTCCGGCTACAGAAGCAGCGTTTTCCAGGGCAATTCTTGCCACTTTGGTGGGATCGATCACACCCGTTTCATAAAGATTCTCATACTTGTCTGTCCTGGCATTGAATCCAAAGTCCTCTTTTCCTTCACGTACTTTCTGTACTACGATGGAACCTTCGATCCCGGCATTCTCGACAATCTGACGAATGGGCTCTTCCAGTGCACGTCTGATGATCGCTATTCCGGTGTTTTCATCCGTGTTTTCACCTTTCAGGTTCTTCAGTGCATCGATTGCCCTCAGGTATGCTACACCTCCGCCGGGAATTATCCCTTCTTCGACAGCAGCACGGGTTGCATTCAATGCATCATCGACACGGTCTTTCTTCTCTTTCATTTCCATCTCGGAAGCAGCGCCGATATAGAGGACAGCTACACCACCGGCAAGCTTGGCAAGCCTTTCCTGCAGCTTCTCCTTATCGTAATCGGAGGTGGTGGTCTCGATCTGTTTCTTGATCTGGTTTACACGTGCAGAAATGTTTTTCGGATCACCGGCTCCATTGACAATGGTCGTGTTCTCCTTATCAACGACTACCTTTTCGGTTTCGCCAAGCATGTCGAGTGAGGTGCTTTCCAGTTTCAATCCTTTCTCTTCCGATATTACGGTTCCTCCGGTCAGGATGGCGATGTCTTCCAGCATCTCCTTTCTCCTGTCACCAAATCCGGGGGCTTTGACTGCTGCAATTTTCAAAGCACCACGTAGTTTGTTAACCACCAGCGTAGCCAGTGCTTCCCCGTCAATATCCTCAGCGATGATCAATAACGGTTTCCCTGCCTGTGAAGTTGCTTCAAGGATTGGCAGAAGGTCCTTCATGGTGGATATCTTCTTGTCGTGCAGGAGGATATAGGGTGATTCCAGAACGGCTTCCATTTTATCCGGATCGGTAATAAAATAGGCAGAAATGTAGCCCCTGTCGAATTGCATCCCCTCAACCAGTTCAACGGTGGTTTCCGTACCTTTTGCTTCTTCAACGGTAATAACGCCCTCTTTGTGAACTTTTTCCATTGCTTCGGCAATCAGTTTTCCGATAGCGGAATCATTGTTTGCAGCGATCTTGGCAACCGCTTCAATCTTTTCCGTGTCTTCGCCAATGGTCTTTGTCTGGGCTTTCAGGCTCTCAACCACTTTAACAACGGCGTTATCAATTCCGCGTTTCAGATCCATCGGGTTTGCACCTGCGGTGACATTTTTCAACCCCACATTGATGATGGATTGTGCCAGAACCGTGGCTGTGGTGGTTCCATCACCAGCATCATCAGCTGTTTTTGAAGCGACCTCTTTCACCATTTGTGCTCCCATGTTCTCAAAATTATCGGGAAGTTCTATCTCTTTGGCTACCGTAACTCCATCCTTGGAGATTATGGGAGAACCGAATTTTTTGTCCAGGACAACATTGCGTCCTTTTGGCCCTAAGGTTACTTTTACTGCCTCTGCCAGTATGTCAATCCCTTTTTTCAATTGATCTCTGGCTTCTATGTTAAATTTTAATTCTTTCGCCATTTTTCTTACATTTTTTGGATTATTTGATTGGTTTGAATAGTTACAAGATTGCCAGGATATCTGATTGACGCATGATCAGATATTCCATTCCGTCAACATTTATTTCGCTTCCGGAATATTTTCCATACAAGACGGTGTCGCCTTTTTTGACTTCCATCTCGACATCTTTTGTGCCGGAACCTACTGCTATTACTTTACCTTTCTGGGGTTTTTCCTGAGCGGAGTCGGGAATAATTATACCGCTTGCGGTTTTTGTGTCAGCCTCCATGGGTTGAACCAGAACCCGGTCGGCCAGTGGTTTGATTTTTACGTCAGCCATTTTTTATCTGTTCTTTAGTGTTAAACATGTAAAATTCGTCAATCCAACTATCACATATTGTGCCAAATCATAAACGTCCGTAAGTTCGCCTTTTTAGTAAGACAGAATAACAGTTGATCGGGTAATATTTTCTGTAAACCGAACGGCAATACTGTGTTATGTAATTGGTAATAAGTTTAATATATAAATTCCCCTGAAAATCTGAAGGAATAAAAAAGGTGTCACTTTAATGACACTCTGACACCCTGTTTTTTTCTGTTACTGTTGAAGAATCGCTTATTGACCACCCCCGGTTGGTTCATCCTGTTCGGGAGTTGCAGTCGGTAAATTGGGTATGGTTGTCGGATCGATTGCATTGTCGATTTGTTCCTCAATGATTGAGCGGTTAGCATCATCTCCCCTGGGAATGGTGGCACTGGCAAGCAGGCTGAAAAAGAGCAGGCAACCGGCAAGGGTCCATGTAGCTTTTTCCAGGAAGTCAGCGGTTTTACGGACCCCCATAACCTGTGTCGATCCGGTGAAGTTGGCGGCCAATCCTCCACCTTTTGAATTCTGCACCAGCACGATAAGAATGAGCAGGATACAGGCCATCAACACCAGAATTGAGAACAATGTATAAATTCCCATGTTATTTTGACTTATAGTTTGTTAATCAGTTGTTGTATTTTCTCGATTTGACTTGCAAAGTAACTACTTTTTTCGGGAAATTTCAAACTTAATTTTTCATAGGTAAAAATCGCCTTGGAGTAGTAACCCTGTTTTACGTATATCCGTGCAAGAGTATCACTGATCAGTCCCTCATCTTCCGTGACACTGGGGACCGAGATATCTTCCTGCTCTTCATCCGGTTCATCGGAAGAGATGATTCTCGGATCGGATGAAAGAAATTTATCGATCAACTCATCCTTGATTTTGTCTCGCGGTGTTGCAACGGATGGTGTTTCCCCCTCATCATGGATGGTTTTTTCATGCATGCGGTCAAGCCAGACAGCAAACGAAAACCGTTCGGTTGTGGTTATATCGGTAAAACCGGGTTTCTCTCCGGAGTCTTCTTTTCCGATTACCGGCCCTTCCTGATCTTCGGTTGGTTCCTTCTCTTCCCATGGAGACTGATCTTCGGAATCCCGGGAGTATTCAAAGTTCAGCAGGTCACTCACCATGCCGGAGCTGCTGGTTTGTAATGGTTTGGTATCTCCTTCTACCACCTTCTCCTTTCTTTCCGGATCGACACCCTCTATTTCGTGGTGAATGATCTCCTCATCCTCATCGATCAAAATAATGGGCTCGTCAGGGGAAGGCTCGTGGGGAGTGTCAGGAGTATCCGTTTTCGGTTCAGGTTCTTGTTCTGCCGGGGTAGTTATTGGTCTCTTTTCCTGAAGCATGTGGTACAGGACTTCGCGGTCGGTGATGTGTGCGGCAGAGACCTTGAGCTGGCTCGGGAAACGGATATTATCCAGTAGATGAAGATTTTTCAGGTATAGAAGATGTCCGCTCTGGAAATAAGGAAATTCATGGACCAATTCACGCATTTCATCAACACTACTCTTATCCAGGAGCTCCGGATGATTCATGAATTGTATGAATTCTTCCCTGTTCATGTGAGGGTATATTTACCAGTTCACAAATGCTTTGTTAAAAACATCTTCCGTAATCTGTTCCAGGATCTTTTCCAATAATTCATCTTCAACGTCACTTAGATCCAGGGAGCTCTCATAATCTTCATACCGGGTAAAGACATTCTCAAAGTTCTGGTCTGGCTGAAGGGCATTGGTATATTTAACCCTGACTGAAACCGTAAACCGGTTCAATGCAGCCACTTCATCTCCGGTAATTGCCATTGGTGCAGTGTTATAGCCGGTTATTTCACCTTCAAAATTAACATCCCCGATACCGTTCACAAACTCAAGGCCGGTTTGTGCCCTGAATTTATCTTTCAACGCATCGGTTAACTGCTGGTCAAAGCCTGCGCGGATCACTCCCCCGTTCAGATCAGCCCTGTTTGGGAAAAATTGAACAGAGATGGTTTTTACATCCGGAGAGATAGAAGCACCCGAAAAGGAATAGGTTATCTTACATCCCGGGGTGGTTACCAGGATGGTGCCAGACAGAATCAGGATAAAAATCCGATATAATCGTTGAAGCTGAAACGGTTTTTTCATGACCTGTACTCTCAGTCAATGTTATACTCTTTAATTTTTCGATAGAGTGTTCGTTCTGATATACCCAGCTCTTTGGCAGCATGTTTTCGCTTGCCATGATGTTTTTCCAGGGCTTTCTTTATCAGTTCGATTTCCTTGTCAACCAGTGAAAGGGATTCTTCCACGATCTCTTCTGTATCCTGAATGGTATTGTTTTCCGGTGAAGTGACCTCAAAATGAGAAGGGGCTTCTTTGGTTGGCGTCTCCACGCTCTTATAGAGTTTCTGGATCAGTTGTTCTTTGCTATCACTCATTTCAATATCACCATAATCCTTCTCCATCAGTTCAAACACCAGTTTCTTCAGGTCATTCATATCGTTTTTCATATCGAAAAGGATCTTATAGAGTATCTCACGTTCAGAAGAGAATGACCGGCTTTCGTCTTTCTGTATGATAGCCGGTAGTTTCACAACCTGGTAATCGGGCAAATAACTCCTCAGGGTATCGGCACCGATGAGCCTTGTTTGCTCGATAACGGATATTTGTTCTGTAATATTCTTCAGCTGCCGGATATTTCCCGGCCAGGAGTAGCTCAACAGGACCTGTTGGGCCTCCCCGTCGAGACTGATTGCCGGCATCCGGTATTTGTCGGCAAAATCGACAGCGAATTTCCTGAAAAGGAGATGAATATCTTCTCCACGTTGCCGCAGGCGAGGAATAATAATGGGTACGGTATTCAGGCGGTAAAACAGATCTTCCCTGAATTTCCCTTCCTGAATGGGGATGAGAATATCAACATTGGTTGCCGCGATAACCCGGACATTCGTTTTCAGTACTTTTGAAGATCCCACCTTGATAAATTCCCCACTTTCCAGAACACGCAGCAGCCTGACCTGCGTAGCCAGTGGAAGTTCAGCCACTTCATCCAGAAAAATGGTTCCTCCATTGGCCACCTCAAAATATCCTTTTCGGCTGTCGGTAGCCCCTGTAAACGATCCTTTTTCATGGCCAAACAATTCCGAATCGATGGTCCCTTCGGGGATTGCTCCACAATTGACAGCGATATACTGGCCGTGTTTTCGTGCACTGTATTGATGAATGATCTGTGGGAACACCTCTTTCCCGGTACCACTGTCACCAGAAATGAGCACCGACAGATCGGTAGGAGCAACCTGGACGGCAATGTCAATAGCCCGGTTTAATCCGATATAATTTCCAATAATACCAAAACGCTGCTTTATTTTTTGTACATTATCCATAGTTGCTCTGCTGAAGTCAAATCCAATGCGAAATTATAGATTTTTTGACAATTTATCCGGTTTTTTGCTCGTGAATTCGAGAGGATCGGACAGATTGACACGTTACATGGTCGGATTTAAAACGTATCCAATACCTCGACAATTACATCTTTGACCTTGTTGAATGTTTCAAGGTTTTCCTCTTTGATGGGTTGGACCGGTGGAGCTTTAACCCGTAAGGGATCGATGGGTGATCCGTTCCGGTAAAACCGGAAATCAAGATGCGGACCGGTGGATAATCCGCTGCTCCCGACATACCCGATGGTTTCACCCTGTTTGACATATTTCCCGGTGTACATTCCATGGGCGTAATGGCTAAGGTGAAGGTAAGCGGTGGTATAAACGCTGTTATGACGAATCTTCACCATGTTCCCTGCATCCCCGTTTCTTCCCATCTGGATGACCTTTCCGTCGCCGATAGCATGGACCGGAGTACCGACCGGTGCTGCGTAATCTACACCATAATGTGGCCGTCTGATTTTCAGGATGGGATGCAGGCGGGAATGGGAGAACCCGGAACTGATCCTGGAGAACCGCAGAGGAGCCTTCAGAAATGCTTTTTTCAGGCTCTGACCGTCGGTGTGGTAATAACTCTCTTCCCCATCCTGAATAAAGGGTATGGCATAAAACTCTTCACCGGCATGTTTGAACCAGGCTGCATATATTTTCCCCAGCCCGACAGAGACCGTATCAATATACTGTTCTTCATACATCACCTTGAACTCATCTCCTTTCTGTAACCCGAAGAAATCGATGCTCCAGGCAAAAATTTCAGAGAGCTCAATGGCTAAGAGAGGATTTATTCCACTGTCGGTCATGGCATACCATAGCGAAATTTCTATCGTTCCCCGGGCTGTTTTCTGTACAGAAGCTAACTCTTTCTCTCGCTTTGTAACCAGTATCGAATCGCGCATGTCAATAACAAAATATTCGACGGAGGTATGTTCGTATACGAAGATCTGAGCAGTTGAAAGAGAATCTTTTAAACAGAAGAGCGTATAGTGATTGCCCTGCCTGATGTTTCGCACATCAAAGATGTTTTTGGATTTCCGCGTTATCTCATGAACCGTTTGAGAAGAAACATTATACCGGTAAAGGATGTCTGAGAGGTATTGGTTTCTACTGACCCTCCCGTCAATCAGGTTATAGGGCTCAATGGGGTAACCATACCGGGTTTCAACAACAGGTGTTAACCGGATTGTATCCTCTTCTACCCGGTTTATTGGGATTTTGTTCGATTCGC
>CAZXGG010000081.1:0-2324 GCA_964640125.1 uncultured Rikenellaceae bacterium
TGATCCCACCATTCCCCTGTATTTTTATAAAACAGGGCAGTTCCGGGAGTATCCGGATCGGGTGTCCAGGGAAATGCTTCACGTACAGGGATGTGGTTTGCATCGGAGCCCCACTCCTGTGTTTTCCCGGTGATTCCCAGTTCCTGTCCATAGTAGATGGAAGGAACACCAGGGAGAAGGAGGTTCAATACCGCTGCTGCTCTTAGCAGGCCATCGTGTTCACCGACAATGCTCGCCCAACGATCGGTATCATGGTTTTCTGTGAAATTAACACTGTAGGTTCCTTCCGGAAATCGTTTTAATGTTTCGATTACTGCTTCATGAATTTTCGAAGGGTTGATCCTGATAAGCGACCGGGTTCCTTCATCGTACATGGTGCTTGTTGCTGCTTCACCTGCCATCGCAAATTTCAAGGGAAAATTGAAAGAAGCATCTGCTCCACTCCGGTGTACCATTTCATCCCCGTATTCCGTCCAGTTTGCCTGTTCTCCTAGAATAAACAGGTTCGGATTTATCTCTTTGCAACGGGTAAAGATGGGGTTCCAGAAATCCCTGTACAGGTTCGTAAATATGCCTTTATTATCAAGGTCATCCATGATGTGATCAATCCGGAAGCCATCCACGCCGTCGTCGAAAACGCCATTTCCGTCCGGATCGACCCAGAAAGCATAGAAATCCTTCATCCACTTTTTTACTTTCGGATGGTTCAGGTTCAGGTGTACGATAGAATATTTCTTATCAGGCCATGCGTTGAATTCATACAGGTCAGATCTGGTTGGCATGAAGAGCTGCTCCGGATATTGATTATCAGGATCGCTGTAATAAATAAAGTCAGCATATGGTGAAGCGGGATTTTCATACGAATCATCAAACCAAAGGTGACCGCTCTGAACATATTGGGTTTCCATATCCATCAGAAACTTCATTCCCCGCTGATGGACTGCTTTAATAAAATCAATGTACTCTTCCATTGTTCCGTATTCCGGGTCAATCTTCTCGTAATCTGTTGGGAAATAATTATGGTAAAATCCGGATTCATAGAGCGGTGTAAAAAGAATGGTTGTGATACCCAGGGACTGGAGGTAGTCTAATTTCCTGACAAAACCATTCAGGTCTCCATGCAGGTCACCGTTGGAGTCGTAAAAACTTCTCGGCATGACATGGTAGATGATCTCGTCTTTCCAGTTTGATTTTTCCGGATCCGATTCAGTAGTACAGCGACAATTTATCGAAAGAATCACAAGAACGATTATAAAGCGTTTTAACATGATTAAATTCATCCCAAAATGTTCTCATAGATAATAAAAATTGATCAAAGTTTTATGATATGGGAAATACTATTTACTATTTTATTATCTTGGAGGAAAATAGGGTTGGAATTATGCAGGTATACCAGCGCTGGTTTATCTGCAGATCATAAAAAGGCTCCGATGGCACCACTATTCACATTGATTATAACATTGATTGATCCGCTCAGGGCTTATCTTGAAATGGCGGTATTTGTGGCCTTGCTGGCAGTTATTATCTGCCTCTTTTACCAGCTGGCCAAAAAGCGGTATTTTATCCGGTCGATCCTTGAAAAACTAAACATCCGGGATCCGAAATCAGAACAGGAGGAACTGTTCAGGGTGCTGTCAAAACTGCGAATGTTCGAATTCGGGAAAGCCATTACCCGGGATGAATTTTTCAATGACAAGATCATCAATTACATTTTTGAGGACAAGGAGGAAAGAAAGGTATTCCTTCACTATACACGGGAGGAGGAGGTTGCCCAATCGATACTGAAGGAGGGATTTCGGTTCAAATATAGCTTTTACAAAACGGCAGATAAGGTCTTTAAGGATAAATTGTATCTGATCTACAAACACAACCATAACAAATATTTCGGGAAATATGTGGTGGTGATCTCTTTTTCAAGAGAAACCCATGAACTGTACGCCAAAAAACTGAAAAAGATTGCATTGCAGGGAACGGCCGTTGAGCAGGTTTTGACCGAGATGCCACCCTACCTGGATGAGGATGAAGAAGTGGTTTATACCCTGTCGAACCGTTTCCTGAAAGGATATTTCAATTACGAGGACGGAACGATCATTGATAATCCCGATTTTGATCCCGGATACAGGTCCCCGGTATTCGACCAGAACCTCGAAAAGATAAAACAATCGGGAAATTGAAATCTGCTGAAGGTATTTTACAAATTTCATGAATAAACTTAACTCCTCGTCGCTCGACTTCAGATCGGGCGACGAGTCTTAATAAAAGGCATTCAATAATTCGGTGTTTACCAATCAACACCCATCGGTACAGCACGCACGGTCTGACCG
>CAZXGG010000081.1:2424-15584 GCA_964640125.1 uncultured Rikenellaceae bacterium
TTTATTTTCTGGAACTATTGTTTTATTTTTATTACTTCATTTTTGATGATTGTCCTTCGATACTTTTAACAAATACATAAGAAACAGAATCATGAAAACTACACGTTCAAGAAGAGAATTTCTGAGATTATCAGCAACTGGTACAGTGGGAGCTATGGTCCTGGCTCACTATTCCTGCAAAACGAAAGGGACCACAACAGCGGAATCAGTAGCGGTAGATCCCAAAACATTCGGTATCGGGCTTCAGCTATACACGATTCGCGATGCCATGGAAACCGATGTGCCGGGATCGTTAAAAAAGGTCTCCGGGATGGGGTATAAATACCTTGAGTTAGCAAACTATGCCGATGGTAAATTCTATGGGTATGAACCCGCTGAATTCAGGAAAATGGTAGAAGACCTGGGTATGGAGATCCTCAGCAGCCACACACAGGTTGAGGCAGAAGGTGTTACTCTGGAGAATGCGGAGAAGATGGCTGAAGCCCATGCCATGCTTGGCGTGAAATATTGTGTACAACCCTGGGTGGTTGAAGAAGCACGGACAACCATTGCCAGTTATCAGAAAATGGCAGCAGACTGGAACCAGGTTGGTGAGATCATGAAAGAACATGGCATCCGGTTCGGATACCATAACCATAATTTCGAGTTTGATGTTGTAGAGGGCAAGGTACCCTATTACGATGTATTCATGGTGGAGCTGGATAAAGATCTCGTAACGATGGAAATTGATCTTTTTTGGGCAACCAAAGCCGGACAGGACCCGGTTGAGATATTTAATAAGTATCCGGGCAGGTTCGAGCTATTCCATATGAAAGACATGTTCACCCATGAGGAACCCTACTTCACAACAGCTGGTGTTACCGATTTTGCTCCGGTAGGCGCCGGGGTGATTGATTTCAAGAAAATCCTGGCAGCCAAAGATGTCGCCGGCATGAAATACATGATCGTCGAACAGGATAGCACCAGGGATGGTAAACCGTTTGATGCGATCCAGGCCAGCATTACCAACCTGACAACCAAGATATTGGTATAATCAATAAAAGAGTGATACGATGACTTTTAGGGGCTCGCCCACCAGCCTGTGGTTGGCAGGCAGGCATCCGGGCTTGTACCGGGCTATTACCTTCGGTGAGTTCCGCTTCGCTCCTGTTCATACTTTAATCCCTCCGGGATTATGTTCTTATTTCCTCCTAATTCTATAATAAAAATTCAGGAGAAATGAGGCAGGTAGTTATATTCTAATTAACAGTAAATTAAGACAGGGTGTCGATCATCTTTTCTCCTTAGGAGTCCTTTGGACAATCGCACAACAGGTTATTTACTATTTCGTCAACAATGTCGTAAACCCTGCCGGATGAAGCTTCAGGGTTGCTGTGCCATCCAAAACCTGAACCGTACCGGTTTTCACCATGCCCATTCCCGAATCGGTTACATACACATCGAATTCCGTTACCACAGATGGGATGCCTGAGATGGTTGCCTCACACTCTGCTCCATTGTTAACCAGATGGACTGCGTATTTACCTTTAGCCAGGTTCCCGAATGCAGTACAGTTGATCCCTTCTTTATTGCAGGATAGGGGAATGGAAAACGAATGTTCAGGTGTTGAAGCCAGCTGCTTCAGGTTCCAGAACCGTTGTGTAGGTCTCAGGGGACCATTGGTTCCAAAAATACCGTTTCCCACCATAACGGAGTAATCGGCTGTCAGCTGCCATTGCAGGATGGACAATGGTTGACAGGCTGCACAGATGCGTACATACAGGTTAATTTCATGCAATGCAAACGACTGTTCTGAGAAGATCTCAGGATAGTTCCATGCAGCAGCATCTGTGCTGCCTTCGGCAACCAGCAGCGGAAGGTTCATTTTTCTTGCTGCACCAGCCCACTTCTCCAGGGTTTGCGGAGTACAACCACGCCACGAATGGAACGATATGGCTCCGATATATTTGTGTGTCTCCGGATCGTTCATGGCAGGGATAATAAAATCAAAGGTGTTTGCATCGGAGTTATCACCCAGTAGCAGTTTGGTTGCCAGGCCGCGGGAAGCCAGGTGAGCTCCCATCTCCTTTATAAATGTTGCATGTTCTTCCCCTGTATGCCGGACATTGATTCCCAGGTCGGATTCATTAAACGAAAACATAACAGCTTCCACACCATAGTTTTGTTTCAGGTAAACAAGATAATCCCCGATGGACTGGTAGATCTTTTCCATTTTTTCAGGATCAAGCGGATAACCAAAAATGCCAATGGACCGGTAACGGTATGCATCCATGGGGTCACCGATGATTGCCCATGACGGAGCCTGCCAGTCACTGATGATTACCGGCATACCCTTTTTCGTTAACTGCTGAGCCATCTCCATGGATGCATGAACATGCGGATGCAGATTCCCTGCTTCTGCGGCTTCAATGGGATCGGTGTTTTCGTCAGGATGCCAGAGTTGCCATGGCATTTCAACACGACCCCAGGCAACCCGCAGGCTGTCGAGACAATATTGTATAACCGGCGGATCGGAAGTGGGATTCTGGAGCCTGAAATTACCGCCCAGACCGTCAAATTGCCTTCCCGGATTTTTCACATCCAACACGATCTTCACCGGAGTTCTGTCGATTTCTCCACCTGCTGTTATTGAAAACCGCTTTTGTGATTCCTGCCCTTTAATTATCACGGGCCCCATCAGTTCAATATAAACCTGGATGTTGGAGCCGTTTGGTGACTCTCTTTGCAGGTAAACATTGGTTTCTGAGTTGAAATCGATTTCCAGTTGCCTTTTGGGAGATGTAATAACCACTCCTGTTGCAGTAATGTTGAACGGTTTCCTGTTATTTTCAATCGTTATTTCCTTCAGATCCAAGCTTGATATACCTGCCTGGGTTTTGCTGGTGAACTGTATGGAACCTTCACCATACCAAGTGCCCGGCAGATCAAAACAGAGGAAAACACCTTCCAGAAGAGTGTCTGCTTCTGAGGAGGTATTTACAGTTAGTTCCACGCTTCCATCGCTGTTTTCCACAACGACTTCAGTGAAAAGAATTCCCCCGATAGCAGTGGTTACAGTTTGTTTCTTGCCCTCCCTGTCATACCTGGGACGCTGCCTTTCTTTGGCAGTCATAGCAACATGCTGCCAGCCTTTTTCGACAACCCGCAGACTCGATTCAAATTCCATCAATTGACCCTTGATCCGGATACCCGTCAGGTTGCCCCAGGCCATCAGTTCTGGCTGGGCATACAAGGAATTAACCTCCCAAAGCAGTAACAGGATTGAAATTAAAAATAGCCTGCAGGATAATTTTTTCATAACCGGAAGATTTAGAATTGGAACCAAGGATTAAAGGTAAAAAAAATAAAGCCCGAATTCATTAAGTAGGGACAGCTCCCGATTCAAAATGCATCTGTTCCGGGTTGAAGGTTTTTTCCCAGGGCAACTCACCCGGTGTGTAAATTAATAAAATCCGCCTGGCGGTTTGCTGCCACAAGGCGGATAAAATACACAACTCTCGATTAAGTGTTTAATCAATTGAAATGCTTTTGTTTGTCGATCATCCTACCTCTTGCTTTAACCATTCATTGACTCAAACCGGAAGTTATCTCCGGATCGTTAAAAATCTCTTCCAGTAAAGTTTTCAGACCCTCTGGCATGTATTCCTTATATTTACCTGCTCCCCAGGCTACACTTCCACCCAAATTTCTATCCCCCTGGAAACCCTTCTCTTTCAAAAGTTGGCCATCTGATGCAAAGATTTTCACTAGCAAATCATAATTAAGATTTTGAATACCATATCCATCCGTATGATACTCCGAGCATTTCATCAGGAAAAGCTTTCCACTTCCGTTTTTTGCGAAATTCTCCAGGATTGCATGTTCATCTTCAGTTGGGGAGGTTGTAATGATTGAAGTAGTACAACCCTGCTTTTCCAGTGAGGAAGCGATTGAAGATGAGATATCATCAACAATTGGTTTTCCACTTGCCGTTCCGATTGGATAGGCTATTCCTGCCCCCGAACGCATATAACCTACAAAATCCGGTTTACGGGAACCATCAAGTACCTGTTCCCGTTGATCCCAGATGGCAATGGTGATGTTTTCACTGAATGCTGGTAAATTTGCATTTATTCCATCATATTGTATTTTAAGGGAACCAGCACAACCGGATAAAATAAGAAAAGCCAGGAAATAGATCGATTTCGTTTTCATGGTATGTTAGGATTAAAGTTAAAGGTAATAGGAGCATTGATTTATACAATTAAAAGTACGACAATCAAAGAACAAATACAAGAAGATCAATATGTTATTGAGAATATTGGAATGATCGGTCATGCTATTTTGAACAAATGTAATAGCTATAGCCCTGGTCGTGTTAAAAAAGGATATAAAGTATCAGGTTCCCAGATAAAAAATCATTACTTTAACAAGACTTATAATCTAACCCGGGGAGAAACCACAATGTTTCTTTTTATCTCTACATTTCAATGTATTATTTAAAATTGTTGCAGTTATGAAAAAATACAGATATTTGTTATTTGCCATCACAGGGATGTTTTCATTTTTTATTCTCACGGGTCACGATGTCATGGCTCAGAAGTTGAAAGCCGGTCCACAGGATCTCTGTTTCTTCTCAAGCGTTGATGAGACGGATCAGCCGTATGCAGTCTATATCCCAAAAAATTTTGACGAAAACAGGAAGTATCCCCTGGTGGTCTTTTTACATGGTGCCTGGTCCAACCACAGACTGGGATTACGCCGTGTTTTTGGACAGGGCAATATCCAGGGGAAGGATTTTATGACACCTGGTTTTGTTCCTACAGAAACCGACCTGGAATCAAGCCGGTACTGGCCTGACTTGCAGGAGGTGGATTATATTGCTGCAGCTCCATATGCCAGGGGAACAGCAGGATACCAGGGTATTCCCGAACAGGATGTGTATGAAATGCTGGATGACCTGAAACAACGCTTCCCCATTGATGAGGACAGGATTTATCTTACAGGACTATCTATGGGAGGCGGTGGAACCATCTGGCTGGGGCTAACCCGACCGGATACCTGGGCTGCCATTGCACCGGTATGCCCGGCACCACCCGAGGAATCTTCCGACCTTGCCGGAAATGTCCTTAACCTGCCCGTACATCTCTTTATCGGGGACAAAGACTTTCTTTACCAGATAGCCCAGGACTGGAAGAAGAAATTTGAACCCTGCAGTAAACACTTCGACTATATCGAATACCCGGGTATCAATCACAACAGTTGGGAGTATGCTTATAAAGATGGATTTATTTTTGAATGGTTCTCTCAGTTCGAACGGAACCGTTTCCCGGAACAGGTTAAATTCAGTACCAAATGGTATAAATACGATGGTGCTTATTGGGTGAAGTTCGATAAGATCACCCCAGGAACCCTCGCCACTATCGATGCCAGCTTTACGGAAGAAAACCAGGTTGAAGTGACCACCTCCGGTCTGGATGCGTTTACCCTGAACTTAACTGGTCATCCGAAATTCATTCCGGAACAGCGGCTTAAGGTTATCCTGGATGGGAAAAACTTCCGTATAAAAACTCCCGATGCCGCATCATTCACCAAGGAGAACAATGCCTGGGTGAATAAAAAATACACTCCCGGACTGATGTCCAAACAAGCCGGAGCTGAGGGACCGATTGCTGCTGCCGTAAGCAGTAACCACATTTATGTTTACGGAACCGGAGGAAATCCTACACCCGACGAGCTGCAGGCACGTCGTACCCAGGCCGCAGCTGCAGCTGACTGGGCAGCGGATCGTGGAATGTTCGGCAGGATCATGGTGTTTCCCAGGGTGATTTCCGACCGGGAGATCAGGCAGAGTGACCTGGAAACATCCAACCTCATCCTGTTTGGTACACGCGAAACTAATAGCATCATCGAGCGGTTTGCCGACAAATTACCAATGCACCTCCATGCAGATACGAATGAGTATGGACTACTGTATATTTTCCCGTTAAACCAGCACTACGTCCTGGTAAACTCTGGACTGTCATGGTGGGCACCAAAGAAACCGGTGGGAGGGAACCCCGGCCAATCCGGAGAATTTGCATTCCTGCAGTCCAAAATCGATGCACTGAAATATTTCCGGGACTTTGTGCTGTTTAACGAGTTTTCGGATAATATTATCAGTGAGGGTTTTTTTAATGAGAACTGGGAACTACCTGCCAGTGAAGTGACAAAAATAAAATCAACAGGAGTTGTTACCATTAATGAATTACCTTAAAAGCTACATTATGAAATGTTTTCAGATAGCATGGTTTATTAAAATCCATTCATGTCAAAAAGCGGTCTGGCTGCTCGTGCTTTTTGCATTGACTACCTTTACTTTTCAAACCAATGCCCAATGGGGCAGGAGACCCGTTGTTTCACCCGATATCCAGAATGATAATTCCGTGATTTTTCGTTTGTATGCCCCGGATGCCAGCTCAGTAAAACTTTCGGGCAACTGGATGCAGGGCTGGGGGGCAAGTATGGAATTGGAACGGAATGATACCGGTCTGTTCCAGATCACCATTGATCCGCTTGCCCCGGAAATCTATACGTATTCATTCATTATTGACGGAGTGCGGGTTCTTGATCCCGGTAATTTCAATATTGTTCGTGACGGTGTACGTAATGAAAGTGTATTTACGATCCGTGGGGAAGGATCTGATCTTTATGCTGTTTTTAAAGTCCCTCATGGCACTGTTTCAAAAGTATGGTATCCTTCTCCAACGCTCGGAATGGATCGGAGAATGTTCGTTTACACACCTCCGGATTATTACACGAGCGATGTGTCCTATCCGGTGCTCTATCTTTTTCATGGTGCGGGTGGGGACGAAGATGCATGGACTACCCTCGGGCGTACGAATTATATTCTGGACAACCTGATCGCTGCCGGGGAAGCGGTACCCATGATTGTTATTATGACCAATGGTGTTCCTACTATGGCTGCCGCACCAGACGACCAGCCGGTTGACCTGGAAATCGACCGCATAAATGCCGGCGGACCGGGTGGAATGATATCCGGGAAGTTTGAAAAGAGTCTGGTTAAGGATGTGATCCCGTTTGTTGAAAAGAACTTTCGGGTCATCGCGGATGCAGATCACCGGGCTATTTCCGGTCTTTCCATGGGAGGGTTTCATACTCAGATGATTACAAATGCCAATCCCGGGATGTTTAACTACATCGGTGTCATGAGCATGGGACTGTTTAATGATACACGGCTTGGAAATTATAACAAGGATGAACATGTAGCCCAGATAAAAGCCCTGAAGGATAGTGGGGTAAAATTATACTGGATTGCTTGCGGGAAGGATGACTTCCTGTATGAGTCGGTTGTCAATCTGCGAAAGTTTTACGACGATCTGGATTTAGAATACGTTTACCGTGAAAGCACCGGCGGACATACATGGCCCAACTGGAGGATCTATCTTGCCGAATTTGTACCCATGCTGTTTAAGTGATGCGGATTGATACCCGGTGTAAAATAATCAACAATCACTTCCGGATGGGATGAAAACGATGGGAGAAATTAATGAGATCATTCAATACCTGTTTACAAATCATAAAAAAGAAAAAATGAAAACCAGTAGAGAAAATATTTTGAAAATGTTGGTAGTCGGGATAGCAGGCGTGGTGTTCGTTTCTGCATTCCTGCTTACCGCATGTACCAATGCAAAAGAGAGCGAATCTGACACCGACGGCCAGGTGCTTTTTATTGGTGATGATATCGCAATTGCTGAAACCGTGTATGGAAAAGTAAGGGGTTTTATTTTGCGGGATATTTACCAGTTCAGGGGAATCCCCTACGGTGCTGATACCGGTGGTGAAAACCGTTTTATGCCACCACAGAAACCGGAACCTTGGGATGATATATACCCTGCAGTATGGTGGGGTAATTCAGCACCCCAGATCATGGATAACCGGTATGCCAATACCTATGCATCATTTGTCGATCACTGGAATTACGATGATGTCAGCGAAGACTGTTTGAAACTCAATGTCTGGACTCCTGCCCTGGCTGATGGTGGAAAAAGGCCGGTTATGGTTTGGCTTCACGGTGGAGGCTATACCAATGGAAACGGAATTGAACAGGATGGTTACAAGGGCGAAAACCTCAGCCGCAAAGGGAACATTGTATTTGTGTCGGTCAATCACCGGTTGGGACCGATTGGTTTCTCTGATCTTTCGGGTGTCGGTGGGCCGGAATATGCCCATTCAGGCAATGTTGGTGCACTCGATATGGTTGCAGCCCTTGAATGGATTCATGAAAACATCGCCAACTTTGGCGGTGACCCCGATAACGTCACCATCATGGGACAGTCCGGAGGTGGAGCTAAAGTTTGTATCCTGCTGTCCATGCCACAGGCAAAAGGTTTAGTCCATAAAGCAGTTCCATTGAGCGGTTCAACCATTCAGGCTATGGATCAGGAGTACTCCCGCCTGGTTGGTGAATACATTTTGAAGGAGGCTGGCCTGGAACCTTCAGAAATTGACAAACTAAAGGAAATACCCTGGAAAGAATACATCTTATTGGCAAGCCGTGCTGCAAGAAAATGTGCAGAAGAACATGCTGAAAGTGGAATGATGCGGGGAAGCTTCAGCCCGGTTGCCGATGGAGTAAATATCCCTGAGGGAACGTTTTTCTCTGAACCTGACGGGTTATCATCCGATATCCCTATGTTGATCTGCAGTACATTCCATGAATGGTCAATGAGCAGAAATAATCCGGAACTGGAAGAGATTACTGCCGAAGAAGCCAAAGAGATGCTGGCGGAGCGTGCAGGTTTTCGCGGTGGACTGGGAGAAAAAGCAGGTGAAGTATATGATGCTTATGCCGAAGCCTTTCCGGAAGCCAAACCCGTTGAACTGATGATCATGATCAGCAGCAACCGCAAGGGATTGATCAATACAGCCAATGCCAAAGCAAATCAGAATGCTCCGGTTTATGTTGCATGGTTTGGCTGGCAACCACCGCTGTTCGACAACCGCATGAGGGCATTCCACTGTTCCGATATCTGCTTCTGGTATTTTAATACAGACCTCATGTTAACCCATACAGGTGGTGGTGAGCGGCCCAGAAAATTGTCGGAACAAATGTCCGGAGCTTTGTTGCAGTTTATGGCTACAGGAGATCCAAATGGCGGTGGATTACCCGAATGGCCGGCATATACCGTTGAAAACGGTGAAACCATGATCCTTAACAACGTGTGTGAGGTTAAAAATGATCCGGACAGGGAAGCACGCAATACCATTCCGGATTGATCCATACAGTCACTCGAACTAAACCGATATAATAATAGTACATCCTATGAGAAGAAAGAAGAGTGGAATGATCTGTAAGTTCGGCAGGGCCATGGTTGCATACAATCCTGATAATTTGTAGGCATAATGGGGATTATTCCCTGATCCAACTACCGGATCCTGCATTAAACCTGACAGGATTTGAAACCTGTCACCATTTTTTTACCATTTTTTGATAGGATTGTATTTTTACTATTATTCATATCTGAGCGTATCAGCCGGGTTTCTGATTGTATAACGCCAGCTCTGCCAGCTAACGGTTGATACTGCTATTAGGAAAGCAATGATTCCTGATACTAAAAAAATCCACCAGCTTATATTTGTTTTATAAGCGAAATTTTCAAGCCATCTGGTCATAGCATACCAGGCAACGGGAGTCGCGATAATAAATGCAACAAGAAGGCACACAATATAATTTTTATTCAAGAGGAGTATGATTTCCCATGGCATTGCACCATGAACCTTTCGTATTCCAATTTCTTTAACACGGTTCTCGCATAAAAAAATGGAAAGGCTTAATACACCAAGAATAGCAATGAAAATAGCAATTAGCGAAAAGATGGTAATGGCTTTTCCCAACTGTTCTTCATTCTTATATAAGTTGTCAAGATCTGAATCGAGAAAATGATAGCTGAATGGAAATCCCGGTGCCAGTTCATTCCAGATTTTTCCTATATTTCTTAGTGTTTGTGAAACATTTGCATCCGATATTTTTATATTGGCATACTGTCCCTGACCGGGAAGATAGACAATTGTGATGGGTTCAATGTTGCTATGAAGCGATTTATAATTAAAGTCTCTAACAATACCCACAACTTTGGCCTGTCCACCGGGCACTCGTATTTTTATTTGAAACGGATCCTGCATGCCAAATTCTTTAACTGCTGCCTCATTTAGCAGAAGAGTAGAATTAAGATCACTTCTGAGTTCTTTTGAAAAAAATCTCCCCTCAATTAATTCAAAGTCATATAAGTCAATAAATTCCGGATCAACCCATAACGAGGCAAAATGTACCGTTTTACCTTCCACCACCTGACTGTTTAATCCCTCTATTTTCCCGAAAATTGAACTCGAAAAGGCAACCTTTTTTACATCAGGTAACTGGCGTAATCGTTCATGAAAAATCTCTTTTTTATTACGCATTAACTGATAGGGTAGTTTGATGTAAATAATATGCTCTGTATTTACGCCAACATCTTTCTCTTTAATGTAGGTTATTTGCTTAGCAATCAGAAAAGTGATTGCAATCAGAACAATGGAGATAAAGAACTGGAAAACAATGAGAAAATACCGTAATGTCACCCCTCGATTCTTTTGTCTTGATTTCTTCTTAAGAATGTCAATAATGTTTTGTGATGAAATAAAGCATGCCGGATATATTCCTGCAATGAATCCTAAACATAAAATTCCGGGTATTAGCAGAATGAAAAAGGGGAAGGTAAACTGTAAGTCAGAACTTACATTCATGAAATGGCCAAACCGGTTTAGAAACAACGAAGCGATAACAACTCCAATAATTACTGCAAAAAAACCAATCATTGTTGTTTCAGTCAGGAATTGAAAAACAAGGTTACTGCGGTTTGAACCCACCAGCTTTTGTACACCTATCTCTTTGGATCTGACGGATGACCTTGCTGTAGAAAGGTTGATATAATTTATGATGGACAGCAACAGGATAGCCAATCCAATGGTAATCAAAACGCGTACCAGTAATAAATTCCCCCGGTTTGTTGTATCATTGGCAAGGTTTTTATCAAAATATACCTCCCTGAGGGGATGTAATGTTAATGGTGTGGTTTCAGCATCTGCATAGGATGCGCTTGCTCCCAGATAGCTTTTATAATATTCAATAAGGTAATTCCTCAGCTTTGGCTCGAGTATGGATGCAACGACATTAGGTTCCAGGAGAAGGTAGGTTTCAAAAACGGTGAATCCCCAGTTATCAGGATAATTGAGCCCCATTTTTTGTACAGAAGCTGCAGAGATTAATCCGTTAAAACGGATGGAAGAATTTGCCGGAGGGTCTTTCACTACTGCTGTAACGGTAAAGGAAAAATCCCGGTATGTCTTCCAGATGACTGTTTCTCCGACCGGATTAGTCATATTAAAGATACGAAGTGCCTCACTTTCCGTCAGGATGAGTGAAAATGGGATGCTTAGCGCATTATTTACATCCCCTCCATGTAATACATCAAAATCAAACAGTTGAAAGAAAGCAGAATCAGCAGAATAATAGTGTTCAATTTCGAATGCAGTATTGTTAAAGTTTAAAACGGGGGAAAAGATAAATAACTGATGAGTTTCAATATGTGTGGCATTCTGAATTTCGGGGAATTCACCCTTCAGTAATCCTGAGAGTGGGCCGGGTGTAAAACTTGAGTTACCGTAGGAGACTTTATAGATCCGGGATGCCCTGGTGTGGAAATTATCTACACTTAGTTCGTTATGGGCATAACTTGCGATCAATAGTAAGATGGTAATTCCCAGAGAAAGGCATATTATATTGATGAATGTAACATTCTTGTATTTATACGTATTCCTGAAACCTATTTTCAAAAAGAAGTTGAACATTTCTTATAAATATCCGGTAGATTTATGTATATGATGACTGCAATGATGAATTGAAAGTATTACGTAAGCATGTTTATCTTTCAGTCTACCATAGGTATGCCTATGGCACCTCCGGGACGTTCTTTATTTTTCCATTTTATTCCAGCCACTGAAGTAGCTGGCTATTTCCTGTAAGTCTACCCTGGGTATGCCTATGGCACCTAACGGGACTAATCTTAACCCTGCCCTACCGGTAATTGACCCGTCAGGGTGCCTGGCCGGCCGCCTGAGACCTGTCGGTGTCTTGAAATACTTTTAATCTAATTCGAGTAATAGGTATCCCGGATTGTATCATACACACTGATGGTTTCCAGTGCTACACCATCCCGGTCAAACAGGCCGCCCCAGAAACTAAGGGGTTCCCATATGCAGGTTCCTTTTCCGAAATTTTCTGGCAAAGAGAAGACAATATCATGCAATTCCTTTTCAAATTGTGAATATTCAACCACATTCACATCTTTTTTATACCGTTTTACCAGGTCATGAAGGTTATTATTCAAATCATCGAGTGTGCCATGCCAACGGGGGTAATAGGATAATCCCAGGACATCAAAATCCACCCCCCTGGCGATCATGTTGTCGAGCCAGAATACCGCTTCATCATTCTGCCCTCCAAGGGCAATATGCATCATGATGAGGATGGAAGGATCGACTTCCCGGACTCCTTCGACTCCGGCTTTTAACAAGCCAGCCAGGTTGTCGGGGTTACTGATGTGTCCCTCCGGCCATAGGAGGCCGTGGTTGATCTCATTCCCGATCTGAACCATTTCGGGCATGGTCCCTTGATCTTTCAGGTGCAGGATTACATCCCTGGTATAGTCTTTTAGCATCAGGGTAAGACTTTCGAAATCCAGATCTTTCCAGGCGAGTGGTTTATTTTGCTGCTGGGGATCGGCCCAGTAATCGCTGTAATGGAAATTCAATAACAGTTTCATTCCTGCTTCTTTGGCTCTTTTAGCCATCATGCTGGTATATTCCAATCCACAATAGCCGGTTTCGGGAGCATAACCGTTTTCATTCTCGGGATTGACGAAGATCCTTAGACGGATTGTGTTAAAGCCATGATCAGCCAAAATCACAATTGCATCCTTTTCTTCGTTGTTATCATAAAATTTCATACCGCGATCCTCAAACTGGGGAAGAAAAGAGATATCGGCTCCCAGCATGTTGAACATGGTTTTGGAGGATCGGGATACCTGGTCTTCTGAAGGAGTAAGAAGCACCACATCGGCAGGAATGGTATGTATTTCATG
>CAZXGG010000082.1:0-10179 GCA_964640125.1 uncultured Rikenellaceae bacterium
TGTGCCACCGTGGGATTCCGATGCGTGAAAGATGCGGAGTGATGCCGGAAAAAACAGCCTGAAGAACGTTGTATTTTTTTGCTTTACAACTTAGCATTATGTTTGTAAAATCCATGGAGAGATTATATCTTTCAACTTTTAATAGAATCCAATTTCATATCATTGCCAGGAGCATCAATAATACGCCATATTAACCTAATTGTAAACAGATGAAAACAATCCATTCCAGTTCATTGATCAAGGTTTTCCTTGTTGTAGTTTCCGTAGTACTACTGTCAGGTTGTGGAACAACCAAAATGGCAATAAAGAAATATGGAGGCTCCTGGGAATACCAGCTTGATACACCTGAAGGTTCTTTTAAAGGTGTAATGGTCATCAGTCATGATGGTGAGAAATTTATTGGGAGAATAGACTCAGATCAGGGATCGATAGATTTGGAGGACCTGAAGATCGAAGAGGGAAACCTTACTACACATTTCAGTGTGGGGAGCTATCTTATTGAAATAAGCGGTGAGTTCAATGAAGATGAGTTTACAGGAACCATAGGGCCTCCGGAATACCAGATGCCGTTTACTGCTGCGAGGGTAAAATAACCAAGACAGAGTAAATAATATCTGGTGCAGGTTACACTATATTCCATACGCTTTGATACGGGAATTTTAGCCTGAAATCATTTTGTTGATCCGGGAGCTTTTATTGCTTCATCGATCTTCATTTTCTTCCCGGTTTCTTCTGATTGTCCTGCCTGTCTCATTTTAAAAAAAAGTCGTAAACTTACAGCAGGGAAAGGGCATTGAAATGAATAGACGAAGGATTCTTGTTTTTCTGTTTATTCCCACCTTTATTTTTGCTTTTGGCCAGGAAAAAGATTTCAGCGACTGGAAGGGGGAATTCCTGCAGGGAAAAAAAACACTGTACTCCTCCCGGGCAAAGGCTAACTACATTGCCCTGGATGACTATGATGTAACATTCTATTTCCTTGACCTGGAAGCAAACAACACGTCCACTACCATTTCAGGAAATGTTACCATTGGAGCAACTGCTGTTGTATCATCACCTCAGACCCTGGTATTTGAATTGAATGATAACCTTATCATCGATTCAGTACTGGTAAACGAAGTCAGGCATGAGGTAATCAGGGAAAATAACATGGTAACCATTGATCTTGAAATCCCTATTCCTGTTAAAGAGTATTTTTCTGTGCAGGTCTATTACAGGGGGACTGTGATTTCGGATGGTTTTTTCTCCGGGATGAGTACTGGTACCAGCCCATCCTGGGGAAAACAGGTAACATGGACTCTGTCCGAACCGTACAGTGCCCTCGACTGGTTCCCATGCAAGCAGGTCCTTTCGGATAAGGCAGATTCTGTATATGTTTTTATTACAACCGATAACTCCCTCATGGCAGGTTCCAACGGGATACTAACCGATGTTGTTCCGTTACCGGGAAATAAGGTCAGGTACGAGTGGAAAACACACCACCCTATTGCCTATTACCTGATATCCATGACCATTGCTGATTACCAGGATTACAGTCTGTATGCCCATCCCGATGGATTTTCCGATTCGATACTGATCCAGAATTACATTTACGATCATCCGGATTACCTTTCTCAGAACAAATCATTGATTGATAATACAAAAGAACTGGTTGAACTGTTTTCCAGCCTGTATGTTCTTTATCCTTTCTATGATGAGAAATACGGTCACTGTCTGGCACCGTTGGGTGGTGGCATGGAACATCAGACCATGACCACCTTAGCAGATTTCCGGTTTTTTCTGGTAGCGCATGAACTGGGGCACGGTTGGTTTGGTGATTACGTTACCTGTGCCACCTGGATGGATATCTGGATCAATGAAGGATTCGCCTCCTATTCGGAATACCTTGCATACCAGTATCTTATCTCCCAGGAAAATGCAGATGGATGGATGCTTAACGCGCAGAGCCAGGCTTTGATGGAACCGGATGGAAGTGTTTATGTCCCGTTTGAGGAGATCAGTAATGTAAGCCGGATCTTCAGCGGGAATCTCTCCTACAAGAAAGGGGCAGCCCTCCTTCACATGATCCGGTTTGAACTGGATAAAGATTCACTCTTTTTTGAAACACTGGAGAGCTTCCTGAATCAATATGGGAATGATGTAGCCACAGGACTCGATTTCAGGGATGTACTGGAATCGGTATCCGGAAAGGATTTTTCAGAATTCTTTGAACAGTGGTATTTTGGGAAAGGATATCCCATTTTTGAAATTAACTGGAGTCAACGTGGTGATTCAGTGATGGTCCGGTCAACCCAGACCGGTTCCTCAGGCTCAACACCACTTTTTAAAACTTCATTGGAGTTTCGTTTGTTCTGTGATGGTGGGGATACAGTGGTCAGGGCGTACCAGGATCAGAATACCCAGGATTTTGTTTTTTTAATCCCTGATATCGTGCAATCCCTTGTTGTGGACCCTGGTAAATGGCTGCTTAAAAAGGTCAATGCCATTAATCATGTTTCGGACATTGATTTCAACCGGTCGCATCTTTTTGCGATCTGGCCGAATCCGGCTGGAAATACGGTACATATCCATTTCAAAAACAGCAACAGGGAACATATTGTAATCATCTCAGGTCTTTCGGGAAAGATTGAAAAAGCATTCAAAACCCGGAATGACCAGATGGAACTATCCCTTGGCTTTCTTCCTCAGGGAGTGTTCATTGTGACGGTGGAAGAGGAGGGCAGGAGATCCGTTCAGAAACTTGTAAAGTACTAGGATTTCGGTTTTCTGTGAGACTTTGAGAGGGAGAGACGAAGAGACTGAGGGACTTAGGGACGAAGAGAGGTGAGTTCTCGGCTCTCGGTCCTCGGTAATAGAAGTTATGAGTTATACGTTGATAAGTTAAAAGTTAAGTCTCCAGTTTAAAACTAACATCAATGTCCTCAATAACTTAATAACAGTCCGCCATGTGGCTATGTGAAATAGGAATAATCCCGGAAAGAGTGCAAAAGTAAGATTTAATTTCATATTGTTGGCGGACTAAATAACTCACTAACCATTAGATAACAATAAATTACATGAGTCACGCGAATGCGTGACAAATGAATAACTGCTTGATCACTTAGGCACTTTCCATTTCCTCGATACCTGCAATTATCTGCCATCCATTTCAATGCGTACACAATAACCATTGCATGACAATCGTCAAACCTCTTTCTCTTCCAGGACAATCTTCTTCTTTCCTTTAAGGGCGAATCCCAGCATCAGCAGACCAAACACCAGGCTGAAAATACCGGTCCAGAGATTGATGTTGATATCATAGGAGATCTTATAGAGTTCACTGTTTGATGAGGAGAACAATCCAAACAGGGTTAGCAATAACCCCAGGATTGTAAACATTAGACCGATTGGAAAGCGAATATCTACACCCATAACGTTTTTTTTTACCAGAATAATATTGTAAATGCTATTGCCATAATGCTCACAAGGATGGCTAATGTAGCCGGCCGTTTATACCAGACCATCTCCTTATCAACCAGCCTTGGAGTGAGGGAATATACCAGTCCTTTAAGCTGTTCATTTGTTTTCAGTTTTCTGGTTAGCAGCGAGATCAGGACGGTAACGACAAAACAGGCTGCAAAGGCATATATCGCGGTCCAGAAATTTTGTGCCATCTCACTGTGGTAATGATGGACAATAGTTCCCAGCCATCCTCCTTTTATTTGCGAATGCAACCCCACGGGAGCGGTCAGTCCGTGATGAATGGCTGCGGCGACCGTTCCCGCAATCAATCCGTAAAAGGCTCCGTGACCTGTCGTTCGCCTGGTGAACATGCCCAGCAGGAAGGTTGCAAACAGCGGGGCATTAACAAATGCAAAGATCAGCTGCAGGAAATCCATGACGTTGTTGAATGACTTCGCTACATAGGCGGCCAGGATGCTTACGGTTATTCCGAAAACAGTGGTTAGTCGACCAACCCGCAGGTAATGATTATCGGATTTGTCCGGTACCAGGTAACTTTGATAGATATCGTAGGTCCATACCGTATTGAATGCTGATACGTTACCTGCCATACCGGACATGAAGGAGGCAAGCAAGGCAGTAACCCCAAGACCCAGCACTCCGGTGGGAAAGTGAGTGGTAAGGAGAGTAGGGATTACCTTATCGTAATCGAAGCTGTCTCCTTTCACCGGAAGGGTAAAGTCAATCGATGGATCATTCAATAAAGCGATGGCTATCATCCCGGGGATGACCACAATAAAGGGAATGAACATTTTAGGGATCGCACCAATCATTGGAGTCTTTCTCGCTGCCGTCATTGACCCGGCAGCCATAGCCCGCTGTACTACAAGGAAGTTGGTGCACCAGTAACCGAAGGCAAGAACAAAACCCAACCCGGCAACAACCCCGAACCATTCAACCCCCATCGGATTGGCATCAGGAGATCCTGTATTTTGCCAGGAATGGAGCATCCCTGCATCCAGATTGGCCTTCATCCCTTCCCATCCTCCCACGTGTTTTAATGCTAAAAAGACAAGCGGTAAAAACCCGATCACAATCAGGAAAAATTGAAGTACTTCATTATAGATAGCAGAGGTCAACCCACCCAGGTAGGTATAGATGAGAACGATCAGGGCAGCGAATATCAGATAAAAATCAAACTCGGTGATGTTTATTCCGATAATAGTAACGGCAAAGTTGAATGGCAGAAGGACCTGTGCTAACATTGCCAGCGCATACATCGAAATCCCCGAGGCAAAAACTGTCATGATGGCAAACGCAAAGGCGTTGAATGCCCTCGTCTTTTCATCGAACCGCAATTTCAGGTATTCCGGAACGGAGCGGGCTTTTGATCCGTAGTAAAAGGGCATCATGAATAACCCGAGGAATACCATTCCGGGAATGGCGCCGATCAGGTAGAAATGGATGGTCATCATACCATACTTTGCTCCCGAGGCAGCCATACCGATCACCTCCAGTGCTCCCAGGTTGGCTGAAATGAATGCCAGTCCGGTAACCCATGCAGGGAGAGAGCGTCCAGCCTCCAGGAATGCCGTTGCCGATTTCATGTACCGTTTCAGTGCCCAGCCAATGCCTATCACAAAAACAAAATAGACCAGCATGATCGTGTAGTCTATCCATCCAAGGTTAAAGCTTTGTTCCATTGTCGTTAGGTATACTTATGTGTGATTTTTGTACTATCATGGGATTCAGGCATATTGTCTCAGGGATTGATCTCCCGTACACCGTTACCCACATCCGCAACATAAAAATCGGCTTTCAGACCGGTCTGTTTCTCATACTGTTTTCCTACCGTGTCAATGAAGGGTTCCACGGATGCTTCCTTTACCAGGCTTACTGTGCAGCCTCCAAACCCGGCGCCGGTCATCCGGGATCCCAGTACTCCATCAATCTTCCTTGCTTCATCAACAAGGGCGTCCAGCTCCTTCCCGGTGACCTCATAATCCTCACGGAGAGAGTCATGCGATCTGTTCATTAATTCCCCGAAGGCAACCATATTCCCCTTTTTTAATGCACTGACTGCATCGACACAACGCTGATCCTCGGAAACGACGTGCCTTGCTCTCCTTCGAACGGTCTCATCCCGGATATGATCCGCGATTTCTTCAAAAGCTGCCAGAGAAAGTTCTCCAAGATTCCGTATTGCTTTAGCACGGTTCAATTCGGCTACGGCAGTTTCACATTCGCCGCGCCGTTCGTTGTATTTCGAATCGGCAAGCTGCCGTTGCTTGTTGGTGTTGGAGATGATCAGTTTTAACCCGTTTAATTTCAGCGGTACCATTTCATGATCCAGAGTATCACAGTTGAGAAAAATCGCATGACCCTTCTTCCCAAATGATACTGCAAACTGGTCCATGATCCCGCAGTTGACACCCACGAAATTATTTTCAGCCCGCTGGCACAGGAGGGCCATTTCTTTCAACTCAAGCTGGTGATTTCCAAACAGGGCATTTGCCATGAACACAGTTACCGTTTCAATAGAAGCGGAGGATGATAATCCTGCCCCGTTTGGTATGTTCCCGTAAAAAAGAAGCTCCATCCCGGTTGAAAGAGACAGACCGGTTTTTTTGAATTCATCCATCACTCCCAGCGGGTAATTGATCCATTCATTACCAACCTTTTCTGAAAGCTTATTCAGCGGTATAGAAGTGGTATAATCAAAATTCAGTGAGGCAAATTTTACAAACTGAGAATCGGTTTCCCTGGCAAGAAGGTACGTTCCGTAACTCAAGGCACAGGGGAATACGTATCCGCCATTGTAATCCGTGTGCTCCCCGATCAGATTTACCCTTCCCGGGGAAAAGAAAATTCGTGGAGCTTTTTGAGAATCACCAAAGTTGAGGTGAAATTCATGAATTAGCTGAGTGGTTTGCATTGAATGAATACCTTAGATCGATCCATAAAAATAAAGACGATAAATGTATTTAAAATTAATTTATATTTAAAATTAATTAACTCAAGTTGCTAGTTACAGATGAAGTGCCAGACATATTGTATGTATAGAAAACACCTTTGGAGAACGACTTTCCAAGTCGTTTGCGCTCTCCAGAGCGCTCTGTAAACTCCCGCTGATGGCGGGAGGAGCGACTCGGAGAGTCACTCTCCAATGGGAAATTCTATAATTTAAGCAAATCATATAACTTTTTGCAATAGCTAGCAACTTGAGTTAATTAATAGTATAACGCATTTGAAATATGGATCATTCAATACTCATAGGATCAATCGGTGTGAGTTTGCTTTTACTGGCATTCATTCTGAACCTTTTCAAATGGATCCCATCCGATTCACTGAGCTATACACTCATGAATTTTATCGGTGCCTCAGTTGCCGGTTATGCATCCATCCTGATCGATTTTATCCCATTCGTTATCCTTGAATTCTTCTGGGCATCAATTGGCCTGGTGGGAGTGGTTAAAGCAGCATGGAGACTTCATCAGAAATAGTTGCATAACAGGTCAATTTATAAGATGCAATGGTTCTATTTTAGTAAGTTTACCAGGTATATGAAATTCAAATCTATCACGACATGAAAAAAACGCCATTCTATTTAACGTATTGTCTGTTCTTGCTGCCCTTTGTGCTTTTTTCACAGACCTCACAAAAAGTTCCACTCGACCATTCCGTCTATGATTCCTGGAAAGATTTAAGGAGCCCAATTGTTTCCGATGATGGGAAGTGGGTAAGTTATGAAATAAACCCACAGCAGGGAGATGGATGGCTTTATCTGAAAAATGTCAGGACAGGAGCCCTGGATTCGGTTTCAAGAGGATATCAGGCACATTTTACTCCCGGTTCCGATTTTCTTGTTTTTATGATCAAACCACAGTTTGCTGTTACCAGGCAGGCAAAAAAAGACAAGAAAAAAGGGGATGATATGCCAAAAGATTCGCTTGGCATCTGGTTACTGGCAACCACTGACATCCAAAAAATTGAGAAGGTGAAATCATACCGGGTAGCCAAAGAAAATTCCTCCTGGATCGTTTACCATCTTGAAAAAATAGTACCCGATGAACCGGAGAAAGAAAAAGCAGAAAAGGAGGAGCTGACAGAAGAGGAGAAGGAGAAAGCCAGGAAGAAAAAGGAAGAGCTCGGGAAGCTGAAAAAGGCCAAAGGAACCGACCTTGTCATTCTTAACCCGGTTTCAACCATAAAGTACGAATATCCGAATATTACCGATTACACTTTTTCCCAGGAAGGAGACCTGATCAGCTTTACTGAAGTGACCGGCGATTCAATTGATTATTCCCGGGTATTCAATTTTAATACATCTTCAGAAGAGGCGAATGTGATCTGGGAAAAAGAGGGTGAAGTCAAACAGCTTGTTAACGACAGGGAGGGTGAGCAGGTGGCTTTCCTCCATTCGGAAGATACCATAAAAGCAAAAGTATTCAGCCTGTATGGCTGGAGCTCAAGAGAGTCATCAGCAGCACTGCTTGCTGATACTGTCACCCCCGGGATTCCGGAAGGATGGAGCCCCAGCGAACATTCAAACCTCTATTTTTCTGAGGATGGATCAAAATTCTTTTTCGGTACTGCTCCAAAACCCGAGCCGGAAAAAGAAGATACCCTGCTGGATGAAGAGAAGTATAAAGTGGATATCTGGAACTGGAAAGATCCCTACTTGCAGCCCATGCAACTGGTCAATGCTGACCGGGAGAAAAAAAGAACGTATGATGCAGTGATTCACCTTAAGAATAAACAGGTGGTCCAATTAGCCGATGAAGAGATGCCTGACTTAAGAACCATCCTGAAAGGGAACGGGAATGTGGCTCTTGGATCATCTGATCTTCCTTACAGGCAATTGATCTCATGGGATGCAAACCGTTACAGGGATATATACCGGGTAGATTTAACCACAGGGAACAGAAAGCTATTGATCAAAAAAGCACCCTCCACGGTCAGCCTGTCACCAAACGGGAAATACCTGATCTGGTGGGAGACAGAAGATAGCAGCTGGTATGCCAGGTCGATGATAACAGACCAGGTTGTCTCTCTTACTAAAAAGATACCCGTGAATTTTTATGATGAGCTGCACGATGAACCATGTGATCCCAGGCCGTATCGGTCTGTCAATTGGATTGGTAAAGATGATTATGTGTTGATATCCGACCGGTATGATTTCTGGAAAATCGATCCTTCCGGGAAAGAAAAACCGGTGAACCTGACCAATGGTTTCGGACGGAAAAACAACATCAGATTCAGTTATGAGAGGCTTGACCCGGATGAAGAAACAATCGACCCAAAGGGAACAATGTTATTGAGAGCATTTCATGAATTTAATAAGCAATCCGGCTTCTATAATCTTACAGCTGCCAGGGCTGCTGATCCTGTGAAGATCATGATGGATGATTATTATTTCACCGTTTATACCAAAGCCAGGAATGAAGATCTTCTGATGTTTACCAAACAGGATTTTCAGACCTATCCGGATCTGTGGATAGCGGACCTTAATTTTACCAGTCCTGTGCGAATATCCAATACAAATCCCCAGCAAGAAAACTATCTCTGGGGCACGACCGAGTTGGTGGAATGGATATCCTTTGACCAGGAAAAATTACAGGGAATACTCCATAAACCGGAGAATTTTGACCCGGATAAGAAATACCCCATGATCGTTTATTTCTATGAACGAAGTTCAGACGGTATTCACCGTCATTCGACACCTCGTCCGCTTAGATCATCCATGAATTGGACTTATTATGTCAGCAACGGATACCTGGTGTTTGTACCCGATATTCCGTATACGATCGGTTACCCGGGTGAAAGTGCCTATAACGCTGTAGTCAGTGGTACGATGGCTCTGATCGACCGGTTTGATTATGTGGATAAGGATCACATTGGATTAAACGGGCATAGCTGGGGGGGGTACCAGATCGCCTACCTGGTTACCAGGACTAACCTCTTTGCATGTGCCCATTCCGGTGCTCCGGTCAGCAATATGACCAGTGCGTATGGTGGAATACGCTGGTCATCAGGAATGAGCAGAATGTTTCAGTATGAACAAACCCAGAGCCGGATTGGCGGCACATTGTGGGAAAAACCGGTCCATTATATCCAGAATTCACCGATCTTCTTTGTTCCTAAAATTGAAACACCGGTACTCATGCTGCATAATGATGAAGATGGCGCTGTCCCCTGGTACCAGGGAATTGAATTTTTTGTGGCGTTACGGCGATTGGGAAAACCTGCCTGGTTGCTAAATTATAATGGTGAAAACCATGGCCTGGGAAAACGACCCAACCAGGTCGATTTTACCATTCGCGTCTCTCAGTATTACAACCATTTTCTGAAAGGAGAACCTGCACCTGAGTGGATGGTTAAAGGGATCCCTGCTACAGAAAAAGGGAAGAACGACGGCTACCAATTGATGCACGAGTAATCAATTCACACTGAGGGGGATTATTAATTAATCCGGGAAGGTGTTAAAAAAACGATTGTTAAATATTCTTTTCTGGTCGATCATCTCGGCTGCTTTTATCGGCCCGGGAACCGTTACCACAGCGGCGAAAGCCGGGGCCGTGCATGGATTTGCCCTGCTCTGGGCCCTGCTTTTTTCAACCCTTGCCTGCCTTCTGTTACAGGAAGCCAGTGCCCGGATCACCATCTATTCGGGAAGAAATCTCGGCGAAGCCATTTCCACTCAGTTTGAAAAAAAATCATCACGCCTGGCAATCCTGG
>CAZXGG010000082.1:10279-13811 GCA_964640125.1 uncultured Rikenellaceae bacterium
GGCGAAGCCATTTCCACTCAGTTTGAAAAAAAATCATCACGCCTGGCAATCCTGGTGCTGATTGTCGGTGCGATCATCTTCGGATCTGCCGCATATGAAACGGGAAATCTGCTGGGTGCTATAGCGGGAATTCAGATCATATGGCCCGTTTCCAGGTATATCCTTGTGTGCGCTATTGGGGTGATAGCCGCATTGGCTCTGAGCATCCCATCCCTGCGCATTCTCTCCAGAATGATGGGATACCTTGTGGTATTTATGGGTTTTGCGTTTTTGCTCACTGCCATTCTGCTAAAACCATCGATTATTCAGGTCCTGAAGGGAAGTTTTATTCCCTCAATCCCGCAGAACTCCGGAGCAGGTCTGCTGGTTCTGGGATTGATAGGAACTACCGTAGTTCCCTATAACCTGTTCATGGGCTCGGGCCTGGCCGATAAAGACCAGCAAATTAAAGAGATGCGGTTCGGATTATCCGTAGCCATAATTTTTGGAGGAATCATCTCGATGGCAGTATTGATCGTTGGCACAGCAGTAACCGGAGAATTCTCGTATGAAAACCTGGTCAGTGCATTGTCCGGGAAACTGGGTCGGTGGGCAATCTATATGTTCGGACTGGGCATGTTTTCTGCCGGTTTTACATCGGCTGTCACTGCTCCGCTTGCTTCAGCAATTACCGCCAAAAGCCTCTTTTCCGGGAGATCCACAGCAAGGTGGCAGGTAACCGGACGTAACTTCCGGGTTGTTTGGATTTTCGTGCTGCTTACCGGCCTTGTCTTGGGTTTAACCAACCTGAAACCAATCCCCGTGATCATTCTTGCTCAGGCTTTGAATGGACTGGTTTTACCTGTGATTACTGTGTTCCTTTTATTTGTAGTAAATGACATCACCCTGATGGGACAAAAAGGGATCAATGGACTCCTGTTAAATGTTTTCATGGGACTGGTTGTCTGGATTACATTGATTATTGGACTTACTAACATATTACAGGCATTCCTGTCCGTAACGGGAGGTACATGGATGAATCACCAGAGTTCCATCATCGTTATTTCAGCGATCTCACTGTTTATCAGCATATTGATTTTTCTTAAGATTTTCCGGATGAGAATGGTTGAAAGTGATCAGAAATGAAAAACCCTTCGTACGAAATATACATTGATACAGGTGGAACATTTACCGATTGTATTGCGGTTGATTCAGATGGTCATGTGCATAAATGCAAGGTATTAAGCAACAGTACACTCAGGGGAACCATCCTGGAGTGGATCGATCGCCGGACCTTTCGGATTGGTGAAAGCTGGGGATTAAAAAGGAATATTCTCACAGGGTATGCCTTCAGGTTATTAAAAGAAAAGCATGCAGAACTCAGGGTGGATTCCTATGATCCCGGAGAGCGGATGATCTGCCTGAACGATGAACTACCCGACAAATATTATAATCAACAACATAGTTTTGAACTGATATCTGAGGAAGAAGCACCCATTCTGGGTGCCCGTATATTAACACAGACTGCGCTGACCGAAGATCTGCCCGAACTGAGGATCAAGCTGGGTTCAACAAAAGGGACCAATGCATTGCTGGAAAGGAAGGGAATATCTACAGCCTTTTTTGTAACCCGGGGATTCCGGGATATAATAAAAATCGGAACGCAGCAGAGACCCGATATTTTCGCTCAGGAGATCCGCAAACCTCGTCCCCTCTATGAATTTGTTGTTGAGGTGGATGAGCGAATAAACAGCAAGGGGGAAACCATAACGGCTCTCGATGCCTCTTCGGTACAGAGGAAAATAGAGAAACTCATTAACCGGGGAGTCCATACAGCTGCCATAGCATTTATGAATGCTTATCGGAACCCGGAGCATGAACAACAGTTCAGAGACATTTTGAAGCAAGCCGGGTTTAAGAATATCTCCCTTTCGAGCGAACAGTCCAACATGATCAAATTCCTTCCACGGGCTGAAACCACCATCGTTAATTCCTATCTCTATCCGGTGATTTGCAATTATTTATTGAATGTGGCAGAAAAGATTCAAAATCAATCGATCTTTGTCATGACGAGTGCCGGAGGATTGATCAGTTCCAGGGAATTTCAGCCAAAGGACAGCCTGCTGAGTGGACCGGCAGGCGGGGTTGTCGGTGCTTCAGCCATTGCACAACAGTCGGGTTTTGATCACCTGATATCATTTGATATGGGAGGTACCAGTACGGATGTCGCCAGGTATGGAAATGAATTTGAATACAGGTTCGAACTGGAAATAGGTGAAGCTCACATTTTCAGCCCTGCCCTTTCCATAGAAACGGTTGCAGCCGGGGGTGGTTCAATCTGTTCCTTTGATGGGTACAGGTTACGTGTTGGACCGGAAAGTGCAGGAGCTTTCCCGGGGCCGGCATGTTATGGAGCCGGAGGTCCGTTGACCATTACAGATGTTAACCTGCTGGCAGGCAGGCTCGACACACGGCAATTTGGAATTCCCGTTTTCCCGGAAGAAGCTGCATCACGGCTTAAAGAACTGTTGCTGGAAATCGAAAGGAAACGGGGTGTAAAACCGGACAAGAAGGAAGTGATCCGTGGGTTCCTCCAGATTGCAAATGAGATCATGGCTGCCGCAATCAGGAAAATTTCCATAGCACGGGGTTATGATCCTTCAGATTATACCCTGGTGGCTTTTGGCGGAGCCGGAGGATTGCATGCATGTGCCATCGCTGAATTACTCAATATTTCAACGATATTGATCCCTGAAGATGCCGGTTTACTCAGCGCTTATGGCCTGGGGAATGCCGTCATTGAACGATTTGCCGAGAAGCAGGTGCTGGCACCCTATGAAGAGATCTCTTCCAGATTATCAGATCTTTTCAATAACCTTGACAAGGAAGCTATCAATCGGGTCAAACAGGAAGGGGTGAACAGGAGTGATATTGAAGTTCGTCTGCGGGCTGTTTACCTGCGGTTCCAGGGTCAGGATTCAAGCCTCGAGATCCCCTACCAGAATAAACTGCAGGTACTTCAGGATTTTAGGACAAAATATGAAGGGATTTTTGGACACTGGTCAGAAAACCGGGCCATTGAAGTGGAGTCCATCAGGACGATCGCATCCGGTAAAAGAGGGGAGGAGAGCAGACCGTTAACAGCATTGAACAGCTATGTTCCATCACCGGCTCATTCCATTCGCTCCAATCTTGAAGGAGAATGGGTGGAAATACCGGTGTTCATGAGAAAAGATCTTTTACCGGGAGCCGAAATTCATGGTTTTGCTTTAATACTGGACAGGCACAATACGTCACTTATAGAAAAAGAATGGCAGATGACCATCGATGGTGTTGGTTCAGCTCTGTTAACACGAATTTCCGGGCAGAATCAGGATGAAATGGTTGCTGGTGGAAGTATCCGGGAAATTGAACTGGAGCTGTTTACCAACCGGTTTACGTCGATTGCTGAAAGCATGGGATCAATGCTTCAGAGAACCTCTTTTTCCGTGAATGTTAAGGAGCGTCTCGATTTTTCATGTGCCCTGCTGGATCCTGAAGGGCGACTGGTTAC
>CAZXGG010000082.1:13911-15053 GCA_964640125.1 uncultured Rikenellaceae bacterium
AGCAGGGCAATTGAGGAAAACCTGGCTGACCTGAATGCTGCTCTCGCGGCAAACCGCTATGGTTCCGGTGCGCTGCTTGAAATGGTCGCACAGTATGGATTGGACAGGGTGAAAACTTATATGGATGAGATCCGTTACCATGCAACAAAGAAAATGCATAACACACTGAGGAAAATTCCGAATGGAATCTACCAGGCAGAAGAATTTCTTGATGATCATACACCGCTGGTAGTCAGGGTGGAAATCGATGATAATTTCTGCAAAATAGATTTTACCGGAACCGGTCCCGTCCATCCGGGAAACATGAATGCTACAAAAGCAATCGTCGATAGTGTCGTGATCTATGTTTTGCGGTTACTGATCAATGAAAATATTCCCCTGAACGATGGACTGCTTGAACCGATAGACCTGATCGTTCCCAAAGGGCTTCTTGATCCTGATTTTCCGGATGACCCCTTGCAATGCCCACCCATTGTAGGAGGAAATGTGGAGGTCAGCCAGCGGCTGACAGATACCCTGCTGAAACCATTTGGTGTACTCGGATGTAGTCAGGGAACCATGAACAATGTCCTTTTTGGAAACGAAACATACAGCTATTATGAAACCATATGCGGTGGATGTGGTGCAGGAAAAGATTTTAACGGTGCATCAGCCGTTCACCATCACATGACAAATACCCGGATTACAGATCCGGAAATACTTGAACTTCGATACCCTGTCTTGCTCAACCGTTTTTCTATCCGCAAAGGATCTGGAGGCAAAGGAAAGCGAAAGGGTGGCAATGGAGTGGTTCGGGAGATCACCTTCCTGGACGACGTTTCCCTCTCTGTGCTTACCCAGCACCGTGTGGAAGCTCCTTATGGTATGCAGGGTGGCAAACCGGGAAAACGGGGGAAACAATATGTAGTTACCGGACAGGGAGAAAAGATCCCGCTCGGCAGTATCGATGGACTTGAACTTCATACAGGAGACCGGTTTGTTATTAAAACTCCCGGAGGGGGAGGATGGGGGGAGAGGAATGATGAATGAAGAGTGATGAATGATGAATTTGGTCCTCGGTAAAATATAGAAAGACATTTTTAGCTCCATAGGAGCAGTAAATTTATAGCCCAGAGTAAGGACGCATAAGCGGACGTCACCCT
>CAZXGG010000083.1:0-10580 GCA_964640125.1 uncultured Rikenellaceae bacterium
CACAACCCCGGATGGGGTTGAATAATAATACTTTATATTCGAACATTCAACCCCTGCCTGCGGCAGGCAGGCCTTCAGGGTTGTAATCTACTTTTACACCTCAACCACCGGTTACAACCGGTGGCTATTCATTGTTCTACCCCTTCCGGGGTAAAATTCAGATGGTTAAAAGCTAATTTCAATATAATTACCTGGAATAATACCAACCTTAAGATGGTAATTTGAAATTTTGTTACCGAAATTGTGAAGTATTACACTGCCGCCAGGAGTTCTCCGAAGGAGTCTCCCAAAGATCCCTTTGGGGCTATGGACAGGATGACCTAAATTCGTACTTTTGATGCAGCCCCATCGTCGGGATCTTCTTGAATCCCACAAAAGAATATTTATAATTAATGTAGGGGAGGAGAATAACGGATATTGTATCAGAATTCCATTGAACCGTTTAATTGTCATTTAAGACACCTACTCTTCCAACTGCTGCCTTAGCCGCTCCCGTTCCTGGATCCTGAGGGTCAGGATGTATCCGTAATCCCTTGATTTCTTGTTTTTGTACCTTCCCCAGGCGGTTGTGGCCCACTCTTTTGCCTGGTCAAGATCCCCGAGTATTTCATATACCACAGCCAGGTTGTGAGCAGCCCGGCCCCTGGTCTTACGGTGTTTTGCTTCAGCAGCTTTCATGAGGGCTGCAATGGCTCTGTCCCAATCATTCGACTCCATCATCCGGGCACCTTCAGCCAGATCGGGATTCCCTTTTGATTTTCTGAAATAATCACGGGTTACCCGGTACCATGAGGGAGAGATACGCTCACCATAGATGATTCCAGCATTGAAACTAATCTCCTTCAGGGCTTCATTTCTGTTGAGCAGCCTTTCAATGGCGGCCTGTATGGAAGATCCGCCAACATCCCAGTCCATGGTATGCGTGAAATGAAACTGATCGATAATGCTTTTTTGATCGGGATCATAAAAACGGAAACCCAGATTTACCTTAGCCACACCATTGGCATAAAACTCGGGAACCTTGATGGTTCGCTCGCCCACCTTTTTATTCACCAGCCGTGAACCGTTGGTAATGATGAAATCGGAATCATACGACTCCAACGAGATGATACCATTCACTTCATACTTTGCACATAGTTCTTCAATGATTTCCCATGAGAGTGGTTCGGGGAAATCCCGCCCCGTCTCCGATCCTTTCATCGTTTCAGAGGTCCTCACCGCCTGGTACCTGGACGAATTCTGCAGCATACTGTTCAAACCATCAATAGCCACCTGAGTGGCCAGTTTATCCTGGTTTGGACCCTCACCCGTAAGGATCCCTTCCAGGATGTTCTTCTTCTCATTTTCCGGTACGGAACGGTCGATGATGGCCACCGATTGGATATAGGTTGGAATATCCACCACCGCTGGTGCCAGAACATTGAAACTGATCTTTTTAGCTGCAATGAGCAGGATAAAAAGAATCAGTGAAATGGAAATGATTGATATGGTTCTTTTCATTTGATTAGATATTTGCGTAATCAAAACTAAGAAATATGTCAGGTTTATCAAAACAATATCTCAGTATATCAACCATTTCAACAGCATGATCGACCGGGCGAAACTTTCCATGCGGATAAAAATCGCTATCGATTTATTTATATCTTAGTAGATCAATCTTAACGGAATCGTCCTGTATTTGTCTTGTTCATTGAGATAAAAAGAAAATCATGGAAAAAGAAATTGGAGTGCCCTACACGCCGGGTGGCAGATTGCTGTCGATCGATTTTTTCCGGGGAATTACCATGTTCCTCCTGATTGGTGAATTCACCGGTCTGTTTCAGCAAATGGTGGACCCTTCTCTGGAAGGTACAGTTATCCATTTTATAGGAAACCAGTTTCACCATCATCCATGGCATGGTCTGCGTTTCTGGGACCTGGTTCAACCTTTTTTTATGTTCATCGTGGGTGTAGCGATTCCACTTTCCGTTGCGAAGCGGACGCAAAGGGGTGATTCCTATCGCGATATGCTGAAGCATGCATTGATCCGTTCTTTTCTTCTTCTGTTCTTTGGATGGGCACTCTATTGTATCGGTCCGGGCAGGATCACCTTCCGGTTCCAGAATGTACTGGCTCAGCTTTCGGTGACTTACCTGGTCGCCTTTCTATTGATGAACCGGAAAACATGGGTTCAGCTGGTGGTTACTGTGGGAATTTTGATCATTACTGAATTAACCTACCGCTTTTTCCCGGTTGAAGGATTTAATCAGCCGTTTGTCCCGGATAAAAATTTCGGAGCTTACTTTGATTTGCTGATTTCAGGCGAGCTTTCCTCCGGTCACTGGGTATCCATCAATGCCGTACCAACCATTGCCCATACCGTATGGGGTGTGCTGGCAGGGAAATTGATCTTGAGTAACAGATCGGCAGTTCAAAAAATCAGAATATTGCTGCTGGCGGGTGTGATCGGTCTGGTTCTTGGAGACGCTCTCGATTTTGTTACACCCATTATCAAAAGAATTTCCACCACTTCGTTTGTTCTTGCAAGTGGCGGCTGGTGTTTTCTGGCGCTATGCTTCTCCTATTGGATCATTGATGTAAAGCAATGGGGGAAATGGGCTGTGTTTTTTGCCATTGTCGGGATGAACCCCCTCTTCATTTACCTGTTTGCACACGTCGGTGGAAGTGACCTGATCTACCAGATATTCAAACCCTTTACAATGGGGCTTTTTTCGTGGATGGGCGAATTAACAGCAAAGATCATAACCAGCATACTCACCTGGGCAACCCTGTGGTATATGTGCTACTGGCTGTACAGAAAGAAAATATTCATTAAGATCTGATCTGTTGAAGTATCATGGATTTTTAATACTATTCATATTTCGACCCTTTCAGTACAAGATAACTTATCCTATGGGGATTTGTTAAAAGCATTCTACCAAAGGTGACATAACAAAACCAATGACAAATTCATTCTGATTTTCAGAAAAGTTATGCTTCATTTGAAGTTCGTCATCTTCCGGTCCATGGGAGGTTTTCCCGTTGATAAAAGATTGCAGTTGGCCCGTTATTTTCGGATTTACTAAACCCCGGGTTGCACCCTGACGATGTTGTCAGGGCTTACCCGGGGCTATTTATTATTGTACCCCTATCGGGGTACTCATGTCTTGACCAAAGCCTATGAATTTTAAGCTGTGAAAGTTACTAACTGCCTTGAGGCAGCTGGAAATTCATATATGGACCGGAATGCACAGGGTTATATGATTGAAATCCGAAAAACGTTACCGAATTACGAAACGGGCCCTGTGAAATGTGGCAAAGCCACTTATGCGAAGTATTATTTCACAGGGCGGGCATCGTAACCGAATACCGGATACCCCATCTCATTAAGGATAGCCATTTCATGGATCGAAGATTTGCCATAAATTCGTTAACCGTATTTTTCAACCACCAGACTAGTATTTATGAATCCGGCCGGCACTGCTGGCATGCCCGTCTACTTCCGGCGGATCTCCCCTGAATGAGATATCCCCGGCACTGCTAGCACGTGCCCAGAGCTTTTCCGTTACAGTTATGTTGGCATCTCCTGAACTGGATGCGCTAACACGGGCCATGCGGGATGTCAGATCAAACGCATTCAGATCTCCTGCACTGGAAAGATTGGCTTCCAGTTCGTCCGTTTTTCCGGAAAGGGTCATGTCACCTGCACTGGTGATTTTACATGTCAACTTCTGAACATTTACCTCTAAATCTATATCACCGGCACTGCTCGTGGAAAGATACAATTCATCACTGTTAATTACTGATTTACCCACAACATCCCCTGCGCTTGTAGCGGAGATCTCTTCAATGTCTTTCATGGTAACATAGACATTCATCTTGCGGGCATCACGGATGTTTGCTTCCGTATAGATATGAAGGGTATTGTTCTTAATTTCGGTAATGATGTACTCGTGGAGGTTGTCATCCGCCTCAACGGTTATGCTCTCACTGTTGCCCTGGGTTAGTATAAGATCAATGGCGGTGCTCACCTTAACCGCATTGAAGTATCCGGCTTTCCGCTCCTGGGTTACCACCTGACCGGAACCGTTGACCTTTGGTCTTGACTGTCCGTAGGCGCTGACAGACAGTGCAATGACCATCAAAAATGGAATAAACGTTGCTTTTTTCATGTAGTTGAATCGGTTGGTTTATTTTTAAAGACGCCAAACAACAAAAATAGCTGCGTCTCATGTAATGTTAATTCTACTCACCGGGTGACTCGAGACACTCGATTAGAGGGGCACGCCTGGCCGGTCGCACCGGTGTCAGCCGGTGAGTTTTATATAACCGTCTCAGGATTTTGCCTTTATCTCAAGGTATATCATAGCACGGATTGACCATTGCCATTCGGGATCCGTTGCCAGGGTAACCTCAAGGACTTCATGAACCTGATCATCTACGGATGCTTGAAATTGTATCAGGTTTCCACCTGAATCTTTCTGCAGGGTGAATGTTGAACCAGGAGGGAGCTCCATCCTGCATGTCTTTACTTGCGAATTGGTGAACAGCTTTTTATAGGGGAACCGGGATTTTGTCTCCCTGGAAAAAAACAATCCGCCTGCTTTTTCTGTATCGGATAACACAATGGATACCTCCGATGGATATTCACTTTCGTTTGTAATCTTCACGTCAGCGGTATAGTTTGGATAGATGCTGCGGTAGCGGATAATAGCGGTAGTATCTGTAACGGTTTGTTCCTCTATCCATTCTCTCCCCTTGTTTTCCGGATTACTTCGTGAAGAGGCATTATCCCTGATCTGAGTAATCCTGCGGGCCAACAATTCTTCATCCATATCAACCAGCTGGTTATTCCACACACGGATTTTTCCATCACTCAGAACAGCGAATATATCACGTGATTCTGTACTGTTTACGATCAGGTTAGCCAGGCAGTCGGGATCATCAGTTAGGGGTTGCATTTCGAACGATCCGGCACGGAACAGGACGATGTCCGCTTCTTTCCCGGGTTCAATGGTCCCAATCCGGTTTTCCTGTTGTAATGCTTTCGCTCCCTCGATCGTGGCGGACCGCAAGATACCCCATGAATCCAGGCCTTCCGGCAAGGGTACGTTTAATGCAACCACTTTCTGGAGATGACTCATCAGCCGCATGGCTGCCAGCATATCGATCCGGTCGTTGCTGGCAGCACCATCCGTTCCAATAGTAACAGGCACACCTGCCAGTATATACGATGCAATCGGCGCGATACCGCTTGCCAGGTAAGCATTGCTTTCAGGATTGTGGTTGATGTAGATATCGTGTTTCTTGTATATTTCAATATCTCCGGGGGTTAAAAATGCACTGTGTATCGATACATACCCGTTGTCAAATGCACCGAGGTGTTCCAGAAAGGGTATATAGGTTGGTCCGGTTTTCCTGGCCAGGGCTTCAAGATAAGCGATGTCATTCTCATTATACTGGTTTCTTTCTTTGGGAGATGAACCAATCAAATCAAGAATAATCCGTGCATTTTGAGACATGGCAGCGATAGCATCAATGGAGGGTGGTTCAGGTGTTTCTGTAATTTCTTCCAGGAATTTCTTATCTCCGGCTTGAAGGCTGTCCCCATAATCCTTCAGGTAGCCCTGAACAGTGGTTAACCAATCCCGCTGGCATTGAACATTTTCAAGAATGTGTTCGGCAATGGGAACACCGGTGGATGTGGCAAGCAGGATCCCGTCATATAACGTGGGGATCGGTATACGTTCCGGGGGAAGGTGTGCCACAAACAGATCCCGGTTGTTCTGAAGAGCATACTCCCGGACCCGGTTAAACTCCCTGAGCTGTGTTTCAGCCGGCAGAAAAACAGCCGTATGGGTAAATGTTACTGCCCCTCCTAATCCCGATTGGATCATGGCAGCAATCACCTGTTCGAATTTCTTTTCATCCGCATTGATGGACCAGTCGATAACCGATGTGATCCCATGAAGTAATGCGTCATAACAGGCTACCAGGTTCAATTCGTAAAACTCTTCATCTGTCATGTGAAAAGCAGGCCTGTACACTTTGGGGATCCATTGTTGAAGCTGTTCAGAGGGACTCACACTGCGCGACAAATGTTGCCACAGGTGGGTGTGCGTATTTACAAATCCAGGCAAAGCATAGAAATGGTCTCCCGGAATTTCCAGACCAATATTTTGCGGAAGATCCTGGCCTGACGGCGATATCGATTGAATTACCCCATCGCGGATTAGGATATCCATACCTTCTGAAACCGTTTCTCCAACCGGGTCAATGACAGAAACATTACGAATACATATCGAACCGGTTTTAGACCGGATCTCATCCAATGAGGGAAGAGACTGATGATGACATGAAACTTGCAGAAGCAATAATAGCAGGATCAGGGGGCGGGAATTGAATATTTTACTGCATTCCATAACAAATGGGTTTATAATCGATACTACATTTTTAAGGATTTAAAAATAATAATGCATTTCCAATTCCAAGTGGTTTCAGTGAAACTTATTTTCCATTTCCTTGACAATGACCCGTAAATTCCCTAATTTTGTCAATTGAAATGATCCGGATCCCAGCTCTCTCTGCTTCCTTTCTGTGTCGTTGTCCTGGTAATGAATAGAGGCCATGAATCCACGTAAACTCCTTTTGATTCCAGCATTGCTGGCGTTCATCTTTACTTTCAGTTGTGAAGAACCAGCAGAAGAGGTAGAGGACCTGAAGATTCCTACTTCTGTGACGTATGATTTTTCCGGAATTTGGACACTTACTGCCTGGATCCCGATTGAATGCCCGGGTTGCTTTGTTTACCGCTATTACATTTCCGGCGGGAATCTGAGATTCGATTCCCAGTCCTATGACCTGAAACTCACCTATACCTTCAATAACCTTCCCGATTCCATTGTAGAACACGGGACCTATATTTATTCATCCGATTACTTTGTTTCGTGGGGGGGAGCAAGTACCATGTTTACCGGAGAGATCATATTTACACCTGGTCAGGGAGATCCATGGACGATTCAGTACCAGATCGAGAATCCCGAGAATCAGGATCATAATGTAATATTTAAGAATTTCATTTTTAAAAATGACGAAACCGAAGTGATGTTTTACTGGGAACGTGAATTATGAGAATTACTTTTTTACAACTCTGTTTTTACCAGACCGGTATCCCAGTACCGTAGAAAATACCCCTCCGTTTATGTAACACTTTTTACTGTCCCGATTTCATCCAACATCAAGACAAAATATCTATTTTTATGGCCTGGTTATCTATATTATTGACCCCGGAAGTTTTTGTGGCAGGAAGTGATGCTCAGCCCGGGCACAAAAAACAACATTTGTGAATTCAAATGTTTAATTCTACCTTTAAGGATAGAATTTGTGAATTATCACAGGCCAGGAATTTGTGAAATGTAAAGGATCTCACACTTTTATTTTTTATTACATATGAGGTTAAAGAAAGGGACCATTTTCGTTTTCATTGTTTTCTCATTCGCAGTTGCGATTGCTTGCATTTTTTATTGTGTTGACAAACAAAAAAAGTACCAGAAATTGGTAGAAGAAACTCCCCCGGCACCCTCTACGATTGAGTTAATGGACAACCTGGAAAATGAACGGAATCGCATATTGAATATACCTTCCGAAGAGGTCTCCACCGACCATTTGGTGAAAGTAGCTACGCTTAATGCTCAACATGATTCGATCCTTCACAGCACAGAGTATCTTGCTGATAAAGAATATTGGGATACGATCAGCATTCCATTCAATGAAAAGGAGAGTAAATTGAATACCCAGTATTTGTTGGGAGCCCTGGGCGTACTGGTTGGAATTGCCTTCGGAACCTGGTCAAGCATCATATTATACTCAAGAAGGCAAATGGAACTGCTTGCACGGTCAAACAAACAAAGAGGGCCCGTTGTGAAATACTAAAGTTCGATTATTCCAACGAGAATACAACAGGGAAAGAGTAGGATACATTGACCGTTTTGCCTTTATGTTTGCCGGGTTGCCACCTGGGACTCGATTGAACCACGCGGACTGCTTCTGCATTCAACTCTTCATTTATTCCTCTTACTACCTTAACATTATTCACACTCCCGTCACTTTTAACCACAAATTGTAAATAAACCCTGCCACTTATTCCCTCTTCCCTGCAACGCTCGGGATAAATTATCTCTTGATCAATGTAATCCCTGAAATCACGGTAGCCTGAAACTGCAAATTGTGGCATGTCCTCAACAATCAGGTAGACATGATCACTATCAACAGCATCCTTCATATGGATCTCCTGAGTCTTTGTAATTTGACTTGCTCTTCTGTTTTCAGTGAGAACATGAAATACCACCAGGGCAGCGATGACAACCAGGCTGACAAGCGTGGTTACCTTCCACTCATGAGCGTTTATCAATTTCTCCAGCTCTTCTTCAGTCTCTTCTTTAATTTTCCTTGTTTTTACAATGCCTGCAGGAGTTCTGTCATAAACCCACGATACCCATACAGACAGGATGAAACCAGTACCAAGCAAGATAAAAGCGAGTGGTAAAACCCATGATTGTAACTGCAGGAGAGGAGATATAATGAGGATTAATTCAATCAGAAGAAAAGCCGCAGCAATATAGGCTGCAATCACACGAATTACCTTTCGACGTTTCAGTTCGTTCCAAAACCAGGAAATATTATACGGACTACTTTCCATAATGCAGATAAGGATGCTGGATTTGATCTTATAAATTTAATTTAACTATCGGTTAAATCCAAGTCCTTTATCCTGTTTTGAATAATATTTTGTTAATATTGATGACAATTCTTCCGGCTATTCTTAATTTGCAAGATTTTGGGAGTGGATGGGTGAAGCAATTTTGTTTTAGGACATATTCTCGGGGTGTAATTTTTTGGGGATACAGAAGGAGGTTACAAATTATGGTGATACGACTGAAACAACCATTTAGGAAAATTGCCCTTTTGTCAGGCTGTTTTCTCCTGCTATTGTTTCCTGTCACTGCACAGACCGGACCCATTCCGGTTATCATTGATACCGATTGTGCACCGGATGACCTGAGGGCGATTTGCATGTTCGCGGCAATCCGGGAAATCGACCTGCTTGCCATTACCTCATCGGATGGTGCTCTGTCTCCGGATAACGGAGTAGATAAAATTTCACGGATCATTCCGGATCTATTCGTAGAGGAGATCCCGCTGGCTCCGGGCAGGGAATTAAAAATCGAGCCACCAGAGTGGAGAGAATTTTGCGAAAACATCCCCTGGAGCGAAAATGCCGGATTTACCCTGGAGACAGGCATGACTGCCGTTTCCCTTATTACCCGCTTACTCTCCGGATCGGCAACGAAAATTACCTTCATCTGCCTGGGAACGATGACAAATTTGTATGATGTAATACAGGAATCTCCGGAGTTAATAAAAAAGATTGAACGCGTGATCTGGTATAATGATGCGCTCAATCCATTGTCAGGACCCAATTACGACCGTGATCCGGAAGCAGCTGAGGTGATCCTTTCCGGCAACCTGAATGTATCGATCATTTCAAACCTGTCAAAAACCGGTGCTGTCTTAAATAATGACCTGTTGCAGAATATTCGATCCATAGAAACTTCATTTGCACAGACAATTGCCGCCTCCCATTCCTATCCACTTCTACTGGAGCGAATAAACAACGATGATGTGATCCTTTGGGATGACCTGTTGCCGGTCTGGTTTGTCTGTCCGGATTGCTTCGATATGGAACCGGATAAAACCAACCCGAATATCAGCATGACGAAAGATTATGATATCCTTGAAATCAAACGCAGGATACTCGACATACTTTCCCAGCAGTATGATTACAGCCGGCACATTATGTTCGATAAATTTCCGGTGGATCCCGATATCTATCGAAGCGATATTACTCCGGTTGCCCGTGAGATCATTGAGAAATTTGGAAGAGATGAGTGGAGAATCTGTGTACTAACCAATGAGATGCATGGCCACCTGGGAATCTATTCAATTGTCGGTGCTAAAATGGGACTGAAAGCAAGGGAATGGTTTTCTGTCGGGATCGATCAATTACACGTGATTTCATATGCCGGAAACAATCCGCCGCTCAGTTGCCTGAATGACGGACTGCAGATTAGTACCGGGGCTACCCTGGGGCAGGGGACCATAACGGTTTCTTCCGATACAACCTTATTGCCGAAAGCACGCTTTACTTTCGAAGGCAAAACCATTGAATTGCAGTTAAAGGATCAATACAGGGAACAGGTTGAATCCGACATTAGTTATGGTATTGTTCAGTATGGCAATCTGACTTCAGGATACTGGAAACTGATCCGTAGACTGGGCCTGAAATACTGGAGGCAATGGGACAGAAACGATATGTTTACTATAACCGTTTTGGAATAAGCAATCCATGTTACTACCTTATAAATTAACTTTCAAGTTGTCCCCCTTTGCAAAAAAGGGGATTATCCCAAGGGGATCCCTTATGGGAAGGGGGATTTAAACTGTTGGTTCATTGGGCTCTTGAATAATTAACAATATAAAATGTTATAAAATGAAAAAAATCGCTTTTTTATCGTTATCAATTTACCTTGTTTTTGCTCTAC
>CAZXGG010000083.1:10680-14881 GCA_964640125.1 uncultured Rikenellaceae bacterium
AAAATGAAAAAAATCGCTTTTTTATCGTTATCAATTTACCTTGTTTTTGCTCTACTCTCAGGCTATGCCCAGAGCAACAAAGTAGTAGAAAAAATCATTGAGATCGGTACAACCGATAACCGGACCATGGATCACCTCGATGTTATCTGTAACCGTTTCGGTGGCAGACTGGTTGGATCAGATGCCTTTGAAAATGCTGCAGAATGGTGTGCTGCACAATTCAGGGAGTGGGGCATGGAGGTGGTAATGGATGAAGCCGGTGAGGTGCCGGTCGGATTCAACCGGGGACCCTGGTTTGGCCGGTTGCTTGGAGAAAATGGCATGTACCTCCATTTTGCAACACCTTCCTATACTGCAGGAACAAAAGGTGTTCAAAAAGGACATGTGTTGCTGGAACCAAAAACCCAGGCGGAATTTGACCGGATGAAAGGCACGTTGAACGGTGCATGGGTATTGATCACAGGAACCAATGACGGCTGGCCCATCGATTGGTCACCGGAAGCTGATGCAAGACGGGATTCACTCATTGCTGCAAACCTTGAAATAGCAAAAAAGAACAGGGAGATCCGGGTTGAAAACAGACAACTGGAGGAGGGAGAAGAGCCAAAGGAGCTTATCCCGCTCAATGATGAACCGGCACTCTTTTACAAGCAGATGCGGGAAGCCGGGATCCTGGGCATCATCCAGTCTTCAACCATACCAATCCGGGCGCTGTACGACAGGAAAAACATCGATCAAATGACCTTTGAAACATTGCCCACCGTCCCGGATATCAAACTGGATGAACACCAGTACAAAATCATCGAACAGATGACAAAGGAACGCCGTCGGTTCGAACTGGAATTTGATATCCGCAATCATTTCAAGATGGGACCGGTAAAATATCACAACGTGATGGGAATCATCCGGGGCACCAAATATCCCGATGAGTATGTGATCATGGGTGGTCATCTCGATGCATACGATGTTGCAACCGGTGGGGTGGACGATGGATCAGGAATTACACCGGCAATGGAAGCAGCGCGGTTGATCATGGAAGCCGGGGGAAAACCAAAGCGAACAATCCTGGTTATCGCATGGGCTGCAGAAGAATTTGGCCTGTACGGATCGAAACACTGGGTGGAGAAAAATAGTGATAAACTTGACAGGATTTCCAACATGTTTAACCGCGATGGTGGACCAACGGTTGCCAATAGTCTACGCGTTCCTGATGCCATGTGGGACGACATGAAAAATATATGTGAACCGTTAAACGACATTAATCCCGATTTTCCCTTCACACTCGAAAAAGCAGAACCGAGAAGACAGCCCAAAGAACCGCGGGGAACCGATAGCGGACCGTTTGCTGTCGCCGGTGTGCCCGTTATAACCTTTGAAACAGCCGATCCAAAGGGATATAATTTCGACTACCGCGAGATCTGGCATACCGAAAGAGACCTCTACAATAAAAGTATCCCCGAATACCAGGAACATACAGCCGTGGTAACTGCTGTGGTCGTCTATGGAGTCGCCAACCTCGATCACCTGCTTTCACGGAAAGGATATTGGATGGAAGAAGAATAAATTAGTTCAAAGTTCAAGGTTCCAGGATCTGAACGCTGGAAGTTATACCATAGGTATGCCTTTGGCAAAGGATGATTGATTCCTCCTTCGTCAAGACTACGGAGGACAAGGAAGGATGAAGGAGAGAAGTTTTCCAGAGTTCAGAGTTATGAGACTGTGTGACTTTGAGACGATGAGACGGGGAGACGGAGCAAAGAACATCAGCCTCCTATGCAAGCTGTCGCCGAATCCGATATCTGGTGGAGTAGGCACCCAGGTGATGGATTGTGGGGCTTGCTCTGTGAAATAGTGAATAGTCCTTGACGAGGTAACAATAATTTGAATTTTTTCACAGGGTGGGAGGGGGATGAATAAACAAGTTAAAAGTTACAAGTCAGAAATAAAAAGTCTGTTGAGGCAGAATATAATCACCTCAACATTGCGTTTCCATGAATCGCTTTCCCAATGAAATATTATCGAATGTATTGAAACTTTGTCAAAATTTATACGTATAAATAGACTGATAATCAAACACTTAATAAAATGAAAAACTGGACAAGATTATTTTGCGGGATACTGATCGGTCTTGTGATCCTGGTGACTTCCGGATGCGAGGAAGAAAAGTCAAGCAAAGAGGAATTGTTAACGGCTCATCCCTGGAAATTTGAAAAGGCAGAAACAACATCAACGAACCCGGATATCCAGAGTGGTGTACTTCTGGCAAATGGTTTGCTGACTGCTGTTGGTGCCGTCTGGACATTCCATGAGAACGGAACTCATACACTGACCTTTACGAATCTTGAACCCCCTGAATCGGATGATGGTACATGGGAGCTCTCTGCTGATGGAAAAACCCTTTTTATGACTATGGGTGACGAGGAGGAAGAAGAGGCACATATTAAGTCCTTAACTTCCAGCAGACTGGTTTTTGAGGAGGAACTCTGGGACGATGAACAGCAGGAGTTTTATACCACCACCAATTCCTGGGTGAAATAATTTAATTGCTGTTCAACGTATTTCGCAACCCGATCCTGGCTGGGCGCTATCAGTGCCGGGTTGCGAATAACATCTTTAAACGTTAAGTATATAGTTCCCCTTCTAAGCTCAAATTCCGGTGTGCCATGGCTAGCAAAGGCCGGGTTAATACTCCGTACGGACAGGCCTTTTCACAAAACCCTTCACAGTCATAACAAACATCCGGTTTGTTACGTGAGAGCTCTCTATATTTTTGCATGGCATGCTTTTCCTGTCTCTTCGAAGTGAAATAGTAGTTGTATCTAATAATTGTATTAATTGGTAAATGATTTGGACAATAGGCTTCACAAACATTACAACCAATCCTGCATGTGAGGGGGCTGAATTTACTTTTAAAATTATTCAACATGGCCTCAATTCCCGGTTCAAGCCTCGTTCCAGATAGCTTAATGTATTTTTCAACATCATGTAAGCTCTGAAAAAGATAACAAATGGTATTAACATGGTCATTAGACAGAACAAATTGTAATGCTCCGTCTTTAACCTTTTCTATTCCGGATATTCCATATTCTCCGAAAAATTCACTCGCTATTTCCATCTGCATCTTGAATTTCTCATACCCTATTTTATACCGTTCTGGGAGTTCATTCCCCTCTTTCTCTGCATTCTCTTTTTCTTCTTTAAATATATCGTATATAATGATCGGATTGGATTTCATGATCATTGTACCAATGTTATTTTCCTTACAGGCTTTTAGTACTCTATTGCCCATTTCCGGTTCGATAAAATTGTAAGGTAGCATTAGTACATCATATTGTCCATCATCAATGGCAGTCATAAGAACCTCTTCAAAAGTTTCTTCAGGATTATCCCACCAGGCATGGCCATGACATGATAATCCTGTGAATCTTATTTTTCCTTCCTTCTTCAATTGCTCAGCTGCTTTATGAAAGAATGGGTTCTTAACTCGTTCTGATTTTTCTGCACCATGAATCATAAAACAATCAATATAATCTGTTTGCAGTCTTGCCAGACTGGAATTTGCCCTTTCCACAATATCTTCTGCAGATTGAAATTCCTTTACTTTAGGAGCCACCTTGGTGGCAATGAACAATTTGTCTCGCTCAAAATCTTTAATCACAGTTCCGATTAACCTTTCGTTTTGTCCCCTGTCATACATCTCGGATGTTTCAATAAAATTGATGCCTGATTTTAAAACAGCTTTGAGAACTGCTTCACTGAATGGGTAGCCTGTTCCGATATCTGATACCTTGAATCCGGTTCGTCCCAAAGTTCTGTATTCCCTGATCTTTGGAATGTCATCGTCCTGATTTATTGAAGATGAAGCAAAGCTTTTTCTACCAATTAATCCGGCGCCTAAAAAGCCTAATGAAGAGTCCCGGAGGAATCTCCTGCGGTTGAGTTTTTTCTGTTGCATTGGGTTGGTTTTTGATAAGGGAACATATTGGTTTCCAAACAAGGTATGAATTTATTCAACGTAAGTCTAATAATTTACTCGCTACTAGACACTGACCGGGCGCCAGTCACCTGGGATGTAAATCAGGTACTCTCCAGTGGTCGTTACTTGATTGAAGGTTGTGCGTTCGATAATGGCTGATAAAGGAATGCACAAGCGCAGATAGTGGCACTGTTGCCTTCCGGTCCATATATCGATTTCCCGTTG
>CAZXGG010000084.1:0-12880 GCA_964640125.1 uncultured Rikenellaceae bacterium
TCTTCAGTATTCCCCCTGTAATCAAAGGCGAGTTCTGAAAGCAGGAGATTAAAGGTTGGTGGAACTACTTCAATAGTGATATCACGGCATATCGTTGAATTTGCATCACCGGTTGCCCTCACATAGTAAGTGGTTGTTGTAAGGGGTGCTATTACAATTTCAGAACCACTTCCAATGCATGTTCCTCCACAGGATCCCACATACCATTTCCATTCAGCATTTGATCCAAGTGACCCTCCTGAAACGGAAAGCCTGCCGGTACAGTTTTTAACAACAATGGCATTGTCTGTAAGGATAAAATCAGCAGGTGTGGATTCTTTAAAATATTGTTGGGTCCAGTATGTTCTGGTTGTGTCTCCTTTATAAGGTTTAAAATGATAGTCAATACGCTTTACTATATTTTGATCGTGGTCTCTTATCAAGGTTAGTCTTCCAAAATCGTCATATTCATAAAAGGTAGACCTTTCATCCGGCGCCGTAATCGACCTGACACCTATGAGAGGCTGGTAAGTATATTTGGTTGTTCTTGACTCGGCAGGATATAGATTCACGTTTTCTTTATAGACTGAGTTGGTGGTTTCAGCTACAGGATAAGTCCCTGCCCACCCCCAGTTTATGGAGTGATACAGATCTCCAGGTGTATGGTACTGTAACAGGTTCCCATTACCATCATACTGATCAAAAATCAATTTTACTTCATACGCTGTTCCTTCCAATAGTTCATTGGATGCTGGTAGTAGCTGTGAATCATTGAAAAACCCGTAATTGGTTTTAGCCCCGGCAATTAACTGCCCGTTTTTTATTGTCTCTTTTTTCAGGATCGTATTTACCATATGTTTTTGAACCAGACCGTTGTTTATTTCCGATGGTTCAATCGCAGGATCCCCAGGATAATAGAATTTTTCAACATAAATACTGCTGTCGCTATCTGCTCGTTTCACCTGTTTTAATTGAAGATGATCAGGATCGTAACTATACGATTCAACAAAATGGATGGGATTATCTCCGTTTATATCAAACCGGGTTGTTCTCCTTTCTATCGGGTAATTCCAGGAGGAGACATTTGCATATTTTTGATAGATAAATGCTGAATTTGATTCGGGAAATTTCCGTGCGACAACAAATGCCGGAATATATACCAGGTGAGTAGAATCTTCAAAAAAATTGAACTCAACGGTTTCAATTTCCCTTAAAACTCCTTCATTTGATAGTTTTTCTGTTTGTTTTTTTAAACCCCTCTTCCAATCAAAGCTTGTGGCAGGTGGATATGGGAATGAAAGACTGCTGATATCAGGGTACTCCCATGCCGATGTGAAGCGATGGATGATTTTTCCTGCTACCGGATTGGATTCAGTCACCTGACGGTATCCTATATGACTCCCCTGAGTTGAACCCAGCAAATTTTTCCCGGATGAATAGAGGGTTATTGGTGCATAGGAAATGGCAATAGGATTATCTTCCTTTAAATAATAGATCTGATCAGGTACATCGTAATAGGAGGGCCATGATTGAAGGATACCGCTTGACCGGATTATCCCATCATGCTTGATGGTGTAATCAAACTCTCGTATACCAATCGTATCGGATTCATTGTCAATTTTAATGATCTTTCTTACCCGCAGACCACCTGTGATTTTATGATTATGCGTTGCAACCGCCTTTCTCCAGGTCATGCTGATATAACCGGTTTCTGTTTTAATCCTGGGAATGAATTCAACCAGGTATTTCCCCGGATTCATGAGTTTCGAAAAGGATTGTTGCATAATCCATTCTTCCTGATCCGGATACCACCTGATCTGCTCTTTCCCGGAATACATTCTTTCGAAGATGATGTTTTCAGGATTACTGAACTCCTTTATCCTGACCATCGATAAGGGAATATCCAAACCGAATGCGCTGATCTGATTCGGATGGACCTTGCTTGTGAAAAGGAATGCAATGTTAACCAGATTCTCGTCTTCCTGGCTAATATCTGCTACTTTTGAACAATAATAGCTCTGCTCATCGATCCAAATCTTTTCACCCGCCATAACCGTCAGATTTACATAGTCAATTGAATAGATGGGGTAGGTTTCGTCAAAAGGGGATACCGAATCGGAATAGATTATCATTTCAGTATAATCCCCTTCCTCCTCTGATAAAGCACCCATTGTATAATGCCCGGCTTGTAACCAGATGTTAAAAACTGCTTCTAATCCATGGACTTGACTCATGTAATCATGAAATGATAAATTGAAAATGGTATCCGGATCCTCATCAATTTTGGGTTCACTAACAATAAATATGCTGGATAGATTCGAGGGAGGCGTATCTTCCTGACCGGGTGGAGCATCTTTAATACTCCCCTTCAAAACATAAAAAAGAGGAATTATCCTGATCTCCTGATCATGGTTAATATTCAGGGATGCTATGTTCTGAGTCGAAGAATAATGAGCAGCATCATAGGCGGCAGAAATCCTGGATTGCATCGGCTTTCTTGGCATTGATATGTATCCGAAATCATGTGGCTCAAATTCAAAAACGGTACTTCCCCCGGTTGGATAAACAATCCGTTGGAGCATTCCGGCTTTCATGAAGTCTCCATTTGGTTCCCGGTTAGCACCCCGGGTTCTCCAGATCATCTCAGATAACTGTGGCAGATTCAGGTTTATTCCGGTTAGTTTTTCAATATTCTCTCCTCTTGCATTCATGCCTGTTGGAGGAGTACTTTTGTACTGCCTGTAATTCCGTACGGTAACCTCCGGGATGAAATATTGGTTGTTTGCTCCATTAAAATACCCCCAGTGATCCTGACCATATGATCCTCTCGGAGGCAGGGGAGTTGGGTCATAAAAGAACATATAGGGCGGGTTGGCTGATTCTCCATTGCCGGATAATTCCCTGACATTATCCAGCCGTAATCGTCTGGATGGAGGAAGATAATCGTACCAGGTCCCATAGGTTGCTGTTTCAAAAAAACTGTAATCAAACTGAAAGATTTTTACTGTTTCTTGTGAAAAAAGGTCCTTGATGGTAATCCGGTCCAGCCCTGTTATTTCACCTCCTAAATAATCTCCAAACGATGAGGTATCAAAAAGAACAAATCCTTTTGAATACTCTATCTCCCTGAGAAATTTGCCATCGATGTCTGTCTGATGGTACCTTTGCAGGTCATCCCAGTCGGGATATGAGTTTCCAACTTTCCTTTGAGGTAATGGATCACGGCGACTGCTATGATAATCGATATAGCTGAAAAGTATATTGTCTTCGTTATTGGCTGATCGAATTTGCTTCAAATACCAGCTTGAAATAAACGATTCTCTTCTTGATCCATCTTCATTGATGGGTGTCGAGATTTCAGAAGCATCCCATCCTCCGAATTGATACCTTGTTCCATTTTCATCTACAATCTCCCAGGAGGTTATTTTCCCCGATTGATCCCGGTTATACGAGACGACTAAATTCTGGTGCGGAATAACCACCGGTTGCCCATTTCCGTTCAAAATAATCCTACCGCTTCGACCATTAACGTTGAAGAAAAACATGTCTGGTTGTGAATCTGCCCTGCCATCGGCAATTTCAGATAGGTATAGATTCATCTCCAAATCATCTGCTCCCGGAGGCTTCCATGGTCCGAACAGATCAAGATTAGTCCCCAGTGAAGGAAGTTGATTCCCATGCAGTGATAAATACCCCATGGGATGATCGTCAGCTATTCCTCGTACCGTTCGGGTTATGATCCCACCTGCATGCAAGGACCAACCAAGACCTGTCCACCCGGCGATGTCATTCACTTTTATTCCTGATGCATGATAGTCGAGAGAAATAGTAAAGGATAGCTTTCTGCCCTGGACCTCCCAAAGCGGAATATGTATCGAAGGACTACCGGTATATAGAGTGACCGGAATTTCTGCATACATACCCAGAGAAGATGCAGTGGGGGAGGGTGGAATGATGTTTCCCAACTGGGGGAAAGACTCCTGGGCATTACAGAAACGTGATATTGGAAATAAGATAACGAATATAAAACCCAATATGGAAAAGGATGACTTCATGTACTATTCACTGATCCGTTATAACTATTTTTCGTGATAAAACACTATCCGTAACTCTGATCTGGAGGTAGTAAACCCCGCTTGGCAGATCCTTCCTGTTCCATTCCATTTGATGAATCCCGGATTTTTCCTCACTCTTTACAATGGTTAAAAGTTTTTTCCCATTCATGTCGAAAAGTGAAATATCGATCCACATATCATCCGGGATAGAATAAAGAATATTTGTTGTTTCAATGAACGGATTTGGAAAATTTGAAAGAGATAGTATCCCGGATGAAACATCCAATCCCACCGGGATTTCAACAAAAGAAGAACAACCAAAACTGTCACTCACAAAGAGCGAATAATTACCCTGTACCAGGTTTGCCAGGCTCGGTGTCGTATCTCCCGTATTCCACAGGTATGAGAAATGATCCGAAATACCCGAAACGGAAGTATGAATTGAACCGTTTTTCCCATCAGGAAGGAACTCATCGGTCACCTGAAATGCAATGCGAATAGAATCCAATAGGACATGAATTGAATCACTTTTTTTACATCCAAATTGATCCGTGACTTTAATAAAGTAATCACCTGGTTCGGAGATTTCAAAATACTGGTTGTCACCAGCACCATTGTTCCAATTGTATTCCATAAAACCGGCTCCTGCATCAAGTGTGTCGTAACTGTTCTCACACAATACCCGGGTGTCCGGCAAGTTGAATGGAATAATTGTACAGGGATCAATAAACATTGTTATGAAAATGTCCTTTATTCCGCGGGAAAAAATCGGTTCCTGATCCGTTGCCAGATCATCGGTAAAAGAACCCATGAGGCAGATTTTATCAGAGTAATCGGTTAAAATAGTATGTCCCAGATCTTCTGAAGTGCCAAAAAAAATCTTCCACCATAAACATTCCCCGGTTCGATCAAATTTTAAAAAGAGGATATCGCTCTGCCGGTCAAAGCTGGAGATGGTATCCTGATCCATGATGGTTGTTCCCCTGAAAGATCCAAGCGTGAAGAGATTCCCAGATGAATCAATACTAATGCCATTTATTTCATCCGATTGTTTCCCCCCCCAATGTTTTGTCCAGATTATATCTCCGGAAGGATTCATTTTGACAAGAAACAGATCTTGTTCACCATGAGAAACATAAACCGTGTCCTGTAGAATTATGGAATGGTTAAACGACCCTGAAAAATAAACATAACCGGCTGTATCGATCGCAATTGCCCTGGCTTTGTCATCAAAATCACCACCGATACGTTTTATCCATAATTCATTCCCCGTAGAATCAAATTTCCTGATGAAAATATCCTTACGGCCAAAAGAGAAGATTGTCGTGTCTTTTGTTTCGAACTTTGTTTCATATGTGCCGGCTACAATCAACTCCTTTCCAGCTGAAACCTGTAAGAATAACTGGTCGTCCGGATTCTTTATACGCCAGGTTCTTATCCAGTCAACATCCCCTTCTGAATTGAGTTTTAGAACAAACTGGTCTTTCCGGTTAACTGAATGAACAATAGAATCTTCAATCGAAATCCACTTTTTAAAGTAACCCGAGACATAACAATTCCCCTCCCTGTCACCCTTACAGGAAAGCAGGTTTATTTTATCACCCGATACCGGAACGGTAAGCCATACTGGCTCCAGGTCGGGATCAAGCATGGCGACATAGATAGATGTTCTCTTTTGGGATTCTGAACAAAAAGGATGGAGCAGGAGACTGTCCCTGAAAGTGCCGGTGAGGTATACCCGGTTGCCTGTACAATGTATTCCGTTTAACGTATTGTAGATCCCCCCGGAGACCTGCCTGACACCGACAATTGAGCCGGCTTCGTTGATTTTGCAGATGAAATGATCCTGTCCGTCATTTGAGATGAGGGTGTGATCTCCGAAGGTGACGGTTCCGCTGAATACTCCTCCCATATAGATGTTCCCGGATGTATCATTATCCATTGCACCCGACAGATCCCATCCTTCTCCCCCCAATTGCAGGATCCATTCCTGAATGTAAGGCTGTGCAGCAGTGGAACAGCATATTCCGATATTGGCAGTAAACCAGAATATCCGGAGCAATTTGATCATGACCGGGATGTGTGATGATGAAAGACCCTTCACCCTATAATTCCGAAAACAGCAAAAAGGTTACCCACTAAAGCATATGTTTTACAACATATTTCATAAAAAATATATCCAAAAAAATGGTGACAGCTTCCTATTTAAATTTTATATATCACTGAATATCAATACTTTAAAAATTTTATTTAATAATTATTTACTAATATTTTATTAATTAAAATGCTCTGTATCAATGTAATAATTAGAGAAATAAAAAATAGGAAGCTGTCACCATTTTTTAATTTTGCAATCCGCAATCCGCAATCCTTCCTATTCATCATATATTCCCAGGTGTTTCTGGGTTTTGACAGGGAGTTGGGAGGCGACGAGCTGGTAGGACTGGCGGGCATAAAACTCCCATTCCGCCCGGCTCATCCGGCCGATGTCTTCAATCAACACCCATTTGTTCCTGGCGAAATAGGGGGCGGGCACGATCCCGTCGCGGGTGACCAGCTCCTCAAAATCCTCATCCGTCACCTTGAAGGAGGCCGATGGCGGAACCGTATCCAGCGCGATGAGCATAAAGAGCTTCTTACCAACACTGAAACAGAGGTTGTTCTCCCACTTGATGTCCTCCGTGACACCGTTGAACCCCATGCAGATTTGCCGTAAATCTTCAATGTTCATCTGGCAGGTTGGAATTAATCAATGTATTAAATTTTTTCACCGGAGGAGGATGTCTCAAAAGTTTAAAGAACAGTCATTCTGAATTTATTTCAGAATCTCAACATGTTAATAATCAGGCGTATGAGATCCTGAATCACCTGCCAGCCGGCAGGCTGGAGTTCTCCCTGGGAGTCCTTCGGACAGGATGACCAAAAATTTGGCTTTTAAGACACTCCTTTGTCCTGAAGGGACAATAACAAAGCACTCTGGTGAGCGCAAACGACTCAGAGAGTCGTTCTCCAAAAGTAAAATATCTTTTTAACTAGGTCCAGATTGTTGAGCCTTTCTTTCATAACTGGTAATTTAAGTTGATGAACCATTCACTCAAACCAAAGAAGTTTTATGATTGCTCCCACGCTTTCATCTTTCTCAGAAAAAGGAAAAGGATCACAGAACTCAGCAGGGCAAGGATGAGAAACACACCAGCGATCGAAGATTCTTCACTGATCCCTTTGACTTTCAGCATGATCACCATGGCAGCCAGGGCAATGGCGAGGATGATGATGAATACAAGTCCCGTCAGCGACAGGATGTATCCAAGGGTCTTCTTTTTCATGAGTAGGACAGCTGCAAGGATAAGTCCGGGTAGGGCAATAGCCACGTCGATCACATGCACGGGGTTGACCAGCAGGTTATAATCGGAAACACTCTCGGGGATCCGGTTGTGGATCACCGCGGGAACGATCTCTTTCAACCACAACAAATAGAAAAGGATGGCTACAATGATGAGGTATATCCCTGTCAGCCGCACGGGGACACGTTCTTCAAACCAGGATCCGGCATCCATCCCCATCAGTTCATGGATCATGATGATGAACAGGTAGGTTGAAAGCCCCAGGATGGCACAGTAAAGCAGAAAGAGGTAATTGAAATGTATCCCAAGACTATAGATGATAAACGAATAGAGGATATAAAAAAGCGTTCCGCTGAACAGGAACATCGCTGCACGGTTCTGTTTGCGCACAAAGATCAAAAGGATGACCAGCAAAGGGACAACCAGGAAAAGGTCAACCAGGTCCTGCCCGATACCCTGGGTTGCAAGGGAAGGCACCTCCCGTTCGTAAGTAACCGGGAGAAATGCACCACAGATAGATACAATGGCAAGCGATACCGCCATTAAAATGGTGAGTATTGTAACTATGGTCGATTGATTTTTTCTCATAATTAGTTATTCTTTTTCCGGTTGACCAAGGTATTTATTTATTCTTTCGTGATTCCAGGAAATCTTCCAGCACTTTCTCCAGGTCGAGCGGACCGTCGGCTGTATCCAAAAAGATCTTTCCGTCTTTCTCGGTGAATCCGAATGCACCATAGATAATACCGACTATGGGATCGTCGATCATGCAGAGGTACCTTACGGAATAGAGGGTTGAGTACTCCTCCACCCGTCCTGCGCCATCCTGTGTGTAAAGGTAATCGATCTGTGCCCACTCTTTGTCCGGGCTCACGTCCATCAGGGTGATATCCATGTGTTCATCCGCCTCAAGGTTCCTTGCCTCTTCCAATGCATTTCCATCCGCCAGGACAATACCCGATCGTTTGTTGGTGTTCACATAGATCATCGCTTCTTCCATATCCTCCCATACTTCGGTTATCCGTTCGTCCGGGGGGATGGCATCAATCGTTTCTTTGGGGGAGGTGAACCAGACATCCGATATGCAGGTATCATCCCATTGGCTTCCCTTGTACACATCCAGGATCTCGATCCGCACGAAGAACCGGAAAGAGGGTTCGGTGGGGCAGTCTTCCTTCACTTTTTCCAATTCAGCTTTATGCTCTTCCATGAACTGTTTCCTGCTCATTTCAGCAAACTCGTTAACCCTGGTCTGCTCAAAGGGCAGATCGATCTCCTGTGTCCCGGACCGGTCTTCCAGTCCGATCACCTGTCCGGCACCGAATTGCCGGAGATAATAATACACTCCGATTTCCGTAACATCGCCGGGGATCATAAATCCGGCAAAGAGGGATACCCGGATTGTTTTTACCCGGTTGTTCTTGGTGAACAGGTCGTCGGTCTTCTGAAAGCCGTTGTGGATAACCATCTGTTCAGGGAGAATCTCTCCGATAGCCAGGTAGAAATATTCTCCTGTTCCCGGCCCTTCAACTCCTTCAACCCAGGCGGTGTATTTGCTTTTATCGAAAAGGTTATGTCCACCGTAATTTCCCAGTCCCTCAAACGGATCAACGGCATCCAGTTCCGAGCTAACCATATGGGGTAGGCCCATGGCATCGCTGAAAAAAAGCCTTTCCCATTCGGGCTGCTGGGCTGAGCATTGTGTAAAAAAGATTGCAAGCAGGAGAAAAGTAATGTTTTTCATAACGCATTCAGTTTAGCAACGGGATGATTGGACTTGAAATTTCTCCCTTAAAAATAGCGAAAGAATCGGAAAATCGGAAAACTACATCCTGCCCAGGAATTTGAATAGACTGAGAACCAGAAGAGCTATGAAGATACAGATCAATACGATGGCAACCCACCGGTATTTTTTCTTTTTCTGTTCCAGCTGCTGGCTGCCTTCGAGGAAACTCCTCTTTTCGAAAATTTCCTTTCATACGTGCCGGAACTTACTTCATTAGTTACAAAATGGCATGAAAAACTACAGGCAGAAGGTAATAATTTCGTCAAAAATTTGAGAATTCGGCAAACCAATGCAGGTCCATTTACGTAAGGTTTACTGTTAGTAGAAAAGAAATCCGATGAAACTCAGAAATGGTTTACGGCTTTTATCCATATTCCTGTTGTTCATCATGGGTTGTTCGGGAAGGATGGAGGTCCCCCCGCGGAGTCATCCGGTCAGTGAAACCTGGAACGATCTTTTTTCCGTCGATTTGTCGAATGCTCTTTACCAGAAAGGAAGCTGGAGTTTTGTGAACGGAATTCTGATACCCAGCGAAGACACGGAAATATGGAGCAATGTTTCGTATGATAATTATATCCTGGATCTTGAGTTTAACCTGGATAGCGGTGCTAATAGCGGGGTTATTGTCTACTGCAGCCATATTGATGATTGGATTCCGAATTCAGTCGAGATACAGATTGCGGATGATTCGTTCAGAGAGGCGAGCACCTCTCCAGGAAAAGATTGGTGTGGAGCCATTTACGGGCACATGGCACCAACCATGAAAATGGTCAGGGAACCGGGCAGATGGAACCGGATCACCATCACCTGTGTGGAGCATTCGATTTATGTTTTACTGAACGGGGAGGAGGTTGTCCGGCTTGATATGCGGTTATATACTAGCGGAAGAACCAACCCGGATGGCTCTGAAATTCCTTCCTGGCTCAGCAAGCCCCTTGCAGAACTCCCAACCATGGGTCATATCGGCTTCCAGGGATTGCATGGTGGAGTAACGGTCCGGTTTAAAAACATCAAGATACTGGAGCTGGATTGACCGGAAACCTGTCAACTTTTAACTATCCCAAAAGAGACAAGGTCTGTTTATTCGTCGGACGAGCTTGAGTCGTCCGACGAATGATCTTCAGGATAACAAATTTTTCTCTAAGCCACTTAAATTCAATTCGACTTATGTCTCCTGAATAAATGGTATCTTGTCCTAACTTACTGTTTATTAAAAGGATAATAACTCTTATGAACGTTCGGTAAATCTTCGGTCCATGTAACGACTTCCAATCAAAGTGGCAAATAGTTGGACCGGATTTCAATCAGGTTCAATGTACCCAGGGCTAATTATGCCCTGTGAAGTACTGCCTTGCAGTTAAAGCTTTGCTTTCATTTCACAGGGCAAGAACGCCCCGGGCTGCTATATGACGCTCCTGCCTCCGTGTAATACTTCACAATTTCGGTAACAAAATAGCATATAATCATATGATGGGAGATATTATTCCAGATTCTTCTGTCGAATATAGTTCTTTGCCATAATGATTTACCCCGGCAGGGGTAGAATAATGAATAACCACCGGTGCGAACCGGTGGTACTAAGTAACCGATTATTTTCAACCCTGAAGGGGTTGAATTGGAAGCATCAACTCTTTAATATTCAACCCCATTCAGGGTTGAGTTATATTCTCATCTTAAGTACCCGGCACTACGCCCTGACTGATTCGTCAGGGCTTGTACCGGGCTATTTATTATTGAATCCCGCTGGGATTCTCTTCAAGGGCTACTCCAGAATATTTAAAAATATAACCTTATATCTTGTCATAGACCTGCCGAAATACAGGAAAAAACCGTTACCTAAATACTGAAGAAATACACTCCGGCAGGCAGGTCCATTGGAGCTAAGTCGGTCTTATCCTGGCTCCTGTTTAAGTATATATTCTGCTCATTTTATCACTCAAGGATCTCATTCTTCTCTTCAAAACTTAGACTTTAGTGCTTTGGCTGTTCTTACACTTCAATCGTAATACTGATCGAGAATTTTAATTTTTAGAACAGTTGATATTCCATCCGGTTAACGTATTAACTTATTAACTTATCACATAGTGATGCCTATGGCATAACATTTAACTTATTTCTCCCCGCAGGAGTGGGATTAGCGAACTTTGGCAAAGAATTTGCATTGATGTAATTGAAGAGATAAAACGAAGTATAAACTGTGGAAATCATGAAAAAATTTGTTATCATAATCCTTATAGCAATGCTTGCTGCACCCATGGGTGCAGAGGCACAGCGAAGGTCCGGATCGAAGAGCAGCAAATCCAAAACCACTTCAGTCCGGAGCAGCAGTTCCAGGAAAAGTTCATCCACTGTGAAAAAGGCGGTCAGGAGCACCTCACCTGTAAAACGATCCACTTCAGCTGTTCGGCCTTCTTCACGGAGCTCTTCTTCGAAATCGAGAGCGGTTGTTACCACTCCCCGGAGTTCATCATCCCGTTCAAGTGCGGTTGTCAGAACCGTTCCCAGGAGTTCTTCTTCAAGTTCCAGGACCGTTGTAAGAACCAACCCGGGAAACAGCAATTCAAGATCGAGTACGGTGACACAATCAACATCGCGCAATACGGTAACCAACCGGAGTGCTACTACAAGGGAGCCGGCTGTTGGCAATCGTCCCTCCCAGCAGGAGAGAAGCACCAATCAGCACCGCTCGGCCGCACAACGTTCGGGATCGAACGGCTCACACAATTGGGGCAGTTCGGTTGCTCACAACAGGCCGGGGATCTACCATTCAACCCGCAGGTTTGTCCGCGAGCGCCCGATCCTTCATTCCTACAGGGTAACTCCTCATCCACGGGCTTACCGGGCACGGTTCTTCCCTTACAGGATGCCTCCAATCGTTCGTGTTTACTGGTCATACCCGGTTTTCCGTTACTATTGCCGCCTCTACCCGGTGGTCAGCTACTGGACCTATTATCCGGAGTACTCCATCACCACCATTTCTGCATACGATGCACTGTTACACATTGGTGAGATTCGAAGGGTATACGGTAAAGTTTCCGAAGTTTACTTCTCCGTAGAGACCGATGAATATTTCCTCTACTTCGGAGCCTACTACCCACACCACGACTTTACGGTGGTGATCCCCGGAGAGATTGCACGCCGGTATTCACGACACCCTGAATTCTATTTCCAGGATGAGCACATCGAGGCAACAGGTCTCATTACCGAATACGAGGATAAGCCGGAAATTGTGGTGAAAGATAAGGATCAGCTTCGAAGATACTAACACATTTGAAGATACATGGCTTGAGTTCAACGCTATGGTTTAGGTTAATTTTTAGGGTAAGTTAGAGAGCCACCTGCATCCGCGGGTGGCTCTTTTTGTATGGTCAGACGATGGTCACACAATGGTCACACGATTGTCATGCAATTGCCAATTGGAGTATTTCACAGGGTGAACTTACCCGGGGCTATTTATTATTTAACCCCTCCTTTTTTTCTATATCAGATGGTTTGTATTATTTGAAACGATATGATATAAGTTAAAAATATAGAAAATCAATTATTTACAATTTGTTTCTCACTACTCATCACTCACACTCTCATAGTCTTCCAGTCTCAGATCCCGCTTTTCAGCGGGATAAGTTCGACTAAGCCTTTTCGCTGCACAGGTTTGTGAAAATCCAGTCTCAGATCCCGCTTTTCAGCGGGATAAGTTCGACTAAGCCTTTTCGCTG
>CAZXGG010000084.1:12980-14830 GCA_964640125.1 uncultured Rikenellaceae bacterium
TCCAGTCTCAGATCCCGCTTTTCAGCGGGATAAGTTCGACTAAGCCTTTTCGCTGCACAGGTTTGTGAAAATCCAGTCTCACTTATACCTCCAGCTGGTCAGGTCTGCTCCTGGCGGTGCTGCTTCTTCAATTCTTTTCAGGATTTTTGGAACATACATCTGGTTGTAGCGGAGTCTGGAGAGGTGGTTGGGCCTTGTTTGATCACCGTTCCAGCAATGTTCGGCTCGGTCTCCATAATCCACTTCCCCGGCATAATAGGGATCCGTGGTATTTTCCAGGAACTCCTCCATCAGGTAGACAGCATTGTTGAGGTAGTAGTTATCCATATCTCCGCAATAGATGTGGATCTTTCCTTCCAGTTTCGGACCCAGGGTTTCCCAATCCCGTTCGAGGATATAGTGCAGGTCGTAATTCTCTTTCCAGTACCCGGTTACGGTTGAATCGATTTCTCCGGTAAGTTTATCCCAGATCGGTTTTGGATAACCATTGTCCCCGACGGGGGAGTAGACAGCCTGCCAGATGTCCCACTGTCCGCCTGAACGGCTGTTGGTTCCCAGCACCAGTTCCAGGAGATTGTCATCCATCAGGGTGTTGCTTACTTCTCCAAGGTAATTTCTTCTTCCCGGGCGGAGTGTTTTTTTGTACTTGCTATCCAGGAAGTACGCATTTTTATGCTCGTAAATATTCACCAGTGTATATGCCCGGAAATCGATCGGATCGGGGCAGGCTGCGAAGCAGCCATTGTAATCATCGGGATAGAACACCTGGACAGCAAGGGCTTCCCAGCCACCCGTTGAGCCACCGTAAAGAAACCGTGCCCAGCCTTCACCAATTCCCCGGAAACGTTTTTCTACTTCCGGGATCAATTCATGGGTAATGGCATCTCCATATGGACCCAGGTTAGCGGAATTCACAGCATAGCTGTCGTCGTAAAACGGATTGGCATGTTGTACCTCGATGATCAGCATCCGTGGAAAATCGGGACCTGTCCATTCTTTATAAAACTGATAGGCTTCCTCCTGCTGTATCCTGTTGTATCCGTTTACATTAAAACGGGCACTGTAATCCGCTTCGAGGTCCGGATCGGGGGGTGTTTCACTGAATCCGCTGAAGTCATGTGGAAAATGACCGTGAAAGATACAGATCGGATAGTGTGCTTCGGGATGTTCGTCAAATCCTTCCGGCAGCAGCACGTGTGCACCAAGGTACATGGGCTGTCCCCAGAAATCCGAAAGCAGTTTACTCTGGATTTTAATGTGTTTGATGTACTTTGTGTCTTCCGGTTCTTCAAGGGGAGGATTGACCTTGTCGAGGGTTATCCTGATCTCCTCCTTTTTCGAAGGATCATAATGAATGAGGAATGGGGTACTATACAAATTCCCGGGAGCAATTCTCCATTGCTGTCCCTCTCCCCGGTCCATGGGTAATTTGATGGTGTGCCCGTGAGCAGGTGTAACCGTTTCGTATTTATGCAGCAATGCCTGCACGTAATAATCACCTTCCGGTATATTTACCATATTTTCAATGGGATAACCATAAACATCATCAGGGATTATCACGTCATTCCCGGGCTCCCAGGATTCCACGTTAGTCCCGAATACTAGCTGGGTGTTTGGTCCGGAACTGACCTGATTCCGGGGTTCTCTTTCGTTGTTATCGGCAAGGAACAGCATGATCCTGCCATCCAGGGTGTCCTGATGCAACTCATCTGCTGCTGTGACGATAAATGATACCGATGTTCCCTCATTTCCGGCAGGTACTGAGCAGGATTGCATGATAATACATACTACCGGTATGAACAGGAACAATTGAATAATTAGGAAGGGTTTTCTGTTTTTCATGGCGGTGG
>CAZXGG010000085.1:0-11042 GCA_964640125.1 uncultured Rikenellaceae bacterium
GATATCCATCGATGGTGGTGCCCATGCATGCTATGTACAGGGTGGAATAGCTGACCAGCTTGTCCTTGATGGAAAAGTGGATGAGATCGGTAAAGCCCTTGATTTCATCAAACAAAATAACCTGCCGGGAGGTATCGGAGCCCATGCCTTACAAACAATCCAGGAATGTGTACGGATCGGACTGAAACCTGATTTCTGGGTAAAAACGTTGCATCATAAGCAATACTGGTCTGCAAAACCGGAGGAGGAATTTGATAACATCTGGTGCAAACAACCGGAGCAAACCATTGCATTCATGAATGAACTGGAAGAACCCTGGATAGCCTATAAGATCCTTGCTGCAGGAGCCATTCACCCGAACGAAGGATTTCCGTATGCCTTCAGCAATGGTGCCGATTTTATCTGTGTCGGGATGTACGACTTTCAGGTTGTTGAAGATGTGAATATTGCCCTGGACGTGCTGAGCGGAGATCTGAAGCGTGTAAGGCCGTGGAAAGCGTAATTCGATAGTAACTCGGTAGTAACTCAATAGTAAATTGGTAGTCATACGGTTGTTATACAATGGTCAGAAAATAGTAATTCGATAGTAATTAACTCAAGTTGCTAGTTACAGATGAAGTGCCAGACATATTGTATGTATAGAAAACACCTTTGGAGAACGACTTTCCAAGTCGTTTGCGCTCTCCAGAGCGCTCTGTAAACTCCCGCTGATGGCGGGATAAAAAGAGCTCTGAGGAGCGCAAATGGTCAGATTGTATGGTAGAGACGGATAATAAAATATTTGATCAATGCTTGGTGAATTGCGGTCCATGAAATGCTTTCCCATTGTACTGCATCAGAGTTGGCCCGCTTTGTATGGTGTACATCACCCCCAGGGCTTTTCATGCTACCGCATGATCGCCCTGGGCTATAGACATGACGCTCCTATGGAGCTAAATACTTAATAATCAATTATTATCATAAAGAGCCAAAGTGAATCGTTCTCAAGAAATGAAAAAATTCGACCCGTTGGGTCGGGAACGACTCGGAGAGTCGTTCTCCAGAAAAAATGAAAATTAATAGTAGGTAAACAAATAAAAAAAGGAGGGAATCAATCATGCGAATCCATGTTATTATCACACTGCTTTTAGTATCTGTACTAACCTATGCACAACCGGAAACACCGGTTGACCAATGGACCGGGAAAACGATACTCCTGATCGGAGCTCACCCGGACGATGATGTTTATTCACAGGGGACCCTTGCCATGCTGCAGGACCATGGTAATGAGGTGTTTGTTGCTGTTCTTACCAGCGGAAATGTAGGAACGCAGGACCCTGATCTCTCAATGATGGACCTGGCAAACATCAGGAGAGGAGAGGAGCTGGCTGCACTGGCCGAATTAGGGATCCCGGCAGATCATTACATTAACCTGGGATATGATGATGGGATGTTGGAATATGAAAACAGGAAGGAAGTCGTTGCTCAGATCGTACGCCTGATCCGAAAAATCCAGCCGGATGTTGTTTTCTCATTTGACCCGGGAAAAGGGGAACAGCGATGGCATAAAGCCGACCACCGGGCATCTGCAATGCTTACTGCCGATGCAGCACGGGCTGCCATGTGGCCCCTGCTATTCCAGGGTCAGATTGCCATGGAGGGATTGAAAGCGCATACGATACCGGAATACATGCTTTACGACTCTGCTGAAGAAGATATCAATACGTGGGTTGATATATCCGGTTATGTGGATAAAAAAATAAACGCCATGATGAAGTATGTCAGCCAGTGGAGTTCAGGCTGGTATAACTATACCGGTCCGGAAATACCGGCAGCGGAGAGAGAACTCGTGAAGGAACGGGTTAGCAGCCGTATTCCTTACAGAGATGGCAAAGCTGTCGAAGGATTCCGTTATTACAAAGGCTCTCCGGATGGAATAGGGAGGTAGTTATATGTTATAAGTTATGCGTTATAAGTTGAAGCTGTTGCTGGTTCGGTTTTGAAAAAATATTGAGTTCTGTACTAATCTTTTAAGCTCCGTTAGGAGCGATATATTTATAGCCCAGGGTAACCCTGTGAAATAGCGAAGCATTATTTCGCAGGGGCAACCCTGGGTTTTGTGTAACACGTTAATAACGGTCCAACTGATATTTTTATTCAAAGGGAAATCGCTTCATGGACCGCATTCCTCCAGGCGCAAATTAGAACAAAACCGAAAACCCTGACTGTCTGCAGGAATCCCGCTGAAAGCGGGGTTAATGATTAATGGTGCTGGGTGCTTGGCTTCGTTTTCAAGTCCCTCCTGGTAATGGATCAACAGCCCCTCACTCAACGCAAGTTTTGTCCCGTGAAAGGTGCTCTTCATAGGAGTGGGGATAACCTCTTTCAGTTGCTGGCGGCATTTTTTTCATGGGTTTAGGATTTTTAGTATGAAAATGTTTACTTTACGGTAGTGTCAAATTTAAAAATTAACGGCCATTTTTTATAATTGACCCTTTTATACTTTTATCATGAACGATCAAACATCTATCAAGCCAATTAAGCCCAAACGGTTAGTTTCACTGGATGCATTGCGCGGTTTTACCATTGCAGCCATGGTAATCGTCAATGATCCCGGATCGTGGAGTCATGTTTATGCTCCACTCAGGCATGCCGAATGGAACGGATGCACGCTCACCGATCTGATCTTTCCTTTCTTTCTTTTCATTATCGGCGTTTCCATTGCGTTTGCCTATTCATGGAGACTGGAAGCGAACATGCCCAAAAAGCAGCTTTACAGGAAAATCATTACCCGAACAGTCATCATTTACCTGCTGGGATTGTTCTTATGGTTATGGCCCGATTTTGATTTCAGCTCGATACGGTATGCCGGTGTGTTGCAGCGCATCTCGGTCGTTTTCCTTGTTTGTGCCCTGATATTCCTGAATACCAGCTGGAAAACTCAAATAAAGATTGCTGCAGGGATACTGGTGGGATACTGGATCATCATGGCATACATTCCCGTACCCGGAATCGGAGCACCGGATCTATCGGGCCCTGAAAAAAACTGGGCACACTTCCTTGATAGCATCCTGCTCCCCGGTGTGATGTGGCAGAAAACCTGGGATCCTGAAGGAATACTGAGCACTTTTCCTGCCATTGTATCCGGGATAACCGGGATGCTTGTTGGCAAAGTGATCCTGACGGAAAAGGATGAGCACAAAAAACTGGTTTGGTTATTCGTGATCGGTTTTGGGATGTTTGTTGCCGGAGGGATCTGGAACTGGTTCTTTCCGATCAACAAAAACATCTGGTCCAGCTCTTATGTCCTGTATACATCCGGTGCCGCAACCATGGGCCTGGCAGCCTGTATACTGCTTGTGGATATGTGGGGGTATATCAAATGGACGAAGATCGGAGTTGTATATGGCGCCAATGCCATTACCGCATACGTTCTGGCAGGGATGCTAACCCTGGTATTCTATGGGGATATCTTCGGTGGAGCTTCGCTCAATGGATTGTTTATGGATGGCCTGACCGCAATCGGTCTTGCTCCCAAATTCGTTTCCATGTTATACGCCATTATCTATATGCTGATCATCTATATACCGACATACATTCTCTATCGATACAAAATATTTATTAAAGTATAAAAATCTTTACTGGGATTAGTAAAAACCAGAATTTTAATACGACGGTTTAACTAGTGTCATGTCAAGTATGAAAGTAAGGGTTGTCATGCTGAACTGGTTTCAGCATCTCTTTGAATGAAAACGGATTCCGAAACAAGTTCGGAATGACAACAGCGTCAATATAAGGTTGACGTGCCACTAGCAACTTGAGTTAAATTACCGGATTCAATTCATGCATATGAAAACAATAACAGCAATATTTTTACTATTCCCACTGGTCCTGTTCGGCCAGCAGAGGAACAACATTGAAAGTTCACTGGAGGTGGTTGATATCGCTTCAGGTTCCCGGGAAACCATAGTAACCATGAAGATTCTTTTTGAAGCCCCGAACTGGTCACGTGATGGTAAATATTACATTCTTAACAGCAGCGGCAAACTGTATCGATTAAACAGGGGTGAGGACCAGTGGAAGGAGATCGATACGGACTTTGCCCAGCGGTGTAACAACGATCACGGGATCTCTCCCGACGGATCACAGCTGGTGATCAGCCACCATTCCGAAGGACCGGAAGGATCCTCCGGATCAGCCCTTTTTATTTTACCCATTGATGGAGGAATTCCAGAAAGGATAACAGAAAAGGTTCCCTCCTACTGGCACGGCTGGTCTCCCGATGGGAAAACACTGGTTTATGTAGGACAACGTAATGGTGAATACGATATCTATTCCATCTCGACGAACGGTGGGAAAGAGAGGCGCCTGACCGAATGTACCGGGCTTGACGATGGCCCCGATTATTCTGCAGATGGGAAGCACATCTATTTTAATTCCTACTGCTCAGGAAAGATGGAAATATGGAGAATGGAAACAGATGGAGGCAATCACCAGCAACTCACGAATGATCAATATTCCAACTGGTTTCCCCACCCCTCCCCCGATGGAAAACATGTTGTTTTTCTGAGCTTTATTGAAGACCAGGAACAGGGCCATCCTTTCGGGAAGGATGTTAAACTGAGGATCATGGATCCTGAGGGAGGAAACATCAGGGACCTGACGGATGTTTTTTTCGGCGGGCAGGGTACGATCAATGTTCCCTCCTGGTCCCCGGATAGCAAAAAAGTTGCATTTGTAACCTACCGGGTGGTGGAATAGCAGAATTGTAATTCAATTGTCATACAATGGTAAGGTACAGTTAGGTCCTCGGTCCTCGGTTTAAAAACATTGTACTCCCTTGTTCGCCGACTTTGTATTAGCGCCTGGAGAAGTTCGGTCCATGAAGCGATTTCCTACATTATATTGTTGTAGTTGGACCGGGATTCATTGCTTCCTATTCATTCTAAAAACATGTCACCCCTAACCGGGGTTTGCATGTTTCTATCCCGACCCGTTGTGGAGCTTAAAATATTAGTGCATCTCACTTCTCACTACTCACTTCTCACTTCTCACCTCTCTCTTCATCACAGTCTCCCCCTCTAACACGCTCACTTCTTTCTTTCAAATCCTTCAAATTCACAATTCGAAATTCGAAATTAAAAATTAACTCTGTACTCCTTTGTCCTGGTATACAGATTATCCTGCAGTAATTTACTGTTTGGTCTTTAACGGATTCTTTGAATCCTCATAGAACCGGTTTTGCAATTCCAGAATGGTCGTATCCTTTTTCAATATCCTGATCAATTCGGCCAGCTGGTCAGCCCTTGAATCCAACAACAGGTTCCCTATTTCAGGGTTGGCTTCACTCCCATCGCCTGCATAATGGTTCGGGTATTTGGCATACCACCATATCCCTGTATAGCCATAAAACAGGTGATCCAGCCGTTTCATATCCTCACCCGATTGTTCTTTCCCGCGCTCAATATGTGCAAGATCCGGACGGTGAGCCATCATCATGGAGGTTTCTGTTTCATCCGCATGTCCCCCGGTGGTCGTTTTTCTTAACTCCCTGATTTGTTGAGCAACCTCCGGGTCGGTTTCCGGCTGGAAAAATACCACCGTATAATCCCTTGGACTTTCCAGCTGTGCCTGGCAAAAATAGGGGATGAGATTGTTATTCCCTCCATGACCATTTACCAGGATAATCTTTTTCAGCCCGTTGCGCGCCAGTTCCTCGCACGTCTCCTGCAAAATATTCCAGACAAGCTCGGGGCTATAGGCTATGGTCCCCGGTTGTTGTTTGGCTTCGTAAATCTGTCCGAAGTAAAAAGGTGGAAAAACAACTCCATATTCCTTTTTTACTGCCCGGAACACCAGTTCGCGGACATCAATCAAGTCGGTACCCAAGGGCAGGTGCGGCCCATGTTTTTCCATAATCCCCATGGGAATGATGCAGATACCACCGGATAATTCAACGGCATTAATGAATTCCGGAGCTGTCAGTTCCTCGTATTTCACCGGGAGATTACGATCCGCTCCCGGTGTTGCCTGTGTATACCCGGTTAATGACCAGAGGAAATAGAGAAAAACCGACAGAATAGCCGTGGTAAAAAGCATTTTGCGTTTCATGTTTTTAAGATTTTAGGTAAATGAATATAAGATTGATTACAATTCAGGATTTTTCTTCATACTGGTAATTATATCGATTACGAAAGGTTGTTACGCAGAAAAAAAACATGTACATTTAAATTTTCAGCGAACCGTCTATCGGTCAAATTTTCATACAAGATAATCAAGATCCAACTGAAATCAAATACTACAAACGAACAGAAAATGAACGAACCAAAAGAAAAAAAGAAGTCAATTCTATCTGAACGACTCGCATCCCTGGATGCTCTAAGGGGATTTGATATGTTCTGGATTGTAGGTGGTGAAGGAATATTTCACGCCCTCGCGAAACTTACCGGATGGTCAGCATTTGTCTGGATCTCCATGCAGCTGGAACACACGGAATGGAATGGTTTCACTTTTTATGATATGATATTTCCGTTGTTCCTTTTCATTGCCGGTGTCTCTATGCCGTATTCACTCACAAAAAGGATCGAACGGGGTGACACCAGGAAACAGATTTACTGGCATGTTACAAGAAGAATGTTGTTGCTGGTGTTTTTTGGAATGATTTACAATGGATTATTGCGATTCAACTGGGAACACATGCGGTATGCGAGTGTACTGGGAAGGATTGGACTGGGATGGTTCTTTGCGGCACTCATTTTTCTCAACACAAAAAGGAGGGGACAATACATCTGGTTTGCCGGGATACTTATCGGTTACTGGCTTATCATGCGGTTTATTCCTGTACCCGGTTATGGTGCCGGGGATTACTCGATGGAAGGGAGCCTGGCTGGATATATCGACCGGCATTTATTACCGGGCAGGTTGTATAAAACAATCCATGATCCGGAAGGGATTCTCTCTACCATCCCGGCTGTTGCAACTGCTCTTATGGGTGTTCTGACGGGTCATTTTCTCAGATCGGATAAGCCCGAAATGACAAAGTTGAAAAAGGGATTAATGATTGGAGCGGCTGGATTGATATGTCTACTGCTCGGATATCTTTGGGGACTTTTCTTTCCCATCAATAAAAACCTTTGGACCAGTTCGTTTGTTCTTTTTGCCGGCGGCTGGAGCCTTCTGCTTCTCTCCGTTTTTTACCTCATCATCGATGTCTGGAAGAAAAAGAAATGGGCTTTTTTCTTCATCGTGATCGGACTGAACCCCATCACGATCTACCTGGTTCAGCGGGGGATCATCTCCTTCAGGCGGACTTCGGATTTCTTTTTCAGCGGACTGATCAGTTATTTCCCGGAATCATCGCATGACCTGTTGAATGCTATCGGGTACATGGCCATGAGCTGGTTGTTCCTCTATATCCTATATCGCCTTAAAATCTTTCTGAGGGTGTGATTGTTTGGATTATTTTATTTACATATTTCCTGGACATTTCTGGTAAACCACCATGTTGAGGCTGTCTCAAAAGTCCCAAAGATCGTCATTCTGAAATTTTTTCAGAATCTCAACATATTAATAATCAATCGTATAAGATCCTGAATCAAGTTCAGGATGACTAAAAATTTGGCTTTTGACAGCCCCTACGTTGAATATACCCAGAAAGGAGATAGGTATCCCTACCCTAATCGCCCGAAGAGCTAAGGATCGGCCTTTTGCCAAAGGCCCGCCTGCTGCGGGCAGGCATCCCTCTGGGAAAAAATTTTATGAGCAAAACAAGGCGAAGAAAATTCCGGGCTTTTATATGATATAGTTATATTCCTTTTTAGAAGTATAAGACTCAATTCGTTCTTGAGGCTGACTATCCAAATTTGCAATTTATTTGATTAGCAGACACTCTGATCGTCCCAAGGGGACGACTTTTGCCCTCAGATCATTTTCGGCGAAAGTACCGGGTGATGCAGGTTGCGAAGGGGAGGCCCTTCCCTGTGAAATAACGTGACACCTTATCAGCACGGACAGTATTTTTCTATATTTCACGGGGACAGTAAGCGTTACTGTCTGAGGGCCGACCTCTTTTTTCGGACCGAGTTGTAACGCGTGGGCAACCGAAGATACCGGTACCCGAAAATGATCTGCGGCCGCCCTTCTTTTGGTACTTTTCTTTGGTGTAAAGAAAAGTACAAAAAAACAATTTTATTTTGAGATGAAATGATTCGCAAAAGGGCAACGCCCTTTTCATTACCCCTCACCCCGCTTGAGGGAATGTGTAAGATACAGATTTGCCAAGAACCAATGGTTATTAGGACTCAGAAGCAATTTGTATTTTTTCTACCACCATCCATTTCACCGTTCGCAAAAGAAATCTCCGCTGCATAAGAATTATTCGCGAGTTGTTTATTTTTCAATGGTGCTCATCGCACTTCGTGGTTTCTTGAAAACCAAGGGACCCCCGCCCGCCCGTCCGACCGGGTCATCCGGGCGGGAACGACTGAAGTCGTTCAGTCGGGCGGGCAGCAGCTACAGATAAAATAAACTCCCCCTGACATAAATCGTCCGGGATCAGACAGAATTTTATCTTTTTGGCATTTACACTGCGTCCCGGTTTTCGTACGCAATTCTTATCACATAGTGATGCCTATGGCATAAGGCGGTTTAACACTCTTCGAGTATTTATGGATTAGTTAAAGAGTCAGCAATTAAATTCTCATCACTGAAGCATACAATGTCGACAGTCCCTACAAGATTGCATTACAGATAAATAGAACTTAACCCTAATCGCCCGAGGGTGAAAAAACGGCCTTTGTATTTCAATTAAACCAGTAGGAAAATTTCACCACCAGTGCCCGGTTTTTATTCATTAAATCCTCCGGATAGGAGTTGCTGGTGTAGACGATAAAGAGGTCAGATACGGGAGCGAACCTCCACTGAAACCGAATGTTCACATTCAGATTATCGATCTGGTTGTTGTATTGGACAAAGGTTGTTAGGAACAGTTTCTCGGTAAAGGTAATGTCCAGTCGCGGACCGATCAGGAATAGCTCAGCACTTTTGTAGGGTTCCGGCAGCTCGATCCGGTTATAATCAGCAGCAATGGCAAGGCTGCCATAGGGCTGTACCCGGTAGTTCAGTTCCCCGTTAATGCTTAACCGGTTTCCGTTATAAAATCCACCATAGCGGGAGGAAAGTTTAAAATTGAACAGGTTACGGGGTGCTGAGGTATAGGTCAGGGCAATTTCCTGCCAGTGGAATTCACTTCCCACAGCCAATGAATCACCACCGGTATTCGTGGGATCAAAGGGTTTCAGCAGTTTCACATATGCATCTTCCAGGTCCAGTTGAATGGTGCTCCGGTTGAGCCATTCGAGAGCATAGCTCAATATGATAATACGATCGGTCAGGGAGAAGTCAGGATCAAGGAACATATCTACTTCCAGGTTAGCGCCGTGATTGGCAACACGTTCAGAAAGCGGGAAGAATTTATACCCGATTGATGGTTTCATCCGGTGAAACCCGGTCCTTCTGACGAAACCCATCTCAGCCAGGTAATCCTTTCCGATATACCCCTGCCTCCATGCTGCTGAAAAATGCTGGTTGTTGTACTCCAGTCTTGCTGCTCCGCTGAATGGATTCTGTGCTTTCCCCGGACGAAAAGAGTGGTGGTAAAAGAATTTACCCGTCCAGAGGTTATCCCTGCTTGCAAGGTTAAACTCGATACCGGTTACGCGATTATAATCATAGCCCAGGTAGGTTGAATCATTAAAACCTGCTGTTCGTTGCTTGTTGGTAAAAAAGACTCCTATGTTTGACCGGCTGAAGATTTTCCGCTGGACAGTAGCCACGCTAAAATTATTGGCAGGGATTGTATCATTTTTTCCGGTTTGCATGTTCATGATCCCGATCCGCATTTTTTCACCCACCTGTCCGCTCAGCCTGACACCGCCCAGAACACGACTGTCAAGGCCTATCCGGCGGGAAAAGAAAGGACGGTTCTCCTGACCTCCAAGGTTTGCAAACAGATCACTATTTTCCAGGAAGAATTGCCTCTTTTCAGGAAAAAACAGTTCGAACCGGTCAAGGTTCGTTACCTGCCGGTCCACCTCAACCTGTGAAAAATCCGGATTCACTGTCAGGTCGAGGTTCATGGAGGTTGAGAGTGTAATTTTAGCATCCAACCCGGCACCACCCGAATAGTCTGTTCCTCCCCCATTTTTCCCTTCGGAAGCTCCCTTTATATTGTCCTGCGTTGCTTTACCGGTCAGGTAGGGAATCAACGAGAAACGAACGCCGGTTTTCGGCAAGGGATGATCCCATTCCAGCGTACCGGTATAGGCGAGGTTTGCTGACTGGAATTGACGTGGAACCGGAGCCCAGCTCGATTTTTCACTGCTCTTCAGATCCAGCCGGCTGAAATTTATCCCCCACTCCGTGTCGCCTTCACGATACCGGATGCTCCGGAACGGAATACTGAATTCTGCAATCCAGCAATCGGAATAGTTCTGAACGGCTGATTTCCATTTACAATCCCAGTCAAGGGAAACCATCCCCCCGTCCGCCTGGATCCCATCCCATTGAGCACCGGCAGCTGATATTCCAAATGAGAATCCATTGGTCTGATCATTATAGGTATCGATAAAGGCAAGGAAATTGTCATTGTTCCCAAAACTAAAATCCCTCCTCAACGATTGAACTGGCCTCTTTCCAGGTAATGTGTCGTGACAGATGATCGCCATATACAGGTTGGCCTGATCATAGGTCATCATCACTTCGGTCTGTGCATCTGCATACCCCGTGTCAATGGGAAGGATCCTGTAAAAACGATCAGCCCGTTCTGCCAGGTTCCATACATTCTCATTAAGTAAACCATCTACCACGATCGTGTCCGTGGTCTGGTATATCGGAAGCCGGAATTTTTCACGATTTACCGGAATGGTTTGTCCTGGAAGCAGAACAGGAAGAATAAGTAAGAATAAAAGGGATAGTGGAACAGCCCGTTTCATCCAACTGTATAAATAACTGATGAAAAACAAATATCACCAAAAAAATCGACTCGGGCAAAAGAAAAACCCGCC
>CAZXGG010000085.1:11142-14448 GCA_964640125.1 uncultured Rikenellaceae bacterium
TTTTTCTTTGCTACAACCCTCCTGCAGGCACAGGGAAACAAAAGCATCACAGAGCAGTTGGGGTATCCCAGCGATGCAAAACTACTGATCATTCATGCAGATGATCTCGGGCTTGCCCATTCGGTCAATCAAGCCGGAATTCTTCTCTTCGAAAAGAAAGGAATAACGTCCGGTAGCATCATGGTACCCTGCCCATGGTTTTTTGAATTTGCCGAATTTGCAAAAGACCACAAGGAACTGGATTTGGGTATTCACATAACGCTGACTGCAGAATGGGAAAATTACAAATGGGGTGGTGTAATGCCAGCCACTGAAATTCCCAGCCTTCTGAATGAAAAGGGCTTTTTCTATGCTACGGTGGAGGAGTTTGGCAAACACGCCAGGCCGGAAGAAGTAGAAAAAGAGATCCGGGCACAGATTGAACGGGCTCTGGGGTTTGGCGTTGTTCCCACTCATATTGATACCCACATGGGCAGTGTTATGGCTACTCCCGAGCTGCTCAAGATCTATCTGAAAATCGGGAAAGAATATGGCCTTCCTGTTCTATTGCCAAAAAACTATGTCCAGGCAATACCTGAAGAGATCCTGGAACTGCTGGGACCCGATCCTTTGACTATCGATCAAATGCATATGCTGTATCAGGATGGATCACCAGAGGAGTGGTTTGAAGGATACCGTAAGATCATGGAGGATTTAAAACCGGGATTGAATGAAATCATCATCCACCCCGGGATAGATAATGCTGAATTGCAGGCTGTAACTATTGAACATCCTGATTTTGGTGCAGCATGGAGGCAGCGGGATCTCAACGTTTTCAGCAGCGATGAGATGAAATCTGTCATCAAAAAATACAACATTCAGATGATTACCTGGAAAGAAATTACAGAGATCCTGAAAGCTGATTCTTATTAAACACACAATATTATTATGAAAAAAATCATTCCACTATTCTTTCTTCTGATTTTATTATCCCCGGCTTGCCAGGAAGAACAGAAGCCAACCATACGATTCTGTTCCTACTTCGACGTCAATACCCCCTGTGAAGGAGAGTTTGACCAGTTCCCAAAGGGTTCCAAGGTATGGATCTATTTTGAATTGGGTAAACCTTCAAAGAGCGATACCTTAACCGGGCAGCTATATGTCCTGGACAATGGAAAAAAGTCGTTTGTCTCTGAAAAGGAATTTATAATGAATCCTGGGGAAGACTTTGTTATGGATTTAATGATCTTTGGCAGTGCGGGGAAATTTGTTGTGGAATTTATTGATAGCGAGGGGAACTCCCTTGCAGCAAAAGAGATCGAAATACGATAGGTAGTTTTATTCCCTTCTCCCTTTTTTACAACCAGGATTATGAAAAAAATCATAAAGCATGGAAGCCCTGGTGAAACTGAATGCACAAATTGACAAGAAAATCGATATACAGGAAAAAGGGGCGTTTAAAAGGCAGATTCACCGTTTTATCGATAAAGCAATTGCTACTGCTCTTGCATTGCTTATCAGTTGATAATCAATCCAAATCCGGTATAAGAAGCTGTTTGCTGACAGTGGTTTGGTTGTCTCTTTCCGCAGGTTATACCCCTTCCCTATCACAGAATCTCCACCACGCTGAAACGGGTAAATCGTATCAGTTGACCTCATCCAACCTGCCCATTGTTGTGATCAATACGGGAGGTCAGCAAATTGTCGATGAATACCGTATTGTTGCCGACATGGGAATCATCGATAACGGTATTGGACAACGGAATTATATTACGGATCCGTTCAACAACTACAACGGAAAGATCGCCATTGAATTGCGGGGAAGTGCAACCCTCTACTACCCGAAAAAACAATACCGGGTAGAAACACAGGATTCCTTTGGGAACAATCTGAATGTTTCCCTGATGCGTCTTCCTCCGGAGAATGACTGGATTCTTAACGGTCCCTATGATGACCAGTCGTTAATCCGTAACGCACTGGCTTATCAACTATCCAACCTGATCGGAAGGTATGCTTCCCGCACACAATTTTGCGAGCTGATTCTGGATGGTGATTACCTTGGCCTTTATGTTTTGCTGGAAAAAACCAAGCGAGACAGGTATCGGGTGAATATAACCGAAATGAATCCCACTGACATAACCGGTGATGCAGTAACCGGCGGATACATAATAAAAATCGACAAGGTCAGTGGTGAAAATGTGGGATACTGGTATTCCCACTTCGGCACACAATACCATTATCACTACCCAAAACCCGACGAGATAGTCTGGCAACAGCAAAACTACATCGAGAATTTCATGAATGAGTTTGAGACCGTAATGGAAGGTGAGGATTACAATGATCCCGTGAATGGGTACGTAAAATACATCGATCTGCTCTCTTTTGTTGACCATTTCATCCTGAACGAAGTGTCTAAAAACGTCGATGCATACCGGATAAGCGCATTCCTGTATAAAGACCGTGACAGCCGGTACGGGAAACTGATCGCGGGTCCGATATGGGATTGCAACCTCAGCTTTGGAAAGGCATGGTTTGCCGAAGATCTCTTCCTGATTGAGGGATGGCAGGTCGATTACAACACCCATCGTCCCTCCGATTCATTCAAGGTCCCTTTCTGGTGGGAAAAATTAAGCAGGGATTCCCTCTTCGTCAATACATTAATGGAAAGGTGGATTGATTTGAGAAGTGGCGTGCTGAAAAAGGATAATATCTATAACCTCATCGACAATTTTACCAGCACTTTATCCGAAGCGATCGTACGAAATTTTGAACGGTGGCCTGAAACTGCCGAAAAACACAGTTACGAAACTGAAATCCAGCAAATGAAACAGTGGATCAGTCAACGCATTGACTGGATTGATGGGAACATTTCTTACCTCCTGAAAACGGTGGATCTGTATAACATCAACCTGAAACAAAACTTTCCGAATCCCTTCCGCACAACGACCACCATTGAGTTTAGCATTCCAAGGGATTCCAGGGTCAGGATTGAAATCCTGAACCTGAGTGGACAAACCGTAAACGTGCTACTGGATTCATACCTGGAGCGTGGTGTTCATTCAATCGTGTTTAATGCATCCGATCTGCCAAACGGTGTCTATTTCTACAAAATGAAAACCGTTTATTTCGAAGAAATAAAGAAGATGATCATAATAAACTAATTTACCGTGAGTTCGATATACCCCTGAACAAATTGTATATTTGTGAACAGGACTCTAACCATGCATCATTTGTAACCAAACCAACCCAAACTATGGCACTCAAGAAACCCCGGAAACAAAAATCACTGCGTCTGGTTTCATCGATTCGGCTTATGTTTCTATTATC
>CAZXGG010000086.1:0-14084 GCA_964640125.1 uncultured Rikenellaceae bacterium
CTATCGGGGCTAAAATTTGTATTCCGGCAGGCAGGCCTGCCGGGGTATTTAGGTACGAACAAAATTCCGCTATTGAATAAAAGCTTCCCGATCAATCCGGATTTTTAAAAGAGGATATTTTTGTTACCGAAATTGTGAAGTATTATGCTGCCGGCAGGTACGGCATCATGAGCTTTGTCCGCCGACTTCGTCGGACGAAGTAGGGAACCGAGCACCGAGGTTCCCGGTCCCACTCCAACGAACCATTAATGTTTTACATTTAACGGTGCTTATCAACTTATAACTTATTAACTTATAACTTATTAACTTGATTCACCGAGAACCGAGGACCTATTTTCATTCACTGCTCACAACTCACTTTCCGGAAAGAGCTTTCCCCAGTCGTGATCGGTATCTTTCAGCCATTTATCGAACCAGGCCATAATGGCATTGTGCCATTCGATCCGTTTCGAATAGGTCAGGATATGGTGGTTTTCCCCTTCAACCTGGATCATCTCGACCGGTTTCCCAAGGATCTTCAGTCCGACCCAGAGCTGCAGGGATTCACCCAGCGGCACGTTGGTATCCACCGAACCATGAATCAGCAACAGTGGGGTCTTGATCTTATCGGCACTGAACAGTGGACTCTGTTCTATATAGATATCTTTCCTGTTCCACGGATATGCATCACCGGTTGCTTCCGATGAATAGGCATATCCCCAGTACCCTTCTCCCCAGTAGGAGCTGATCGAGCTGATGCCGGCATGAGATATGGCACAGGCAAACATATCGGTCTCTGTCTGCAGGAGCATGGTCATGAATCCGCCATAGGATGCTCCTATACAACCAATCCTTTCCTTATCCACAAATGGATGGGCTTCAATGAATTTTTGTGTACCTTCTATGATCTCACCGGCAACTGTTTTTCCCCAGTTGTTCTGGTGGCGAGCAGAAAATTCCTGTCCGAAACCGGTAGCACCGCTGGGTTGGGGAATGTACACGACATACCCTTCTCCTGCCCAGATATCGGCAGGGTAGCGTCCTCCAAAACTTTTTGAAACGGGAGAGGTTCCTCCATAGTAATTCACGATCAGTGGATATTTTTTCGATTGATCAAAATGAAGGGGATAGAGGAAATATCCCCGGATGGTATCATTGCCGGAGGAAACAAAATCCCACTCTTCCGATGCAGTAAATTCCACATGCTGATAGGTCCCCGCTTCGGGATTATCAAACAGTTTACTAACCTGGTTTGTAAGATCCATGTGCCAGGCACGGTTGTGACTTCCCAGGCTCGTTCCCGTATAGGCAGCAACCAGTTTCTTCCCGGCAATACTGAATGATCCAAGCACTTCGGGAAGGGTATTTATTCTGCTGAATTCCCTGGTTTTGGGATCCCATACAAAAGCTCTGCGGTATATCTCATCCTCTGCTGTCAGGTAAATCCGGTTATCTGCAGGATGCCATACCGCTGAACCGATGGAGGGATTGAATTCCTCTGTGATCGGATCCACATCCCCAGTGGCTATGTCATAAATATAGAGCTGGTTGTCGTAGTTGTTGGCTATGGGATTGTTCCCGATATTGCGGCCTGTTTCGCCAAAACAATCCGGTCCTCCAGAAATGAGTAATTTTTTCCCATCTGGTGAGAATTGACCGTAACCACCCCAGCGGGTATCTTCCCATATCGTTTTCACCTCTCCGGTTTCAAGATTCATCAGGTACATGTTCTCCAGGGAGAAAGGTCTTTCAATCGGGTTGGGTTTGGAGGTAGTGAAAATTATCTGTTTCCCATCTTTGCTGATATCATTCAGGCTGGTTCCCTGTTCACCAAATGTCAGCCTGGTTTTTACCCCGCTCGCAACATCATATTTATACAGGTATGTTTCTCTTTTCGACCGGAAGGTACGGTTTCCCAGTTCATCCATGTATTTGAGCGATGATTTATCATCGGATTTCTTTGTTTCGGTAACGCCGTAGATGATAAATGTTCCGTCATCCGACCACTGAAAATTGGAAAGGTCTTCAATGCCTGCAAGAACCGGGTATTCCTTTCCCGTTTCAAAATCAAAAACCCAGATTGAGGAACCCGATTCATCAGCATCGGTATAATAGAGTTTCTTTCCGGTGGGTACCCACCGGAATCCTGTAGTTCCTTCCTTTCGGAAGCTCTGCAGGATCCTTCCTGAGGTAAAATCCTTCACTTCCATCCATGATTTTCTTGTTCCGGTTTTGGTATTCACCCTGCTGTAGTTGATGAGGATCATCGTACCATCCGGGGAGAGGGAGACCGAACCCAATTTTACACCCTCGAGCAGGTGGTGGATGTTCATGCTGCATTCAGGGGATATGCTGATGAGCGGTTTGCTATCGTTATCGCTTTTCACGGTAGCTTTCAGTTTCCAATCATTCTCATCATCCTGTTTAAACATCGATTTCACCACGATCACGAATTTCCCCCGGTCGAGGTCCAGGGTAGCTGTTTTGCTGCTGGTTTTTTCCGGCTCGGCAACCTGGTCGTTTGAGGCAACCCTTTTTCCATCCAGGAACACCTCAAACATCTGGGGACTTTCCACATCGACTTTGTATTCATACAGTCCATCCGATTCCACATAAAAGGCATGATAGGATAGCTGGTAGTCTGCATTTTTCACCGGTTTGATCATCAGGAATTCCTCTTCTGAAACGGATTGTTTTCTCCAGTTTCCCGGCTTGGTATTCATCCATGGAAAGGATTGGCCTTCCGTGGGTTTGATATCCGGAAGATGGATGTATGAATTGGAGAGCAGGAGTTTATCTTCGAACGCTTCTCCGTTGATGTTTTTACCCTGAATGAATCCGGGTTTTGATACGGGCAACGGTCCGGCAGTTAGCCAGGTTTCAACCGGTTGTGCGGTTCCTATTAGCAGGGAACAGATTGTTATTAAGATGAATAAAAAGATCGGTTTGGTTTTCATGGATTATATTTTTTTGTGATGAAATAAAAATAGCAATTAATATCCAGAAAAATAAGGGTCTGACATCCTGAGATAATTCTTAGCAATAGGTTCTTTCCAGATCTGACCGGAAGAGTGATACGATGACCTTTTAATTCTAAATTCTTTTATATGATAAAAGTAGATATTCAATTCTGTTTTACACCAGTCAGCCAGGAAGGCAGGCTTTATCTCTGGGGATTACCCTACTTGCAGCGGGGTGATCCCTGGGGGGAGACCTTGCAAAGATGAAATAACCTCAAATGAGCTATGTTGTTTTGATCCTCATTATCTTTAGAAAACAAGCTTTCTTCTGTCATTCGTGCTAAAATTAAAAATCCGGTCTACGCCGGATTAAGTTCATCTTTGCGGTGACGGGGGATTACCTGCGGTGATCTCTGGGGGAAGCTTTTTAATCCAAGGAAATCCTTTTTGCTTTGTTAGGGATTACTCGCCCTGATTAAAACATCAGGGCTCGTGATCCCTTTTGGGGAAAACTGCAACAACCAAATATACAATCCTGCCGGATTGTATTCTATTTTTCCAACAGTCTCTCATGAAAGCAAGGCTTTCTACAACCCTGTTGAAAAAATAAGAACCCTGCAAATGCCGGGTTTATTTGATTGTTGCGGTGAGGGGGGGATTCGAACCCCCGGTACGGTTTCCCGTACGGCAGTTTAGCAAACTGCTGGTTTAAGCCACTCACCCACCTCACCAATTATATAATTTTATTCTCCTTCAGGAAAAGCAGGACAAAAGTAAAAAAAAACGACAAATTTTTAAAAATACCTATCTTTAATAAAAATTTCGATATGGCACGTTTCTTTAAGAAAAGAGTTGAAGCGAAGGGTCTTGCCCCCGGGTCCCTGGTCTTTATCGGCAATCAGAAAATTGAAAAATCCAGTATGAAAATCATCCATTACGATAAAGAACACCTGGAGGAGATTGATATTGCTTCTGTAGAAGAGATTCCGGCTCTGAAGGGAGCAAAATCGGTCTCGTGGTTAAATATCTACGGGATACACGACACCGAACTGATTAATAGGATCGGGGAGATCTATGACCTGCATCCCCTGGTTCTGGAGGATATCCTGAACACCGGGCAACGCCCGAAAACGGATGAGTTTGATAATTGCCAGTTCATTGCCATGAAAATGCTGCAATACGATGAAGAGGAGCAACGCGTAAGTGCTGAACAGCTCAGCCTGGTGCTGGGAAAGGATTTTCTGATCACCTTCCAGGAGCGTCCCGGGGATGTTTTCGAACCGGTCAGGGACCGGATACGCAAACAGAAAGGAAGGATCCGGTTGTCCGGTAACGATTACCTTGCTTATGCCTTGATGGACACCGTCGTTGACAACTACATTTACCTGGTCGAACGCATCGGGGAACAGATAGAAGACCTGGAGGAACAAATCCTTGAAAATCCTCAATCCGAGACACTGCAACAGATCAATGTATTCAAACGCGAAATCAGTTTTCTGGGAAAGGTTATCCGTCCTGTTCGGGAAATGATACTCCGTCTGACCCGTTCCGAATCAGGGCTTTTCCATAAAGAAACAATGCCGTTTGTTGCCGACCTGCTTGACCTGGCGACCCATACCATCGAAACCATCGACACCTACCGGGAGATCCTTTCAGACTACCTGAATATCTACCATACCAGTATGAGCAACCGGATGAATGAGGTGATGAAAATCCTGACAATATTTGCAGCCATCTTTATTCCACTAACGTTTATTGCAGGTATATACGGGACAAACTTCGAATATATCCCGGAATTGGGTTTCAGATACAGCTATTTCATCATGTGGGGAGTGATCGTAATTGTTACTATTATTATGTTGCGCTATTTCAGACGGAAGAAATGGTTCTGAACGTTTTTATAATTCCTTATCAATCAATACCAGCATTGGGATTTGGGATTGAATGGAAAAAGATTCAGTAAAACTGCGGTGAAACAGGTTTTCAAAAATGCCCCGATGGTGCTTGATCACGGCAATGCAATCGATGGCATTCCTGGCAATGTACTCACTCATGGAGGTATTAATATCTTTCCCTTCAATGACCTTGAACAGATGACCCTTCTCCTGTTTTACCAGTTCAGTTATTACTTCATAGCCCTCTTTGTCTTCAATGGCATCTTCTTTCCCTTCGGCAAAATGAAGAAAATGGACCGTAGCATTAAAGGACCTCGCAAATTTCATCAACTGATTGAGCATGAATTTGCTGCTATTCAGTTTATGAAAGTCGGTGGCATAAAGCAGGTTCTTTATGGATTTGAAACAGCATTCTTCCGGAATGATCAGTACAGAGGTGATGGTTTTTTTCAATACCCTGTGGTTCAGCAATTCGGATAATTTCATCCGGAAGATTTCAAGGTCCGACAAACCGATGATCAACAGGTCGATCTCCTCCTGTTCCAACATCCTGAAAACTTCAACCGAGGGTTTTCCATGAATGAATCTGTAGTCCGATTTGATCCGTAAATCTCCTTCCATCCTTGCATAATTTTTCACATAATGGTGGTTGAAATTAGCAATGGATGCATAGGCTTTCATCCAGTTTTCTTTAAGAAGAAGCGCGTATTTCTCTTTAGTTATTGAATCATCCACATCAACATCGAAGGCATTGAGCATGATCAGTTCTGCATTCATATTTCTTGCTGATTTAACAGCATAAATAAACGCTTCCCTGTTTTCTTTTCCGGGTTGAAACGGGAACAGGATTTTTTTCATCGCAGGATTTCCTTTTTTTCAAATGTAATCAAATGTGTCGAAATATATCTAAACTTTCGAGCTGGAATCAATGAATTATCTGTAAATTCACAATTGAAAAAAAAGTACATCATGGCATCGATCATGTTCCTGTCTGTCATTACGGATTTCCTGGACCAGTATCCCTTCATCAAGTATGGTATTGTGGTTATCATTACATTTTCGCTGGCTTTCATTTTCTCAAAAATTACCAAACGAGCCATCCGGGTCACCTCAAGGAAACTGGATGTTGACCAGACGACCACAAGTTTTATGAGCAATGCCATCAGTTTTTTGTTCTATATCGGGGCGTTGATCGTCATTTTCTTCTACATTCCAAAACTCCGATCGCTGGGAGTAACCCTCTTTGCCGGGGCAAGTATAGCCACTGCTTTAGTACTATTTGCATCGCAACAGGCATTTTCGAATATCATCAACGGTATCTTCATTGTTATTTTTAAACCCTTCAAAGTTGGGGATGTGCTGAAAGTCGGGGAACTGGGCAATGGAGTGGTGGAAGATGTTACACTCCGCCATACGGTCATTCGCGATTATGAGAACCGGAGGGTTGTCATTCCGAACTCGCAGATCGGTTCGGATACCCTGATCAATTCCAGCATTCAGGATGAAATGATCCGTAACTTTGTAGAATTTGGCATCAGCTATGATTCCGACGTCGACAAAGCGTTCAGGATCATTCAGGAAGAGGCACAGAAGCATCCCGGCTTCGTTGACAACCGCACTGCAGAAGAAAAGAAGAAGAATGTTCCGCCGGTCCTTGTACGGGTGATCGGATTTGGAGATTCTTCGGTTAACCTGCGGTCCTACGTCTGGTCGAAGGACCATAACAGCGGTTTTGTCATGAAATGTGATCTCTATAAAACCGTTAAGGAACGGTTTGACAAGGAGGGTATTGAGATACCTTTCCCATACCGAACGATTGTGTACAAAAAGGATATTTGATTGTTCTATTGAGTGATACGATGACTTGGAGTCATCGTATCACTTTTCTACAAACACTCACCGGGTGATCAGTAGTTACTCGCGGTGTGACTTCTTAGCAGGGAGATAAATGTAAATGCACAAAACAAGGGTTTAACTTTTCTGGGAGCTGCTGCTTCCAGGTTTGGCTATGGAGTCCCTCATGCCGGTATCTGCTTCAATATTTTTCATCCGCAGGTAATCCAGGATTCCGAGGTTTCCCTGGCGGAAAGCTTCAGCCATTGCGAGCGGCACCTGGACTTCTGCCTCGATCACCTTAGCGCGTGCTTCCTGGGCTTTTGCGATCATTTCCTGTTCCAGGGCAACAGCCATAGCCCTTCTCTCTTCGGCTTTTGCCTGGGCAATGTTTTTGTCCGCATTTGCCTGATCCATCTGGAGCACAGCGCCGATGTTTTTCCCGATATCGATATCGGCAATATCGATGGAGAGGATCTCGAAGGCAGTTCCTGCATCCAAACCTTTTTCAAGAACTGTTTTGGAAATGGAGTCGGGATTTTCAAGGACAGCCTTATGTGAGTTGGATGAACCAATTGAGGAGACAATCCCCTCACCTACCCTGGCAAGGACGGTCTCTTCTCCTGCTCCTCCAACCAGTTGTTTGATGTTTGCCCTGACCGTAACCCTTGCTTTACAAATCAACTGGATACCATCCTTTGCAACGGCAGTGACCGGAGGTGTATCGATCACTTTCGGATTAACCGACATCTGAACCGCTTCAAAGACCTCGCGACCCGCAAGATCAATGGCAGTTGCCATCTGGAACGGAAGATCGATGTTTGCCTTTGATGCCGAAACCAGGGCATGCACCACCTGGGCCACCCTTCCACCTGCAAGGTAATGTGCTTCCAGATCATCCCGCAGCAGCACCAATCCTGCTTTTGTGCCCTCGATCATCGCCCCGACAACAACGGATGGCGGCACTTTTCTCCACCGCATAAATATCAGTTGCAGCAGGGATATCCTTACGCCGGAAACCAGTGCCTGGAACCACAATCCAATGGGAATGAAATATAGAATGATCCAGAGGAGTACAAGCGCGCCGACGATAATTACAATATACAATCCAATTCCTTCCATAATGCTAATCTGTTTTGAGTTTAACAATGATTTTATTGCTTAATACTTTCGTTACTTCAACTATTGATCGTTGATCGATGAATTTATCTTCTGACTTCCCTTCGAAATTTTCACCGTTCACCAATACTCTACCCATTGGATTAAGGCGAGTAACCGTTTCTCCAATATCACCCACTTTTACATTAGGATTTTCCTTTTCAACCACGTTCACTTTCCCGTCAATACTGGTTTTCAGCATGATGCGGTTCCATGTTTTTGTTTTCAAAACAAAATAGATGGTAATGAACGAGGCCACTGCCGTTCCGATCAGGGTATAATTTCCGGCGGCTGTGCCATGAAAATGATATGCCATAATCACTCCTCCGATCATCAGGATCGCACCCCCAATTCCGGCAACGGTGATTCCGGGAACGAGTAAAAACTCGATCAGAAAGAGGATGATCCCCAGAATTATCAGAAATATGATTAATGTCATCGACATGATATGAGGTATTCTTGCGTAATCAATCGATACTGCAAATAAGTTGTCTCTCGGTTAACCGTTCTTTCAGTGGTTTCAATTCACTGAATGTGCCCTGTTTTACACTACATTTTCCCTTATAATGAGCAATATAGGTACACTGTTCTGCCTGGATGTCATCCATCATGCAAACATCCACCAGGGATTGGATAACGTATTCAAAACTATGGATATCATCGTTAAAAAGGGTTAAGGAGCAGCATCTTTCCTTTTTCCCTAATCTATTCTTACTCGTTTTTGTTTTTTCCTTCATTACCCGGCAATTGTAAACTCCCTGTTGTTATCTCAGCGGGATTCTCTTATTCCCAACAAAAGCTATGGTATTAAGTCCCTCCAGTCCTTTTGAAACAAACATCTCTCTAGCCTTTTCTGCCTCTTCAAAAGTAAGAAAAATTCCGATAGTATAGATAAACTCCCCTTCAATATTCTGAAGGTATTGTATTTTATTATTTCCAATTTTATCCTGATAAAATCTCAGGTTCTTTTCCGAAAGCGGGTAAGAAAAAATTCCGAATTGGATTCGGTAGAGCGGATTTTCAATGGATTGGAATTCGCTTTTGTCCTGATCTGTTTCTCTGTTCTTCTGTTCCAGCTCTTCCAACTTCTTTGCCCGTTCCAGGGATATCTTTCCGCCCTGGAAATGAGCAACGATAAATGCATCATTATATCCTTCCTTCCGTATCAGGGGAAGTGCATTTTCCGCTTCGGCATACCGTTTGAAAAATCCGGCGTAATACCGAATAAAATTCTTTTCCAGGTCCATTTCTGCCGTTACCGGGAAAAGTTTCCTGAAGAAGTCATGCCGAACCATGTGACTGAAGACGCCAACCTGGATACGATAGATCACACCACCCGGGAGGATCCTGTCCAATGGAACAGGATTTCCATCAGAGTATGGAGAAGGCAGTTTAAGTTCAAATCCATATTCCTCTTCGATGCTGGTATACCGGGATGGTATAAACGTTTCAGATTCTTTGCCTCCCGGTTCTGCTTCTCCTTCCATTTCCTGTTCAACAACATCTTCTGTAACTAATTCATCATTCATATTCACACTCTTTTCCTCCTGCGCAAAAGTTTCGGGGAGTGGCATTAAGCCAGCGAGTGTAGCATATGCCCTTTTCTGATTCTCCAGCGCTACCAATTCATATGCATTTGCTTCTGCTACTTTATCATATCTCTTCTCCTTATCTATCGTTGTTTTTGCTTCATCCCGGATTTCCAGTGCCTTATCATATGCCTGAAGAGCCTGGTTTTTGTAAAGTCCCGCAATTTCAGTTCGCCGATCACCAGCTGGGCTACCGCTTAACCGGTTTATTTCATTCTCAAGAATCCCATAGAGATCATCATTCACCTTCTGGTATTGAATGATAGCATCGTATTTCAACTGCAGTGCCTCTTCTTCCATCACCTTTATTTTATCCAAAGCCCTGACCACATCCCTTCTGTTTTTGGCACTATTGGCAACCAATATTTCCTGGTTAATATGCTCCTCAACCTCTCTGGCGTTCTTCATGGTTTGAATTGCATTCGAATTGATCCGGATCAAATCTTCAAATGCCAGTTCATTTTGATCCGGGAATAGATCATTGATCAATGAAACCATGTACTCTTCATCATTCAGTTGTTTCCCCATCATCATTCCCGGATCCAGTTTCATTTCATCACCCAGGGAGTAAGCTGACCGGTCGATCGGGTGTAAAGCATCGGGATCTGAGGCTATTCTATTTTGTACCATACCGCTTTCAATCTCCCTGATCTCCTGGTGTTTCGCATCAGCCAGATGCTGTAAATCATAGGTTTCTTTCTCCAGTCCAAGGATCTCCTGTTCAATGGATGATTTTTCAGTTTCATCACGAATCAGGCGCAACGCGATCCTTTTCTGGTCTGCTAACTTCCGGGTTGAGTCGGCTTGTAACTGAAGGGTAAGGGCCTCAGCTACCAGCAAGTCGTATGCAGTCGGGGTCCTATTGAATTCTGACTCTGGTATAGATTCTTTTTGTTCTACCGGCGATTTTAAAGTTATCCCATCCTGTATGTTCTCCCACTCTTTCGGGATGACATTATTCTGGCAGAATCCGATCATCTTTTCAGCTTCCAGTTTCCTGATCTCATCTCTCTCTCCCAATTCTATAAAATGCCGGTAGTTTGAGATGGCCTCTGCAAATTCACCACGCAGATGATGGGCCTTGCCGAGGTAGTAATAAACATTGTTCGGCACTTTGCCTACCGACGCCAGGTTAAGTTGTCGGACAGCTGTTTCAAGGTCTATCATCAATTCTGTCATACTTACCCCGGAGAAATAGTTAAATAACGGATCCCTGGGGTACTTATGGATCAGTTCCCGAAAATAGGCGAGACCATTCTGATAGTTCTCTTTTTCAAAATGGAACACTCCCTGGTTAAAGGTCTCTTGATCCTGTTCTGACAACTCCTGGGCAATAGCAGTAAACACAACGGAGATCATACAAACAATCAAGAGAGGCAGTTTCTTAAGCAACCGGTATGGGTATATCATATTGTTAAAAAGTTTCCAAAAAAGAAAAAGGCATGCTGACCCTATTTTCATGTAAACTTCGTAATTTTACCCAAATTAACAAAAAAGTTATGGAGCACGATAAAGACAGCACTGCAAACAAAGAGAAGCTCAAGGCATTACAGCTCACCCTGGATAAGATTGAGAAAGGGTATGGCAAAGGGACCATTATGAAATTGGGTGATAAAGCCGTTGCCGATGTTCCCAGCATTTCATCCGGCTCCATCTCTCTTGATCTGGCACTGGGTATCGGAGGATTTCCACGGGGAAGGGTAATTGAGATCTACGGACCCGAAGCATCCGGCAAAACGACCCTGGCGATTCATGTCATTGCTGAAGCGCAAAAGAAGGGAGGAATCGCTGCTATTGTTGATGCTGAACATGCTTTTGACCGCTTTTATGCTGAAAAGCTCGGAGTGGATATTGAGAACCTCCTGATATCGCAACCCGATAATGGCGAACAGGCGTTAGAGATTGTAGATCACCTGATCCGCTCGGGAGCTATCGATGTCATTGCCATTGATTCCGTTGCGGCGTTGACTCCAAAATCAGAGATCGAGGGTGAGATGGGGGATTCAAAAATGGGACTTCAGGCACGTTTAATGTCCCAGGCTCTCAGAAAACTGACGGCTAATATCAGCAAAACAAATACCTGCTGCATCTTTATCAATCAGCTTCGGGAAAAGATCGGTGTAATGTTTGGAAATCCCGAAACCACGACCGGCGGAAATGCATTGAAGTTTTATTCATCGGTCCGCGTGGATATCCGCAGGATAGGACAGATTAAAGAGGGTGAGGAGGTTGTCGGAAACCGCACCCGGGTAAAAATTGTAAAAAACAAACTGGCTCCTCCCTTCAAAAAAGCCGAATTCGACATCATGTATGGCGAGGGAATATCACAAATCGGTGAAATTATCGATATGGGAGTTGATCATGATGTCATAAAGAAAAGCGGATCCTGGTTCAGCTACGGTGATACAAAATTGGGCCAGGGAAGGGAAGGTGTGAAACAGATACTTGCTGATAATCCTGAACTCAGCGAAGAGTTGAAAACAAAGATCCTGGAAGCCGTAAAAGCAGCTGAACGAAAGTAAAGTACAACGGCCCTAAAACATACCACCTAAAAAATATCAAAAATATGAAACGAAATAACGTAATCTCATTGCTGGGATTGATTGCTCTTTTGTTTTTATTTAACCACTCTTGTACACTGAAAGAATCTCTTCCGGAAGAGACTGGTGAAACAACATTTACCACAACATTAACCACACTTGAAAAAGAGGGTGGCATTCTTACTCCGGAGATCCTTTGGAAATTCAGCCGGATTAGTGATCCGCAGGTTTCTCCCGATGGCTTGAAGGTGATCTACGGTGTAACCCGTTATAATGCCAAAACCAATGAACGAAATACTGATATCCTGCTTGTTCCGGTGGAAGGCGGGGAAAGCACTATCATTACATCCCTGGAGGGGGATGAATTTAACCACCGGTGGCATCCGAATGGGAGAAAAATCGGATACCTGCATGCGGATAATGGAGAGGTTCAAATTTGGGAGGTCGATCCCGATGGATCAAACCCAAGGAGGATCTCAAATATACCGGGCGGATTAAACAGTTTCGAGTACTCACCCGATGGCAGGAATATAGTATATACACAGGATGTAAAGCTGGATAAGACGCCCGGAGAAATATATGAAGACCTTCCCCTGGCAAATGTCAGAATCTTTGAAAATCTGATGTACCGGCACTGGAACAGCTGGCATGACTATGCATACAGTCACCTTTTTATAACACCGGTTTCGAGTGATACGATAAGAGAAGGAGTAGATATCATGCCCAATGAACCATATGATACACCCCTTTCACCCTACTTTGATAATTCTGAAATCACATGGAGTCCTGATGGACAGTTTATTGCCTATACCTGTAAAAAGCTGAAAGGAAAGGAATACGCCCTGAGTACCAACTCCGACATTTACCTCTACAGCCTGGATGCGGATAAAACGGAAAACATTACAAGAGGGATGATGGGGTATGATAAATACCCGGTTTTTTCACCTGACGGGGAAAAAATGGCTTTCCAGAGCATGAAGACACCCGGTTATGAATCCGATAAAAGCCGCCTGTTCATTTATGACATGGAAAGTAAACGGATGGAAGAACTGACAAAAGATTTTGATCAGGATGTATCTTCCGTGATCTGGAGCAAAGACGGAAACAGAATCTATTTTATCAGTGGTATAAAAGCCACCTATCAGGTCTATTCACTCGATCCTGAGACAAAAAAAATCAACCAGCTAACTTCAGGAACGCATGATTATACTGCATTATGTCTTGCAGAAGAATTCCTTGTCGGAGCAAAGATGTCGATGTCCATGGCAACGGAACTCTTTGCCATTGACCCAGCCAGTGGCGGTGAGAGTCAGCTGACGTTTGCCAATCAGCACATTTACGATTTCATTGAAATGGGGAATGTGGAAGAGCGGTGGATTAAGACGACCGATGGGAAGGATATGCTGGTCTGGGTTATTTACCCGCCCGGATTCGATCCCGGGAAAAAATATCCAGCCCTGTTGTATTGCCAGGGAGGTCCCCAGAGTGCCGTAAGCCAGTTCTTTTCTTACCGGTGGAATTTTCAGATCATGGCTGCCAATGGGTATGTAATCGTCGCCCCGAACCGAAGGGGATTACCCACATTCGGTTCAGAATGGAACCGGCAAATCTCCGGTGATTACGGAGGCCAGAATATGAAGGACTACCTCAGCGCTATTGATGCCCTGAAAGCAGAACCCTTTATCGACGAAGAACGACTGGGAGCTGTCGGTGCAAGCTATGGGGGATTCTCCGTCTTCTGGCTGGCAGGGAACCATGATAAACGCTTTAAAGCATTCATTTCACATTGCGGTATATTCAACTTTGAGAGCATGTACACATCCACCGAAGAGATGTTCTTTGTTAATTATGATTATGGCGGACCGTATTGGGAAAAAGAAAATGAAATGGCGCAACGTTCCTACTCTTTCTCACCCCATCGCTATGTTCAGAACTGGGATACACCGATTCTCATCATTACCAGTGCAAATGATTTCAGAATTCCATATACCGAAAGTCTTCAGGCATTCAATGCCGCACAGCTGCTCGGAATACCCAGTAAACTGCTATTCTTCCCCGATGAAACACATTTTGTTACCAAACCGCAAAACAGCATCTTATGGCAACGGGAATTTTTCGGTTGGCTGGATA
>CAZXGG010000087.1:0-12850 GCA_964640125.1 uncultured Rikenellaceae bacterium
GTGCAGGACCTTATTCTTGCAGGTCAGCCCGAAAAGGCAAATACTTTCCTGGTTAAGATCGCCAGCCTGATGCGTAATATTCTTGAAAATTCCCGGGAAGAATTCATACCCCTTGATAAAGAAATTGAGACCCTGAAGCTATACCTTGATGTACAACAACTCCGGTTTGAAACAGAATTTGAATACAAATTCAATATAGATGGTCCGATCGATACAGAAAATATTTCTGTCCCACCCATGCTTGCCCAGCCATGCCTTGAGAACTCTGTTGAGCATGGCCTGATGAATAAAAAGGATGGTGGAAAACTGGAAATATCATATACGCTGGAGGAGGAACTTATAAAGCTGGAAGTGACAGATAATGGAGTGGGAAGGAAACAGGCAGCTGAAAGCCAGGAAAAAAGCATAAAGAAAAAGTCAATCTCCACAGATTTAATCAAGAATAGACTTGATTATTTCAGAAAAACAACGAAAAGCAAAAATATCTCCTACGAGATAAAAGACCTGTACGAAGAATCACAGCCATCCGGCACAAAAGTTATTATATTGATGCCGGTCAGGAAGGTATTTGCCTGATTAATATTTTAACGTGATGAAGATTATTATCGTGGATGATGAAGCTGCAGTTAGAAATTCTATCTCGGCTATACTTAAGGATAACTATCCAGGTATTGATATTGTGTCCAGTGTTGGCTCAGTGCAGGAAGGTTATGTATCGATCCTTGAGCATCACCCTGACCTGCTGTTTCTTGATGTTGAACTGCCGGATGGGACCGGGTTCGATCTCCTTAATAAATTGCCATCCATTGATTTCAAGGTAATTTTTATTACCGCACACCAGGAGTATGCACTGGACGCCATCAAGGTAAGTGCACTTGATTTTGTCTTAAAACCATTCGACACGGATGACCTTTGCAAAGCTGTGGATAAGGCAAACAGGCTGATTAATAATGAAGAGGAGCAGGTTAAACTACAGGCTCTTAAGGAAAACCTGGAAAACAGGAGGGTCCTGAAGAGGATCGTGTTACATACATCCGAGAATCTTCATCTTGTGGCAATACCAGATATTATCAGGGCTGAGGCTGACAGTAACTACACCCGCTTTATATTATCAGATGGAAGCAGGATCATGGTCTCACGTACCATTAAAGAATTTGATACACTCCTTACAGGATCGGGAATGATACGGGTCCACCAGTCACACCTGGTAAATATTGCCTGGGTCGACCGGTTTGTTAAACGTGACGGGGGATACCTTCTACTGAAGGATAAATCCAAAATTCCAGTATCACAAAACCTAAAAAAGCAGGTTATACAGGCAATCAATGATTCGCTTTACCTGGATTAATTATCAATACTAATAATTCATAGCCCGATACTAATTCAATTCTGGCAGATACTAATCTTTGCTTTTAAATCTTCTTTGGAAGTCGTAATTTAAAAGAAAAAAGATGAGCATTATGAAAACCAGGACAATTTTCACACTTCTTGTTGCAGTTCTTCTTATCACACCAGTTGATGCATCCTGCCAGGTTAAACTGAACCTGAAGAAGAAAATAAGCAAGGAGGCAGACAAGCGTGCCAACAAGAAGGCAGACGAAACAGTAAATAAGGGCTTTGATGAGCTCGAGAAAGGAATTGAAGGAGTTCTCACCGAAGAGGATAGTGTGGCAGTTGAAAAAGAGCAGGCCAAGGATCCCGGTGCAGCAACCGAACAGGTTGCGGGCACTGGTAATACCGAAAATGCAACCGGTACCATGGATACCAAAGATGCATTGACACTCACATGGAGCCGTTACGACTTTGTTCCCGGTGATAAGATCATATTTGAGGACAACCTTATCGGAGAGGAGAACGGTGAGTTCCCATCCAGGTGGGACCTTTTTGAGGGAACTGTTGAAAATGCACAGTTCGGAGGTGAGAATATTATTATGTTCAGGGGTGGCGCCCCTAGGATTGTTCCCTACCTGAAGAACCCGGAAATAGATTACCTGCCTGATGTGTTTACCATAGAGTTTGACCTGTATGTGAATAACCATAACACATTCCAGGTCGAATTTAGTGATAGAAAAAACCAGAGGGTATCTTCGAATTACAGTTACCTTAGTATTACACACAATAGAATGGTCCTCGGCCCTGCAAGCAGCTATCTGCCTAACAATGAGTCTTTTGAAAATGAATGGGCCCATATATCCATAGCCTTCACTTCAGGAAAAATGAAAGCCTATATCAATGAGACAAGGCTGATCAACATACCACATCTCCAATTTGATCCCATGGGGATAAGCCTGCATGCATACCATGCTTCAGACAACAACCAGTTCTTTGTAAAAAATTTCAGGATTGCCGAGGGAGGTGTAAAATATTATGACCGCTTCCTGCAGGATGGAAAGATCGTGTCCAACGGTATCCGCTTTGACGTGGGCAAAGCAACACTGCGTCCAGAGTCAATGGGTGTTCTCAATGAGATTTACAAAATGCTGAATGAGCATCCTGAAGTGGCAGTAAGTATTGAGGGACATACCGACAGTGACGGGGACAACAATCTTAACCAGAAATTATCTGAGGACAGGGCAAAGACCGTTTTGAAACAACTTGTGTCAATGGGAATCTCAGGAGACAGGTTATCATCCAAAGGATTTGGCGAAAACAAACCCGTAACATCCAACGATACACCCGAAGGGAAAGCCAGTAACCGCAGGGTTGAGTTTGTAAAATTATAAACCTCAAATTAACAATAATGAAAAAATTTATCTATATGCTGATGCTCAGCATACTTGTCCTTCCTGTGTCCGCACAGTTCACTGCGAAAATGTTCTTTACGAGTATGGGTCAGGAACGGATCTTTACAGTTTATTCCTCCGATGCCGGATACCGTTACGAATTTAATGAGGATGGCCAGGAAGGAGTAATAATCGCTAAAAAGGGATCACCAGAGGTGATTATGCTGATGCCCCAGCAAAAAATGGCCATGAAGGGCTCTTCTGAAAACCCAATGAGTATGGGTAACGATCCCGTTGGTTCCTACGAGTACTTTAAGAAAAATGGAACCCTTAAGGAGATAGGAATTGAGACGATCAACGGCATAGAGTGTATAAAATCGGAATTGTGGAATGAAAACAGCAATGAATACGGCCAGGCAAACCAGAAGATGTTTACAGTCTGGGCCTCCGATAAATACAATTTCCCAATAAAAATGATCAACCACATCGATGGATCAGGAGGCCTGGTGATGGAGCTGAAAGAGATCCAGCCATGGACCCCCAATGCACAAAGTTTTGAAATCCCAGAGGGCTACCAGATAATGGACATGCCTAAAATGTGATGCCTGGTCAACAGACTCAGTTCAATAATTGAGATGGAGGGTTAGCTCCGTATCCATCACCCATTTGGGAGGTCTGGTTTTCATGTGTGCTGCAGAAAAGCAACTCTGGATGTTGAACGGTGGATGTTGAGCGTTCTCCAGTGCAATCTTGTATATCTTATCCAACAATACCTGCAAATACGTTAATTCTACCTCAGCCGATTCAGGGAAAAGTTTCGCCAGTATTGCTTCGGCAAGTCCTTCCTCCACCTTTATCCCGAATACTTCACAGGGTCCTTCAATCACCCGTTTTGAATTCACCCAGGTCATCTTCTCAATCCGGATCCTGTTGAAGAGAAATGTGGGTATCGCTTTTTCAAATTCAATGACCCAGGCCAGGTATTCATCCCTCACAACAAAGATCAGTTTACACTGAATATCCGCTTCATGAATTTCTTTAATGACTTCTATGAATTTTTCTCTTTCTTCCTTTGATCCGAAAATGAATAACTCCTCAAACTGGTCGAATATCAAATAGATAGGCTTAAAATGATCCAGGTACAACGATTGCAGGGATTTAACGATGTGTGCTGGTGTGTCTCCCCCTGGGGGGAGTGGCCGCAAAGCGGACGAGGGGGGAGTAAGAGCAACCTTTTGAAGTTCGGATAGCAGACCCTCCAGCATGTTCGTGCCCCTGCGCACAGTTACCGGCAACCAGTCACTATCTTCAAATTTATTGGCTAAGCCACAATTGATGATGGAGGTTTTCCCAGTTCCAGAAACTCCGGATACAATCAGTATTTTACTTTCAAAGATTTTCTGATAGATCTCTTCGATCTCCCGGTCCCTTCCAAAAAAGATCTCATGATCTTCCCTGGTGTACGAATCCAGGAACTTGAACGGGCTTTTTATCATAGGAGTAATAATTAGAATGAAACAGGTCTATCCGATAAATTTACATAAATTATAGTATAACTCTTAAAATTAATCATACCTTTGTCACGATTTCAGATTTGAGAATTTGCGCCTTTATTTACTAACTCACCTTTTACGATTAGTTCATATCAGCTCTCCTTTTTAAGTCCGTAATATTAACTTATAGTAACAGGTTGTTCGGTTTTTATTCATTCCATTCGAAAATCTTGTTTCCGCTACTTCACGTATGAAGTTCAAGCAGAACAGGATATCTATGAATAGAGCAAACCACCTGTTTATTTAAACATTAACAATTTAATTTTAAAACAATGAACATTTATGTAGGAAACCTTGATTTCAAGGTAGATGAAAATGAGTTGGAAGAAATATTCAACGACTATGGAACGGTAAGTTCTTCAAGAATTATCACAGACAAATTCAGCGGCAGAAGCCGGGGTTTTGGATTTGTCAGTATGGAAAATCAAAAGGAAGCAAACAAGGCTATAAACGAGCTGAATGGTGCCTCCTATGAAAGCAGGAAAATGGTTGTAAACGAGGCTAAACCACGAAAAGAAAATTTTAGCCGCTAAAAAATCATCATGACAAAAGGAAAAGTAAAATGGTATAATGGAGCCAAAGGATTTGGCTTCATTGAAACAGAAGATCGCGACGATATTTTTATTCACCGTACAGGATTATTGGACTCGCATGAAAACCTTCAACCCGATCAGGAAGTTGTTTTCGAAATCAAACGGGGAGAAAAGGGCTTGATGGCTGTTAACTTAAAACCAGTAAATTAATTCAGTAATACAAAGCAATTTTTCGGAAAGTACTTTTCGGGAAGGTTGTATGAATCTTTTTTAGATAAGAACATCAGAAACCAGTATGATGTTCTTATTTTTTTAGGGACCGGCTTAAGACAACGCTCACGCTGTCCAACTTTCCACCGACCGGTGGGTTCATCTTTGCTACCCGCACGGTGATCTTTTCGATTCCGCTCATTTCCCTGAACAGCACATCCAGGATCCGTTTGGCAATGTGCTCCAGCAGGTGTGATTTTTTCGCCATCTCCTCTTTCACCAGCTTGTATGCTTTCTGGTAATTCACCGCATCTTTCAGATCATCGGACTCGGCAGGTCGGGTCATATCCGTTTCAATGACCAGCTCCACCAGGAATTTGCTGCCCACGATCTGCTCCTCCTTAAAGTGGCCATGATAGGCATAGAATTCCATATTTTCAAGCCGGATGACTCCCATGCTGGTAGTTGTTAATACTCCCGAACAAATGCAGTAAGGGGTTCTCAATTTACAAATTTTAAATGGATTAATTGAATTTATATCGCTCGCAGACCATATTCCATAATTCCTGCTATTTTTGTAGGGAACGTTTATGGGAAGCAGTTGCATATACAAATACAATCCTGCCTGGGGAGAACGCCCGCCTACCAGTCGGGCAGGCAGGGAACGATCAAACTCAAACCAAAGCGATATGAAAACCAACAGCGAGGCCCGGGAATCTCTCAATTTTATCGAAGCGATCATTGAAGAGGATCTGCGACTTGGTAAGAATGAGAAGCGTGTCCATACACGATTTCCACCGGAGCCGAACGGATACCTGCACATCGGTCATGCCAAATCGATCTGCCTGAATTTCGGCCTCGCCAATAAATACGATGGCAAATGCAACCTCCGGTTTGACGATACCAATCCATCCAAAGAGGAGGTAGAATACGTGGATTCCATTAAGGAAGATGTCCGCTGGCTTGGATTTGACTGGGAAGACCGGGAGTTTTATGCCTCGGATTATTTCGACAAGCTGTATGAATTTGCCGTCAAGCTGATCAAGCTGGGACTGGCATACGTGGATGACCAGTCGGCAGAATCGATTGCCGGGCAAAAGGGAACACCAACCCAGCCAGGTCAGGAAAGCCCTTTCCGAAACCGGAGCGTTGAAGAGAACCTGGACCTGTTCGAACGGATGAAAGCAGGAGAGTTCAGGGACGGAACGCGTGTGCTGAGAGCAAAAATCGACATAGCATCTCCCAACATGCACATGCGCGACCCGATGATATACCGGATCAAACACGAATCCCATCACCGCACCGGCGACCGCTGGTGTATCTACCCCATGTATGATTTTGCTCATGGACAGTCAGACTATTTTGAAGGAATAACCCATTCCATCTGCACCCTGGAGTTTGAGGTGCATCGTCCGCTATACGACTGGTTTACACAATACCTTGCGGAAGGATCCTACCAGCCCCGGCAAATTGAATTTGCCCGCCTGAACCTGAACTTCACCATCATGAGCAAACGCAGGTTGCTCGAACTGGTGAAGGAAGGTCATGTGAGCGGGTGGGATGATCCCCGGATGCCCACCATTACGGGTTTGCGAAGACGCGGATATACCCCCGAATCGATCCGGAATTTTGCCGACCGCATCGGTGTTGCCAAACGGGACAACGTGATCGACGTGGCACTTCTCGAACATGCCGTTCGTGAAGACCTGAATGTCAAAGCGCCTCGTGTGATGGCTGTTCTCAACCCCCTCAAGGTGATCATTACCAACTATCCGGAGGGTCAGGTTGAGGAGCTCGAGACAATTAATAACCCGGAAGACGAATCGATGGGAACCAGGAAAATTCCCTTCTCGCGTCAACTGTTCATCGAACGGGAAGACTTTATGGAGGATCCACCGAAAAAGTTTTTCCGCCTTGCTCCGGGTAGCGAGGTACGCCTGAAAAGCGCTTACATCATCAAATGCGAAGATTTTGTAAAGGATGAAAAATCGGGGGAGATCCTTGAACTCCATTGCACATACGATCCTGCAACCAAAAGCGGTTCGGGAAGTGAGCGGAAAGTGAAAGGAACACTTCACTGGGTATCCGCTACCCATGCGATCGACGCCGAAGTCAGGCTCTATGATCGGCTGTTTAACCATGAAGATCCGGGTGGACAGAAAGACCGGGATTACAAGGAATTCCTCAACCCCGATTCACTCAAGATCCTGACAGAATGCAAACTGGAACCTTCCCTCACCAACCTGAAACCACTCGATAAATTCCAGTTTCAACGGCAGGGATACTTCTGTGTTGATCCCGATTCCACCAATGAACATCCGGTCTTTAACCGAACCGTCCCGCTCCGGGATAGCTGGACAAAAATTCAGGATAAAAAATCCTGAATTAATTACGAACACCGATTAACGAATATCCAATGAAGAAGTTAAAAAATCTATGATAAACAATTAATTGAATAATCATGACAAATAACATTTCAAGACGAAAATTTTTCTACAGTTCTCTCGGACTCAGTGCCGGGGCAATCCTGTTAAAAACGTTCCCAACCTTCGGACGGCAGGGAAACGGAATCACCCCGCTGATCATCACCAGTCACGCCAACCCGACGGGTGAACAGGCGATGGAGGTGGGCTGGAAGATCCTGATGGATGGCGGATCGGCAGTCGATGCCATTGAAAAAGCGGCAAACGTGATCGAGATCGACCCGGAAGACACCAGTGTCGGTTATGGCGGATTGCCCAACGAGCACGGTGTGGTCCAGCTCGATGCATCCATCATGGATGGAAAAACCTACAGTGCCGGAGCCGTTGCCAGCCTGGAAAACATTAAAAATCCCTGCTCGGTGGCTCGCCTGGTCATGGAACGGACCGACCACGTGCTGATGGTTGGACCCGGAGCATTGGATTTTGCCAAAAAATGGGGATTCCCGGAAGAGGATCTGCTCACTGAAAAAGCCCGGCAGATCTGGCTCCGCTGGAAAGAGGGACTGAGCGACCGGGATGACTGGGGGCCGCCCGAACACCTGAAGGATAAAATCGACCTGCAATCCTACTACGAACGTTTTCCGGAATTCCAGGAACATTATGGAACAACCAATGTACTGGCGATTGATGCCAACGGGGATGTGGCTGGGATCACCACTACCAGCGGGCTCAGTTTCAAGATCCCCGGCAGGGTGGGTGACTCTCCCATCATCGGTGCCGGACTTTACGTGGACAATGAGGTGGGTGCTGCCGGTGCCACCGGACGGGGTGAGGATGTGATCAAATCGTGTGCAACATACTACATCGTTTTGAGGATGAAAGATGGCCGTACTCCCCAGCAAGCCTGCGAGGATGCCCTGCAGATGATCATTGACAAGTACAAAAAGGTGAATCCCGAATTCTTCCCCAGCGAAAAATTCGTCGCCATCAATAAAGCCGGCGAACTGGGATGCGCCACGATGAGGGGCAGGGGAAACCCGAGGATGTCGGTGATGAACAAAAACGGATACAGCCGCTACGAGGGAACGGTGAAGGTGAAGAGTTAAAAGTTAGTGAGACTTGATTTTTACAAACTTGTGCAGTGAAAATCATCAGTCGAACTAATCCCGCTGAAAGCGGGGTTATTGGTTAATGGTATATTCTTTTTTTCCCCCATTACAATACCTGGTTAAAAAAGAAGATGTTGACGTTTTCAATAACCTCTTTTTTTTATTAACAGTTATTTAGCTCCATCGGAGCGTCATATTGGTAGCCCAGGGTAAGCCCTGTGAAATAATCCTTCTCTTTAGCACTCTATCCAAGGGGCGAAATAATGTTTCGCAATATCAGTTCGTAAAGGAATTTTTCTATTTCACAGGGCTTACCCTGGGTTTAATGTCAACATGAAAATTCGGTCCAACTACATACTTTCAAATAGAGAAACCGCTTCATGGACCGAAACTTGCCAGACGTACAAAATATTGTATTTATTGGGGGTGTATCAAAAGTCCAGAAAATCGTCATTCTGAATTTATTACGTCGTTCCTGCATTTAGCAACATGCCATATTGTACATATCAGAAAAATTGCTGAAAAAACGTTCAAGTATAAATGCCGAGCGAAGCATGGCATTTACACATTGTTGGCAAACGTTATTCAAATAGGTTCAAATATTCATCAAAAACATATAGCTTACCTCTTTTTCCACCAGTTATTTCTCTAATAATCTTCAAATCCTCCATTTCTTTAATCAATTTATAAACAGAAGGCATTGATAACCCTGTTAGCTTTTTGGTAACTTGGGCATCAATTATAGGTCTTTGGAATAAACTATTAATTACTACTAATGCATTATTAGCGCGGCTTCCTAAAGATTGTATCTTAATCTCAACATCCTTTTGTAACTTTAATATGCCATCGAATGTTGAAATGCTATTCTTAGCCGTTTCGATAATACCTACTAGAAAAAATTTAAACCATTGAATTATATCATTCTTTTCTCTTACTCTCATTAAATTTTCGTAATAAAGAGTCCTATTTTTCTCAAAGAAATCTGATAAATAAAGGATCGGCTTTTTCAATATCCCTTTCTCCACAAGAAAAAGTGTAATCATTAATCTACCGACTCGACCATTCCCATCTAGAAAAGGATGAACCGTCTCAAACTGATAGTGTATGAGTGCAATCTTTAGTAAATCAGGAAAATAAAATTCGGTGTTATGAACAAATTTTTCAATATCACTCATATAATCATTCACTCTATCAAATGGAGGAGGTATAAATGTTGCATCATTTATCGAAGCTCCTCCAATCCAGTTCTGACTTGACCTATATTCTCCAGGCAATTTGTGTTTTCCTCTTACGCCCGTTAACAATGTCTTGTGTGTGGCTTTTATCAATCTGGATGAAAAAGGTAAATCCTTTATTTTTTCTATGGCGGAATTCAATGCTGAAATATAATTCTGTACTTCCTGCCAGTCATCCCTTTTTTCTTCTTTTACATCTTCTATATCCAATAATACCTCCCCGATATTTGTTTTAGTACCTTCTATTTTACTTGATTTAGTAGCCTCTTTGACAATATGCATACTTATAAATAACTCGATATTAGGAATATACTCTGAATACATGTCTAATCGGCCTAACTGTCTATCCGCTTGACCTAGAAGGGTTACTAATTCCATATTATCAAGTACCCACTCACGATTTATAAAATCAGGTTGGAAGCTTTTATATGTACCCTGATTAATATATTTTCCAGCTTTAAAGTTTTTCATAGTACGATATTTTCTTAAACAAAGCTAATTCTTATTTAAGAAAATTGCAAAAATCTTAATTAAGAAAGTGGATTATTAAATAAATGTATGATATTATTAATTTATAGGAATTCTTTTTAATGTTTGCTGACGTTTACAGCAAATACAGTTTTTAATTGGATTTGCTGATTTGTTAAACAGCGTGTAATTAAGAAACTTAGTAAATTATATTCCTTTTGTCCGGATGACCTCCATTTCCTTTTCGGACAGAACCCGATTATAGATTGCAACATCATCAATTACACCGGATAGTTCCTCTGCTGCTACTGTACCGATATCCGGGTTGGATGCAATAGTAAGGATAATACCATTTGTAAGTTTTGGTGAAGCAGTTGTGGAGGAGGCTGTACTTACCAATACACCGTCAATGTGAAGTTTCCAGTGAGTGGATGCAACCACTGCCAATACATGATGCCAGTTTCCGTCATTTATGATGCTTGGCGGATCCGAAGTTCTAATGTAATCGCCTTCTGCACCGTCCTCATCCCGGCCTGCAAATCTAGGGTAACCGTCCGCATCTATATTAAGGAGAAATCCACTTTGCTGGATAAGCAAGTTATATTTCGAAAGGATATAACTATACGTATCAGTTGTTTTTAACCAAAGGCTAATTGTTATTGTATCAAGAATTCCCCTGTTGTCTGATCCACAACTTACATAGTCTCCATCTCCATCAAAACTCAAGGCAGAATTGTTTTTTCCTTTCCTATCTTGAGTAAAAGTAGCATCGACAATTGTCCCATTGTTATTATTTGCACTTTCATCGTTTGCATTACCATTAAAAGGATAATAAGCCACTAATCCATCCTGAAGGTCATAATCTTTTTCATCTTCTTTTTCGCAAGAAAAAAGAATTACACTGATTACAATTAGGTAAATAGTTGTCTTTTTCATAGGTCTTATTATTCTAAGTTTATAAATGAATTACATCAAGTTGTACGTTTCAGCTAAACCATGTGTCAATGTGGTTTAGCATTTTGTTGTGCGTAGTGTTTTATTTCAAAATTGTAATAATCTTATTAACATATAGTTCAGCAAAATTAAAATCTCCATATAATCCGTTAGGTTTAATTTCTATTGTATATCTCTCATACGATGTTTTTATTCCTTCAGCTGTTAGCTGTGAACTAGATGTATTATAATGATTTCTTTTGTAACTAAAATTAATCCTATCGTTGAAATCAAAATCACTCAAGTAGATTTTTAAATATCCAACATAATTATTCAATTCAGCTGAATATATTAAAGTCTCTGTAATTCCATAAATACATTCAATACCAGGTTCTTTTAAATAGTCCCATCCCAATGGAATAATAATTATATCTTTATCTTTTGACCATTTTTCTAATAATTCTTGATCTGAACATAAATCTTCGTATGGATAAAAGATACATGGCATCCTTTGACCTTCCTTTTGATTTGCTGTATAATATGTATCAATTTTATAATTTCCATTATCAATAAAGGTGTTTAGAACAAAAACAAAATCCAAATTAAAATCATTCATTAAATCTTCATCAATCTTATAATTATTCTTAAGATACGCACTTCTAAATTCCTTTCTATCAACTATTTCAAATTCATTTTTCCGAAATGTCGTTTCAATAATATCAATAATACTGTCAAATTCTTCAAGGTTCATTATATAAATAAATCCTTTTCTTATTGTTATAGCAATTCTTGGCTTAGAATGCTGTTCAAAAAGAGTTTTTGGTTCAACTGTGAAGTATGTAGAATCTTTAAATGGAGATTTTAATTCACCTTTAATGTCATATTTAGCAGGGAATCTCAATTTTGGTGCACAACCTATAAATAATGTTATTATCAACGTAATATTTATTATTCTCATCATTTGATAAAACATTATGCACAACGTTGCGTGTAGAAACCGTGTCAATGGTTTCTACACATTTGTTATACCACGTTTCCCTCTAAGTGTACCCATAACAGTTCCAATAACAGAAAGACCCCATCCAATTCCAAATATTAGAGTTATTGAAGGATTTTGTTCTACCAGTACAGATGTAATACTCATTGCATTACAAATAATAGGAGTGTACCAAAAGCTTGTTGGATGAGCTTTGCATATAAAGTAACACATAATCGCTACTACAACACCATAACCCAGGTAGGCTATTAGATTAGACAATTCCTCATTGGGTTCTGATGGTTTTACTATGTAATCCATCATGAATGAAACCAGGTAAGCAAAGAAGAAAATTATGAACAACGATACAACTGCAGTAATGATTGAAAGTGTCCATGCTGGTGTTCGTGATAGATAAGATTTCCGTTTTTCTACAGCCATTTATATGATTTTTAATTATCAAAATGTGGTATAACTAGTGGATAATAACAATGTTATTATTTACCTTATGTACAATGGCTATTTGGTTTACTTAATAAAATTACGTCAATCGTACAATAAATCCAAGAAAGTCAGTTTGTTATTGAAGAAAGTTTAGGTAAGGGTTTTAATATCCATCCATCCACTTCCCCTAGAGGTTTTGGATGGATGGACAGGGAATTATTGGTCTTTTATGCAACGGACTGA
>CAZXGG010000088.1:0-12471 GCA_964640125.1 uncultured Rikenellaceae bacterium
TAGGTCAGAATCAGTGCCAAGCTACTGTTATTATGGCTTCTGCGTTCCAATTCAACCCTTTCGAGTATCGTCTTCCGGCGTCTGAATTCAGTATTACTTCGCTTTTGCAAGCGTCGCGATTCTGAACCCAAGCTCTTTAAAGGCCCCTTAAACACCTGGTTCTTACGAACCCGACCCTTACGGGTTGAACCTGTTTCCACCGGCCTGTTGCCAGGCTGGCTTTCGCGGGTTCGCCTTTTGAAACTCACCCTGGCAGGGACCTGTTCCGAAGAACGGGTGACCTGAGGATGGGTCCGGGAGTGTTTCAACTTTTGCAAGAATCCACAATCCGTTTCCGCGTTTCTCAAGCTTGCCTTTTATCCCTCACTTGGTAAAGCAAATATATTACTAGATGGTAACCAGTGCAACTTTTTTTGACTTTCCTTGTCAACATAGTTTCCACACCCTTTATTAACAAATGTTAATAAATGTAATCGCATAAAAATCAGGCAAAAAGGAACAATTTGAGGATCATTAAGATAGGAAAACAACCGTTTACTCAGGTGCAATCGACATGGGTTTATTCTATAATTTTACGGCAGATCTTGGAACAATTCTATATTATATATACTATATTTACCGGTCAATAATCATTACCGCATCATGAAGATCAAAAAAGTCCTCATTGCAAATCGTGGGGAGATTGCAGTCCGGATCATTCGATCCTGTCGTGAATTAGGGATCATGACAGTAGCGGTTTACTCCGAAGTTGACCGAACCGCATTGCATGTAAGGTATGCTGATGAAGCCTATTATATTGGCCCCTCCCCTTCCAATGAAAGCTACCTGGTGATGGATAAGATCATCCAGGTGGCGAAGGAATCAAAATCGGATGCGATACATCCCGGATATGGTTTTCTTTCCGAAAATGCTGAGTTCTCAGACAGGGTAAAGAAAGCGGGTATTATTTTCATCGGCCCCAGCGCCTACTCCATTCAAACGATGGGTGATAAGATCAGTGCCCGACGAAGCATGATAAACGCCAACATTCCTGTCGTACCCGGTACAAAGGAAAACATTACGGATAATTCGTCATACAAAAAAATCATTGCCGAAATCGGATTGCCAGTCATGATCAAGGCATCGGCAGGTGGTGGAGGAAAGGGAATGCGCCTGGTAAGGAAAGAGGATGAACTGGTGGCGGCAATCAGGGCTGCCAGATCGGAAGCACTCGCCGCTTTTGGTAATGATTCGGTCTATATCGAAAAATACATTGAATCGCCCCACCACATTGAATTTCAAATTCTGGCAGACCGGCATGGGAATGTCATCCACCTGTGTGAACGGGAGTGCTCCGTGCAAAGAAGGCATCAAAAAGTGGTGGAAGAGACCCCGTCTCCGCTGATGACAGCTGAATTACGGGATGAAATGGGGAAACATTCCATCGCTGCTGCAAAAGCAGTCAATTATGAAGGGGCAGGGACCATTGAGTTTCTGGTAGACAACCGGCTCAACTATTACTTCCTTGAAATGAACACCAGGCTTCAGGTAGAACACCCTGTTACCGAACGGGTCACGGGAATAGACCTGGTGAAAGAGCAACTCTTTATCGCCGATGGACAACCATTGCGCATTTCACAGGAAGAGGTTTCTCAAAAAGGATACGCCATAGAATGCCGGATTTATGCCGAAGATCCGGAGAACAATTTCATGCCCAGTCCCGGACTGGTCAGTAAGATCATTGAGCCCATGGGAAACGGTGTTCGCTGCGATGGCTACATCTATCAGGGATATACAATCCCGATCCATTATGACCCATTGATCTCAAAACTGATCACATGGGGTATCACACGGGAAGAAGCCATCAGCAGAATGAAAAGAGCATTGGAAGAGTACTATATCCTCGGTGTGAAAACCTCGAAAAATTTCCTGGTCAGGATCATGAAAACTTCCGATTTTATTACCGGTAAGTACGATACACATTTCATCGAAAAAAACAATGATTTTCTCTTTTCACCCTGCAGGAGTGCGAGTGAAAATGAACAGTTTGAAGGTCTGGCAGCACTTACTGCACTCCTTGAATATAACGCTTCCCGGCTGAACGGTAACAACCTGCCTGGACCCAATGGAAGAAACCAGTGGAAAGAATTTGGCCGGAAAAAAGGCATGATCAGGTTTTAAAATCCAATATAATCCCTTTTGATTCGTATGGAAATTCTGCTAAACGATAAAATCATCCAGGTCGATATCCTGAAAATGGATGGAGACAACATGGATGTTTCGGTAAACGGAAAAACCCTGAAAGTCAACGTAATAAAGGTTGATAATGGAATTTATTCCATTCTTCACAATGGGAAATCCTATGACATGGAGATTGTACCCGGCAGTGATAAGAGGAAATATACTGTTGCCCACGGATGTTCCACTTTCGATGTCGAGATCAATGATTTGGAATCAAAATACATGAAGAACCGGTTAAAGGGTCAGCTGGAACACGACCAGGATTCTATCTTCTCTCCCATGCCGGGTAAGGTAGTGAAAATACCCGTTGATGTTGGGGACGAAATCGAGCCTGGTCAAACCCTCATTATCATCTCAGCCATGAAAATGGAAAGCGAGTATAAAGCAAAACGGTCGGGTAAGATCAAAGAGATCCTGGCCAGCGAGGGTGATACCATTGAAGGGAATCAACCATTAATACTAATTGAATAATCAGATCCCGGTATTATGTCAACACTGGAAGATAAATTTAAGGATTTTGAAGAACGGGTAAATGCTGCTGAACTGGGAGGAGGAGTTGAAAGAATTGAAAAGCAGCACAACGCCGGAAAAAAAACTGCACGCGAACGGATCGATGATCTTCTTGATCCCGGTACTTTTGTTGAAACCGATCGAATGGCGGTGCACAAATGTACTGATTTTGATATGGATAAAAAGAAAATACCGGGTGATGGGATCGTCACCGGATACGGAAAAATTGATGGACGGCTGGTCTATATTTTCGCCCAGGATTTCACAGTTTTCGGCGGGACTTTATCCAGGACCAATGCAGATAAAGTCGTTAAGCTCATGGATCTGGCTATGAGAATGGGCGCCCCGGTCATCGGTTTAAACGACTCTGGCGGTGCAAGAATACAGGAAGGTGTTCAGAGCCTTGCCGGATATGCAGATATCTTTTACCGGAACGTGATGAGTTCCGGCGTTGTCCCTCAAATATCTGCCATTCTCGGTCCATGCGCCGGGGGAGCGGTATACTCTCCTGCCCTGACAGACTTTATCTTTATGGTCAAAGAGACCAGTTACATGTTTGTAACGGGGCCCGATGTGATCAAAACCGTTACACACGAAGATGTAACAAAGGAAGAGCTGGGAGGTGCCATGACACACAACTCGAAAAGTGGTGTGGCCCACTTCATCGGTGAAGATGATGAACAAACGATGATGATGATCCGGGAGTTGCTTAGCTTTCTTCCATCCAACAACATGGAGGATCCACCGGTCAAACCCTCTCCTGATGATATCAACAGGGTGGATGAAAACCTGCAGACCATCGTGCCGGTTGATCCCAACAAGCCGTACGATATAAAAGAGATCATCACTACCATAGCGGATGACCATAATTTCTTTGAGGTTATGTCACATTATGCGGAAAACATGGTGATCGGTTTTATCAGACTCAATGGCAAAACGATCGGCATTGTGGCAAACCAACCGGCTCACCAGGCAGGAGTGCTGGATATCAACGCTTCGGTAAAAGGTGCACGCTTTGTCCGATTCTGCGACGCCTTCTCTATACCCCTGGTCACCTTTGAAGATGTGCCCGGCTTTCTGCCCGGAACCATACAGGAGTTTGGAGGTATCATACGCCATGGAGCAAAATTGCTGTATGCCTTCTCAGAAGCCACTGTGCCGAAAATCACGGTTATCACGCGGAAAGCGTATGGAGGAGCATACTGTGTCATGGCCAGCAAACACATTGGAGCTGATGTGAATTTTGCCTATCCTACTGCTGAAATAGCGGTGATGGGACCTGAAGGCGCAGTCAATATCCTGCATCGAAGTGTTGTTGATAATGAAGAGAAAACACGGAAAGTGGAAGAATACAAATCGAGTTTTGCAAATCCCTACAAAGCTGCAGAACTGGGGTACATTGACGAGATCATCCTGCCCAAATATACACGGAAAAAACTGATCATGGCACTGGAAATGGCGCAAAATAAAAGTGCTTCAAATCCTCCAAAAAAACACGGCAATATTCCATTGTAATTGATCGTATCCATCAGCTATCGCAACAAATTGCAGTCCCTTCTGAGTACCTGAATGGCATTCCCGGGGCGTTCGATCAAGTCGTAGAAACTGGAAATGGATTGGATGATCTTCGCTTTGTGTTCGAGGTCCAGCAACTCGAATTCCTGATAGAGCTTGAATACTTCATCCTTTTTATCTCCGAACAGGTCAAAAAGTGCGATAAATTCCTTTCTCGATCCGCAAATTCCTTTATAAAACCGGTCAGCACTAACACTCTCAAGGGAATCTCTGAGATAATTTCTGTACGGGGCTTCAACAAGCCCTGCCCAGTCGAAATCATAGGGCACAGGAATGGGCGGACTCAGCGGATCAATGGTTACTAGTTCAATGTTGTGAAGCATCTGAATAAACCAGTCATTATTCGCTATCATGTATTGGAACAGGGCAAGGATATTGAATGCCTCTTCATCCAAATCAGAAGCAGAAAAATTTTCAATGTTGATGATCTTTCCATTGTTTCTCTCAGCCATGTATTTCGGACGTTCAATGAAAAACGCAAAACCGGTTATCTGATCATCCGGATTATCCTGTTCAATGTAAGATATTTCAGCTAACCGAATTCGAAAACTAAACGGTGTGAAATGGTTATATAACCGGTAAATCGAGTACTCTTTAAAAAGAAATTGTTCATACTCAGGCTCGTTGGTCATGCAATGGGTCACCAGTTTAATCTCGTCCTGTCCTTCAAAAATTGTATTGGCAATGTGATCCTCCGATAAAATGATCCGTAAGGGAGGAAAATTACAATTATCCGGATCTCTCCGGAAATTCCCCCTGGGCCTGACTTCCACAGGAATAGAGATATACTCTCCGTTCTCGTCTGCATAGCTTAATACGGCAGGATATTCATCCGGATCCTCCTCAAGATCACTGATCAGAACACCAATGTGTCCTGTAAGTTTAACCTGTAATACCTCATCCGAATCAAACAAATCCACAGCATTCTGGTCCGGCTGCCCCTTCCCTGGTGATATAGCAAACAGAGAGAAAGCAAACAGCATAAAGAAAATTTGCAAGATTTTCATATTTCATCATTAAGAAAATTACGATTTCGAAAAAACCCGTGTGACACAAGATATAAATTTCGAAGATACAAAATAAGGAATTTTTTCCCATAACGTAGAATCCGAAATCTGAACTTTTGTTTCTGAAAATTGTTACTTTTAAAATGAGTTATTACGGTTCAGGATTTCATGATACCGGATTATGTTAACAAAGAATGGAGGAACGAAAAATGAAACAGATCAGAGTATTTCTGGTATTTTTTTTTATATCAAGTTTATGGATTACTGTTTACGCTCAGAATAATCAGGAGGTACATTTGATGGAAAAAAGTGATTCAATGAAGGTAAAAAAGAGTGATGAAGATTGGAAACGTCTTCTCACACCGATGGAATATCATGTCCTTCGTGAAAAAGGGACTGAATATGCATTCACAGGGAAATACGATCATTTTTTTGAACGGGGACATTATGTATGTGCTGCATGTGGAAACCTGTTGTTCGAATCGGACACAAAGTACAATTCAGGATGCGGCTGGCCGGCGTTCTATGACAAGGCTTCATTAGAAAACATCATCACCCGGGTTGACCGGTCACAAGGCATGGTGCGAACCGAGGTGATTTGTGCACAATGTGAGTCCCATCTCGGACATGTTTTTGAGGATGGCCCTCTCCCAACCGGCTTGCGGTATTGTATCAATTCAGCCGCTTTGAAGTTTATTCCCGATGGTGAGAAAAAATGATAAACCGGATGCGTTGCACCGCAACGAACTGGCTTAACAAAAGCAGGTTTTTCCGAGGCTATTTTATGGTTGTGTGGGGTTTTTTAAGTAAATGAGGTTCGAATTCCTGGAATTTAGCACCCTCAACGTCTGAGGCATTGAAAGGAAACTAGATGAAAATAATAAACCAACAACTAAACCTAAAATTAAGAGAAGTAAGGAACCGAACCTCATTTACTAAAAATCATCCTGGAATTAAAACGGAAAATAAGGTATTTTATTATTAATAATCAAATCCGATCTGCCGATCTACCCCGTTTTGATGATCTATTCCAAGTACAGAATAACAGGCAATCTATACCAATCTATTGATTTACAACATCCTTGTCAAACAACGCTTAGAACTTTTCTAATTTTGCTCTAAATATAGTATAATAATTCATAATCCCATCATCTAAAAAACAAAATTTAAAAACGATTTTTCTTTCGACAGGTGTTTCGTGTTAAATCATTATTTTTAAGAAATTTTATCAATCGATGCGAGCCGGTTTTTCAATCTTCCTTTTATTCTGTCTGTCCAACGTCCTGCTTGCAGGTCTTCCATCCGGTTACAACCACCAGGATACCATTCGGATAGATACATCCGAATACATCCCGAATGATCACAATTATAATCTGATCATTGCCTCTTTTTATGGTTATCCTTCAGAAGTACTCCGTTTATTAAACCTCGGTGCGGATCCAAACACAAGGACATTCGAAGGCATTACACCCCTGATGTATGCCGTACAGAACGGGGATCTGACAACAACCAAAATCCTGGTTCTTAACGGTGCCAATGTAAATCATAAACCCCTGGATGGTGTTTCTGCAATCATTGCAGCTTCACGTTACAATTTCCTGGAGGTTGTCGATTTTCTTATTCGCCGCGGGGCAAATGTAAACGACATGGACAATGATGGAGCATCACCCCTGCTCTACGGTGCCGGATATTATTACTATGAACTGTGCGAACTCCTGTTGTTGAATGGAGCCAATCCTGAAATCAGGGATAACGGAGGAACCACACCGGTAATGGCTGCTGCCTTTGGAGGGAATCCCGATGTGATCGATCTTCTCATCCGATATGATGCCAATATAAACAGTTCGGATTCAGAGGGGACAACGGCCCTGATGATTGCTGCACAGAATGGCGATACGACCATGATCCGCATATTAACCGGGTTGGGAGCTGATCTCACCCAGCTCAATAAACAGGAGTACTCAGCGCTGGATATTGCTATAATAAACGGTCATGCGGATGCTGCCGAACAGATCATCTCCCTGGGAGCAAACACGGAGGGCACCGGCAGAAAAAATCCCCATTCCCTGGCCATGCAATACGGCCATATAAAACTGGCACGAGAATTAACTGATCTGGGGATAAGACCAAGACGATTGCCTTCATTCAGTCAATTGTTCGTTTATGCCGGAATAAATACCAGTTTTAATGATCTTATGGCAGGTGGTGAATTGGGTCTTAGAGATCCCGGGTACAAGTTCAATATTCTGGCCGGTTATCAGGTCAGACTATTTGCAAAGCGGATCCTGAAAAGAACCGGGGATGACACCTATATTCAATTATGGGAAAACCGGTCATTAGCCTACCTTGGATTGACAAAAGAGTTTTTTTTGATCCGGCAACCCGATAACAGGGAATTTGGTCTGTCAGCCGGCATGCTCGTAGGATACACCTTCGGAAGGAACTACAGGGGGTCAGAAAACCATCCCGATGAGTTGTGGAAGGTCATCCCTGCAGCAGGTCTTTTTTGGGGAGGAGAAAGGTTCCGGATGGAATTCAATTACCACTACCTTAACCTGGACACCCATAAGATATCTCCCCATCGTTTTGTTATCGGTTTGAAATACAGGTTCGGATTTCAAAACCGCCGGATAAAGGAGAAGATCATTACCTGGTACTAATCAAAAAACAAGGGAATGAAATCAATCAACCCAATGAAATGGATGATTAATCATGGACACCTGACATGGCTGGTTCTTATGGTGTTGATGGTGACTTCATGCGATGAAAACATCATTCTGTTTGAGGTCGATTGTTCAGAGTGCTATACTCAACGGCCTGAATATGCACCGCTGACCATTGAACTTACCATCAATGAGGAGAATCCGGAGGTTCCCTTTACCATTTATCTTGGTGAATATGAGAAGAATCAAATCAGGATTGAAGATACTGCGTACTATTCGGTGATTAGCGTGGATCTTATTCCCAGCCGCTACTATAGTGTGCGGGCAGAGTATCACGTAGGGGATAAAATCGTCTACGCCCTGGACGGAGATGAGATTGAACTGGTGAAGGTCACTTCACAATGTGATTCGGTCTGCTGGGTTATCCGTGGAGGGGAAACCGATGTCCGGTTAAAATACGAAGATCCGGATGATCTTCCGAAGTGATCAATTCGTAGAGTGGAATACCAGCAACGGGATATTGGTATGATAGAACAGTTTTTGTGCCAGGCTCGGATAGAGCCATTTGGTGATGATATTCCGCTTATGGGTTGTGAGGGAGATAATATCAACATTTGTCTTGCGGATAAATTCATCCAGACCTTCCATAACATCCGGATTATCCAGCAAGATGCATTCCACCCGAAATCCGGGATAGGAGGACTTGAAATATTCGCGAAGCCCTTCCATCTTAATTTTTTCCCAGTAACTATCAAGCTTCTCACCGACATGAATACAATAGACCTTCATATCGAAACGTGAAACCAACCCCATCAATTTACGAATTGCGGTGAAATCTGATTCATCAAAATCGGTGGCATAGATGATTTCATTGGACCATTTCTTTTCGTCAAAAGAACAATTCTCGGGAATTGCCAATACAGGAATGGTTGCCTTCTCAATAACTTTTCGGGTGGAGCTGCCGATGAAATCCGGTTTTCTTTTGCCTGCCCCACGCATTCCGAGGACAATCAGGTCGGATTGATAAATGTTGCCGGCTTTCAGAATAACGTCTGCAACCGATCCATCGATGAGTGTATAATCGAGTGTAACCCCCTTAATTTTCTGCTTCTCCATCTCTTTTTTAAGCTCCTCAACGTATTTTTCAAGTGACATCCCTGCCTGTTCCCGGATGCTCTCCAGGTGGGTTGTTAAATTCCCGTCAAAAGCGAAGGATTCATCATAGGGGACAGTAATCACATCGGGGCTGTAGTAGGCATATAACAGTTCTACCTCTGCCCTTAGCTTTTCTGCCATACGGATTGCAAACCGGCAGGCATTCCTGGAATAATCGGAAAAATCAATAGGTACCAGCAGCCTTTTGATTTCGACTATTTCCTCTTCGTTTGCCATTTCTCCCGTTTCCAGTTTAAAATCACGCAACACCTTTAACGCCTGTTTAAGGGCCTTCTCACTGATCTTAACCTTTACCCACCCGGTATACCCGGATGGATCAGGTTAACATTTGTGAGAATACATTCAATTCCTTCCGATTTGAGACGGGTCTTCAGAATCTCAGACCGGGAATAGGTCTCGGTTGCAATGGTGACCAGGGTTTGATCCATACCCTGTTCACATTACCTGGGTAGCTATTGTAATGTGCACTACCCAAATCATGCAATAAAAGGTACGAAATTATCGGGAAAAAATCAAATGCACGGTGTAAAATCCGTGGTGATGAAAGGATGAAATTACTATTTCTTTATGGTAACCGTTGCAGTTTGGGGGATAGATCCTCCCTTTTCCTCATAGAGCTTTTTATATTTTTCAAACAGTTCTTTCGGTTGTCTCTTTCCATTAATCCGGAGATTGTTTGCGGATAATTCGAAATCGATCGGTTCACCCTCGGAGTAGAAACCATCGATAACCAATTGCTCTTCAATAGCCCGGATAGCCTTATTCTCTTCTCTTTCGTGCATCCGCTCTCTTTCCATTGCTTCCCTTTCACGCATCCTTCTTGTCTCCTCCATTTGACGCTCTCTTTCCTGCATCTGCCGTTCCTGCTCCATTTCTTCCCGCTGGAGTTCATGCTCCCTTCTGATCTCCTGTTCCCGATCGCTCCGCAGGGTTTCACTATCTTCGCGTTGCCTCAACCGTTCACGCTCCTGTGATTCCATTCGCTCTTCGTAGTCCATACCCTGGATCCGCTGTATTTCTTGCAATGATTCATGGATCGCCCTTCTGGCTTCTTCCATCTGCTCTCTCAGCTCATCAGAGAATTGCCGGTTGAATTCCCTCATGGATCTTTCAATCTCCCTGAAATTCTGCTGCAACTCTTTATTGATCTTGCTTGTATCAAAATCATGCCTGTACTGTTCAATCTCCATCTGCATCTGTTGGAATTTCTCCTCAAAATCAGGGAATTCAAGTTTCTCCATCGACTCCCTGATCTGCTGCAAAGCCTGTTCCATCTCCTGCTTAACGTTTGCCCAATCCTGCTCTTTAAATTCCTGCATTGCTCTCTCTAACTCCTCCCTTGCCGTTTCAAGCTCCTGATCTATCCGTTCAAAATCGATTTCTTCCAATGATCGTTCAGCATCCTTCAGTTCTTCTTCAGCTTTTTCCAATTCAAATTCAGCTTCCCTTAACTCCGCGGTGGTATTATCGATCAATTCCTGGTATTTGTCCATCTCATTTTCCGGAACTTTCTCACCGTCAATATATAGTTCTTTCACTATATCACCCTCAAGAATCATTTTCACCTCTTTCTCCTTCTGATCGGAAGCATCGAAAAAACGGGTGTTGATCGTGCTGGTGCCGGGTTTTTTCAAGGTATCCTGAAGCTCTGTCAGTGGAGATTGCGGCATATCATCGGCAGGTGTCAGACCGAACCCGAAGGTCATTTCCTGTACCGGATTAACAGCAGCTGAAGCTCTGTTAGAACCTGTGATCTTGAAAAAAGCGGACAGGAAGGCAATGATCAGGATCATTACCGCAAGCGTGATCCACTTTTCGGCAGGGTTGGCATTAACAACCGGTTTCCGGTTCAGTCGTTGGATGCGTGAAAGGAGTGAATACCTTCTTTTTGCCAGGGCAACTGCATAGAAAGGAGTTGCATAGGATCTTTCCTGAAGATTTGCAAGAGCCTTGGCATACACAACCGATTCTTCACAAACCGATACGGCAAGATCATCACAGCAATGCTCCCGCTCCTTCCGGATCATTCCGGAAATCCACCAAACGGCTGGGTGATAAAAGAAAATGGATTCAATAATGGATTGAAAGATGTTAACCAGAAAATCGTTCCGGCGAATGTGAGCCAGTTCATGCGCAATGATGGCTTCCATCTGATCCCTGGGAATTCCGGAGAGTGCGCCGAGTGGTATCAATACAACCGGCTTGATATAACCAATGACCATGGGAACCCTGGCAAGGCAGGACTGGACCAGTTTTACCGGCCGGTTAATGTTCATCTTCGCTTTCAATTCCGAAATATTTTTGTTCCAGGATTTAGGAAATGGTGAAATGCCGACAAACTTGATCCGCTCCGAATAGATCAGCCCGCCCAGCATCTTTACCAGAAAAAGGATCATGCCCAGGAACCAGAGCGTAACAACCATCGGGAAATGGTGGGTAAAATAACCGTTGAATCCTTTGATGAGTCCTGCTATTCCGGAAGCTTCCGACGAAGCTTCTTCCTGGGGTGTTGTATCCTTCGCGTCAACAAATAATAATTCGTCATCGTTTACCGGAGCTTTAACTGCCACCGCTGAATTGTCGCTAACCGGTGAATTCGTGTATTGCCGCACAAAGGTTGTTACAGAAAGTGCAAAAAGAGCTGCAAGTGAACCAACAACCAGAGCATAGCGAACGTTAGCTGCCCGTTTTTTCAATCCGGGAAGCATGATACCCAGGATCAGGGCAATGACTGCCCCCTGCCATAAAGAATGGATAAAGGTCCAGCCAAGGGCCTGAAGAATCTGTTCTGATAGGAATTCATGAATGAAGTTCATTTTTCTCACCTCCTTCCAAAGTATTGATCAATTTTTTTATTTGTTCCAGTTCATCCTTTGATGTCTTGTGATTACCCAGCGCCTGCATGACAAGCTTCATTGCAGAACCGCCAAATGCCGTGGTTAAAAATTTCTCAAGCAACAGATTTTGGGTCTCCTCCTTATCCACCAGAACACTGTATACGTGAGAACGGCTTGCTTCATCACGCCGCACCAGGTTCTTTTCCGTCATGATTTGCATAATTTTTAACGTGGTGGTATACCCCACCCGCTTTTTCCTGTTTAGTTTTTCATTCACAAGCCGGACAGTGGAAGGACCATGCTCCCACAAAACCTGAAGGATCTCCAACTCTGCCTCTGTTGGCCTGGGGATTTTTTTCTTTTTCTTCATAGGATAAATACGAATGATTTCGTAAACAAATATATACGAAGGATTTCGTATAAGCAAATTTTTTAAGGAAAAAATGATACATAAAACTGTTAAAAAACGTTAATTAATTAACT
>CAZXGG010000089.1:0-1224 GCA_964640125.1 uncultured Rikenellaceae bacterium
ACGTGACCGGTTTCCATGTCGTTGACCGGTACTCCATCCAGCAGTACACCTACATTCCGGCTGCTGAATCCCCGGATGGTTACCTGTGCATCACCGTCTCCTCCACCTTCGGGTGTGGCATATACACCCGGGGTTGAGTTCAACAACATGGGAATATCCTGGGCAGCGATCTCTTCCTGCAGTTTTTTCGGTTGAATGTTGCTGAATGCAACCGGTGTTTCCCGGGAACGGGCTACATCGGCTACCACCCGGACTTCATCAAGGACAACGGTAACCAGCTCAAAATGCAGGAGTACCGGTTGATCGGTTACCTCTACCCTCTGCGTTTGGGGTTCAAATCCAACATAGGAGACACGGATGCTGTACACCCCGGGTTGGACTTCCAGTGTAAATGTTCCATCATAACCGGTTACCGTACCCATTCCTTCAGCCAGAAGTACATTCACACCGATCAGCGGTTCCTTGTTCTCCGAGTCAATAACCGTCCCGGTAATGGTCTGTTTCTGACCATACAGGGAACAGGTAAACAGCAAAAAAACGGGGAATATTAATTTTATTTTTCTCATAACCCTTTACCGAAGGCGATACGATCCTGAAAATATCCAGGTTAACAATGACGGATGCGGATCTTCCTCCCGGTGCTCTCTATCTGATCAGCAGCTTCCGGTATGTTTTTGTTTGATCTTCCAGTGTTACCTGTAATACGTAAATCCCCGGATTAAGTCCCTCAACAGGCAAAGAGATGTTGTGTGATGATCCGGTTTGGGTTACCTTACGGAGAGTCTTTCCTGTGATATTTAACAGCCGGATCTCAGTCATTCCCATTTGTGATTCAATTGTAAATGATGAACCGGTAACCGGATTGGGATAGACCTTCACAAGGCTGGGATATTCCGGAGATGTGACCGATGAAGGTTGTCCGGTGATGGTGATTACGATCTGTCCATATGTTCCCGACCCATCTTTTGAAATAGCCTTTACGACAACATCGCCATCTTTCATGGCTGTAATCAGGCCCTCACTGTTCACGGATGCTTCACCGGTTCCATTCTCCACCACCCAGTAGACCGGTTTGATGGTTGCATTTGCCGGTTCCACGGTTGCGGTAAGCTGACGCGTACCTTCGGGCGTATCGATGGTGGTATTGCCCCCTTCGGCAGTGACGGTTATCCCGGTAACAGGGATCACGGTTTCGTTGGTAACCCGGATCAGGACGGTAGCCTG
>CAZXGG010000089.1:1324-10434 GCA_964640125.1 uncultured Rikenellaceae bacterium
GCTGATGTCGTATACCGGGCAGAGGAAAACATCCGCCCGCTGCTCCAGCTGTTCCCAAATCGGAGCTTCCTGACCCTCACCTTCCGGATCCCGCTTGTCAAGAACCACAACATAAGAACGGTAAGGTTGTAGCTCATAGGATGGAAGATCAATATACCACTGTGTTTCAGGAGGGGGGATATCCGCTCCATTTGAATACCGCGTTATGCGGTAACCGCTCAGATCAATAGCCGCATCGGTCGGGTTGAAAATCTCAAGCGCTTTATTGGTTGACCACCCCTCCACATATTCTGAGATGATCAGATCGGTTTGTGCATGCATCAATCCTGAAAAACAGGAGATGATTAAATAGAGTAGAAGTTTTTTCATATGCTGTTTTGTACTGTTTTTTAACAAAAATAATAATACGCAAAAGAAGGGTTTAAAATTACTAAAATTTTTCCAGATCCTCCGGTGTATCAATGGAGAGGCTGTCGTATTCAGTTGTTTTAACATAAATGGTGTAGCCATGCTCAAGCCAACGGTTCTGTTCCAGTGATTCTGCCTGTTCAAGGTCAGAAGGTTTTAACCGGGTAATTTGACGGAGAATATCCGTTTGGTATGCATAGATTCCGATATGTTTCAGAAAGATATAATGCCGGATCCATTCTGACTGTTCCTTGCCCCGGATATGGGGGAGGGCTGAACGGCTGAAGTACATGGCTTCCTGCCTGAGGTTACAGACTACCTTGGTAATGTTCGGATCATTCAACTCTTCAGTGGATTCTATCACCTTTGCCAGGGTGGCTATCTGGGTAGCAGGATCATTAAAACAGGTCATCAGATGCTGTATCTGTCCGGGATGAATGAATGGTTCATCTCCCTGAATATTAATCACGACATCCACGATCCGGTTATGTTCTGCTATAAACTTTTCAAGGGCTTCAGCACACCGGTCAGTACCACTGGCATGCTCGGGTGAAGTGAGGATTACATTTCCCCCGAAATCCTTTACAGCTGTTTCAATCCTTGCATCATCCGTTGCGACCACAACCTGCTCGAGAAGGGATGATGCCTGTTCATATACACGGCGGACCATGGGCTTCCCGGCAATGTCAGCCAGCGGTTTACCGGGGAAACGGGATGAATGATACCGGGCGGGGATTATACCAAGAAATTGGATCATAGCAAGTGATTGAAGAAAATTTCAAAATACAATAAACAAATCAGATCCCTTCGAGACACTGTTCAATTACTTTAGGGAAATGTTCATATTCAAGCTGATGAACCCTTTCGGCAAGACTTTCAGGAGTATCCTCTTTTTTTACCGGACAACGGGCCTGAAAGACAATCTCTCCTTCATCATATTTTTCATTGACATAATGGATGGAAATTCCCGATTCAGCATCCCCATTATTGATCACGGCTTCATGAACATGCCTTCCATACATCCCTTTTCCGCCATATTTGGGCAGAAGGGCAGGATGAATGTTGATCATTCGTCCCGAGAATCGCTGCAGGATAGTTTTGGGGATTAGCCATAGGAACCCGGCAAGGACCACAAAATCAATCTGAGCATCCTGAAGCTTATCCAATACCACATCTGTTTCGTAGAATTCTTCGCGTGTAAAAATCAAGGATGGCACACCCAGAGCGGATGCACGGCTGAGTACATAGGCATCTTTTCGATTTGATAGAACCAGTGCTACCGTTATCGTTTGATGGCCCTGAAAATACTCAATAACGTTTTGTGCATTGGTCCCGGAACCCGAAGCAAAAATTGCAATCTTTTTCATATACAATGACTTACAAATAACAATTCCATTAAAATTACGCTTATTTTCAAAAATTGAGGAAAAAAAACATAGAAAAAACCAAAAAAGATTATTTTTATTTGAATAATTATTGTGAATTACATTTCTTTGCACAGTTACATTTGCCCGTTAGTATTAATTAAAACTTAAAGTTATGTCAGACATTGCATCAAGAGTAAAAGCGATAATCGTTGATAAGCTTGGAGTTGATGAAAATGAAGTTACAGATGAAGCTAGTTTCACCAATGATCTTGGAGCAGATTCGCTTGACACGGTTGAGTTAATCATGGAATTTGAAAAGGAATTCAACCTGGGTATTCCTGATGATCAGGCAGAAACAATCAGTACCGTGGGGGAGGCGATCAAATACATTGAGGAGAACGCTAAATAATTGTTGATACTGCGTTAAAAGGGTATACATATGGAGTTGAAGCGTGTGGTTGTAACAGGCCTTGGAGCGATTACTCCAATTGGGAATAATGTTCATGAATATTGGGATGGTCTGAAGAATGGTGTGAGTGGGTCTGACTGGATCACACGCTTTGATGCCGAAAAATTTAAAACCAGATTTGCCTGCGAAGTAAAGCATTTCGATCCCTTAAATTACTTCGAACGGAAAGAGATAAAAAAGTATGACCTGTTTGCCCAGTTTGCTTTGGTTGCTATAGATGAAGCCATTATTGATTCGGGTATTGATCTTCAAAAGATCGACGGCAACAGAGTAGGGGCGATCTGGGGTTCCGGTATCGGTGGGATAAAAACATTTATGGATGAGATAAAGGGCTTTGTAATCGGGGATGGAACACCCCGCTTCAGCCCTTTTTATATTCCCAAGATGATTTCCGATATTGTTGCCGGATTCATCTCCATGAAATATGGCTTCCGGGGACCCAACTTCGGCACCGTTTCTGCCTGTGCAACATCAACCCACGCATTGATCGATGCTTACAATTACATCCGACTGGGAAAGGCAAATCTTTTTGTTTCGGGTGGTTCTGAAGCAACCATTAATGAGGCAGGAATGGGTGGATTCAATGCCATGCAGGCCATTTCAACGAATAACGAGGAATACAAAACTGCTTCCCGCCCGCTGGATAAAACCCGCGATGGGTTTGTCATGGGAGAAGGAGCAGGAGCCCTTATCCTGGAGGAGTATGAACATGCAATAAGCCGGGGAGCAAAGATTTATGGTGAAATTGCCGGAGGGGGCCTCTCTGCCGATGCATACCACCTCACAGCCCCACATCCCGAAGGGCTGGGTGCTGCACTGGCCATGAGCTCAGCACTCGAGGATGCATGCATGAATCCGGAAGAGGTTGAGTATATTAATATTCATGGTACGGCAACGCCACGGGGTGATATCGCTGAAATAAAAGCGATACAAAAAGTCTTCGGTGACCATGCCTACACCATGAATATCAGTGCTACCAAGTCGCTCACCGGACACCTTCTCGGTGCCACCGGTGCCGCCGAAACCATAGCGTGCATCTTCGCGCTTCAACAGGCAATAATCCCGCCAACCATCAATTATTCTCACCCCGATCCTGAAATTGATAGCAAGTTGAACTTAACCATCAATTCTGCCCAGGTAAGAGAAATAAACGCAGCATTGAGCAATACTTTTGGTTTCGGTGGACATAATGCATCCATTATTGTAAAGAAACTCCCAAGTTAGTTTCGTGAATAAAAATTCTTCTAACCTGCTCAATGCTAATTTTACAGGGAAACGAGCGTTTTATTCCCAATTAAAAGCAATCCTGGGTTTTCGCCCCGGAAACCGCAAATTGTATGAATTGGCATTTGTTCACAAATCGGCTTCCATAAAACTGGCAGATGGATCACTCGTGAATAATGAGCGACTCGAATTCCTGGGTGATGCAATCCTGGATGCTGCCATCTCACACTACCTCTTTGAAATGTATGATCATCAGGATGAGGGTTTTCTTACCAAAATAAGATCAAAGATCGTGAACCGTGATAACCTTAATGCACTGGCTGAAAAAGTGGGGATTGACAGGCTATTGATTTCAAACGTTAACCAGCATATGTTCGGAAGAAATCTCTACGGTAATGCCCTGGAGGCATTGATCGGGGCCATTTACCTGGACCGGGGATACAGGGTTACAAAAAAATACCTGATACGCCGGGTTATTCATCATCATCTTGATCTGAAAGAACTTGAAAAAACCGAAATAGATTTCAAGAGCCAGGTGATTGAATGGGCACAAAAACATAAAAAGGAGATACACTTTAGTTCATCCGATCATTTTGATGCGGAAAATAAATCGCTACACTTTTCCGTAAAGTTGTTTATCGACGAGCAGCCAGTTGGCTCCGGAGAGGGATTGTCGAAGAAAGAGGCAGAACAACATGCATCAGAAGAGGCGCTGCACAGACTGGAATCCGCAGACAAATAGCGTAGCGCATGGATTTTTTCATAAAATACTGGAATAATGGTTATTTTTATCCTGGTTATTCCTGATGATGAAAAAGAAATCACATAAACTTGCCGTTGAACCGGATTATCGGTTTTTCCTCATTGGCATCTCTTCACACGAAAACGATTATCACCTCTGCTGGGCTATAAACCAGAAGATGAACCTTAACCTGCAGAAAAGGGCAAATTATCTATTGTTTAACCCGAAACTGAACACCGACCAGGAATTTTCATTCTATGCGTATGAGGATGAGGAAAGCTTCCTGACCTATTACTTGTTGTCAAACCGTTGTGATGATGGTTTCCTGGTCGAAGAGTTCAGGAACATCGATTTTTTAATGCAGGTGCACGGTGATTTGCCAAAGGAAGAGGAGGAAAAGCTGATCCGCAACCTGCGATCGATTCCTGTTATCATCACCTGCTTTGTCATTGATCCCCGTACACTGAAATCACGGGATCGGCTGCTAATTCAATGAATAGAAAAAGGCTGCCACGTTTGCGACAGCCTTCTCTTTTTTTTAACCCTAAAAATTTAACCTAACACAGAATTGATTACTATTTAGTTTCTTTTATTTTTTCTCTTTTTCAGCCTTTTTCTCTTTTATCTCTTTCTTCTCTTTGGTTGTATCCTTCTTTACTATGGTAATCTCAATCTCCTCTTCTCCTTCTTCACCCTGTTTCCTAATCACCTTTACGTTGTTCTTCACAACAACTGTGCCATCCTCATCATTTTTCAGGAAAACATCAAATGTTCCCTCTTCATCATCGTAGGTTTTGATGTAGATATTTCCTCCTTTAATATTCTGGATCTCATCGCCTTTCATGATGATCACGTTACCATCTTTTTTCTTGATGACAATCTCTTCAACGTCATCCAAATCTGTTTTTTCCTTAACCACATAGTAGGCTCCCACTTTATCTTCATCCACTTTCTTAAGCTCCTTTTCAAGGATCACCTTGAGTGAATCGGAATTCTCATGAATGACCTTTATGTCTTTTTTATCTCCGGAGACAACAGCATAGACCTTCGCATCACCCTTTCCGGATTTCATGATGATAGTATGGTCATCAACGCCACCTTTGCTTACCCATACCTGTTCATCTTCTTCAATAAATTCAAGGTCCGTAAGCTCACCGTCTTCACCTACAAATACAGCCACTGTTTTCAGGGAATCTGTTCCCTCTTTCTTCAGTTTAATGGCATGAGTGTGGAGATCGCCGGAACTAAGCAGGTGAAGATCAAGATCTTCAATGCCGGCGATTCCCTGGATAAGTTTCTTTAACTCATCGCTTTCTGCTCCGGATGTAATTTGGAGTGTTGTATCCACCGTTACTTCATCATTTTGTATGACTTTCAGGTGAACTTTGGTCTTCTCCTCATCCTGAGCAAATGCAGTCATTCCCAGAAACAGTGTTAATGTAACCAGGAGAAATGGAAAACTTTTTTTACTTGCTTTCATGAGTATTTTTCATGGGTTGTTTTATGCAACAAAAATACGTGGAAGTTGTGTTAACGAAACTTAAGGATTGTTAAAGATTGTTAAATATGAATCAGATATATTGAGTAACCCTATCTTTGTATTGTTATGAGCAGAAAGCTGATATGGATTCTGACCATTGTCATGACTGCTGCATTGCTGGGTTTGATCGGTGTGCAGGGGTACTGGATCCGGAATGCCGTGGAGGTTAAGCAGCAGCAGTTTAAACAGGTGGTAAACAAAGCGCTTGCATCGGTCATTGAACAGCTCGAGGAGATGGAAATCATGGACAATATTGTTGAGGAAATAATCAGCGATTCCATCCCGGGGGAAATCCAGATTATAGGGAACGATGCTGCAGATAGCCTCAGCACGCGGATCATTGTTGAATCGGGAACAGCAGTCCTCCATGAAGGCAATAACATCATCTATTTACCCGTCATGAAGTCATACATCCCTGATTCACTGGACTCCCCTCCTCCATTTCCTGAAGTCCACATCCAAACCCGGGAGCATTATGAATCCTATGTCATCAGGCGAAATGATCTCATAGCATCGTTATCGGACAAGGTTGACAATAAAACGATATTTGTTGAGAATGTTCTGAAGAAGATGATCAAGGAAAATCCCAGGATCGAAGAGAGATTGGATTTTGCAATCCTGAATGGTCTGATCAGTAAAGAGTTTAGTCAGCGGAATATTGAGTTGGATTATGAGTTTGCCGTACGAAAAGGTCCGGAGAATGAATTTATTTTTCAATCGGAGGATTTCGAGGATATCACAAAATCGGAAGTATACCAGAAAGCACTTTATCCAAATGACCTGGTATCCAATTTTAACTTTCTGACACTCTATTTCCCGAATGAAAAGAACTACTTTTTGAAATCCCTGGGATTCATGGGAGTCTCTTCCGCCCTGTTAACCTTGTTACTGGTCCTTATTTTCCTGTCTACACTCTATATCATTTTCAGACAAAAGAAATTATCGGAGATCAAGTCGGATTTTGTGAACAACATGACCCATGAACTGAAAACGCCGATCTCCACCATTTCGCTGGCATCGCAAATGTTAAAAGACGATAGTATTCCCATCATGGAAAAGAATGTGAATCAGATAACCAAAGTTATTGATGATGAGAGCAAGCGTCTGGGTTACCAGGTTGAGAAAGTGCTGCAGATGGCTATTTTCGACCGGGGAAAGATCAGGTTGAAAATAATGGAAATGGACATTCACCGGCTTATTCAAAATGTAGTTTCAAATTTCACCATGCAGGTTGAAAACAAGAATGGTACCATCGATCTCCAGCTGGAAGCTGACCCCTCCACCGTGTGTGTTGATGAAGTGCATTTTACCAATATCATTTCAAACCTTCTGGATAATGCCATAAAATATTGTAATAAGAAACCGGAAATATTTATTCATACAAAAACATCCGGAAGAAAGATCATAATCTCCGTTGAGGATAATGGTGTTGGGATCAGGAAGGAAGATCAGAAACGCATCTTTGAACGGTTCTATCGTGTTCCTACCGGCAACATTCACAATATTAAAGGATTCGGCCTGGGATTAAGTTACGTAAAGAAGATCGTTGAAGAGCACGATGGCACAATTGTTGTTGATAGTCAGCCACAAAAAGGCACTCGGTTCTCTATATCACTTCCACTTAACACTGACAATAATGCATAAACTCCGGATCCTTTTGGCAGAAGATGATGAAAACCTGGGTTCCCTGTTGAAGGAATATCTCCTGGTTAAAGGGTATGAAACCTGTCTCTATGCAGATGGGAACAAGGCGTATAAAGGATTTATACAGGAGCATTTTGATCTCTGTTTGCTGGATGTTATGATGCCCGTAAAAGATGGGTTTACACTGGCGAAAGAGATCCGGTTGATCAACAGCGATATACCGATCATTTTTCTCACCGCGAAATCGATGAAGGATGATGTGTTGGAAGGTTTTTCCCTTGGTGCCGATGACTATATCACCAAACCCTTCAGCATGGAGGAACTGCTGTTCCGGATCGAAGCCATTCTCAGAAGAACAATTCCAGGCACCAATGATCAGCAACCGGATCAATACGAAATCGGTGATTACCTGTTTGACAGCCAGAAGCAGCAGCTCAATAAAGGGAAAGAGATTCAGAAGCTGACGACCAAGGAATCGGAACTTCTTAAGTTGCTGTGCAACAATAAGAATAAAGTCCTGGAGCGGAATTTTGCCTTGCGAACGATCTGGATTGATGATAATTATTTCAATGCCAGGAGTATGGATGTTTACATCACCAAGTTACGCAAATACCTGAAGAATGATCCTTCCATCCAGATTATCAATATCCACGGGAAAGGATACAAGCTGATTTGTTAATCCCCAAGGTGCCATTTTTCTGGTTTGTTAAACCCTTTCAGTTTTGCATATTCTTTAGCCTGGTGCATGAAAGCCTGCAACCGCAATTCAATGGCTGCATCATCCTGTCCGTCGTATGCAATGCTTTCATAGGGAAGGTTGCCATGGTCCTGTTTGAATTTATGGGATACGGAAGCAATAACCGTTCCGGGCATACAGGTAAAGGGCAGAATATTAACGATCCCGGATATGTTCGTATTGGCAAGAAGGACAGAGCTTCCGAGGTTAAGAGCCGGATCACCGTCATAATGCCTGTGAATATACGGTCCGCAACTGTCGAGCATCTCTCGTATCGTGACATCCCTCTCTTCTTCAAACAGTCCGTGAACGGCTCTATGCAGGTTTTTCGCTGAAATGTTCTGGGAGATATTTTGTATTTTTGATTTGATCAGACCTTTAACATCTCCTTTCCACAGGCTATCCCGGGTGTAGCGATAGGTTGAGTAACTCAGCCATTCGGAAAAGGGTGCGATGAAGGTTTCGGCACCGAATTTTTCCAGTCGCTGAACCAGGTATCCGCTGCAATAGGGATTATCCCTCATGAATATCTCACCTACAACGGCAACAACCGGTTTCCGTTCACCATTGATGAGCTGTATTTCTTTAAACTTCTGAGCTTCACGATGCAATACTTCAGAAAGGTCTTTTGCACCGTTTTCAATGGACCGGACGACAGCATTCAAGGCTTTCTGATAAACCCGGTTTGTTTCTCCGGGAATGGCTTCATAGGGAATTCGTTCCTGTTTTAATTTTCTGAGCAGGTCAACGGTGACAAACCCTTTCCATGCCGTATACCGGAATTTAGTCCCATGTCCTCCCGATATATCTTCATACGATGTCTCATTACTGGGAGAGATGATTTTGGTATCCTTATATCCCAGGCGGTCAAAGATCAGCCGTTGAAATTTATTATATTGTCCGAAGCGGCAGGGGCCGTTGTGATCCGGCATGAAAAAGCTGATCGTTGAAGGATCCACTCCGGGTTCCATCAGTTTTTT
>CAZXGG010000089.1:10534-12465 GCA_964640125.1 uncultured Rikenellaceae bacterium
CCGGCATGAAAAAGCTGATCGTTGAAGGATCCACTCCGGGTTCCATCAGTTTTTTAAGAAAGCTTCCGGTAGTGCAGATCATGGGGAAGCACTCCCGGGCTGATGTATACTTTCTGCCGATCTCGAGTGCCTCCTTATCCTGCATGGGTAAAACTTCCGATTTCAGTCCACAGCTTCTCACTGCTGCTGCAATGGTATACGCTGCATCGCACATATAAGGAAAGTAGAGGATCCGGTCTTCCAGCGGAGATGATTCCATGACGCCCGGACGGTACACTTTTTCCATTCTGCCTTTTGACAACCTCGATCCCCTCAGGCTGTCGAGAAAGGCTTCATAGCGTGTAATCATGCCGGCATCTGCACTGTGTTCATCGATCTCAATCTCAAGATAGGGTTTGCCGGCCATCTCCTCATGCACGAAATGGGAGAGGAATGAATCGGGACCACACATGAAATTTCCCATGTAAACGGCATGCAGTTTTTTATCCCTGGCAACGATCCGGGTTGCAGCCAGTACCTTCTGCCCGTTTGGCCAGTACATCTGGGGATAGTCATCGGTAATGTGCTCACTGCCCAGTGGCAGATAATCAATGGGTATGGGCAGTACATCCTGGTTAATCAGCTTTTCAACCATCCTCAGGTTCAGTGCAGGGTCTCCGGTATTGTAGGAACGACCAAGGATAACGAGTGCCTCCTTGTCATCCGGCAGATTCTCCAATACCTCCTGACCACGCATTATCAGTTTATTTTCGAATGCGACCTGCAGTTCGTCTGCTTTCCGGATCGCGCGGATCACCTTCTTTGACGAAATCCCGAATTTCTCCTTCATGAAGTCCGAAAGCTCCCTGTCCAGCACTTTGCCGAAATACCTGAAATTCAACGTTGGAACAAGCATTTTCTTCTTCAGATCTTCACTGGTAATTGCAGCTTTCACCATGAAAGGGAAGGTTTGAACCCATGGGCAGTTGTAATTGCTGGTTGGATTACCCTCCTCGGCTTTGGCATTGATGATAAATGGCGTAAAGACATGGTCCACCTCTTCGTTTTCAAGCAGATCCATGATGTGTCCATGCATCAATTCAATAGGAAAACAGGTTTCCGCAACGATGATCTGGAGCGACTTCTTGATCAACTGGTTATCCGACTCGGGGGAGATGACCACATGAAATCCGAGTTCCTGGAAAAATGTTCTCCAGAAAGGAAATTGTTGATAGAACAGGACCAGGGCTCTGGGTATACCAATGGTGGTCCTGCCGTTCTTTGGCTCCTCCTGGAAATCCCCCATCAGATAAGATAGCCGTTCATCAAACAGATTCGGTATTCCTTTTCCCTTGCCTTTTCGTTCATCCAGTTCATACCGTTCACACCTTCCCCCGTAAAACAGGGGCTTCTTTTCTCCTTCAATCCGTACTCTCCGGATCTCACATTGGTTCGAGCATGACTTACAGGTGAATCGATCCACTTTATACGGTACCTTACTGACATCAAATCCCTTAAACCGTGTTTGTTGACCTTCAGCCATCGATTCCCTGGCAAGCATGGCTGCTCCGATGGCACCGGTAACATCAAAGTGGGGGGGGACAATGATTTTCTTGCCGGTAACTTTTTCAAAAGCGGCTACTACCGCTTTGTTATTGGTAACTCCACCCTGGAAAAAGATATGATCACCAATGCGTTTTTTCCGGACCACTTTTTGAATGTAATTCTCAACAATGGAGTATGCCAGGCCTCCAACGAGGTTCTCCTTCTCCACTCCTTTTTGCTGATGTGAATTGAGGTCAGATTCCATAAACACGGTACACCGGCTTCCAAGTCCTGCCGGCTTTGGAGCTTCAAGTGCCAATGCACCAAACTCTTCAACAATATTGATATCCAACTTTTCAGCCTGTTCTTCAAGAAAAGAACCCGTTCCTGCAGCACATACCTTGTTC
>CAZXGG010000090.1:0-12212 GCA_964640125.1 uncultured Rikenellaceae bacterium
AACCGGTTGGAATACATCAACAAAGATCTGCTGCGGTTCAGGGTTGAACGGAAAACCTGGGATCTCGATCTGAAGACTTACCAGATCAGGCAATACAGGGAAAAAGAGGATCTGAACCCGAACGAATCCAGATCACCGGATGGGAAATGGATTGCCTATACCGAGGATTATAATCTATATATCCGGTCAGTTGAATCAGGGGATACATTTCAGCTTAGCTACGATGGTGAAAAGAACTACGAATATGCCAGCTACTTTGGGTGGTATGATCTGATGGAAGGGGAGCAGGGAGAACGGCCTGAACATTTCGCTGTTAACTGGTCAGATGATTCAAGGTACCTCCAGGCCTATATTTGTGACCTGCGGTTTGCAGAAAAAATGTACCTGCTGGATTGGAGTATCGATTCCCTTTACCGGCCGAAATTATTGGGCTACTACCGCGGTTCCCCCGGCGATACGACCATGGTTCATATGATCCCGGTATTTTTTGATGTCGGAAAGAAAGAAAGAATTCCACTGAACCTGCCACGGAATACACATATAAATTCTGCTTCTTTTCGCTGGTCAGAAACACCTGGAATGGTTTATATGGAAGATCAAAAACGGGGATATCAGAAACTGGAATTGTCCCTCATCGATCTTCCACAACGGAAAATTAAAAACCTGATAACCGAAACATCAACCACTAACATCGACAATTTCAGCTATTGGCTGGTTGAGGATGAAGATTTGCTGTTTTTCGCTTCGGAACGAAGCGGATGGAGACAACTGTACCGGTATGATTTGAATAAAGAGGAGATCAGCCCCCTGACAAAGGGAAAATTTTATGTAAATAGCGTGGAATACATTGATGAGAAGAACGGGTTGGTCTATTTCATGGCTTCCGGCAGGGAACCCGGACGTAATCCGTACCACCAGCATTTGTACAGAATATCCTTTAACGGAAAAAACCTAAAGTTACTGACCCCTGAGGATATACATCACCAGGTGAGTTTTTCGCCGGATGGGGCTTTTTTTGTTGACAATTACTCAACCGCACAAAAGCCAACCCGGACTGTTTTGTGTAACGCCGGTTCGGGCGAGTTGGTCTCGATGATTGCTGAAGCGGATATTAACGCCCTGGAGAATACAGGCTGGTCACCACCGGAAACCTTCGATGCCATTGCACGTGATGGGGAAACCACGATATACGGAGCAATCTGGAAGCCAACCCAATTTGATCCTTCAAAAAAATACCCGGTTATCGATAATAGTTATACAGGGCCACATACACAAGTGTTTCCAAAAGACTATCAACGGGTGGTAAGCGGGGAGAACCAGGTGCTGGCTGAATTCGGATTTGTTGTGGTTATGGTGGATGGCCTGGGTTCTGCAGGCCGATCCAAGGCATTTCATGATGTTTCCTATAAGCATATGGGGTACAACCTGACTGATCATGTACTGGCTATCAGACAGCTGGGTGAACGGTACGCCTGGATCGATACCAGCAAGGTGGGGATTTTTGGCCATTCTGCCGGTGGGTATGATGCAGGACATGCAGTGTTGCAGTTTCCCGATTTTTATAAGGTCGCTGTTGCCAGCTCTGCCGATCACGATCACCGGATGGAAAAAGCCTGGTGGCCCGAGATGTATATGGGCTGGCCGGTGGATTCAGCTTACCACAACCAGTCCAACATCACCATGGCTCCGAACCTGAAAGGGAAACTGTTGCTCGTTCATGGCGGTCTGGATGACAATGTCAATCCTTCGGCAACCTTCAAGCTGGCAGAAGCCCTGATCAAGGCGGATAAAGAGTTCGACCTTCTGATCATTCCCAGCCAGCGTCATGGCTATGGCGGGGAATACCGGAAATACTTCATGAAGAAACGGTGGAACTACTTCATCGAACATCTGCAGGGAAAAGAACCCCTATGGGAGATCGATTGGTAGAATGAATAAAACAAGTAAAAAGGAACAATTAAAAAAGGAAAAAGTATAAATGAAACACATTATTCACGAAGTATAGCTGAAGGGAATAATGCTTGTTGAATTCCTGCCTCGCCGTCAGGCAGGTATCCCGCTGTAAGCGGGGTTATACGTTGATCCGCCTACGTCGCAGCCTTTACCAAGGTTTCGGCTGCCGAAGAAGACTACGGCGGACGCTGTAAGTTGATAAGTTAAACCGTGTTTTTATTTGATTTGATAATAAAATTTCAGTAATTTGCAATAAGACAACTAAATGCACAACTACCAAAATAAATTATGACAATCTGGTCAACTGAAATAAAGGACCTGGAGAAGGTCCACGATTCGATAAAAGGGGAATACCGCAAACTTGATAATGAACTGGAACGGCTGATAAAGACCGATGATGAGAACATCGTACTGGTCTATGCGAGAAGGTGCCTGGAGGTGATGATCACCGACCTGTGCGAACGTGAACTGAAAAGGCAGCGGGGAACCGAACCGCTCAAGGGAATTATCGACAAACTGAACAAAGAAGAAAAGGTTCCGAACAACATTATTGTCTCCATGCAGAACCTCAACAGCCTTTCAAGCTTTGGAGCTCATCCGAAAGATTTCGATCCCATGCAGGTGAAACCGGTTTTGCTCGATCTGACAACCTCCCTCAGGTGGTACCTGAAGTATATGGAAAGCCAGGCACTAACGGACACAGAACCGGGAGGTCCGGAGAAAACAAGGGAAAAACCGGCCGATGCAAAAAAAGTATCCCCAGGCCCTAAAAAACGGATCCTGCTTGCTTCAGCCATTGTATTGGTTTGCGTTGTGGTTGTTGTGGCATTGATCCTTACGGATGTAATTAAAGGTGGTAAGGGTGTACAGGCCGGTGATATAAAATCGCTTGTTGTTCTTCCCTTTGGCAATTATACCGGGGCAGATTCACTGGAGTATTTCGTTGATGGGATGCATTCTTCTCTCATTTCGGATATGGGTAAGATCGGCAGTTTGCTTATTCCCGGGAAAACAACATCACGAGCTTTTAAGGATTCAGGAAAGACCATTGCACAGATCACATCTGCAATGCATGTTGATGCAGCACTCGAGACCGATGTCTTGTGCCTGGGGGATTCTATTTGCTTGCAGGTAAGGTTGATTCAGCCTGGAAAGGAAGAAAAACAGCTCTGGATAGCCGATTACAAGATCCCAAGAAACCAGATCCTGAACTGGTATAACGGGGTAACTAAACAGATTGCGGAGGAGGTCATGGTAGAATTGACCCCTGAGGAGGAGCGGTTGCTTGCCAGATCAATAACAGTTGATAGGGAAGCTTATGATGCCTATATGAAGAGTTATCAATATTGGGGTGATCTCAGTCTGGAAGGCCTCACCAAGGCCAAGGAATACCTGAACCTGGCTCTTGAAAAGGATCCTGAATTTGCCCCTCTTTATGCCGGTATGGCTCAGGTGTGGGTGGGATTGGCACAAATGGGATTTGAATCAGGAGAGATTGCCGGACCGAAAATTTACGAAAACTTAAATAAAGCCCTGGAACTTGATCCGGATTTTCCTGATGCACATTATATTATGGCTGTTGTTGCTGTTTGGACAGAATGGGATTGGGAAAAAGGAGAGAAGGAATTTCTTAAGGCTATAGCAATTAATCCCAATGATGCCATGTCAAGAGTACATTATGCACATCTCTTATGGATACTGAAAAGATACGATGAGGCGTATTTTCATTCACAGATGGCGGCTGAACTGGATCCCATGAATCCTCTGGTGCTGGCATTAAGTGCCATGGTGGATGAATACGATAGGCCCAAACAGGCATTGGAAAAATGCAAAAAAGCTCTTGAAATAGATCCGGAGCACTATTTTGCATTGCTTGCCTATGCGGAGGCTACTTATTTCAATGGAAATTATAAAACTTCTATCGAAACAGAGCTTAAAACCTGGCCCGGACTGGATGATAAAGCCAGGGAGGAGATCATGGTCGTATTCCAGGATAAGGGCTATGCAGAAGCAATTCGTACGATGCTTACTTATGTGGAAGAATATGCCAAAACAAATTATGTAATGCATTTTGATATGGGTGAATATTATTTGAAAGCAGGTGACCTGGAAAAATCGATCGAATGGTTTATTAAAGCATATGAAATGCATGATCCAATGATGCCCTACATTACACTATCAGAAATTGGATTTGACGATATAAAGGATGATCCCAGGATCATTGCCATTATTGAGGAAATGAACCTTCCTTTTACGGCACCTGATGAATAAATAACGGGTTGTGCGGTTTATAAGACCATTTCAATATTGCTCTGGAAGATATTTATAATTATATTTCAAAGACTTAATAATTAGTAGTTTACTCATCTTCGTGATTCTTGGTGTCTTAGTGATTTAGTGGCTAAAAATTGCCACTCTCATAACAAGCAAAGAATTATTAAAGTTTTAGGTAGATTATCGATACCTGAAATCAAGGAGGTGAAATCAGTGATGAAAGAGACTTATGTCGACTGACAATCGTTTGACCACAGTATGACAATCGCCTGCCTGCCGGCGAGGCAGGTATGACTATTGTCTGACTATCGTTTCACCGTCCGCACTCCGAAAACCGGCCCGGCCCTGTGTCCCTCGTGGGCCTTGAACGTTATGGTAACCTTTCTTTTGCCATAGGTTATCTCTTCCGGTATATCATACGTGCTGTGTATGAAGTGTCCATCTTTTTTATTGGAGATGTTTTCCGTGGCAATGAGCTGTTCATCGGCAAGAATATCAAAAGTTCGTGATCCGGGGAATCCGCCCCAGTATTCCACTGCCAGTGCCATGGGTTGACCCATCATCACGTTCAGGTCGTAGGAGAACCATCCGTTCCGGCTTTCACGATACCGCCTGTTCTTAAATTCTCCGGGATTGGTTTGTTCACCCTGGAAATGGTGATCCCGTTCGGGTTGCATCTCTCCGGGTTGCACAAAATCATAGGTCATCTCCTCAATTCTTTTTTTCTCCTGCAGTTGTGCCTGGTATTCAGTCTGAAATTCTTTCCAACCTGCTTCGGTAAACATATCCCAGTAGACCGTGTACCGGTGTTCATGGGTAGCATAGAAAGGTTTTACCTGAACATCCCTCGGTTGTCCAACTCCGGATGTCATGAAGGTGTTCACCTCACCGGGAACCGGTTCAAGCCAACAGGAAGGGTCCCGGTTTTCGGTCATCAGAACAGGAACATACAGTGGATCGGAGGCATCCGGATCGTCCTCAGGACCCAGATCGCCGGCCATAACAATGGGGCCGTACATGATAGCCACCCGGTTGGAGTCATCCGGCATGGTCTCAAGCCGCAGGGTAAAGGGGAAATGGATTTCGACCCGGTCGCCCGTTTCCCATTTTCGGGTGATGGGGACAAAACTGGCAGGCAACTGGTTAATCTTCAGCTTCTTGCCGTTTACAACGATCTCCATTCCCTTTGCTGCCCAGTAAGGAAAACGAACCTGGAGGGTTAACCGGGTCGGCTGCTCGCATTCAAATTCTATGGTTGTGCCCTGTTCCTCCGGGTATTGTGTTATCTGCCGTATTTTCATTTTTTTCTCCTTCCAATCCAGTTCTGCAGCAATAAACTGACTGATAAACAATTCCTTATCGTTATGAAAGAAGATATTTCGTCCATACTTGGAATGATTTTCCATACCGGTTCCCACACAACAGGTAAACCAGTAAGGATCCTGGTAGGATTTATGACCTCCCATTTCAAGCGACAGGTTGTAAATAACTCTGCCATCCTCCGGGTGCTGTGAGGAGAGGATGTGGTTGAACAGAGCACGTTCGTAATAGTCAGCTACATTGGCTGAAGCTTCCCATTCAAACAGGTGGCGGGTCAGCTTCAGCATGTTATATACATTGCACGTTTCGGTCGTACCACTGCTTAACCGGTTGCGCAGGGTATCCGGCGGACCGAAATATTCATGGTTGCCGTGTCCCCCGGTTACATAGGAATGATGATTCACGATCCGGTCCCATGCAAATTCAGCAATTTCCCGGTCTTTCTGATCGCCGGTTAATTCATAACGGCGGGCAACACCGATGAGTTTTGGGATCTGCGTATTTCCATGTTTCCCGGGGAAGATATCCTTCTTCTCAGCCAGCGGCTCAAGGATCGCTTTATGATGAAATATCCGTGACATTTCAAGGTACGTCCCGTTCCCGGTATCACCATACAGTTCAGCAAGCACTTCATTGATCCCCCCGTGCTCGCAATGAAGCATCTCCTGCACCTGTTCATCACTCAGACCGGTAACGATTTTTTCAAGCCAGTCGGCAAACGTTATGGAAATCTCAAGGGCTTTTTCATTACCGCAAAGCTGGTAAGCATCACGCAATCCACCCATCACTTTTTGTTGGGTGTAATAGGGGACCCAGATACCGTTCAGGTCAAACCCCTGCGAACGGATATCTCCTTTGGCCACCTCTTCTTCAAGGATTCGCTTGCCATCGGGGAATGCTCCGATATATCCATCCCCGTCGGCTTCCTGGCAGGTACCCAGCTCATCTACAATGTAATTGACACGGTCAAGGAAACGCTGATCCCCTGTAGTTTGATACATCAGTGCACAGGCACTCAGGTAATGCCCCAGGCTATGCCCGGCAATGGTGTTGTCTTCCCATCCATGGTAGTGTTCCGCTTTCGGCTCTAAACCGGCTTCCGAACGGAATTTTGCAAGCAACCGGTCCGGCTCATAATTCAGCAGCGATTGAACATTCAGATCGGTAGCATGTTTGAAAGGACCATCCAGCAACCTGACCTCAGTCAGTTCAAAAGGCAGGGCACGGAACGTTACCACTTCCGGACCACCGGTTGTTATACGGTGCCCTGATGGTGATTGACAGGCAGTCATGATCAATCCGAGAATAAAAAAAGAGTAAACAAATCTTACCATGATATTCAGTCTGTATGGTTACATGTAAAATTAACACCTTATATTTAAATATTCAACCCCTGTAGGGTTGTCATCTTCCCGGATATATTGACCACCGGTTGTCACCGGTGGCTATTTAAAGTTTTACCCCATTCCGGGGTAAATTTTGATGCTTGAGAAATAATTGGGAAGAAGGATCTGTTAAATAATCTACCTCCAGGTTATTATCCTTTAATAAACAATATGTTAGGGTAAGATGGGATCGATCTCTTTAATAGCACATCGGGTTTTGTTAGTTAAAATGTGAATTGTTACACTACCGGCGGGCCTACGACATAGGGGCTGTCTCAAAAGTCAAATTTTTAGTCATCCTGAACTTGATTCAGGATCTTATACAATTGATTATTAATATATTGAGATTCTGAAAAAATTTCAGAATGACGATCTTTGAGACTTTTGAGACAGCCCCACCTGCCTGACTGCAAGGCAGGAATTCGACTTAATATTTTCAGTTCGAAATTTACTTCTGAAATTATAGTCTCATTTACTTATCAACTTATTACTTATCAACTTATAACTTTTAACCTATCACTGTTCATTAACAGCAAAGAACTCCTCCTCACTTCCCGTAAATAATGTTATACTTGTAAGACTATTTCATAACCGGGCAATTCTTCATTCCGATATGGCAAATCCGATCGATTCAAGTGTAGACCAGCGATTCTCTTCCCGCTGGGGATTAATTCTGAGTGCAATGGGGATTGCTGTAGGTACCGGTAACATCTGGAGGTTTCCGCGAATTGCCGCTCAATCGGGAGGAGATCATGGAGCCGGTGCATTTCTGATCGCCTGGCTGATTTTTCTTTTCCTCTGGAGCATTCCCCTGATCATTGCGGAGTATTCCCTTGGGAAAAGACACCGGTCGGGTGTCGTGGGAATTTTTATTAAAAGTGTTGGAAGAAAATTTGCCTGGATGGGAACGTTTGTGGCTTTTGTCTCCACAGCAATCACCTTCTTTTATACGATCGTTGTGGGATGGTGTATTTACTATTTTGTTCATACACTTATCCATCCGCTTCCGCTTACTACAGAAGCTGCATGGGCGACCTGGAATAACTACCAGGAAAGTGCCTGGCCATTTCTTTTTCATGTTCTGGCAATCGGATTTGGAGCGCTGGCAATCTGGAAAGGAATAAAATCCATCGAAAAGGTGAATAAGATATTGATTCCCGCCCTGCTGATCATTGTGTTCCTGTCCGTAATCCGGGCACTCACTCTCCCCGGAGCCTGGGATGGTATAGTCTATTTGTTCAGGCCTGAATGGAGCCAATTGAAAGATCCACAAACCTGGATTTCAGCACTGACACAAAATGCCTTTGATACCGGAGCGGGATGGGGTTTGTTTCTAACCTATGCAGCATACATGAAGGTGGAGCATGGAACAGTGAAGAATGCCTTTACTACCGGAATAGGGAACAATACAGTATCCCTTCTTGCCGGGATCATGGTCTTTGGAACGGTATTCGCAGTGTTACGTACCGAAATGGGAATGCAGGATCCCCAGGTCCTGGAGATCATGAAAACCAGCGGTCCTGCTTCAACAGGATTGACATTTATCTGGATGCCTCAACTGTTTGCCCGGATGATGTTTGGTAATCCGCTGGCAGTGCTCTTCTTTCTTGGCCTTACCTTTGCGGGATTTTCTTCTTTGATTGCCCAGCTGGAGCTGCCCACCAGGGTGATGGTGGATACAGGATTGAAACGCCCGGTGGCCATCGGGTTGGTGGTTGCTTTTGTTTACCTGCTTGGAATACCCTCTGCAAGAAACCTGAATATCCTGAGCAACCAGGATTTCGTCTGGAGCGGAGCGCTCATGATTTCCGGCGCTTTTATTGCCATTGCTGTTATCAGACAGGGAGTGAAAGGAGTGATACAGGAAATCAATGAGATTCATAACGACTGGTCCGTCGGAAAATTCTGGAGTATGACAATCAGGATATTCATCCCGGTAGCAGCGACCTTCTTATTGTTCTGGTGGCTTTTCGAATCGTTTATGGAAGGAGAGAGCGAACAATGGTATAACCCCCTGAAACCTTTCAGCCTGATGACCTGCCTGGTTCAATGGTTCGTGGTGATCGGCATATTCATCGGTCTTAACCGGAAAATTACCGGGAAAACGATTGGATAGATAGAATGTCTGAAATGCCTCATTGAGGCAATTCTTTTTAATAGAGTTCTAAAAACTCATACCCGTTCCCCGACCAGTCCAGAAAACGGATAAAATCATTTATTGAAATAACCAGGGTTGCGGTATTAACGTTAGGATGAAATCCAACCTTTTCAGCCCGTTCGAGCTCCTTATCGATAAAGAGATAGACGTGGTTTTCTTCATCATTTATCAGTCCGAATGGAGTAACAGACCCCGGTTTCAGCCCCAGGTATTTAGCCAGTCTTTTTTCCGAGGCAAAGGTAAGTTTCCCCTGCTTCAAGCGCTGCTCGAGATCCCGGATGTTGAGATCCTGCCTGTGCTCGAGAATGACCAGGTAATGCCTGTTCCCCTTGTGGTTTCTGAAGAAGATGTTCTTACACCGGGTCCCTCTTATCTTTTCCCAGAACGGAATAGCATCCTTTACGGAATATACCGGGGGGTGCTCGTAATAATCGTAATGGATCTTCAGGTCATCCAGGATAGCATACAGCTCTTCCGGTCCATTCATATCGAATGTTGTTCGGTTTACCCAAAAATAGAAAGAAATGATTTAATGCCCAATTTTAATTGAGTATAAATTAAAATTATTCAACGATCGAAAGCGATATTATATATTATATCTATATTTAAACTTATAATCCTAAAAATCTAAAGCTATGCGAAAGATCACATTGAGTTTACTCTCTGTAATGTTGGGGTGTCAGATTGTTTCTGGCGGCATCATGACCAACACAAACCAGAGTGCTTCATGGGTAAGGATGCTGATCAGGAATGCATCGACCGACATTGATGCGGTCTATTACAACCCGGCAGGATTATCCAAGCTGCCGGATGGTTTTCATATTTCTCTGAATAACCAGTTCATTACCCAGGGTAAAACAGTCACAACCGATTATATGTTTCTGAATGGCACTCCGAAAGATTTTGAGGGCGAAGTTAGTGCACCAATTTTCCCGGGTGTTTATGCAGCTTTCAAATTCGGAAAGTTTGTGATTTCTGCCGGCTTTAACCCGGTTGGGGGTGGTGGAAGTGCAGATTTTAAAAGTGGTCTTCCATCTTTCGAAATGCCGGCATCCGATCTGATTCCAGCCCTGAGCACCTATGGAATTCAAGATTACAGCCTGCAAACCAGTTTCTCAGGAACCTCGGTTTACTATGGCATCCAAGCCGGACTTACCTATGCCATCAATGACATGATCTCCATTTATGGGGGGGCACGGTATATCATTGCCAAGAACACCTATGAAGGGCACCTGAAATCCATTATGGTGTCCGGTACTGGCATCGATCCGGTTGCTCCTGCTAATTTTATGTATGGTCTGGGCACCCAGTTGACTGCACTGGCACAAACGGATGAAAACCTGCAACCCATTATTGACGGTGGTGGAGGAGGATTAACCCTGGCACAAGCCGTTAGTGGTGGTTATTTGACTCAAACTCAAGCCGATGGAATTGCTGCTGGCTGGGTAGCATTTATTGATCCATCAGGAGATCCTTCTGTACTCAATTTAGCAACAATTCAGGGTGGGTATGCTACTGCTTCCCCTACCTTGGAGGCTAATGCTACTACAGCAAACCAGACCGGTGATTATTTTGATGTATTGCTTGGTGACCAGGAGGTGGATGTCGAGCAGAATGGCACGGGAATTACACCCATTATCGGGATCAATATTTCGCCCATTGATGCACTGAACATCGGGATCAAGTACGAGTTTGCCACCAAGCTTGAACTGGAAAATTCGACAGCAGACAATAAAGGAGGGTTGATCGGGTTCGTTCCACCCGCTACAAGGATCTACATGTTCCCGGATGGTGAAAAGGTCAGGGGGGACCTGCCCGCACTCCTTACCGTGGGTGCCAGCCTGGATGTTGGATCAATACTCACACTCCATGGTGGATTTCAATACTATTTCGACAAATCGGCAGACTATGGTAAAGCCTTGAAGAATGAGGATCTTATCGATGCCAACAACTGGGAAGCCGGCGTTGCCGTTGAATATCACCTGAATGATAATTTTACGCTGAGTGCCGGTTATCAGCGGAATCAGACAGGGGTTAAGCCCGCTTACCAGTCTGACCTCAGCTATAGCCTCAACACCAATACCATTGGAGGCGGTGGCAGGTACAGAATCAATGACATGCTTGCCATTAACCTGGGAGTTAGCTATTCCATGTATGAAGATGAAACGGTTGACGGCTCCCATGATGTCGGAGGGCAGGGCATATCGTTTATTGATTTCAGTCAGACCTATAAGAAAAATGCAATGGTCATCGGGCTTGGCGTCGACCTGAGCTTTTAATCAATCATCAAATACAAACAAAAGGCTGTTCCGGATGGGGCAGCCTTTTTTGTTTTCCTGTGAAGAAAGGTTCTAGTTGGTCATGCTTCTTTTGTATTCCAGCCAGTGGAAAGAGGATGAAGTTTTTGTTGGTCCAACTACATTGTTTTTAATATGGAAAACCTTTCATGGACCATAAAATTCCATGCATCAAATAGAAAGATCTGTTCTATTTTCGTACTTTGGTACTTCCAATTAGAGATGTATACATGACGCTGAAAAATATTTCCATTGCCATTCTGCTTTTGATATTGCTGCCGATAAGTGCAATTTCACAGGTTTTCGATAAGCCGAATGCCGAGGTGAAAAGCCATGCAGAACTGGTTATTACACGCATTGAGATCACGTCCGATTATACCATCGTTCACCTCAGGAACCAGAACATGCTGGTGAAGGATGCCTGGGCATGTGTCGACCGAAAAACCACCATCCGGACTTCTGATGACCTGAAGTACCAGCTGATTCGTGCAGAAAATATTCCCCTCTGTCCTCAACTTCACCGGTTTGATTCCCTTGGGGAGATCCTTGAATTCACACTCTATTTTCCCCCCATCGATCCGGCCAAAGGAAGGATTGACCTGGTGGAGGATTGTGAACAGTCCTGTTTCTTCTTCCAGGGGATTATCCTGGATAACAGGCTCAACCGGGATATTCATGCATATGACGAAGCGTATGAGCTTTACCTGAAAAAGGAATTTGAGAGATCACAGCAGATCTTTGCGGGCATTGTACAGGATATTCCGGATAACCCCACACACATCTACAGCTTTTCCTATTATTACCTTATCCTGATCAGCCATGAGA
>CAZXGG010000091.1:0-12037 GCA_964640125.1 uncultured Rikenellaceae bacterium
TTTTCACGCCGGTTTTAAATGTAACAATTTATTTCATGTTTCCAATTATTGATTTTATATTTAGAAAAGTTCAAAAAACAAACGAAAATGAATAGATTCACACCTTTCGCTCTGCTGTTTTTGATGTTTCTCTCAACAGCAGAAAACCATGCCCAGGAAAGCAAGCCCTTAAGCCCTGAAGGGGTTATCCGGGAATTATACCGCCTGGTCACCATTGAAAAAGGCTCAACGGGTGACTGGGACAGCGTCAGGGCATTGTTCATTGATGAAGCGGTAATTGTTCTGAGAACCAGCAGAACAGCTACTTCGGTCTTCTCGCTGGATGGATTCGTTGATGATTTCGTCCGTTTTATCGATAGTTATAACATCGTGGAAACCGGATTTACAGAGACGATTCTTGCTTTGAAACCCTGGATCTACGGGGATATGGCCCATGTGCTGGTATTGTATGAAGCAGCCATTCCCGGATCGGAGATCCCTCCGAACAAAGGAATCGACAGCTTTCTTCTCATCCGTAAAGAGGGAGAATGGAAAGTGACGGCAATCACGAATGAAGTGCCTACACCGGAGAATCCCATTCCTCCGGACCTGTTCAAATAACAGGCAGAGTTCCGGTTCCGGTGCCCGCCTTCCGGATCCCCGGTTTATTGAAACAAAGGAAGCATGAACACCCTTTTTCATAGATTGTTTCCCTTTCTGAGCCGAACACGCAGAGAGGATGTTTCACCTGAAGATGCTTACAAATTCGGGACATTTGGTGGTGTATTTACTCCCGATGTATTGACCATCCTGGGAGTCATCATGTACCTGCGGCTGGGCTGGGTGGTTGGAAATGCAGGAATACTGGGTGCTCTGGCAATCATTATCCTCTCAAAATCCATCACGTTTTGTACCGGGCTTTCCATGTCATCCATCACCACCAACATTAAGATCGGGGCAGGAGGAGCATACTCCATCATTTCAAAATCGTTGGGATTGGAAGCGGGTGGGAGCATCGGCATCCCGTTCTATATCTCCCTGATGTTGTCCGCTGCACTCTATATCGTTGGTTTCACACAGGGCTGGTTATGGATCTTTCCGGACCATCCGCCCATGCTGGTTTCTTTCATCGCCTGGTCGGCCCTTCTCATCATCTCTTATATCAGTGCTCATTTAGCCATCCGGATCCAGTACCTGATTCTGGGTATCATTGCAGCATCCATCTTCTCGTTTGTCTTAACTTCGAACGATCCCGTATCCAATACCGAACTGATCGGAACGTTTGAGAATGCGAACTTCTGGGAGGTTTTTGCCGTGTTTTTTCCGGCAGCAACCGGAATCATGGCTGGAGCAAACATGTCGGGTGATCTGAAGAACCCCCGCAGGGCCATTCCAATGGGCACCTTAACAGCCATTGGAACTACTTTCCTGGTCTATGTTATCCTCGCAATCATTGCATGGCGGTTTATTCCACCTGCCGAACTGAGGGATAATCAGATGTCAATGACCGATCATGCACTGTTTGGTCCACTGGTTATCATGGGCATCCTGGCAGCTACCTTCTCATCTGCCCTTGCCAGTATGGTTGGTGCTCCCCGCGTACTTCAGGCACTGGCTGACCAGAAAACGGTCCCACTGAGCAATTTCTTTTCGCGCAGGAATCGAAAAAACGAACCACGAAATGCAATCCTCTTTACCGGAGGATGCATTGCTGTTGCACTGCTTGCCGGCGATCTGAATGCCCTGGCTTCGTTGATTACCATGTTCTTTCTCATTACGTACGGAATGATCAACCTGGTGGTGTTTATCCAGCAACGCATGAAAATCATCAGTTTCAGGCCAACCTTCAAAATATCTTCCCTTTTCTCTTTTACCGGAGCCGTCGGATCAATCCTTATTATGTTCCTGATCAATCCGATTTTTAGCCTGGTTGCCATATCGGTCATTATTGGACTTTACATCTGGCTTGGTCGCCGGGGATTGAAAGCCGACTGGGGAGATATTCGGGGGGGTATGTTTCTCGTTATGGCAGAACGGGCTTCACAACTCGCTTCCCGATTTCCGCGCCATCAGATCTCCTGGAAACCAGACCTGCTTATCCCGGTGGATGATCCGAAAATCTGGTCCGAATCGCTTCTGTTTATCCGGAATATCACCTATCCCTCGGGAAGCATTTTTGCTTTTACCGTTACAAAAGAGGAGAGTGAAAAAACAGAAAAAGAGCTGAATGAATTGCTCGAACCCATCAAACATCAAAACATCCTGGTTAATTCAACGGTAATTGAAGATAATACATTTCTCCATGGGGCAAAACTGGTGATCCAGACACTGAATGCAGGAGCAATTCGCCCCAATACCCTTTTCCTCTCTATAGGAAAAAGCGATAAGAAAGATAAAATCATCAGAGAACTGCTGGATCATGCAACCAAGTTCGATATGGGTTCAATCATTCTTAGAAGACATGAAAACCTGGGCTTTGGACTGCAGAAAGATGTTAATCTCTGGTTGAGGGACAAAAGCCCTAACTGGCACCTTGCCATGCTGATTTCCCTGCAGCTTATCCATAACTGGGATGGGAAATTGCGGCTGGTTACCTCTACACCCGATAGTGCAGAAAAACCAAGACTCCATAACTTCCTGCAGGATATGAGTGACCAGGCACGACTGCCATCCCTGACAGAATTTCATGTACTGCATGGTAGCTTTGAGGAAAACCTGCTGCAGGCACCAAAAGGAGATGTCAATATTTTCGGAATGCCCGAAAATCCCGACTTTCAGTTCATGAGAAAAACCGCAGATAGGATAAAATCATCCTGCCTCTACGTGAAGGATTCCGGGGCTGAAAATGCACTTGTTTGAAAAGATAGGCTGGGTGAATTCCTTAAAATGGTGATGGAATCGACCCAGTAGATCATCCATTTCTAAATAGTTTTTAAATAAGGAAGGCTTGCCCATTGGGGAAATCATTAAATTTTACCTGAAAATTGAATTATTGTGAAACAGTTTATCGCCACAGGACTCTCTTTTTTATACATGATTGCATTAATGGGTGTGCCCGTTAATGTACATTTCTGTAAGGGAGATATTGTATCCGTTGGGATCCTTCCTTCAAATGAAGTTTGTAGTTGTCATGAGATGGTAGGGATAGAGGAATGTTGCACCCATGAAGTGCCTGAGAAAACAGGTTTATTGGAGAAGGCAGGCGAGTGTTGCTCCTCTGAACATTATTCAATACAGTATTTTGAGGATAAACAGATTACCATAAATACAACCACGAATTCCCCCCCGGGGAAGGATCATGTTTTAAATCCATCCGTACACGGTTCCGAATCGGAAGACGATGATTCAGCCGAAAATCGCAGGTTTTATGATCTTCCCCCACCCAACCCACAACCCTTGTGGCTACTCCATTGTACGCTTACCTTTTACGGTTAGTAAAAATGCATTCTAAATTGTAATTCACCGGTAATTGCCGGTTGGGAGAGGTGTATTTTATTATTAACCCAATACAAATCAAAATGAAAACAAGTATATATAGTATAATGATATTTATTGCTCTGGTATTTTCAGTAATGGATGTATCGGCGCAGGGCAAGGATAAAAAGATTGTAACGGAAAAATTTGTTGTCAAAGGCAATTGCAACATGTGCAAGGAGCGCATTGAAAATGCCGCCCTTATGAAAGGGGTGAAGTTTGTTGAATGGGACAAGATGACCGATACATTGAAAGTCATCTACCGCATCGACAAGGTGACCCTGGACGATTTGCATAAAGCAGTAGCCGAAGCAGGGCATGATACCGAAAAAGTAAAGGCAAAAGATGAAGTGTACAACGCATTGCCTGCATGCTGCCTTTACAGGGACGGAGACGGGAAACATTAAGACGATGAAACCACGTCATATTTTACTGCTGATCTCTCTTCTCCCTTTTCTTCTTACAGGAGTGCAGGCACAGGAGAAAAGTAAATACATTGAAGGAAGGGTGATGGAGCATTCCGGTCAGGGTGATGAAATGCCCTTGATCGGAGCAAATGTTTACTGGTTAAATACATTGGCCGGGACAACAACCGATCCGGATGGAAATTTCCAACTGAAACGTTTCCCGGGTGAAACTCACCTGGTGATAAGCTACGTTGGTTATCAATCGGATACCATCGATGTCTTTAACCAGGAAAGCATTTCGGTTGAGTTAATGAGTTCCATAGCAATCGACGAGTTGAGGATTGTCCACAGGGAGAAAAGTACAAAGATCGGGTATCTTGAGCCGCTGAAGGTCGAGAAAATAGGGCAGAAAGAGCTGGTGAAAGCGGCATGCTGCAACCTGAGTGAAAGTTTTGAAACCAACCCCTCTGTGGATGTCAGCTTCACGGATGCTGTAACCGGGACCCGTCAGATACAAATGTTGGGATTGGCGGGGCCCTATACTCAAATTACCCGTGAAGTCATACCGGATGTCCGCGGATTATCCGCCATTTACGGGTTAACCTATATCCCGGGAACATGGATTGAAGGGATCCAGCTCATAAAAGGAACCGGTTCTGTATCGAATGGTTATGAAAGCATTGCAGGACAGATTAACGTTGAATTGTGGAAGCCCGAAACCATGGATAAACTTTACCTCAATGGTTATGCTAATGGAATGGGCAGGGTGGAAGCAAATGCCAATGTTAAAATCGGAATCAATGAGCAGTGGGGTACCGCCTTTCTGTTGCATGGTAGTAACGAATCTGTTAAACACGACAGGAATGATGATGGTTTTCTTGATAATCCGTTGTCCAGGCAGTACCTTCTGTTGAACCGTTGGGAATTTCATGGTCCTCGGGGCGGCCATTTTCAGTTTGGTATCAAGGAGACTCACATCGATAAAGTGGGAGGACAGGTTGCCTTTGATCCTGAAACGGATGTTGGACTAACCGATCACTGGGGGATGGATCTACTTACTCAGCGACTGGAAGGATGGGCAAAGATCGGAAAAATTAATCTGAAAAAAACATGGCAGAGCACAGGATTGCAGCTTTCCGGCGTAACCCATCACCAGGAATCCTGGTTTGGAGTGAACAGGTATCAGGCTGCCCAAACCAGCTTCTATGCTAACCTGCTCTTCCAGAGTATTATCGGCAATACCAACCATACGTTTAAAACGGGAGCCAGTATCCAGTATGATGACTATACGGAATCACTGAACGGGAATGATTATGACCGGACGGAAATTGTTCCCGGCGCCTTTTTTGAATATACCTATAACCCGTTTGACAAATTTATATTTGTTGGTGGCATCCGGGCTGATTATCATAACCTCTTCGGACCATTCCTGACACCCAGGATCTTTGTTCGCTACCCGATAACGGACAGAACAATCCTCCGGTTAGCTGGTGGCAGGGGACAGCGGACAGCCAATGTCCTGGCGGAAAACAATGCCATCCTGGCAACATCCCGGGAAATTATCATCGAGGGAGATGATCCGGACAAACCCTACGGACTGGATCCTGAAGTGGCATGGAACTATGGAGTGAACCTGACACAAACCTTCACACTCGATTACAGGAGTGGTGTTATCAGCCTTGATTTTTACAGGACACATTTTGAAAATCAGATTGTGATGGATTACGATTATAGCCCGCAGCAAGTCCTGTTTTATAATCTGGATGGCAGATCCTGGTCGAACAGTTTTCAGGCTCAGTTCGATTATGAGGTGATCAACAGGCTGGACCTGCGGATCGCTTATCGTTGGTACGATGTAAAAACCACCTATCAGGGTCAACTGCTGCAGAAACCCCTGATCTCACGACACCGTGGGTTCCTGAATATGGCCTATGAAACCCGGAAATACTGGAAGTTTGATCTTACCCTGAACCGACAGGGGAAGAAACGTATCCCGGATCTTTCATCAAATCCCGAAGAGTACCAGCTCGAAAAATATTCGCCTGCATACAACCTGGTAAATGCCCAGATTTCAAAAATTTGGAAGGAAACGTTCGAGGTCTATCTCGGTGTGGAAAACCTGTTTGACTTTAAACAGAAAAATCCGATCCTGGCGAGTGAGGACCCGTTCAGTCCCTATTTTGACAGCTCACTGATCTGGGGACCCATATTCGGACGGAACATTTATCTTGGTTTAAGGTATAAAATGAAATGACCAGTATGGTAGTACAGCGTGTTGCCGCCTGATTAATATTCTTGCAAAATACTTTCAAAATTGATTAAATTACCTATCTTTGCAATTCAATTAATCAAAACACTTTTAATTATTATGAAATCAGGAAAAGTAAAATTCTTTAATAACCATAAAGGATATGGATTTATTAAAGATGCAGAATCTGACGAAGAATACTTCGTTCATGTTTCAGGTCTTGTTGACCAGATCAGAGAAGACGATGAGGTTACCTTCGAACTTCAACAAGGAAAAAAAGGATTAAATGCTGTAAATGTTAAACTGGCTTAGTTTATATTTTTTGCTTATTTAGTCTGGAAGCTCCGCAAATACGGGGCTTTTTTTTTGTGCAATGGACATCCGTTCGATATGAATGGATGATACTCCCGAAGAAGAAAAAAACAGTACTCACTCTATTTGATATTCCTGGTTTTTTATTACATTCTGGACGATGGAAATAAAGGCGATAATTTTTGGTGCAACCGGACACATTGGACAGGGGGTTCTCCTGGAATCACTCGAAAGTCCGAATCTGTCATCAGTACTTGTTATTGGTAGAAAAAGCTGTGGTAGAAAGCACAACAAGCTGAAAGAGATCATCCATACTAATTTTCTTGATTATTCTGATATTGAAAATGAACTTACGGGTTATAATGCCTGTTTTTATTGCCTTGGTGTATCCTCTGTGGGTATGACAACAGAGCAATACCAACTGATTACTTACGATTATACAGTCGCTGCAGCTAAAATACTCTCGCGGCAAAATCCCGAAATGACCTTTTGTTTCATATCTGGTGCAGGTACGGATGATACCATGAAAAGCCGGATGATGTGGGCCAGAGTAAAAGGTAAGGCTGAAAACAGCCTGAAAAAATTTCCGTTTAAAAACCTTTACCTGATGAGACCTGCTTATATTCAACCGGTAAAAGGTGTGCAAGCCAGGTTAACCATGTATAAGATCCTCGGTCCGCTTTTTCCGTTGTTGAAATTCCTTTTCCCCAATCTCGTTACAACTTCTGAAGAGGTGGGATTAGCAATGATCAATGCAGTCTTATATGGGTATGATAAACAAACACTTGAAAACAGAGACATGATCCACCTGGCGAGCAGAAACATTTCCCGATAACAGAAGATTACATCGGGATATATATGCGAAACGGATTCCTTTTCCAACTCCCTGGTTGGCCAACTTTTAATCAAACCCTTACCGGTCGGAATACATTCCTGACTCATTTTTTTCAATTGGATGTGGGAAGCATTCTTGAAAATTCTTCGTAACTTGCTTTTATGAACAATCGCCTGATCTACAAAACCAGCCTGGCTCTTTTCATCTTATGCATTACAGGTTTATTTCAGGCAGACCAGGGAATTCATGTCAGACATTGGTTCTGTAAATCCCCTGCATCCTACCATCCTCTTTTCCAGGAAGAGATCATTGATCGTGAGGAATTGCCACTCCTTTCCGATTTACGCGCTTACCAGGATATACCGGAAGCGGGTTTTTATAACGCGTTTCTTCACGCCAAAAAACAAACAGAATATACCACCAAGGCAGGAGATGCGGATCTTTGGAAAAGCATCGGTCCATTTAACCTGGCAGGACGGATGCTGGGACTTGCTGTGGATCCGAACAATCCCAACAGGGTGTGGGCAGGATCAGCTACCGGCGGACTATGGAAACTGACCATTTCCGGTGAGGGAGCATATGATTATCAGTGGGAAAGGATAGAAACCGGTGAACCGGTTCTCGGTGTGCGGTCCATAGCCGTTAATCCTGCGAATTCCGATATCATTTACATCGGTACCGGGGAAGCCCATTTCCATAAGGATTTCCAGGTAAGGCTGCTGCGAACCATGTATACCTATGGTATCGGGATACTGAAATCCGTCGACGGAGGAGTGACATGGACAAAATCCCTCGACTGGTCATACCACCAATCCAGGGGAGTTCAATGCATTGAGATCAATCCGCACAATACCAGTATTGTGTATGCAGGGACTACGGAAGGAACCTACCGCTCAATCAATGGGGGTAAACAATGGGTTAAGGTACATCCGGTATTGATGGCAATGGACATTGTGATCAACCCGCAACACCCCGATACACTGTTCGTTTCCTGTGGAAATGCCGGTTCGGAAGGAACCGGGATATACCGTTCATTCGATGGGGGAGATAACTGGGAAAAACTGACCAACGGACTGCCATCATCCTGGACCGGCAAAGTGCTGATGGATATCTACCGGGCAAACCCGGGGATCCTATATGCCGATATTTCCAATTTAACGGATTACATCGGTCTTTATAGAAGTGATGATCATGGAGAGCACTGGTCAAGGGTTACAGAGGTACACATGGGAAGTGCGATGGGGATGTATGCACACTACGTCAGGGTTAACCCGGAAGACAGCTCCAAACTGTTCAAGACGGAGATCCATTACGGTCACTCGGAAGATGGAGGAAATACCTGGGAAATAACTGATTATATCGATGATGAATACGCCTGGCTGGTTGATACCACCTGCATGCACGTCGATCACCACATTTTTGCCAACGATCCATCCGACCCCAATACCTTTTATGCCGGTAACGACGGTGGGATCTACAGGACGAAGGATGGTGGTAAAACATTCCAGGATCTGAACCGAGGACTGATAACCACCCAGTTTTATCCCGGTTTTACTTCTTCCCAAACCGATACTGCCCTTGCTCTTGGGGGAATGCAGGATAACGGAACCAGCATGTTCAACGGATCACCGGGGTGGAACAACTGGATCCTGGGTGGTGATGGATCGGAAACGGCTATACACCCGGAGAATAACGACATTCTGTACGTTTCCTTTTACAAGCTGTCTATTTTTAAATCGATGAACAGGGGAGAGGACCTGCAGTTCATCGGACCGGTTGATTACTGGTCCGGATGGTACGACAACCCGAACTCAAGGCCCCCCAGGGTGGATGAGGTTTCAAAAATGGCTCCCTTCATCCTGCTGGAGAACGATATCATGTATGCAGCAACAAACTATGTGTACCTGTCATTCAATGCAGGAGAAACATGGATTCCCTGTAACTACGACCGGGCGGTTACCTCCGAGACGATCATGTCGATATCCGCCTCCCGGATTGATACAAAGGTAGTGTATGTGGCTGCCAGACCCAACCTGTTAACGGGAATACCCCCACAGGTAATGGTATCCAAAGACCGTGGAGCGACATGGACCGACATTACCGGCAACCTGCCCGACCGGGATATCATCATACAGGTTGCTCCGCACAGCCCCTATATCGTGTATGCAGTGATCGGTGGTTTTGGGACATCACACCTCTTTCGCTCGTACGATGCGGGTTTGTCATGGACAGATATCGGACAGGGTTTGCCGGATCTGCCCACCAATGCAGTGGCCATTGACCCCGAATATCCACAGAATATTTATGTGGGGAATGACCTTGGAGTATGGGTTTCAACCGACAATGGTTTATCCTGGAATCCCCTTCGGGCAGGAATGCCAGCCGCTTCCATTGTTTTAGACTTCAGTATTCTGGAGAATGCCAGAAAGATCAGGGCTGTAACACATGGAAATGGGATATATGAGAAATCCCTGGTACCACCGGATGAAAATTATGTTAATTCTCATGAAGAAATATCCTCTGACCTGCTGTCCAATATAACGTGTTATCCAAATCCATTCAAAGAAAACACTACGATATTATTTAACCTGATTGCTCCATCTACTGTTCGAGTTAACATATATAATACTACAGGCCAGATAATTAAAAGCTATCCGACCAGGTACTACCTTGAAGGACATCATCAATTGGTATGGGATGGCAAAACGGGTGATGGAGTTTCTTGCCTGCCTGGAATATACTATGGATCAATATCGGCAGGTAATAGTAAAATGACCGTTACTATAGTCCGTAACGAGTGATAAGTATACAGTTATCCGCCTACGTTACAACCTTCACCAAGGTTTTGGTTGTCGGAGAAAACTGCGGCGGACAAAGCGGGTAATGTCTGTGCAAAAAAGATGTTAGGGAAGGAATTTCAGACTATTTAATCATAGCCGGCAGATTCCATACACCGGGAGAGTTCAATACAACACCGGAAGCAACTTCCTGGAAATATGTTGCTTCTTCCACTGGTAATCCTTCATAGATAGAAATCCCGGTTGAACTTTCCTGGAAAATGGTGGAATACACTGTACATGCCATAAGATAGGAACCTCTGAGTGACGGGTGATTCCAATCGCTGAGATGAAGGTAATGGAGGGGATAATTCTTCTCTTCCAGAACCTTATACCAGGCCCAACCAACCGGAGAAATTACAAACCCGACCTCGTCTGAATAGATGAGGGTATTATCGTATATCTTTTCCTGCATATCTGCATATGTATCTGTCCACCCTTCCTTCCACGTCATTCCGTCTTCAAACGCCCAGGGCATGCAGAAAACTATTTTGGTTTTTATACAGTTCAGGTAGATCTTTTTTTGTAGTATTTTCAGTGCCTCAATTACCTTTCGTGGGAAGGAGTCCGGATAGGCAGTTACAGTTCCTACACCTTGCAGGATAACAAAATCCCAGTCTTTTTCTAATATCTTTAATTCCGTAGTAAGGCTGTTAGCATGGTCATAAAGAACTAATCCACTCTCTATACACTCATCAATAAATACCTCATGTTCCATAATTGTGGCGAATCCCTCAAAAAGAGCGGGCAGGTCGTGGGCGATGAAATAACTGCTACCAATAAACAAAACTTTTGTTGCATCATCTGTACTCTCTTCCTTAGTACAGGAAGAGTTGAAGAGAATCCCAATGCAGAGTAAAGCATTAATCCAGTTTAACATGTTATTCCTATATTAAAATTCAAATATAACAGCAATCTATCTAGTATTCTATACGATAATCAGGTATATTCCTTTTCTACTGAAAATAATAAGCGAATTTCGGAAACCGGTAATGAAGTCAATCCTCAGGTATGTCTCCTGAAACTGTTCAGGATTTCCATGATCTCACCCGAACTGCCCATCAATTGCTCCATGGATAGCTCATCGTTCATGAAATTGGTAAACCCGCGAATACGGGATGATTGCCTGTTGCTGATCCGGTGATACCCCATGCTCCAGTCGGGGAAGGAGCGCTCCTGAGAATGTCCGTCAAGAATCTTTACGATTGTGTTATGCCGCTTATCCCGTGAAATATCATCGAACAACTCCTTTTCTGTCATCGGCTTCGCTGCAGCACTTAGGTAAACGATATAATAAATATCCTCCATCTCACTTTACTATTTTGGAATGAAAATAACTGTTTCAAATATATGAAACTTTTACCATCCGGGTTAACCATTTGAACGTATCCTTTGTTCAGCATTTTTATTTATCTTGTCTGGAAAATAAATCCAATGAAACACCATACTACCCTTTACATTCTCCTGGTCGGATTAACTCTTCAGGGATGCATCAACGATAGGTATAGCACCGACTTCCCTGCAATTGTTCGAAGTGAGTTGCAGTTTTTCCCCGAATACCAAACCGAAAAACCGGATCTGCCTTCCCCTGGTATGGACCGGAATGGGAGGGAGGTGGTGCTTGCAAAACTGCAGGATAGTCTCTATGCCTGGTTCGATGCCACCGTAGAAAATGGAGATACATTTGACTATAAAAAGGGGTTGTATGGAAAAGGAAACCAGCTGCTTGCGGATGAGATGGATTTTCCAGCCTTTGCCAGACGGGGAATACACTCGGACTGGGAGCTTGCCAATACAAAAACCATAACCGGCCGTTCGGTATCACAGATCACGGTCGACGGCAGACCGGGACGGTCATCCGGAGTTGGATTCATGACTGCGGATGAGACCATATTATCCGTCATAGCCCAGGATAACCATACGGTTAAGAACCTGGGACTGACCC
>CAZXGG010000092.1:0-11811 GCA_964640125.1 uncultured Rikenellaceae bacterium
CTGCCTCGGGAACAAGCTGCAGACAGCAGATCAGGGAGGGAACAGGAGAACATGCGCATCACCCGGTGGAGATCCTGTATGATGCACTGATTTAAAAACGTCTTTCGTCCTACGGTTACGATGCCCGTATCGGTTAACGGTTAGCGTTTATCGTCCTCCGTCCTGCGCTTGGATGCGGGAAGCAGGCAGCCAGGTACCGGAGAAGTTGGATTCAACCCGGTTTACTGGGTAATAATAAACTCATCCCTGTCCGGTAAAACCGGGAATTTTTCCTGGAATTCAATTAATTCTTTCATGGAGAGGGTAACGATCTCTACCTTCTCTTCATTGGGCTGAATGGTACTAATGATCTCTCCTTTCGGATTAATAGCGGCAGAATCGCCGGAATAGTCAATTCCATTTCCATCCTTTCCAATCCGGTTGACACCGATGACATATGCCTGATTCTCAATAGCTCTGGCTTTCAGCAGGGTTTTCCAGACCTCTCTTCTGGGTTCCGGCCAGTTGGCCACGTACACCAGCAGATCATAGTCGTTTCTGTTCCTGCTCCAAACCGGGAAACGTATGTCGTAACATATCAACGGTTTCACTCTCCAATCCCCGATCTTCCGGATGAGTTGCTCTTTTCCTTTCGTATAGATCCGGTGTTCATTTCCCATACGGAACAGGTGGCGTTTATCGTAGGTACTAAACTTTCCGGACGGTTGCATCCAGATAAACCGGTTAACATAACGGTTATTCTCTCTGACCATGATGCTACCTGCAACAACACAGCCCAGTTCTGCTGCCCTTGCTTTTAACCAGGAAACAGAAACACCGTTCATCTCTTCTGCCAGTTCAGCTGGATTCATCGAGAATCCTGTAGTAAACATTTCCGGCAGGAGGATTAAATCCGATTTATCTTTCAATGGTTTTAACAATCTTCCAAAGTGTTCCAGGTTCTGTTCAATCCTTTCCCAGTAGAGCGACGTTTGTACCAGTGCAACGGTTAAATCCTTCATGAATTCTCTCTTTATATTTTACATCGTTAAGGGCATAAGCCTTTTCTTACTGTTTTTGTTCTTTGTTGACAGCAAAACTCTTCCTCAACGCAGCGGTTGTTTTGGTTACTTCTTGTTCTTTTACCAGAACATAATCCGTATCATAGGTTGATATAACAAAAACAGGTACAGAGGCGTCTTTGAGGATATCCAATATGGAAGACAACACACCGCAAAGGCTGAAATCCAGTTTACCATCTACCCTCAGTGCTCTCCAATCTCTTTCACAAGAGATTTCCTGGTTCCCGATGTTCTTCTGAGGAAGCACGATGGATACCTCGTCCGATGTACGGGTAATGGAATGGAAATCACCTGCTTTTTGGGCCCACGCGGGTAAATCTGTTCCTGCTTCAAACCGGCAGATTGCGAGTGTATCGCGAAGAAGTGTTAACGAGATTTCAGGATTCATGTACAAAGTAATGTTTCCAACAGGGTCGATTCATTTGTATACGAAAGAAAAAAGGCCGTCCCCTGTAAAGAGACAGCCCGTTTTCGTTTTTATTCATTTCGTTTTATTCCGGATTCTTTTCGGAATAATATTGATCCAGAATCTGGCTCATGAGTGGTCTGTAATAATCCCAGTAGAACCTGGTTCTTGATCCGGGCTTTTCTCTGATAAACAGCCATTTCAATTTTTCTATTCCTTTAAAATAAGCTGTTTTTATAGGCACCGGATTATCTGCAAAATCGCCAGCAAAGTAAAAATAGGGTGATTGGCCGGGCCCTTGAAGAATAGCGGGGAATGTTTCCGGAAGGAAATAGTTCTGGAGAATGGAATCTCCCACTTCATTGGTTTGTATCTTAAAATTTGCAACTACATCATTGTTTTTTGTTTCAACGATTTCAAACCAGTAGGGATAGGGAACTTTATAGGGCAGGTCGAAATTCTCTTCTCCATGACTGGTTGTATAAATAAATGGAGTTTCAAATTCCAGGTGAGTTTCATTTTCAAGAACCACAATTTGATTGTTGCTCTTGAATAAAATGATTCCTGATTTTGTAAAATTCCAATCTTTACGGTACTGTGTCCGGTATTGTCTGACAATCCATTTCGGAAAGGAAGGGTCTGTGATCGTATCCAGGGTTTCAAAATAGCATCCCGTCCATTCTGTCCAGTGAATATCCAGCAGTTCCTCGGTCCTGAGTCTGTAAAGCGGGTCGGTGGGGTATGCCAGGATATTGTATTCTGCAATGACCAGTTTATTCCGGTCATGCATCTCTTTCATAAACAGGTAATCACTGTTGCTCAATCCACCATATATCAACCTTGAACGGTTACTGGTATTCATGCCAACATACCAGTCGTTAAAATAAACCCCATAGGTATCGGCAAAATAGGCAACATCGAACGAATCTGCCATGATCAGGATCTCTCCCATCCTGATCGGATCAATATCCCATTCTTTATTGCGCAAAGGTTTTAATGGGTAGAAACCAAAATAGTCTTTCGTATAAGAATACTTTCTCTTATTCAGTTTTACATACTTATTGTGTGTAAGTATCCAGCTTAGAGACCGGTGTTTATCCCGTTCCAAAGTTGGTACTGTTTTGTCAAGGATCATTACCTCCAGCGGTCTCTTTGGTTGAAAGCTCCATTTAAAGAAACTGATAACAGGGACGATTAGCAGGATAATCAGAATGACAATGGTTACTATAAGCGTCTTTTTCATTATACGAAAACGTTTGTTTGTTTTTAATGAAACCGAAAATATCGGTACAAAAAAAATCCGATGGATCAATCAAAAGAACGTTATGACAGGGGCAAATTTATTGACATAAATGTATTAAAATAATTTAAGAAAAAAAAAATTCATATAAAATTGCCGTGCCGGTTCACCACATTTATTCTTTTACTACCTGAAGATGACCTTACAATGCACCGGTTGGGTTCTTATACTGGATTTTACCTAAAGGGTTTCATTACACGGTAAAGAATTTTTTGTATAAACGTGATTACCGGGCATTATAGTATTTCATCGCTTCCGGCACCAATGCCTTCAGGTTATTGACCCGGGTTTCATCGCTGGGGTGTGTACTGAGAAATTCGGGTAGTTTTTCTCCGCCCATTGCAGCCATCCGGCCCCAGAATTCAACGGTTTCATTCGGGTCATACCCTGCCATTGCCATAAAAATCAGTCCCAGTCTATCTGCTTCGTTTTCATGAGCCCGTGAATAGGGTAAAGCAATTCCAACATTTGTTCCCAATCCATATGCCGCCAGATAGAGGTTCTTTGTCTTTTCCGGCTCATCCTTCAGTGCAACATCCAGCGCCACGCCACCCAGTTGAATTAGCAGGGCCTGGCTCATTCGCTCATTACCGTGCCTTGCAACCGCATGTCCTATCTCGTGTCCAACAACAACCGCAAGTCCTGATTTTGAGACAGTTAGTGGCAGGATGCCGGTATATACAACCACCTTTCCACCGGGCATGCACCATGCATTGGGGATATCATCCTGAACGAGGTTGAATTCCCAGTCAAATCCTTCAACCCGGTCTGCCATTTTGTTATTCCGCATGAACTCCTCAACTGCTGAAGAGATATCCCTCCCTACGGTTCTTACCATATCCGTCTGGACCGCGTTGGTCGAAAGCGAATGGGTACTCAGGAATTCCTGATAGCTTATAAGGCTCATGGCGACCATTTCTGATTCGGGCAGCAGATTCACCTGTCTCCGTCCTGTTATGGGAACGGTACTGCACCCAATGCCCCATCCAATCAGCATCACCAGAAGGATACTGATAAATATCCTTGTCATTTTTGTTTTCATTTCCAGGTACGTTTTAGAACTCATTTATTTAGTTAACAAAATTGGAAAAATTAGTTGGGATAATTTTGATTTTTGGTTTAAATCTTCAGTGCATATGGTATAAAAACAGATCATTCCATCATTTTGATAGCGTTCCTTACATTATCAACCGGCATTTTACACACCTGTTCCCTGCAAACATAGATCATGGTCTTTCCCTTTTGCAGCCTGTTCCTAAGCAACGGGATATGAGATTCCGTTTTACCTCCTGCAAGAATGATATTGGGCAGGTAATGCTCATCCAGTTGCTGGCGGAACGGTATGGATTCAGGGCCTGTAATTGCCACCTCAAAGGTGTTGTAAATGAATCTGGTCAATAACCGTATCCAATTGGAATAAAAACCGGGATTTTTACCGATCATTGATTTTATATTGATGATCATCTGCTCGGCCATTTCCACGAATCTCTGCTTATCGTAAAGTTTTCCAAGGCAAAACAATCCATGGGCAATGGTGGAATTGGATGCAGGGATCACGTTATCATCAAGTTCCATTTTGCGGGCTATCAGGGGTGGATCAAGGTCGGAGCTGTAAAAAAACATCCCGGATCGTTCATCATAAAAATGGGCAATTGTATAATCCATCAGGTTGGATGCCAGGGTTAGCCAGTGCTCATCAAACGTGGCTTCATACAGCGCTATCCAGGCTTCAATCAGGTGGGCATAATCATCGAGGAAGCCATTAATGGAGGATTTTCCGTCTTTATGATTTCTGTCCAGGCGAAAATCTTCCGAGAACTGGTTTCTTTTAATAAAAAGGGCGTTTCGTTCTGCCAATTTAAGAAAACGTGACTCACCGAATACCCGGTAGGCATCCAGGAATCCTTTTTGCATCAAGGCATTCCAGGAAGTAAGGATCTTGTCATCCAGTGCGGGCCTGATACGTTTGTCGCGGGCTTTCAGGAGAATCCGAAGGTTTCTTTCCAGTTTCTTCACAAACTCCGCTTCACTCACACGGCTGTTTCCCGGAAATGTTTCCGGATCGCGGGTACAGTGCAACACATTGGTCGCTTCCCAGTTGCCTTCGGGAAGAATATTGTAAAAATCTGAAAACAACGGTGCATCGTTCCCCAGCAGGGTTTTGATCTCCCGATGATCCCATACGTAATATTTTCCTTCAACACCTTCACTGTCCGCATCCAGTGAGGAATAGAATCCACCCTCCCGTGAGGTAAGTTCCCGCTCAATGAACTCAAGGGTTTTGATCACTACAGTTTTAAACTCTTCTTTCTTTGATACCTGAAATGCCTGACTGTAAACGGAAACAAGCTGGCTGTTATCATAGAGCATTTTTTCAAAATGAGGGACTTTCCAGAGGTGATCGGTCGAGTATCTGGCAAATCCTCCCCCGACATGGTCGTATATTCCTCCTGCCGCCATCTTATCCAATGTAAGGATGACCTGGTCGTATACCTCCTTATCTTTTGAATGGTAGTAATAGGAAAGCAGGGATTTCAAAGTAACCGGTAACGGAAATTTAGGAGATCCGATATTGCCTCCGTTTTCTCTATCGAAGCGGGTTTTCCACGATGAGACAAACGATTCCAGGTCCTCTTCCATCAGGGGTGAGTGTTGTTGTCTTTCCTGGATGAGCTCAGCCGCAACAATTCCCTGTTTCAGGTTCCGTGCATACTCCAAGACCTTTCCGGGTTCTTTGGTATAGAGTATCGAGAGTGCATTCAATGTTTCCAGCCATTTATCCGGGGTGAAATAGGTTCCACCATAAACCGGGCTGCCATCGGGTAATGCAATGCAATTCAATGGCCACCCGCCACTTCCGGTCATGAGCTGAACTGCTGTCATATAGATCCGGTCAATATCCGGTCTCTCTTCACGATCCACTTTAATGGAGATGAAATGGTCATTCATTGCCCTTGCGATCATCTCATTTTCGAATGATTCCTGCTCCATCACGTGGCACCAGTGACATGCAGAATAGCCGATACTGACTACGATCAGTTTATTTTCCTTCTCTGCTTTCTGAAGTGCTTCTTCGCCCCAGGGATACCAGTTTACCGGATTGTGGGCATGCTGCAGCAGGTAGGGACTGGACTCATGGATCAGTTGGTTGGTAATTTTTTTTTTAACGGAAGATTTCATCGATTCAGCAACTGATATTGCATTCTCAATATCCTGCTGCTGTATCATCACCTCTGGGATCTGCTCCCCCTTCGAGCATTCCGTTCGGAAGGACCAGGATAGCGTCTACACGACCGATTGACTCCCTTTTCCGGAAGTTGTGTCCCATCTGTTGAAGTTCTGATATGGTAACACTATCCAATGCTGCCTCCTCCATGGATATCAGGTCTGGGAGCCACTGGTGATGAAACCGGCCAGCTGTGACTGCTTCCTGCATCCCCATACCGAACTCTACAACATTCAGGATGGTTTGAAAAACCGATGTGATGATGGTGGATCCTCCAGGTGTACCAACCACCAGAAACAGTTCCCCGTTCTTTTCCAGGATGGTTGGGGTCATGCAACTTAACATTCGCTTGCCGGGCTGAACTGAATTCGCCTCCCCTCCAATCAGTCCGTATACATTGGGATATCCGGGTTTAACAGAGAAATCATCCATTTCGTTGTTCAGGATAAAACCGGCACTTTCAACAACGATACCGGAGCCATAACCGGAGTTTAATGTGGTGGTAGCGGCTACGGCATTACCTGAAGCATCAACGATTGAAAAGTGTGTTGTTTCTTCACTCTCATAAAAGACCGGTTCACCGGCCTTTATCTCTGTGGAAGGCGTTGCCTTCTCTTCAGAAAAATCACTCATTCGGTGGCTCAGATACTCCTTTTCCAGCAGCCCAATCACAGGAACCGAAACAAAGTCCGGATCCCCCAGGTAGGTTGCACGGTCAGCATAGACCCTTTTTTCCGCTTCGACCATCAGGTGCACCGATTTAACCGAATTCCAGCCCCATGCCCGGATTGGATAGGATTCTACCATCCCAAGAAGTTGTATCAGTGCCAGTCCGCCACTGGAAGAGGGACCAATTGAGATCACCCGGTAATCTTTGTATGTCCCGGTGATGGGTTTTCTCCAGATAGCCTGGTATTCTTCCAGATCCTGATGCGTTATCCACCCTCCACCACGTTCCATTTCCTGAACAATGAGTTCGGCAGTAACTCCTTTATAAAAGCCATCACGGCCATGATCCCTTACTTGTTCAAGAGTTTTTGCCAATTCTTCCTGGATTAACAGGTCCCCTGCATGCCATACTGAATCATTCACAAAAGCAGGGGACTGAGGATTCATCTCCAGAAACTGCTTCTTCATATGATTCAGTCTTTCGGCTTGTTTGGATGTCAGCGGAAAACCGTTTGAAGCGAGGTTGATTGCAGGTTGTATCACTTCCCAGAAAGGAAGGGTTCCGTATTTTCGATGCATGGCAACCATTCCGGCAACCGTTCCCGGTACACCAACGGCAAGATGACTGCGCTGGCTCAATCCTTTAATCACTTCGCCCTGCTCATCAAGATACATATCCCGATGCCCTTTAAGGGGGGTTTTTTCCCTGAAGTCCAGGGCGTCTGTCATGCCATCATTGAAGCGCACGACCATGTACCCTCCCCCACCAATATTACCCGCTGTCGGGTAACAGACTGCCAGGGCAAACTCAACAGCAACCGCAGCATCGACAGCAGTTCCACCTTTTTGCAAAATTTCCAATCCGATTTGTGAAGCCCCAGGATGAGCAGTGACAACCATGCCCTGCCCGGCTGTGATGCCTTTTATGCTTTCCGGCGCTTTACCGGTTGAACAGGAAATAAAAAGGAGAAGCAGCGGAATAGTGAATAAATTGGATGATCTCATGATTATTGTATAAAAATTAATAATTTAGAAAACGTTAACAGCGGGTACCGGCGCCCGGACAAATATAGATTTTACCCACTCTACTTCCAAGAAATGTCTCTCGTAAAATCGCATAATTACGTAAAATCGATAATTCAAACAACATGAAAAAATCAATCCCGTTACAAAGATTAGGTATGATAGTCCTGTTTCTTTTCCTGGCTTCAGGATTACAGGCTTCAGGACAATCTTCAAGAAAAACAAAAAGCAAACCGGGCGGGGATCGCATTGATCCTTCGGTTTTTGATAATCTCACCTACAGGCACATTGGTCCTTTCAGAGGTGGTCGTTCAGCAGCAGTAACCGGAGTACCATCACAACCCGGTACGTTTTACATGGGAGCCACCGGCGGGGGTGTATGGAAAACAACCGATTCAGGAGGGAGCTGGACAAACGTCTCTGATGGATACTTTGGAGGAACCATCGGAGCCATTGAGGTAAGTCTCTCCGATCCAAATATCGTTTTTGCAGGGGGTGGTGAGGTTACTGTCCGGGGAAATGTCTCTCATGGTTATGGGATCTGGAAATCGCTGGATGCAGGAGAGACATGGAATTATGTGGGTCTGAAGGAGGGTCAGTACATTCCCAGAATCCGGATCCATCCCACCAATCCTGATCTGGTGTATGCTGCGGTTCTCGGCCACCTGTTTGGCCCCAATCCTGAACGGGGAGTATACCGTTCTGCAGATGGAGGGAAAACGTGGGAGAAAGTACTCTTTGCCAGTAACGATGCAGGAGCCTGTGATCTGATTCTTGATCCGGTAAATCCCAGGATCATCTATACCTCCACCTGGAGAATACGGCGTACTCCATACAGCCTTGAAAGCGGTGGTAAAGGATCCGGGCTCTGGAAAAGTTTTGACGGAGGAGATCACTGGACCAACATAACAGGAAACAGTGGTTTACCGGAAGGTCCCATCGGCATCATTGGTATTGCTGTATCTCCGGTGAATCATAAAAGGCTGTGGGCGATGGTTGAAGCGGCAGAGGGTGGACTGTTCCGGTCGGAGGATGCAGGCGAAACCTGGACCAGGGTTAACGATGACCGGAGCCTGCGTCAACGGGCATGGTACTACACCCGGGTTTATGCAGACAGTGAATTTGAGGATATGGTGTATGTATTGAATGTAGGTTTTCACCGTTCGAAGGATGGAGGAAAAACGTTTGAACGGATCAGAACACCGCACGGAGACCATCATGATCTGTGGATCTCCCCGCTCGATCATAACACCATGATCGTTGGCGACGATGGAGGCGGGCAGGTAAGCCATGATGCAGGAGCAAGCTGGTCAACGATGATGAATCAACCCACGGCCCAGTTTTACCGTTTAGTCACAGATAACCATTTTCCCTACAGGATCTATGCTGCACAACAGGACAATTCCACCGTCCGGATACTGCACCGGTCTACCAGCCGGGGGGGTATAACCGAGGATGACTGGGAATCTACGGCTGGTGGGGAGAGTGGATATATTGCACCCGATCCGGAAGATCCGGAGATCGTCTATGGAGGATCGTATGGCGGGTACCTTGTCCGACAGAATCACCGGACCGGTCAGGTTCGTGCGATCGATGTATGGCCCGACAATCCCATGGGCTGGGGTGCAAAAGAACTGAAGTACCGGTTCCAGTGGAACTACCCCATTCTTTTTTCCATACACGATCCAAACACACTCTATTGTGCTGCCAATGTGTTGTTCAAGACAACCAATGAAGGTCAGAGCTGGGAAGAAATCAGCCCCGACCTGACGCGGAATGATCCGTCGAAAATGGGTCCTTCCGGCGGTCCGATAACCAAGGATAATACCAGCGTGGAATACTACGGGACAATCTTTACTGTAACTGAATCGATGCACGAACCCGGAGTGATCTGGACCGGATCGGATGATGGGCTGATCTACATCACCACCGATGGTGGCCAGTCCTGGAAGAATGTCACTCCTTCCCCATCCATCATGCCGGAATGGACCATGATCAACAGCATCGAACCCCATCCTTTTGAAAAAGGGGGACTCTATGTCGCGGCAACGTCATACAAATCGGATGATTTTGCACCTTACCTTTATAAAACAACCGACTACGGTGAAACCTGGACCAGGATTACAAGCGGGATTGAACCCACACACTTCACCCGGGTGGTCCGGGCTGATCCCGATTACAAAGGCTTATTGTATGCCGGAACAGAGAGTGGATTGTACATCTCGTTTAATGATGGAATGAGCTGGGAAAACTTTAACCTCAACCTTCCGACCGTTCCGATAACCGATCTCTGCATAAAAAACCAGGATCTGATCGTTGCCACACAGGGCAGAAGTTTGTGGATATTTGATGATCTGACCCTTCTTCACCAACTTGCTGAAGCTGGGCTGACCAATGAAAACCATCTGTTTCAATCACGGGATGCGTTCATTATACAGGCAGGCCGGGGTGGACGCGGTACAGGCGAAAACCCACCCAATGGGCCGGTGATCCATTTTTTCCTGAAAGACAAACCGGATTCAAGCAGCGTGATCGCACTAAAAATCCTGGAGAATAATGGGAACCTGATCAAAAGCTACCGGAGCGACCTGGGTGACAGAAGGATGGAAGGGCATCTGCCTCTGGGCAAACTGGAGGTAAAACAGGGCATAAACCAATTTGCCTGGGAGATGACATACCCGGGATCAAAGCGGTTTAATGGCCTGATCATGTGGGGAGGAGGCACATCCGGTCCCCTTGCACCTCCCGGGAAATACATTGCCAGGCTGGTGACCGGTAAGGACTCTTCCGAAGTGAATTTTACCCTGAAAAAAGATCCATGGTCGGAGTCCACAGATGAAGATCTCCGGAAAAAATTTGAATTCCTGATCGAAACCAGGGATAAACTCTCGGAAACCCACCAGTGCATTATCGATATCCGGTCACTCCGGAGTGAGCTGAATGCGCTGGATAAAAAAATAGATCCGGCAAAACAGAAAGAGCTGAGTGATCTGGTGAAAACCATAAAACGGGAAATCAAAGCGGTTGAAGAAGCCCTCTATCAGACCAAAAACAGGAGCTCCCAGGATCCGCTGAATTATCCGATACGCCTGAACAACAAACTGGCTGCTCTGTCGGGAACGGTATCCATGGGGAACTATGCTCCCACAGATCAGGCATATAAAGTAAAAGAGGAGATTATTACCCAAATCGACCAGCAGCTTCAAAAATTCTACCGGATTAAAAAGGAGGAGCTGTCCAGGCTGAATGAAATGGCGCTGGAGTTGAAGATACCGGCAGTGGTGATTGAGTGACGTTATAAGTTATATGTTAATAAGTTATAAGTTGTTCGGATGTAATACGTTAGTCATATGATGGTCATATAATGGCTTACCCTGTGCGGGCCACACTGTAAAATCATGCATAGCAGGAGTGACGTTAGTCGCTATTCCACGGGGTCATACAATTGTAATTCGAAAGTAATTTAATCAACCGCATGATTGGATGAAAATTGATAAACCAGAAGTCATTACTTCAAAAAGTGACAGGTAAATTATCACACATAATAAGGTTTAAAAAATTACTTTTCCAGACCTGGATTATTGCCCTAATTCTTACCCTTCCTTTGATCTGTTTTCTTCCTGTTGAGTTTAACAGATTCAAACTGGAAATTATTCATACCGGTTCTACTAATGAATATCCATCAGAAGTGTATTTTGATGATCTTAATTCTGATGGAATAAAAGAGAAAATTGTTGCCTTTGAAAACTCCTACAATAAACTTGCTTTCCAGGTCTTTGATCCGAATAATGAGATTTATGACCAGTGGAATTTTTCCGGACAGTATCACAAATTCTCTTCAGAGCTTTGTTTTGAAGATGGAAATAATAATGGTTTCCTTGAAGTTTTTGGCTTTACACGTAAAAACGACTCTGTCTTCTTAAACTGTTTTGAGCCCTTCGGTCCAAATTCCGGTAAAGAAGAGGTTATTTTCGTAACAAAAATCATGAAAAGGCCATCCTATCCTTCTGATTATCATATCAATAATTTATCCTGCAAAGATATTAATGGAGACGGACAGGAGGAGATCGTTTTCATGATCCATTCCGGGTATTCACTTGAGCCGAGAAAAATATTCATTTATGAT
>CAZXGG010000093.1:0-3544 GCA_964640125.1 uncultured Rikenellaceae bacterium
TTCAAAAACAAGATCAGGAATGATGAATTTGTAGAATGGGAAGAGGTGTATCCGGGACAGTATTATGGCACCTTACGATCAGAAATAGAACGGATCTGGGCAAAGGGGAGCCATGTCATTTTTGATGTCGATGTGATTGGCGGATTGAACCTCAAACGGAAATTCACAGAGGGATCTCTGGCGGTCTTTATTATGCCTCCATCCATTGAAGAGCTGGAAAAACGGTTGGACCGAAGATCATCTGACAGCGATGAAAGCATCCGTAAACGAATTGAGAAAGCAAAAAAGGAGATCTCCTATTCCAGCCAGTTTGATATCGTTATTGTGAATGATGTCCTTAAGACAGCGCTGGAAGAAGCAGAGCAAATCGTTCGGAAATTCTTAACACCAAAGGAATGAAAATCGGACTCTACTTCGGATCATTTAATCCGATCCATATCGGGCACCTGGCAATTGCCAACTATATGGTGGAATTTACCGATATCGACCAGGTATGGTTTGTCATCAGTCCGCAAAACCCATTGAAGAAAAGAGATACCCTGCTTGCTGATTATCACCGCCTTGAACTGGTTGAAAAAGCGATACATGACGAACCTAAATTTCAGGCATCCGACATTGAATTCAGACTACCCAAACCATCCTATACCATCGATACCCTGACCTACCTTTCGGAGAAGCATCCGAATCATCAGTTCACACTGATCATGGGAGAAGATAATCTCAACACACTGCCAAAGTGGAAAAACTTCAGGGAGTTGCTGGATCGGTATCCGATCTATGCCTATCCACGTGAAGGGGACAATGCTGGTAATACGAAGGTACTCAAACTCTTGGAAAGCGCATCGATCACCCTGGTCAGCGCACCCCGGATAGAGATCTCTTCCAGTTTTATCCGGCAATCCATCCGAAAAAAGAAAGAGATACGTCATTTTCTGCCACCCCAGGTATGGGAATACATCGATAAGATGAATTTTTATAGAAAATAAGGTTTCTGTAAGTGGCTACCCAGGTTCGCCTGGTAAGTGAATTAACAAATATCAAACAACAAATCCCAAATAAATTCCAATTTTGAAATTTCAATTAACAAGCCTACATATCCCTAAACACTCGAAGAGTGTTTAACCGCCTCATAAGAATTGCGTATGAAAACCGGGACGCAGGGTAGGCCAAGAAGATAAAATGCTGTCTGAGCCCACCGATTTTACTGCTGTACTCTGTCCATCAACCTTCCCTGCCAACTAGGCAGAGACAGATTCATTTGAGCAAGACCATTTAAAACAAACAATGGGCGAGTTCATTTTATCTGTGGCTGTTGCCCGCCCGACTGAACGACTTCAGTCGTTCGGGCGGGGGTCCCCTGGTTTTCAAGCAATTCTTATGCAGCGGCGATTTCTTTGGTTACTTTCTTCATCATGGGAAGAAAGTAACTCGTTCGCTATGCGAGCGAACGATGCAATGGATGGTGGTAGAATTGGTTCTCAAGAATAGTTATACTTCATTAAGCTTTGGATTTAGGCATATCTATATCTTTCTCATGCCCTCAAGCCGGGCGGGCTTTTACTTTTATTCACAGGGTAATGATTGAATTAGGTGTTCATGAGCTCATCCGCCAGCCATGTGAAATAATGCTTTGCATTAGCACTCCGTTCAGAGTTATTGCTATTTCACATGGCCAGTTGGCGGATTCGGTTCTCCTTGTCCCGAATTTCTTAGAAGCTTCGCTTCTTTAGAAATTCGAGGATCCTCGAATTGGTTACCATCCACCGATGTCGGATGGACCAATTCGGGAATGAGAAAAGTAAACAAAAAAATCTCCCATAGGGATGCCTATGGCAAAGGCTGCTAAAAATTTCATAGCGAAACTACGGCTTGAAAAGCAGTGCAACCAAACTCGAGGCTGTATCATAAAAATGGTTAACTGCAAGGTGGCAAATTGATTGTGTAAATCTATAAATGCAAATAGGATGGTCTTAACTCTATATCAGCTTTTAAAAGTGAATTTTAGTGACAGTGCCAAAATTATGTTTTCTTTGGTTCTAAACTAATGAAGGATTCATGATACACCCTCTCAGACAAGGTTGCTGGGATGGCCCGCCCTGTGAAATAATGCAAAATAGGAGCGGCTTTGCCGCTATTTCACAGGGCAAGATGGCCATACCCCTTGCTGAATTTTCTTCACCTTGTTTTGCGCATAAAATTTTTTCCCGAAGGGATGCCTGCCCGACCGGCAGGCGGGCCGATGGCAAAAGGCCGTCTGTTCGCCTTTCGGGCGAATTCGGACTGGAGTTCGTCTGACGAATTCTCAAAATTGTTCTTCAGATCCTGAAGGAAGACATCCAATTATTGCTGCCAGGTAGTCATTCTTATCAAACGCTGACATGGAATATCCAAACCGCACCGCCACCAGGTCACAGGAGGGAATAATAAATACATACTGTCCTTTGAATCCCTGGCAGTAGAACAGGTCTTTGGGAACATCCGGCAGGAAATCACCACGATTCATCCAAAAGTACGCACCATACTCCCCTTCCGATCCGCTGGCAGGCTGTCGGGTATAATCAACCCATGCAGGAGAAAGGATGGTATCTCCATGAAAGATCCCATCATTCAAATAGAGCAAACCGAACCGTGCCCAGTCACGTGCGGTGGCATACATGTATGATGAGAAGACAAAATTACCCGCAGGATCGGTCTCCAGGACAACACTGGTCATGCCAATTCGATGAAACAATTCCTGCCAGGGAAAAGCAAGATAATCTTCTCCATCACCCAGGATGGTTCTCATTTTACCAGACCAGATGTTGGGTGTCCCCGATGAATAAAACCAAACATCACCGGGTGGATCTTTCAGTTCTGACTGGATAGCAAACTGATACATATCTTTCTCCATATAGAGCATCCTCGTAACGTGAGAAAGGTTAAAATAGTTCTCAACCCATTCCAGTCCGGTATTCATATGTAATATGTGATCGAGAAGGATGTTTTCTCGTTCATCTTCACTCCATTCCGGTATACCCACAGGCTGGGCCGGATCAAAAAGACCTTTTCGGTATAGAATACCTGCCAGGGCATTGGATACACTTTTGGTCATGGACCATCCCAGCAATGGAGTATTTTCATCCACTCCCGGGGCATATTTTTCCGCGATAACCGTATCCCTGTAAACAACCAGCAGCGCAAAAGTTTTCACCCGCTCCTCCCCTGCTTTATCAAGAGCCGTATCCACAATTTCATTCAGGCGGGAATAATCCACTCCTTCCGGAAGAGTTTCTGACAGAACATTTCCCATGGGCCAGGGAATGGTGTCCTGGTTCCAGGGGTAAGGAGTGATTTCCGGACTTTTTACGTTTTGTAGCTCCTCCGCTGTATAGCCGATCACACTTACACATCCGAGTCCTTCCCTGTAGACAGCTTTCCGTTTTGCCAGGCCAAGCAGCGAACTGGTAACAGTCTGGTTATCAAAGTCAACTCTGTTTCTGGCAAGGTTGACCGGGAAAAAATTCAACTCCTGGCTTTCCACCTGCTCCTGTGTCCTGCCCGAAAC
>CAZXGG010000093.1:3644-11765 GCA_964640125.1 uncultured Rikenellaceae bacterium
GAAAAATCATCACTTTGATCCGTACGGTCTGACGGCTTAAGTCCGTCTGACCGATAGAAAAAAAAACGGAAACCCCATCCGTCACCCGTCCGACTGCGTCATCCGGGCGGAGACCAGGAATGGGTCAGACGGTTCGAGTAAACCCGTTAAAAAATTCGTCAGACGAACGGCAGTCGTCTGACGAATAGTATCCTCGTGAGAATTATAATGCTCTGGTAATCAAAAAGAACTACAGGATTGACACTTCCTGTAAAATTTTCATTCCCCGGGCAATTGCCTGTTCGTTGATGGGTATCAGGTGATGGTATCTTTCCGGCAGTGATTTCTTCAATCCTTTTATCACGTTCTCGTGCTTGATAATGGGTTTGATTTTCAGGTAGCCACCCAGTACAATCATGTTAAATGTTTTGGTGGTTTCCATTTTAGCAGCCTCTTCCGCAGCATCTATCCGGTAGATGTTGATATCTTTTCGCTCCGGATGGCGTGATATTCCGTTTCCATCATACAACAGCAAACCTCCCGGTTTGACAGTCGGTTCAAATTTATCGAGTGATTGCTGGTTAAGGAGAATTGCTGTATCAAACGAATTGAGTATGGGTGAACTGATCCGTTCATCGCTGACAATTACAGTAACATTGGCAGTTCCTCCCCGCATTTCCGGGCCGTAGGAAGGCATCCAGCTCACTTCCTGGTCCTGCATAACCCCGGAATAACAGATAATTTTCCCCATGGAGAGCACGCCCTGTCCGCCAAAGCCTGCTATGATGATTTCTTCAGTCATATGTATAGTTAAAAGTTAACGGTTAATTGTTAATAGTCAAATAATCTTAAATTCGAAATCCACTTTCCGAAATCCGCAATTCTAATTATTCTTCAGGAACCTTCAAATCTCCGAGTGGATAGAACGGGAACATGTTCTCCACCATCCATTCATTTGCCTGGACCGGCGTCATTTTCCAGCCGGAAGGGCAATTGGATACCACTTCAATAAAGCATACTCCTTTATCCAATTTTTGATATTCGAATGCTTTGCGGATTGCTTTTTTTGTTTTCCGGACATTTGCCGGGGAGTGGACCGATTGCCGGGTTACGTAATAGGTACCGGGCAGTGTTGCCACAATCTCGGTCATTCTCAACGGATTTCCCATCATCTTAACATCTCTCCCATAGGGTGAAGTTGAAGATTTCATGTTGGGTATTGTAGTAGGAGCCATTTGTCCGCCGGTCATACCGTATATCCCGTTGTTGATAAAAATAATGGTAAAATTCTCTCCCCGGTTACAGGCATGGATGGTTTCCGCTGTTCCGATGGCAGCCAGGTCCCCATCTCCCTGGTATGTAAAGACGTATTTATCCGGTCTGAGTCTTTTCACTGCCGTTGCCAGGGCAGGAGCCCTGCCGTGCGCTGCCTCCTGCATATCGATATCCATGTAGTTATACATCAGCACGGAGCAACCGACCGGGGCTATTCCGATGGTATCTGACTGGATACCGAGCTCCTCGATCACTTCCGCAAGGATCCGGTGTGTTGTGCTGTGTCCGCAACCGGGGCAATAATGCAGCACATTGTCTGTAAGAATGGAAGTACGTTCATACACCAGGTTCTCCTTAGCAATGATTTCATTTTTTTCTATTGTATCAGGCATGGTTTACCCTCCAATAATTTTATTTTTCAAGGCTTCTACTATCTCTTCGGGTGTTGGAATGATTCCTCCCATCCGGCCGTAATGGTCAACTTTAACGTGTTCTTTCACTGAAAGCAGAACATCTTCCACCATTTGTCCGCTACTCATTTCAACCGACAGGATCCCTTTAATCTGGTCTGACATGGCTCCGAGTTCTTTTTTTGGATAGGGCCAGAGGGTAATGGGTCTGAACAGTCCTACTTTAATACCCTCCGCTCTGGCCAGTTGCATTGACTTCTGGCATATCCTGGAACTGGTTCCATAAGCAACAAACAGGTATTCGGCATCGTCGCAGGATATCTTCTCATAGAGGACCTCATTCTCTTCCACTTTTTTGTATTTTGCTTGTAGTTTAATGTTATGCCGTTCATGCCTGGCGGGGTCGAGATCGAGAGAGGTAATGATATTCCGTTCCCGGTCTGGGGTTTTCCCTGTGGTTGCCCATTCGGGAAATTCGGTTGCCCGTGGTTTCTGTTCCCTGAATTTCACCTTTTCCATCATTTGACCGATGGCTCCATCGGACAGGATCATAACCGGGTTTCTGTATTTAAAGGCAAGGTCAAAGGCAATGGTAACGAAATCAGCCATTTCCTGGACGGATGATGGAGCAAGGGTGATCAAGCGGTAATCACCGTGTCCTCCCCCTTTGGTAGCCTGGAAATAATCGGACTGGGATGGTTGGATCGTGCCTAATCCGGGGCCTCCGCGAACGACATTCACCACCAGACAGGGTAGTTCAGAACCGGCAATGTATGAAATGCCCTCCTGCATCAGGCTGATCCCGGGACTGGATGAAGTGGTCATCACCTTTTTCCCACACGCTGCACCTCCGTAAAGCATGTTGATGGCTGCGACTTCACTTTCAGCCTGCAGGACAACCATTCCTGTTCGTTCATAGGGTTTAACAGCCATAAGGTACTCCATCACTTCCGACTGGGGTGTAATGGGGTAGCCAAAATAGCCATCTGTCCCTGCTCTGATAGCAGCTTCAGCAACTGCTTCATTTCCTTTCATCAATTGAAATTCTTCCATCGGATCAAAATAATATTTGGTTCCTAAGCTGTAGTAACTTCCACTTTTTTCCGGTACACGGTAATCACGCCATCCGGGCAAACAATGCCACAATTCATGCAACCGGTGCAGGCTTCAGGATCTTTCATATAGGCGTAATGGTATCCTTTTCCATTCACATCGGTTGTCATAGCAATAACATCTGTCGGACAGGATCCGACACACACTTCACACCCTTTGCATTTTTCAATATCAACGACAATTGCACCTTTTACTTTAGCCATGTTTCCTGTTTTTTCAAGTTTACGCCAATCCTGATCAAAGATAAAAAAATCGGCTATATCGTATACTGATTAATATCACCTCTAACTCTGTTCTAAAACATTGAGGATTCCCTGGATTTCAGAAAGAGGTTCATGAATGATCCTCATGAAACCGTTTCAGCCTTGATTCAAGGTCTCCAAACTGTGACCGTTGAACCAGCGAGACACAAGCCCGCAAACCTTCGTGCCTGTCACTTCCCGTGATATCAAGGGATATTGAACTTATTCCGTAATACAAAAGTTCTTCCAGCAGATCCGGGCCAGTCATGCCTGGATACGAAACGGTGAAATAAAATCCATCGGCAAGCGGTTTATCCTCATCCCTGTCATAAACAATATTGAAGCCGTTATCGAGAAAAAGTTTCTTCATGATTTTTGCCTTTTCACCATACTCTTTTACTCCTTCAACGAAATTATAGGTTCCGTCATTTGCTGCTTTGAGAATTGCAGTCAGGCCGAACTGGGCTGAGTGCGATACACCTGCCGAGAGGGCATACAACGCACCAAAGATCATTGAATAACCAAATGTATCCGATGTATAATATCTTTTGAGATCGGGATATTTGCGATCAAACAGGGCATCCGAGATAATCATCATACCCACCCGTTGACCTGCATAGCTAAATATTTTGGAACTGGAAAACAGGATCATGAAATGATCGGTAAAGTGGCCAACTGTTGGTTGATAGGGAGGCTGACCCGGGACCGAATAATCCACCCGGAAGTCCATCCCAAAATAGGCAAGGTCTTCGACCACAATCACATCGTATTTTGTCGCTAATTCTCCTATGATCTTCAGTTCCTTTTCAGTAAAACAGATCCAGGAGGGGTTATTGGGATTTGAATAGAGTATGGTTGACACTTTGCCGGATTCCAGGAAGGATTCCAATTTATCATAGAGTTTATCTCCCCGGTAGTTGTACACATCAAAGGAGCGGTAATCATGCCCAAGTATTCTCACCTGTTGTTTTTGTACGGGAAATCCCGGATCAATAAAGAGTGTTCCCTCTTTTGTCCTGTCGCTTCTATTGGCAACCAGGTACATGGCCATGCTCCCCATCATCGAACCCACGGTTGGGATACATCCATCCGGTTTCACATCCAGGTTAAGAAAAAGTTTAATGAACCTTGACATCTCCTCTTTCAGTTCCGGAATCCCTTCGATCATGGGGTACCGGTTTGACACTCCTCTTTTCAGGGCATCGATTTGAGCCTCTATTCCAATTTCAACAGGTTCCAATCCCGGGACCCCCATCTCCATCCGGATAAATTTTTCTCCTGTTGCCTCCTCAATCCTGTTCACCAGACGGACGATCTCCCGGATGGTTCCCCTGCCAACCTTGGGTAAACCTGTCTCTTCAATCTTCTGTCTTACCGTTTGATAATCGATAGGAGTATTTCTCATAATATGCTGAATTTAAAGAATGTACCTCTGGAACTACCTGGTTTATATCGTCAACAAAAAGGGGCAGTAGAATATTCTGCTGCCCCTGTACATCGGTATCCTTAACTAAAAAGAGGAAGAATCATTTCCAACCAGTTCTTCAGCCTTTCGTCTGTTTTTTCCTGTTCGAAATCTTCATCCAGGGGAAGGCCGATGAACCGGTCATCAAAAATTGCTTCTGACTCTTCAAATTCATACCCTTCTGTTGGAACCTGACCGATAATGGTTGCATCGTGCTTCATCAGAATCTCAGCAAGCGTCCCCAGAGCATCGACAAAATGCAATGGGTAGGAGATATGATCGCCCAATCCGAACATGGCAATCGTCTTGTTCTTATAATCAACCAGTTCGAGCTGGGGCAGGAATTTGTCCCAATCATCCGCCGGAGCTTCCGAAGCCCAGGTCTCCCTGCCAATGGTGGAGATCCCCAGGATCAGGTTATCGTACTTTTCGAGGTCATTTGTACTTGCCACTTTTACAGGATAGAGATCTAGTTTCTCCTTGCCAATCATATCGACCAGCTTAAAGGAAATCCGTTCAACAGATCCCCCTCTTGGGCCGTAGAATAAACCGATTTTTTTCATTTCAGAATTGAGAATAAAACTTTTGTTAATTTGTATAAAATGGTATTCGCGTTCACAAATATAATGATCTTTTCTGTACCATAAATTTTAAGCACCATGTTATAAAGAATCCATATCGTTAACCTGGTATTATCGATAAGTGGTTTGGTTGAACCGAATGAACGTTGTTCGTTAATCGGTCAGGATGTCCGCCCGCCTGAATGAAAGAAATCATTCTTTCGGGTCGTTCAATCATCATTTATCAATCATCATTCATAACTCTACTCACCATTCACTTCTCCTCACTCACTTCTCACTTCTCACTTTCTCATCGTCTCACAGTCACTTCGTCTCTGTCTCAGTCACACAGTCACACAGTCTCCCCGTCTTTTTCCACCCGTATCCTCGCATCAACAACAATAATCTCATCTCCTGATGCAATCATCGGGTTGATATCCATCTCAAAGATTTCCGGGGCAAGAGAGACCAGACCGGAGAGTCTGCCAAGGATCTCTTCAAACCGTTGGATATTGACCGGCTTTCTTCCCCGTGTACCTGAAAGCATCGGATAGCTTTTCAGGGTTTCGATCATTTGGCGGGCTTCGACCGGTGAAACCGGAGCAAGGGCTACGCTGACATCCTTCATGATCTCAATGAATATTCCCCCGGGACCGCACAGCACCATGTGTCCGAACCGGGGTTCCCGCTTTGCCCCGGCATACAGTTCCATGCCTTCCAGCATGGGCTGCATCAACACCGCGTCCGTACCGTCAATCCTCATCAACCGCTTAAAGGCATCAACGACCTCTTCCTTGTTCTCCAGACCCAACACAACACCCCCAATATCCGACTTGTGCACGGGTCCGATTACCTTCATAACTAACGGAAATCCAAGTTCACTTGCTGCCTGAAACGCCTCTCCGGAAGAACGGACAACCCGGTCAGCAATGCATTGGATCCCTGCTGCCTTCAACAGTCGTATTGTGCCTTCAGGAGGAAGGTATCCGTTACCCGATTGTGCTATAGTAGACCGAATCTCCGGTTCATTCAAACCGGACGGACCGGAGCTGTCCGGAGCGGGTGGTTCGGTTGCATATACCTTTGACAGCGCCTTACCCAGTACCACCTCATCCGGGAAATTGATCCTGCCCCGGGAAAGGAACCGGGCTATCTCATCTTTTGCGTTGATCACCGAGGGCAGTACCGGGAATATTGGTTTGCTGCAGCTGTTCATTTTCTCTTCGAGGACATCATACACCCCATGGATCGGGATCAATCCGGGACTACCAAAGATAACGATCATGGCATCAATGTTGTCAAATTTCGTTTCGCACGCATCCATGATCTCAGCCAATTGTTCAGCCGTTCCGGTAGCCAGGAAATCAATGGGATTGGAAACGGAGGAACCAGGATGTAGCTTCTCCAGCAGTTTTTCCGCTTCTACCCCTTTTATTTCCGGAACCTGCAGCCCTCCCTCTGACAGGGCATCGGTAAGCATCACGCAGGGGCCGCCTGCATTGGAGATCAATGCCAGGTTTTTTCCAGACAACTCCTTGTGCATAAAAACGGAAGCCACTGCAGCCAGTTCCTGCCGGCTGTAGCACCGCACGATCCCGGCTTTCCGGAAAAGAGCATCCACTGCCAGGTCTGAACTGGCAAGTGCCCCGGTATGCGAGGAAGCTGCCCGGCTTCCCGCCTCCGAGCTACCCGACTTGATGGCTGCTATCCTGCACCCTTTCCGGATCAGGGAACGTGCATGCTTCAGCAACATATCCGGTTTGTCAATGGTTTCAATGTACAACAACTTCACCGGGGAACAGGTTTCCGGGTCATGCGTTTCATCCAGGTATTGTAATACCTTCTCAACACCAAGCTGTGCGCTGTTGCCGACCGAGTAAACGCTTGCAAAAGTCAAGCCGTTGGGGATTCCCGATTCCATGATAAAAACTGCCGTTGCACCCGATCCGGAAATGAAATCACACCCCTTTGGATCCAGCCGGGGGATCGGGGTTGTAAATACAGCATTATAGGAAGTATTGATAACACCAATACAATTCGGGCCGATCAGACACCCGCCAACCGCATTGATCATCTCCACGATCTCCTGTTCCATCCGTTCTCCCTCTTCACTCTCTTCACCGAAACCGGCAGAAAGGATGATGAATGCCCGGGTCTTCTTTTCCCCGGTCAATACCCTGACCGCATCGGGGCAAAGCTTCGCAGGAACGGCAAGCACGGCAAGATCGACCGGGGGAAGTTCACGGATGTCCCTGTAAGAGGGGATACCCTGTATGCGGTCCATCTTCGGGTTGACTGCATAAAGATCTCCGTCGAATCCGCCATCGATGATGTTCTTGAGGACTTTTCCCCCCGGCTTGGCAATATCGTCGGAACCACCGACAACCACGATGCTTTGCGGATTGATTAATTGCTGGTTGATCATAGAATTAAGTGTTTCGCGGACTAAAGATACGAATCACGGGTATAAAACCCCAAAGCAAGCTTTGAAAACTTATTCCGCAGCAGAGTTGAGGGGAACCGAGTTTACGATCTCGGCGAAGCCAATTTAACCCTCCGCCTTCGGCGGGATTGTTCGACTTACAAATTTCAATGCACTGCGTTTTTGAAATTAGAGTCTCACGAATAAAGAGGGGAATTCGTTTCTCGGTATTCGGTTACGATGCTCAAAGAAATACCCCTAATATTGTTTTCAAACAGGTTTGGGGTATTATTATAGAGATTTGATATCTTTAATACAAAAAATAACCAAACGGTAGAAACGGAGTATATAGTAATAGTAGGAAATCCGTTATTCGTCCAGCGGTTACGAAACCCGCCCCGTGAAATAGCGAAGCATTATTTCACAGGGCCCGTTTCGTTGGTCGTTATTCGTCGGTCGCTGGTACATATCTGATTCCCTAATAAAAGGGAATTGTATCGCACCTACGGAGCGAATGATTCTTTTTCAAATTGAACATTGCTACCAATGTTTTGCTCCTACGGAGCAATCTGACGACGGGAATAACGTTCTTTTTCTGCAAACGTTTTGCTCCCGGCCGGAATGGCCTAGGAAACAAGGGATTCGTCCATTAGGA
>CAZXGG010000094.1:0-11688 GCA_964640125.1 uncultured Rikenellaceae bacterium
GGTCATTTGACCAGATCTCTATCCATTGCAAATCAAATCAGAAGAATCAGCTCCGGGAAAACTGAGATTGTATTTCTGACCGGCTGGGATAAGTTTACAATAAAAGAGATAACAAAATATAATTTCAATATTTTTTTCAAAGAAGAAAATGAGCCCGAAAAATTATTCCTGTTCAGAGCTGTAAAAGAAGTTGACGCTCAGGCCCTGTTTATTGATAAAATCTTCCCTTATCCGGGTAAATTGATAAAAAAAATCAAAGAAACCCTTACGGTTATTATGTTCCACAATATCTGTGAGGGAAGTTATTTTTCAGATCTTTTCATATTGCCAACCCTCCATTCACCTGATGATCTCCGAAACGATCCAAGATGGGAAAAGAATGGTGTCCGATTCTATCACGGCAATAAGTACATTGTCCTCAACGAAAAAATATTAAACCTTGATACAAAATTCAGGAGTGGTCCAAGATCAGCTCAAATTGTAATATCAACCGGTGGCAGCGATCCCAACGGTATATTGATCAAACTGTTGAACTGGTTATATGGTGAGGACTCTATGGGAATGGAGATTACAGCCCTTACCGGACAATTGTTTTTACACGATAAAGAACTGGAGGCATTAAAACCCGATCTGCCTGAATACATCAGGTTACAAAAATATAGTCCTGGCTTATTACCGGGAAATGATCTGGCAATTTGCACCTTTGGCTTAACAACATATGAATTGATGTATCCTGGAGTTCCGGTACTTAGCATTGGCCATCAACCAACCAATGCTTTGGGAAGCAAAATACTGGAGAACAGGCACAAAGCAATTGTTGACCTGGGTTGGATAGATGATTTAACAAAAGAAAAGTTTCTGTCAACATTGCGTGATCTCATCAAGGATAAAAAAAGACTTGCCGCACTGAGACAAACCGGAAGGCGATTACTGGATGGAAAAGGAGCGTATCGCGTGGCTAGACTTATTTTACAGGCATGCGATTAATAAATTGACAAAGAATAATTTAGCTATTTTTACCAATTAAATTATCCTATGATCGGAATTACAGATATCGGTACGTATATCCCCGAAGGAAGGATCTCCAATCTCTCCCGTAAAGAAAAATTCAATACAAATGATGAATTCATCTTTCATAAGGTTGGTATAGCAAATGTTGCGATTAAAGATCCAGGGGAAGAGACATCGGATATGGCGGTTAAAGCATTTCATGCACTGGAGCATAAAAGGAAAATTGACAAATCATTAATTCAGTCCGTTATGCTCATTACACAGAATCCGGATTCAAACATTCCCCACTCATCCGCTACTATTCATGACCGTCTAAACCTTCCCGAATCCTGTGCCTGCTTTGATGTATCCCTTGGCTGCTCAGGCTATGTGTATGGTTTATCCATTGCAAAATCATTCATGGAGGATAATGGATTTTCTCATGGATTGCTATTCACTTCCGATCCCTATTCTAAAATCATCGACCCCGAAGATAAAAACACCTCCATGCTTTTTGGCGATGCAGCTACTGTCACCTATCTGACGGATAAACCGGTTTATATTCCAGGGAAATTTACGTTCGGTACCCTTGGTAAAGATCGTGAAATGCTCGTCTATGAAGATGGTAAACTTCAAATGAATAGTCGTGGCGTATTTAATTTCGCTGCGCGTTATGTGCCTCCCGATTTTAACATGATCCTTGAAAAAAATCATTGTGATAAAGAAAATATTGATAAATTTATTTTTCACCAGGGCAGCAAATACATTATTGATACATTAATCAAAAGGATGAGATTGGATTCCGAAAAGGTGGTTTTTGATGCAACCGAATACGGCAATACGGTCTCTTCCTCAATACCGATTATCCTTGAAAAGGAGATGAATAAAAAATCGAATAAATGCATCTATATTTGTGGATTCGGTGTGGGACTTTCCTGGTCAAGCAACATTTTATACCGTACAGACTAATACCACTATGGAAGTTACAATTAACGATTTAAAAGAGATTCTGGCTAACACTTCCTTCGGGAATAATGCAAAGCTCCTGGATGGAAATGATTCACTCAGGGAAGAGGGCGTGGATTCACTTGACCTGCTCGATTTTTATCTGAATATCGAAGAACATTACAACATCAAGGTAAATGATGAAGATGTGGCAGGCTTATTGACATTGAATGATTACCAAAAATACGTTTCTGATAAACTCACTGAAACATAAGTAAAAGTATTGTGCCAGAAATAAAAATTAATAATCATATTATCGGTGGTGGTCATCCTGTTTTCATTATTGCTGAATTATCTGCCAATCATGAACAAAATTTCAAGCTGGCAGTAAAGACCATTCATGCCATGAAGGAGGCAGGTGCTGATGCTGTTAAACTGCAGACTTTCACTCCTGACAGCATGACCCTCGACTCCGATTTACCCTGGTTTCAAACACGGGAAGATAGTATCTGGGCTGGTCAAAAACTTTATGATCTTTACAAAAAGGCATATACTCCATGGGATTGGCACGAAAAATTACAAAAGATTGCCACAAATATCGGGCTTGAATTTTTTTCTACACCTTTTGATATTCAAGCAGTTAACCAACTTGAATCCATTCAAGTTCCAGCATTTAAAATTGCCTCATTTGAAATAACCGATATCCCACTAATAAAAAAAGTTGCATCAACAGGGAAGCCGGTTATTATTTCAACAGGCATTGCTGAAGAAGAGGATATTTACCTGGCAATAGAAACCTGCAAACAAGCAGGAAATAACCAGATAGCCCTGTTAAAATGTACATCTGCCTATCCCTCCCCCTTTGATGAAGCAAACCTTCGTGCCATACCCGTATTGAGGGAAAAGTTTGATGCCATTATTGGTATTTCTGATCATACACTGGGAATAACCGTCCCCATTGGAGCCGTCGCTCTGGGTGCCAGAATCATTGAAAAACACTTTGTTCTGAATAGAAAAGGGAAGGGCCTCGACAGGGAATTTTCTCTGGAGCCCAATGAATTTAAGCTCATGGTCCGATCGGTTCGTGAACTTGAAAAAGCCCTTGGTGAGCCAACACTTACTTTATCCGAAAAAATGATGCAGGGGAAAAAATCCGGAAGATCCCTCTTTGCTGTGCACGATATCCTGAAAGGTGAATCATTAACGATTGAAAATATCCGGTCACTCCGGCCTAACCTTGGTCTTCACCCCAAACATCTTAACGCTGTCCTAAACAAAAAAGCCTCGAAAAATATTGCAGCAGGCACGCCCCTCGATTGGACTTTAATCGATCTTAACAGTTGACTATCTCTAAAATTTTATCTTCTTCAAAACAGTGCGAAAGCCATTGTCTACCTCTTCAGAAATATGAAAGACCAGCACCAGGATCCCGAATATCAAAGTAATAATTGAACTTCTTACTACAATATCAACCACAAAATTCGAAAAAACAGGGATCAGTAAACTGATGAAATAAGAAGCCAAACTGATCAGGATGACAAGCAGGGTTTTGTTATTGAATGGTTGCATTCCGAACCGTAGTTTGATAAACAAATAACGCAGAAAATTATAAATGAACGAGCTGATCGCAGAAGCTAATGCTGCACCTACTATTCCAAAACGGGGAATAAAAACCAGGTTGGTAACGATTACAATGATTATCAAAAGGGACATGAAATAGGTTTGATACCGGTAATACCTTGAGGTAGCATAGATAACATTTGCCACACCGGTTGACATTTCAAATAATTTTGCCAGCATCATAAAAAATACCACATATTTCCCCTGTTCATACTCTGCCGGTAAAATCTGAAACACATTATGAACGTTAGCCCAGATGCCGATAAAAATCAACAATCCTATCACTAACTGGTTTATTGAACTTTTAAAATAGATGGCATTGATCTCGCCAAAATTCTTTCTTTTCATCAATTCTGCAATGACCGGGATCGAAATGTTACGAACGGATTTTGAAGGAATAAGAATCAAAACACTAAAGTAAAATGCAACGGTATAGATACCTGTAGCACTAAGATCAATCATGGAGTTGATCATCAACCTGTCAATGGTTGACATGGCAATACTGCTCATTCCGGCTAATATGCCGAACAGGCTGATGTTAATCATCAACCTGCCCATTCTTCTGGAAATAAATCCACGCTCAAAACGAAGGCTGAATTGTTTGCGGATGATCAGCACAACGGCAAGGATTACTCCTGGTAAACTTTGAACCACGATAAATGCGAAAACAAATTGAGGGAAGGTTATCCATTTTAACAGGTAGAGGGTTAGCGTAATAAAATAGGTAACCTTAAAAAAGAAATCTTTCAGAAACGTTCCCAATACCGCGTCAAACAATACCCTGTTATAGGCATCCAGGATAGCAAAAAGAAGGGAAAAAAAGATCAGTGGAACGAGGTAATACATGTATTCCACGAAAAGGGGTGATTGATCGATATTATCGCGGATGAACCAGGGCCGCAAAACCAGGAAGATAAATACCGATAAAAGGAATCCTCCAAGGGTAACAATAAGGGTTAGGGAGAGAAATCCGTGATGACTGGTTTTTTCGTCTCTAAAATATGGAAATAAGCGGTTAATGACACCCGTGAAACCGAGCGTGGAAATCTGTACAAAGGGCAACGAAAAGGCAACCAGGATACTTGTTAATCCAATCTCTGCTGTTGTCAGTATTCTTGGTGCCAGGATAATCGCATTGATAAATCCAATAACGATACCCAGATAAGAATAGACTGATCCTTTTATTGCCTGCCGTTGTATGATTCCCATTCCTGCACCTGTTATGGCAGTAAAGATAACTTCTCTATATTGGATAATTCCGTACCGAAATGCTTAAATGCTTCAAATTGTTTATATTCGTGTACCCGATTAACCATATTAAAGATATATTATTTTGTTTACTATGAACAAGATTTCTCTGAAAACATTCCTTCCCCACGCTATTGCTATCCTGGTTTTTCTGGTAATTTCTTTCGCTTATTTCCCGGAACATCTGGAGGGGAAAATCCTTCAGCAATCGGATATCCGCTGGTGGGAGGGAATGTCGAAGGAGCTCAGAGACTATCAGGCAGAGACGGGTGAATTTACATTATGGACAAATGCCATGTTCGGAGGTATGCCCACCTATCTCATTGTATCACCACCTTCACTAAACCTGCTTAAGTACCTTCATCTGGTTTTTACATTGAATCATACCAAACCGGTATGCTATATCTTCCTGTTTCTGATTGGTTTCTATATTGCGCTGCTTGCCTTTCGGGTGAATCCCTGGCTTGCAATTGCAGGAGCTCTTGCTTTCGCTTTCTCCACCAATTCGTTTACACTGATTGAAGCAGGTCATTTAACCAAGGTCCAGGCAATCGGTTACATGTCACCCATTATCGGAGGTGTATACCTTGCTTTTCGCAGAAAGTTCCTATTGGGTGCTTTAATAACGGGTATATTCCTCACCTTGCAACTTCTGGTTAATCACCTGCAGATGACCTATTATACCCTGATCATCATCCTCATCTTCGGAATCGTTGAACTTTTTTACTCCATTAAGGAGAAAAGAGTTCTATCGGTGGTTAAATCCACAGGTGTTTTAATCGTCGCCGTTTTACTTGCTATCGGCTCAAACATGATGAATTTCTGGCTCACCTATGAGTACTCCAAATACTCCACACGAAGCAAGTCTGAACTTTCCGTCAATCTTGAGAACAAAACATCCGGACTTGACAAGGACTATATTACAGCCTGGAGTTATGGTATTGATGAAACACTGACTCTGCTCATTCCCAACTTCAAAGGTGGATCATCTCATGGTGAGCTAACTAAAAATTCGGAAACCTTTGAGTTGTTTAAAAGAGCTCAGGGAGAGAAAAATGCCCGGCAAGCTATTCAGGCTCAACCGCTCTATTGGGGAGGACAACCGTTTACCGGTGGCCCAGTCTATGTAGGTGCCATTATATTCTTTCTCTTTGTTATGGGAATGTTTCTTTTAAAGGGAACGGTAAAATGGTGGCTACTCATCACTACAGTCCTGGCAATTCTGCTCTCCTGGGGCCACAACTTCATGGCTTTTTCGAATCTGTTCATCAACTATTTCCCAGGGTATAATAAATTCAGGGACGTCACCATGATCCTGGTTATCGTTCAATTTACTTTTCCACTGGCAGCAATACTGGTCCTCCAAAAACTGATTGATGGAGATATTAATAAAGATGATTTGCTGAAGTACGGTAAAATTTCATTATATATTGTTGGAGGAATTACACTCTTCTTTGCCTTGTTCCCCGGCTTGTTTTATGACTTTACTTCCCAATCAGATCAGACCTATTCCAACCAGGGGCTTCAGGTACTTGTCGATGCCTGGGTGGCGGATCGAAAGATGCTTCTCCGCAATGATTCCCTTAGATCGCTTGTGTTCGTTCTCCTTACTACATCCCTGATATATGCCCTGTACATTAAAAAAATCAGGACCACGTGGTTTTTTGCAATTTTATCCCTGTTGATCCTGCTTGACATGTGGCCGGTTGCCAGGCGATATTTGAACAACGATGATTTTGTGTCAAAAAGACAAAGATCCGAAGCTTTTCAGCCCTATCAGGCTGATCTTCAAATCATGGCAGATGATGATCTCTATTTCCGGGTTCTGGATCTGACTGCGGATCCTTTCAAAAGCTCCAGGGCATCCTATTTTCATAAATCAATTGGTGGATATCACGGAGCAAAATTGAAACGATACCAGGAGCTGATCGATTACCACCTGAGTCAAAACAACATGGATGTTTATAATATGCTCAATACCAAATATATTATTTTGCCTTCTCAGGATTCACCCCCAACGGCCCAGCGCAATCCGGATGCACTGGGGAACGCCTGGTTTGTCGATCAAATACGATGGGTATCGAATGCTGACGAGGAGATCGAAACATTAAATAACTTTGTTCCCGCAAAGGAGGCAATAATAGATGTGCGATTTGAAAAACTGGTGGGCGATTTTCGACCCCAAACCGATACCACTGCTAACATTGTATTGAGTGAATATAAACCAAACCAGCTTACTTACAGCTACCATTCTTCACGGGATATGATGGTTGTTTTTTCAGATATTTATTATGAGAAAGGATGGAATGCTAACATCGATGGCAAGCAGCACCCACTCTTCAGGGTTAATTACTTACTAAGAGGGATGATTGTACCCGGAGGAACCCATCAGATCCTGTTTACCTTTGAACCCTCTTCCTATGGCATTAGCCGTAAAATAGCGTTAGCCAGTTCCTTACTATTTGTCCTTGTGATCCTGGGAGTGCTGGGTATTGAAATAAAAAAAGTGTTGGTATGAACGTGGTTTATGAATAACCTGTAATTGATCCTGCCATCCTCTGTAACTCAGGTAAACTGAGCGATCCGCAGATCAATACCTGTCAATCCACCTGTACCGTCTGGTATTATCCCCCAGTTTTACAGCAATCATGATCTCATGGGAACCAATGCTGTATTTTTGAATGCTGCTGAGTGTATAATCAAATGCGTATCCAAAATAGAACTGGCTTACACGTACCCCGCCCAGAATAACCAGTGCTCCATCTGTCCGGTAGGACACACCAGCCCAATAATCTTCTTTATAATAAACCTTGAGGTTCAGATCCAACTGGGGTAACCATCTCTCTGTAGTTTTAAACAAAAGGGATGGTTCAATCTCAAAACCCTGGGGAAGCTGAAAGTTGTATCCACCAGTTACATAGTAATGCCTTAACATCCGGTAATCATCCAGGGTCACATTCCCCAGTTTCAGGTAAGACTGGAATAGCTGGGCGACAGAAAATCCCGCATAGAAATTTGGGTTTAACAAATAGACCCCGAAATTTGCATCCGGAACATAAATTGCTTTCCGTAAATCACCGCTTACAACCAGTGGTTCCCTTTCATCGTAAAAAGTAAGGGCTTCATCGTCCACCCTGAACTGGAATAATGAACCCGAAAGTCCAAATGATAGCTGCGTTTGATCAAACCAGATATGGTAGGCATAAGTAAACTGTAAACCCGTGCGTGTTACCAGGCCATTCTTATCATTAAAAATATACCCTCCCAATCCAACCCTGCCTTTGGTGCTGGGTCGGTAAATTTTCTTCCTGGCAGTTATGGATTTCAGTATATAGCTTTTCTTTAGAATCCTCGTTTGGAAACTGAAGGAATAGGTTGAAGGGGCATTTTTAAAGCCAAGCCATTGCTCTCTTGCAGTCAGATTAAATGAAGTATATCCATCACTTCCTGCAACAGCAGGATTCAACAAAAACCCATTCATCATATATTGACTATATAATGGCAATTGCTGGGTTTTCGCTGTAAATACGACAACGAATCCAACTATCCCGAAGAGCATGAGCCGCTTCATAGAATTGAATATAAAAATTATCCTGCTCATCATTGCCAGGAGCATTATCTTACTATAGTAACGTTACCTGTAACAGGCTTCGTTCCATTATGTAAATCGATCACAAAATGATAGGAATCCATCGGTAAGGTTCTGCCTTTGTATGAACCGTCCCATGGATCCGGGTATCCCCTCTTTGACTTGAAAACCATAGTACCCCAGCGGTTGAATATCTCAACCACAGCATCCGGATACAATTCAATCAATCCAATCCTCCAGGTATCATTTATATTATCACCGTTTGGTGAGAATCCCGTTGGTATCTGGATACATATACCCCGTTCGCTGGACAAGTTAAATGTATCCCGCAATTCACACAGGTTATCATCCAGTATCAGTACAGAATATTCATCTGCTTTCAAATCAGTAATATGACCTGTTGTTGCCTGATTCGACCATTCGTAGGTATATGAACCGGATACCACACCCCCCTGGACATCGAGAATGATCTCACCGCTTGGCAGATCGGTACAATATGCAGGTATCAATGTCGCGGTGACAGTCAGTTCATCCGGTTGGATCAATGTGATTACCGTATCAAGATAACAATTGTTCTCATCGTAAACAGAGACCAGATGATCTCCAGCCATCAGGTCATAATTGGCAGGTGTCTCCTCCCCATCATCCCAATCATAAATATAAGTCCCGGTACCACCCGTAACATCCAGTATAATGTAGCCGGTGGCATCACCGTAACAATTCAGGTTGTAATTTCCATCCAGTGACATGGATTTAGTAACAGTCACAGACAGCTCAGGCGGATCAGAAATGATAATTACCGTATCACCCGTACACTGCTTGAAATCAATGACGTTCAGTGTGTATGTACCCGGTTCCAGATTGTAAATATCCTTTTCTGATGAAGTAAAACCATTGGGACCAGTCCAGGAATAGAGATACGGCTCAGTGCCGCTTAGCATGGTGATCTCAATAAATCCATCCGCCGCTCCTGAACAGGTGATAGTTTGTCCGTTATAATCCGAAACTGTTGCGTCCAGTATCAATGGAGGAGGCAATTGAATGGTCACTGAGTCATAATACTCACAACCATTGAAATCTGTTATTGTTACAGTATAAAGGCCTTCTGTTAAGTTGCTGATATCTTCTGCAGTCTCACCATTCGACCAGAGGAACGAATAAGTCCCCGGTCCCGTTCCTCCGCTCACAGTAAGATCGGCTGACCCGTTATCAAATCCAGGCGATTCACAGGTTATATCCGTTCCAACAATGTCGGATCGCAATGCCGGAGGTTCAGTCAGCGTAATCGTGCTATCAAAAGTACATTTGTTCAAATCCTCGATAAAGACACTATAACTACCTGCTGATAAGCCGGTTTGATCTTCATCATTTGGCACCAGACCTGACCCGTCTGTGGTTGTCCAGGTATAACTGTAATTACCAATACTCCCTCCAGTTACCGTTATATCAATTGCACCATCCGTATCACCAAAACAGTTCAGGTTATGGCTTAGTTCAGTAGAATAAGATGGTATATAGGTGAGATCCAATGTATCGGGTTCCCTGATCTCGAATGAGAAAAATCGGAAACAGCTTCCCAGGGAATCCCCAACCGTAACATCGTAGGTGCCTGCAGTCAGACCATATTGATCCTTATCAGATGGAACCAGACCGGATCCATCCACGGTGGTCCATTCATAAGTATACGATCCGGAACCACCTACCAGTTCTAGTTCAATGAACCCATCACTATGTCCATGACAATTCAGGTTATAATGACTATCATATGATATTGAAAATGTGGTATCCGCCAACTCGATCCCTTCCGGTTCAATCAGGGTTATGCTGTCCATTCCAGTGCAACCCTTTACGTCCGTTACAGTCAGGTAATATGTCCCAGCGGTAAGGTTCGACTGATTCATATCGGTTGGATCACCCGAAATTATTCCGCCACCTGAAGCAGTCCAGAAATAGGTGTATCCTCCATTCCCGCCCGTAATATTCTCAACAGTAATGCTTCCATCGCTGTATCCAAGACAGGTGATGTTAAAATTACTTGGATAGACGTACGCACTGAGCTCAATTATAATAGGATCGGGTTCGACTACCTCAACAGTTTTAGTCACAGTACAACCCTGCGTGTCACGAACCTTAAATTCGTACCAACCAGCCGATAGAGAATCTATATATGGATAGGGGAAGATGTTATTGTAGGTCACTCCTGTTTCAATTGTGTCACCGGTCATCATATTGAATAACCAATAGTCATAAGGTGGATAATCTCCATTATTGATATAATAATACACCTCACCATCAGAGCCACCATGGCATGAAATAGCAGGAATTTCAAGAGTAAATGCAAATGAAGGTATCTCTGTCGGTGGAAATACAAACCCGGAATTATACTCTGTACACCCTAAATTGTCTTCGACCATAACGCTATAGTTGCCCGGTTTTAGGCTATCGATAAAAGCCTCATTCAAATTATAATAACCTTCTGGACCATCCCATTCAATATAAAATGGATCAATTCCTTTCCCGAGAACCAGTTCAATGGTACCATCCGTGTTTAAACAGGAAATCGCATCCGTGACAATAAAATCTTGAATGACAGTAGGATGAACTTTTATCTCAACGGGAACTATTATGCCATCAGGACAACCTGTATCCAGGGACCTGGGAGTCACAAAATAAGTGACAGATTGAACTGTATCTGTATTATTGGTTAGTACATCTGTAATAATATGACCATCTGTTTGATCTGTCTGGGGAGCAGTAAATCCAATGATGTCACCAGGATTACCCGATGGAATTGCAAAATAATCAAATGTAACTATTCCATCCGTCAGTAGTGTAGGTGTTGTTAATGTTAAAATTGCAATACTATCATTGCATATTCGATCAGCAAAAGGTTCAACAATAACACGTGGTGTAGGATTGATCCAGATGGTAATGGTCGTATCTACTCCATCCTCACAATACCCAAGGCTATTTCTCGGATCCAATATTTTCGGAATAAACCGATATGTTACTGTCTGGAATGTATCCGAATTATTCACCAGCAGGTCGGTGAAGTTCATCGTTACCAAATCGTTCGTTGAAGGTGTATATCCGGTAACATCTATACTACTTGTTGTAACAATCAGGTCATAGACCCAGGTTCCGGTTACAGTTGCATTGGGTGTAGTAATGTTAAAGGCAGTTCCAGTGCCATCATTGCATATTGTATCAGCTGAAGCTGTTACATCGATCTTCGGTCTCGGGTTGATCCATATACGGATCGTTGTATCCACACCATCCTCACAATAGGAGAGTCC
>CAZXGG010000095.1:0-3595 GCA_964640125.1 uncultured Rikenellaceae bacterium
AAATTCTCTTAAAAAAATTAAAACAGGGGGTAAACTTTCATTTGACCTATGACCGTTAAATGTTAGTGAGCCTTGATTTTTACAAACTTGTGCAGTAAAAATCATCAGTCGAACTAATCCCGCTGTAAGCGGGGTTAAATGTTAATTGTGCCCTGGCCTGACCGGCTGAGTTATCGTCCCCGGACCAATACTCTCCTCCCCCTGGTCCTGCGGCTTCGTCCCGCCAGGGCGGGACTGCGCCGGGCGAAGTCCGGACCCTTCCCCCTCCTGAGGGGGACACTGGTTCCGTGGTAAATAAGTGACTTCAAAAAAAAATTGCAAAAAAATTGCATAATAGTACGATTCGTATTATATTTGCTGATACGGTTCGTATTATAAAACTATGGCAAACAAAAAACACCTTATCCATCCGACTTTCCTCGATTATGCTATCCTTGGGTTACTACAGAGGCAATCCCTGTCCGGTTACCGCATCCGTAAGATCTTTGAAACAACCGCCCTGGGTAACTACAGCAGCAGCCCGGGCACAATCTACCCTGCACTAAAGAGGTTGAAAAAACTTGGATTGATCATCCAGGGAGAAAGATCCTGCGATCAAACGGATGGTCCCAACCGTTTTGCAATCACACCCGAGGGTGTTGAAATCCTGGTCAGGTGGCTTGCTAAACCACTTGAAAGGGAAGGCATCAGCAAGCACATGAAAGAGACCATGCTGCGATTTGCCCTGATGGAAGATTTACTGTCTGAAGACCAGAAGGTCGATTTCATGAAATCGTTCATCTCGGAAACCAGGAAAGAGATCAAAACCCTTGAAACCGAATTAAAAAATGAACAGGACAGGATGTCGCTGCATGCAAAACTCGCCCTCGAGTATGGGATTACAGTCTTAAAAACCAACCGGCGGTGGGGCAGAAAAGCATTAAAAGAAATGATGAATAACTGAAGCAGCATGCACCCTGCTGCTTTCTTAGGGATGTTCTATTAACCAAAATTTATTTAACTATCAATTATTAACACTTACAATCATGAAATCTATTCTTCTGCTGATCCTGAAGGTCATTATCCTGACCTTCCTGATGTTTGTGCTTATGGCAATCGGTGGTCTGCTTGTTACCCCTGAACTCGATTCATCGCAAGTGGCATCCGCATCTTCTGCCTCGTCAATGATACGGGTTTCACTGGTCTGTCTTATCGACACAATCCTCCTTACCTGGTTCATCGTGAGGTCCCGTATAACCGGGTTAAGACTCATGGTAATCACAACCATACTTTTTTACGGTATCAAGACCTTCTTAAGTATCATTGAGTACTGGTTTTTCATCGAATCTGACGTAACCATCTCAAATCTTTTCCTCTCTACTGTGCCCATGGCAGTTATTTTCCCGATCATTGCTGTACCTCTTCTGGGAAAATTGAAACAGGGAGAGGGAGTTGAATCCGTTTCATTAATCCTGTTCGATAAAGACCGAAAGGATTGGATCTGGAAGATCCTGCTCCTGATTGTTATTGTTTACCCGTTAATCTATTTCATTTTCGGATACTACGTTGCGTGGCAAAATGAGGCAGTACGCACCTACTATAACGGGGTAGATTATGGGGGCTTTTTTACCCATTTTTCCCATACCCTGAAAGAAAATCCATGGCTTTATTTCTTCCAGGTTGGCCGTGGTCTGATCTGGGTATTGCTGGCCATACTGGTTATACGTTCTATGAAAGGAGGAATCTGGGAGGTGGGTCTGTTTACCGGGTTGCTTTTTGCACTGATCATGAACGATTCTCACCTGATCCCGAACCCGCTTATGCCTCCTGCCGTACAAAAAATTCATTTCATTGAAACAGCTTCATCAAACTTCATCTGGGGATTGAGCATCGTACTCCTGCTGGCATGGCGTCCTGGCAGACGGGAACATTCGCATAAGCAGTAAAACCGGCAATTATCCCCCGGCATGTCACATAGTGATCTGACAAAGACCCCATTGGGATTCTCCGGAACATGGCTATACCACCTTCGGGAAATGCCGGGGCAATAGAAGGGAACATGATCCGATTGAAGTCAATAGACCCGTCAGGGTCTTCCTGACCTGACGGTGTCTTATCGTCAAACGACCATATGGTAACAGGTTGAAGGTTATGGTCTGACCGCTGCGGGATGACATGCGTAAGGAAGTCGGTCTGACCGATTTGGAGAAACTGTAAGTATTCGCTTTTCGGTAAGCTGGGACCATTCCAAATGTTTTGATTATTTTTGAAAATATGATCAACTTTGCAAACCCACAGAAACGGGTTTAGAGATCACATATGAGGAAACGGATTGCTTTTAAAACAGTAGGTTGCAGGCTCAATCAGTATGAAACGGATGCCATTGCTTCACAATTCGCAGAATCAGGATTTGAAGTAGGTACATTCGATACGGATGCCGATATATACGTTATAAACACCTGTACCGTTACCAATCACAGTGACCAGAAATCAAGGAACCTGATAAATCAGGCAATCCGGAAGAGAGAGGGGGCCGTAGTTGTTGTTACCGGTTGTCTTGCAAACAATTACAAAGAGGAGTTGCAGAAGCGGGATGAGATCACCTATGTCATCGAGAACTCCAGAAAGAGCAGTATATTTTCCCTTATTGATGCCCATTTTAAAGGGGAACTACTGCATCCCGACGAGTTGAACCCGGATCTTTTCGGGTACACGCCGGCAAGCAAAACATTCCACACACGCAGCATGATTAAAATCCAGGAGGGATGCGATAACTTCTGCAGTTTTTGCATCGTTCCGAAAGTCCGGGGAAGAGCGGTCAGCCGACCGGTTGATGATATCCTGGAAAATATCCGCCAGGTAACAGACTTTGGATTCAGGGAAATTGTCCTTACCGGAGTAAACATTGGCAGGTACTTGCATGGGAAGGTAAATTTTGAAAAGTTAGTCGAAAGGATCCTGAATATTGATGGGGATTTTCGCCTTCGCATCTCCTCCATGGAACCGGACGGTTTTGATGAACCCTTCTTCGACCTGCTCAAACATCCCAGAATGACTCCCCACCTGCACCTCTGCCTTCAGAGCGGATCGGACAGGATATTAACCGGTATGAGAAGGATGTATAGCGTGGAAACCTTTCTTTCCATGGTTAGCAAGATCCGCACCCTGATTCCTGATTTCAACATCACCACCGATATCATGGTCGGATTCCCGGGTGAAACCGGGGAGGACTTCCAGCAAACCTGTGATGTTATTGAAGAAATCGGATTCGGCCATATCCACACCTTCAAATACTCCATCCGGAAAGGAACGCGGGCAGAACGAATGGAAAATCACATTCCGGAGGAAATCAAAAACAGCCGGAGTAAAATGATACGCCAGCTTTCCGACAAACAAAAACTTTCCTACCGCAGCGCCTTCATCGGGAAAACTCAAAAAGTACTTATCGAAAAAGTCGAAGGAGGTCGGGCATCAGGATATGGACAACATTATATCCCGGTTCTTATCGAAGGACAAAACCTGAAGAGAAACAGCTTTGTTGATTGCACCATTACCGGCATCATGAAAGGGGATGAACCGGTATTGATCGGGAGATTATAAAATGCCTCAAATGCCT
>CAZXGG010000095.1:3695-11037 GCA_964640125.1 uncultured Rikenellaceae bacterium
AATGCCTTGAATGCCTTGAATGCCTTGAATGCCTTGAATGCCTTAAATGCCTTAATTTGAGGCATTTACAAATTTGAGACAATTAAGGCATTACTTTAGTAACAGTCAGCCGTTTATTAACTATTCCGAAGGACCACGGTTACTCAATCCCAGATTCAAAAACCACCTTCCCATCCACAATGGTCATCAACACCTCCATGTTCAGAATATCTTCTGGATCGATCTCCATCAGGTTTTTGTCGCAAACGGTAATATCTGCCAGTTTACCCGCCTTTATGGATCCCCTGATGTGCTCTTCAAAAGCAGCATAGGCGTTATTGATGGTATAGGCTTTCAACGCTTCATGAACTGATATTTTCTGTTCCGGGAACCAGCCTCCTTCCGGTTCTCCGTGAATGGTTGTCCTGTTCACGGCAGCATTGATCAGGTATTTTGGGTGCACAAGATATTCGGCTGCTGAGGTACCGGGCCAATCGGAGCCGAAGGACAATATAGCTCCGTGATCCAGCAACGATTTAAAAGCATACGCCCCCTTGCATCGTTCATGCCCGATCCGTTCTTCCATCCACCGCATATCATCAGACAGGTGATAGGGATTCACCTCAGCAATAACGTTTAACTTTTGAAATCTTGGAAAATCCTCCGGACGGATAACCTGTGCATGGATAACACGGAAACCCTCCAGGTCTTTTCCAAGGTCCTTCATTAACCGCTCATAGGTATCCAGCATAAGCGCAACACCTTTGGTACCAATCGCATGGACATTTGACACAAAGCCGGCTTCGTACCCGGTTTTAATAAGATTGTACATTTTGTCCATGTTCCCTGTTTTAAAGTCAGGGTCATCGCTGGTGTGTCGCCGGTAGTGCCCGTAATTACCGGGTTGATCATCATAGGGTTCGAAAAAGAGTGCACCATGGGTTCCCATTATTCCATCGATATACCCTTTCAGTGCACCGTATCGTAGCCAGGGATCCGGTTCTTTTGTAATGGGGTGCAGTTGCATGGTTAACCCTGATTTGCCCAATTCTTCACCTCGCGAAAGGTCGGGACGAAGCCATACGCGACAGGTTAATTCACCCATTTCCTGCAACTCAACAAATCGTTTGGTTTGATCGGGAACAGCGATATCATGAACCTCTACAATACCGCATTGCCTCAACCGTTGCAAAGCTGCCCGGTTCTCATCCAGCAACCGTTCATGGGATTTGGGTTCAATTACTTTTCTGATCATCTCAATCGCAGGAGATCCTCTGAAAATCAAACCGGTAGGAATTCTGTCAACATCCAGTTGCATCCCTTCAATCCCTGCTTCCTCAATCCCTGCTTTAGCCAGGGCAGCAGAATTTGCCAGGTACATGGTCCGGTCGAAATTATAGAGCAAACAAGGATTCTTTTCAGTCAATTCATCAATCATCCACCGATTGGGTTCCCATCGTCCTCCTGATTCACCTGAAGTCTCTGAAGCCCCTAAAGCCCACTGCTCATAAGCTCCCCACAAACCACCTGTAATCCATTCCCCGTCATCCAGTATATCAACCACCCGCCGGATCTCCTTGCTCAAACCATCCTCATCAGCCACAGCCATCAGGTTAGCATCATTGATCAATGAACCGGCACTGTTAAAATGAACGTGCCCGTCAATAAAGCCAGGAAGAACAAAACTTCCTTCCAGATCGATTACCCGCGTATCGGGACCAATAAATTTCCTGGCTTCCCTGCTTTTCTGAAGCACAGCTAATATCTGGTTTCCCCGTATGACTATCCCTGTTGCCCAGGGTTGCTCTTCTTCCATAGTAAATACTTCCCCATTTACCAAAACCAGGTCTGCCGGTTGCTTTTTGCATGCGGTATGCAACAGGGCAATGAGTATAAAAATGAATAGAAATAACTTGGAGGCTTTCATATTGTTACGATTTATGTTGACAGCGTATGTTCGTAATCCAAAGTGGCAACTTCAAAATTATGGAAATCCTGAAGTTTATTCAACAGCTAACTTGAATTATTTGCGTTATGTTTTAATTTTGTGAACAGGTATTTGATGAAATGCGAATAGAAAAGACCGGATGCTGCGGAATACAACCATAGCCGACATCATTGAACGGGAAGAACGTTTACAGTAATAACATAGAGTTCACAAACAAGACTTTAAAACAAGAAACCATGATTAAAAAAGTATTCCTGGTACTCATTACCGGGCTAACGTCAACATTTTATCTCTGCTCCCAGGAGCTGTTTGTTGAAAAAAACCAGGAAGCCATTCTGGAAGTAATGCACTCAATATCCAGTCACGATTTATACGATCACGTAAAAGAGCTTGCTTCCGACAAATACAATGGGAGATTGACCGGAACGGAAGGGTACGATATGGCGGCAAAATGGTTGTCTGTTCAACTCAAAAACGGTAAAATTTTGCCCAAAGGAGAAAACGGGACCTATTTCCAGGAATTTGATATCCCGTATACCCTGATCTTTGAAGACTGTGCACTATTTCTTCACCTCGAGTCATCACATGGAACAATCTTCAAACACTATACCTATGTGGAGGAATTTATTCCAGGCTCAACATCAGCTTCCGGAGAGATTACTGCTGAAGTGGTATATGCTGGATATGGTATTACTGCCCCCGAACTGGAATATGATGATTATCAGGGGATTGATGTAAAAGATAAGATTGTTTTGCTTGAACGGGAGGTTCCGGTATCAGAGCGGAATCCGGAGGTATTTAATATGTGGAGACCTTATTCTTTTCATCAGTACAAATTAAAAAACGCTGTGGATCATGGCGCCAGAGGTATGCTCTATAATTACGGACCGATTGGCAATCCCAACAATGCTTACGATTCAAATTTTATTTACTCACACGTAGGAGATTCCGTTGTGAAGGATCTTTTCTCATGTACAGGACGAAAACATGATGAGGTTGTCAGTGAAATCAGGAAAGAAGGTAAACCCCAGTCATTTAATACCGGTGCAACCGTTACCATACGAAATACATCCGAGTATCACCCGGAAGGCCGGGGCATGAATGTCATAGGTTGGATCGAAGGGGATGATCCTGAATATAAGGAAGAGGTCATAATATTGGGAGCTCATCTTGATCACCTCGGGAGATGCTATGAAATAATGCCCGGAGCCAATGATAATGCTTCCGGAGTTGCCGTTATTCTGGAGGTGACCAAAGCACTGGCAAAACTTGATATCCCGTTGAAACGTTCAGTGCTGTTTATCGCCTTTGGGGCTGAAGAACAAGCAATAATCGGATCAAAAGTGTACCTTGAAAATCCCGTATTTCCCATTGATAAAAGTGTTTGCCTGTTAAACCTGGATGGTGTTGGAAATGGGACTAAATTAACGGCTATTGCAGGCGAAAATTATCCGGAAATATGGAATGTTGTGAATCATGTGAATACAAAATATATCCACCAATCCCTGCGGCCCACAAACTTCCCGAATCTCGCACGCCCCCGACTGGATGCTGCCCGGTTCATGTGGACAGGTATTCCAAGCTTAAGCTTCTCGGCATATGGAACAAAATCGGTCTACCATGTACCACAGGATGACATCAGCCTGATAACCCCCGAAATAATGGAAGATCTCGCTCAAATTCTGTTTCTTACCGTTATTGAATTGGCCAATAATTAAAAAAAAAATTACTACCTTCGTGGTTTTAAAATCAGACCGGAACCATTGATTTTTATGGAGAAACCTGAGGATATAACTCATTAGTTTAAAAAATTCAAAACGAAAGGCTTACTATTATGGGAAAAGGAGACCGAAAAACCAGGAGAGGCAAACTGTTTTCAGGAACCTATGGCGTAAGAAGACGCAGGAAAAAAGATAAACCGGCTATTCATAAAAAATTTACACCTCCTGTCTCTGATAAGAAAAAACCAAAAAAAACTGTTGAAGAAGAGCCTGAAGTTGAAAAGGGTTTAGAAACCACCGATGAAAAGGATGCAAAAATCGAATCCACTCCACAGAAAGAACCCACAAAAGATAAAACTGCTGAAGTAGAAGTTCCTGCGGATACCGGTGCCAAAGAGAAAATTGGGGATGAAGCTCCACCAGCAGAAGAACTCGAATCCCCTGAAAAAGCGGTGAAAGAAAAGGAAACAGCATCCACGGAAAAACCAAAAGAAGAAACCAAGCCTGCTAAAGAAAAAGTACAGGAAGACAAATCAGCTCCCAGGGAAAAACCCAAAAAAGAAACGGCAACCGCCAGGAAAAAAACAACCAAAGGGGAAGAGAAGAAGAAAGAAAAAACTGCAGAAGCAGAGAAGCCAAAGAAGAAAACAACAACTGCACCCAAAAAGAAGACAACAACAAAAACTGGTTCTAAAACAGCTGCTGTTAAAAAAGGACCGGCTAAAGGAACAACAAAGAAAAGTAAACCCGAAGGTAAATAACCGGGTGCATTAGCAGGTTATTCCTTTTTCTGTGTTCGTGACCGGTTGATGAACAAAAAACCCATACCGAGAAGGATTACCAAAACGACAATCCCAACAATTATTTTCGCCTGACCAGCCGATCCCTTCTCAGCTAACCCGTTTTCCTCCTCCGGCTCATAAAAAATGGGATCCATATCATCAATGGAAACACTATCCTCCGATGGGATCAATTCTTCTTCCTGATCCTGGGAAACAGCGCCCATCTCATCCATAGCCCTGCCTGTGCCCAATCCTAGTGCCAGCAGAAAAACAAGTAACAATACAACTTTTTTCATTTTATCTGATTTTTCAAGATCTCTCAACAAAGGTAATGACGAATGGTCAATTTGAAGACACCCGGTCGTAGAATTTTTTTGCCTTTTCTCTATCCCCTTTCTCTTCATAGTACTTTCCCAGCTTTAATAGAAGAGGAGCATAATCCGGGTTTAATCGTAAACAACGCCTCAGGTAATAGATACCCAGCTCATCGTTCTTTTCGTCAAGATATATCTCCCCCAGCTTATAGCAGGAAGGGAAATATTTCGGGTTAACTGCCAGGTTCTTCGTCAATACCTCTTTCGCTGTTGCAATCCTGTTTTCCATCAGGTAGATTTCTGCCATCAAATCCAGAGCAACATCGTAATCCGGATAGATGGTGGTAACCCTTTCAATGACCTTCCGGGCAGAATCCATCTCCCCTCCTTTGATATACGCCATTGCTAAATTGAGGTGTACGGATTCATTTTGCGGATCACCTGTTAGCGCTTTCTTCAATGTTTGCACTGCCAGATCATATTCCCCTGCTTTCAACAACCGCGAACCCATCAGATCATCTTTTGAAGGTCTGACAAGTATGGCACATACAGGGACACCATCCACGTCGATTGTATGTAATGTGTTCGCGGGTGGCCAGATCTCATTCCTTAATTGAAAAGGATGTATGTAACTATTCCCAATGATTGCATAATCCCAGTCAACATTTCCTCTCTCATAATATTTAAGAAAGGTTACACTATCAACTGATTCACTGTCTCTGAAAAACCAGGAGACGGGAAAGTTTGCTGCAACGGTTACCTGCTCATGGACTTCTTTCTCATCCAGATAGTGGGTGAGCCATTCAGAAGCTTCGCGCATGGAATGAAAATAGTAATCGGTTTCATACATACCATATGCCCCCCTAAGACCACCAATCCATTCGTTATAATAGAGGTACTGGTAAGGATGGTTGCGAATCATGAATCGAACAGGATGAAATGTCATCATCAGAAAACCAATGGTAACAGCTATCCATACGATCCTGGCAGAATACTTTGTAAGCAGGTATTCGTACCCGAGTCCGGATAGTATGATCAACGGGGGATATACAAACAGGAGATGACGCCAGGCACCATACAGGTTGCTATCCTTATAAATGACAAAAAGTACAGGAAAAATAAAACTGATGAACACAAAAAAGATAAAGATCCATCTCCGGGATTTCATGATACCTTTCATAAAAAACAGAAACAGTATGAACCCCATCCATACCAGTGTCGGAATGGTTATCAGCATGTACTTCAAAAGGTAGTACCATGGAAGCTGATCAGACCAGATATACTCACCTTCAAAGATTTGACGCAGGGTGGTGGGAAAAGATGCCATTACCCGAAAAGCGCTTATCGGATTCTTTATCGGATTTTCCAGCGCATAGGGCCAAAAAAGCAGGCCCATAAGGTAACCTCCCAAAGAAATCAGAATAACGACCAGAAAAGAACGGGAAACGACATGTACGGTCACCAACCCTCTCTCTTTCAAAAAATAACTCAACAGGTACAACCCGGTAAAAAGCAGCAGATAAAAAATCAGTACTGCCCCACCAACCCGGACACTGATTGCCAGGCCTATTCCAAGAATCAGAAGCAAAATGTACCGGAACCGGGGCTTTGGTAATCCTTCAATCACCCGGAAGAGAAAGTAGAGGGCGACAATATACCCAAATGCAAAAGGGATATCCTTCAGGTTATTAAAAGCATGTCCTACAAATCGAGGAGAAAAACAAAGGATCAACAGGGTTAATACACCTGCCCGGTAACCTGAAAGAAAAACAGCCAGGAAACCCGCAACAAGAATAGCCAGCCACCCGATAATGGCATTGCACACATGCCTGAAACGGTAGATATCTTCAATGTTGAACCAGTTTATCAGCAGGGTGGTGAAATTATCAAATGACTGTCCGTAGTATGCAAGATGGCTTTGAGGAGTAAATAATGCAGCGGTGTCCTTCCCGAACGATGTATAATAGTCCAACACCTTTTGGGAATGAAGGTAGTGCACCTCCTCATCTCCGGAAACTCCTGCATCCCGCGACAGTAATGGTAACAAAACAAGTCCGGGAAATGCCAGGATGTAAAAGATCTTCTTCCAGGAAAAATAGCTGGTTAACGCGAGAAGAATGGATGGGAAGCCGGATTCGCTCAAGTGTATTTTTTTCTGATTATATAAATGGGCCTGTTCTGTGATTCTTTATATATCCTGAAAATGTATTCACCAATAACTCCCATAAATGTCAACTGGATAGAGCCCAGAAAATAGATGCTGAGCAGTGTTGACGACCAGCCCAGCGGTGCAAATCCAAAGATCTTTGCAATGATAACATAGATGCCGGCAAGCAGGAAGACAATGACTCCGATTAAACCGAGGACCAGGCAAATTTTCAACGGTATTCGTGAAAAGGAGAAAATAGCATCCGCTCCCAGAGTTAACAACTTCCGCAATCCCATTTTCGATCTTCCGGCTTTGCGTTCACCCCGGTCATAATCGATAAATCCATGCCGAAATCCGATGAATGAGCGTAAGCCGGGAAGGTATCTTGTTTTTTCCCTCATGGAAAGCAATGCCTCCAGGGCTTCACGGTTTATCATGGAAAAATTTCC
>CAZXGG010000096.1:0-10506 GCA_964640125.1 uncultured Rikenellaceae bacterium
CAATCCGTCAGACCCTGGATGGGTCAGACGGTCCGTCACGCACGGTCTGACCGGTTCTTTTCGGTCTAACCGATGGGAAGACACGCAATCCGTCAGACCCTGGATGGGTCAGACGGTGCATCGAAAACAAACAGATATGGCAAAAATCTACTATGTTGGCGACTGGGCTGTAATGACCGGTCCGGTATATGCAGAATCACCGTTCAATTTCGAATACAAAGGCCTTGAACTGTTTAATTACGGGAAATGGCTGAAAGATGCCCTGGAGAGTACGAAAGAGCATGAAGTGGCTTCCATTCCCACATGGGATTTTTATAAACTTGGACCCGGTGAATATGAGAAGATCCTGACTGATTATGAAGTGTACTGATCTTCTCCTTCCAGGAAGATAGAACCGGATGTATAGCTAACTTATAATTAAGATAACTATACGGAAATCTTCACAAAAGAAAAATATGAAATCAAATCGAAGTGATTTTAAAGAGTTGTTGTATAAAGTATTGCCTGAACAGGTAGCCATGTTAAAGTCTTACCTGACCGGGATCAGATCTGTTCTCGATATTGGAACCGGGTCATCCATTTCCATTCATTTTTTTGCAAGGGAGTTCACTGAAATAGCGTTTTTCACCGTGGATATTGCAGATATGAGACAGGAGAAGGAATTGCCTTTTGTTCTTTATGATGGTAAAACATTACCGTTTGATGATAAATCATATGATATAGCTGTTCTGAATGAGGTTTTACATCATGCCGATGATCCTGAATCGGTATTGAAGGAGGCCAAACGGGTTGGAAAAGCTGTTTTTATAGTCGAACATTTTCCAAAACCGGGAGTGACAACCGACCAGTTATGGGAAGAAGAGATGGCTACACTGAAAGCCCTCAAACTGGAGTGCACAAACTATAAACCATTTAGCAGGAGCTCACTCTTCCACCTGTTTGATAAGTTGAATCTCAACATTGAAGACAGGATAAAAATACCCTACCACGGTAAAAGAGAAATAGAAAAATACTTCTTTAAACTCACGGATAAATGATCTTTCTGAAGTGGTCTGTATAACGATGATTTATATCACTGCAGATATTACCCTATTCGGTCAATAAAAACCAGCCATGCAAAACATCTTTTTTCCCAGAAGGATTGCTTCAAATCCATTGTACGCCAGATTCTTTGTGTCTTTAATGATTTGTATTCCCCTCTTTCTTATGGCTGCAATCTCTTGTAAGACACGTCTGGACAATTCCCCGGGTCCACCGAATATTGTTTATATACTGGCTGATGACCTGGGGTATGGAGATCTTTCCTGTCTGAATCAGGATGCTGCCTGGAAGACGCCCTCGATGGATGAGATTGCTGCTCAAGGTATGGTCTTAACGGATGCTCATTCCGGATCAGCTCTCTGTAGTCCAACCCGTTATGGGATAATTACCGGAAGGTATTCCTGGCGTTCGACACTTAAAAGCGGGGTAACCTGGAGCTGGGATAAACCCATCATTGAAACGGGCAGAACAACGATAGCCTCATTGTTGAAGGAAAATGGATACACCACAGCCTGCATTGGTAAATGGCACCTGGGATTGGGATGGCAGATGCAGGATGATCACCCGGATAGTATTGATTTCTCCAAACCGGTTACCGGTGGACCCATTGAACTGGGATTTGATTATTTCTATGGTATTACAGCCTCTCTCGATATTCCACCCTATGTCTATATTGAAAATGACAGACCGACCACCATCCCAGCAAGATTTACCGTTAGCAGGGATAAATACGGATGGTGGAGGTGGGGACATACCGGGGATGATTTTATACACGAGCAGGTACTTCCACATCTGACAGAAAAGGCAACAGAATTTATTGAGCACCACCTGGCTGAAAACAGCGAGAAACCGTTTTTTCTCTACTTTGCCTTACCGGCACCGCACACGCCAATCCTGCCTTCTGAAGAATTCCAGGGCATTACAGGCACCAACCCATATGGCGATTTTGTAGTTCAAGTGGATTGGTCTGTTGGGAAGGTGATGGAAGTGCTGAAGAAGCATGGATTGACCGAAAATACCCTGGTAATAGTTACCAGTGATAATGGTTGTTCTCCCGAGGCGGATTATGAGGAATTGGCAAGGTTCGGACACAATCCAAGCTATGTTTTCAGGGGGCACAAGGCGGATATTTTTGAGGGTGGACACCGGATGCCTTTCGTGGTCAGGTGGCCCGGAAAGATCAGCCCGGGAACATCCAGTGGTCAAACCATTTGCTTAACCGATCTGATGGCCACCTGTGCTGCCATCCTGGATTACAAATTGCCTCCCGATGCCGGTGTGGATAGCTATAACCTGTTACCAGTATTTTCTGGTGAGGAGGATACTCCGATCCGTGAAGCAACCGTACATCACTCCGCTAACGGCAGTTTTGCTATTCGCAAGGGTAAATGGAAACTGATCCTTTGTCCCGGGTCCGGAGGGTGGAGCTATCCCCGGCCTGGCGTGGACGATATGAGCGGTTTACCGAATATCCAACTCTATGATATGGATAGTGATCTCTCCGAAACAACCAACCTTCTGGATCAATTCCCTGACGTTGCGGGGGAATTAAAGTCCCTTCTGGTGAAATACATTGAAGAGGGGAGAAGCACGCCGGGACCGCCCCAGCCTTACGTCGATCAGGAAAACTGGCCGGGGCTGGAGTGGATGGAAAGACAAAGAATAGACCCGTCAGGGTCTCAATGACCTGACGGTGTCTTAAAACGAATTACTGAAAGAATTCAACTATCTTTCATCATCAATCTGTATTTTCTTTAGAACAGTTGTCTCTTGATTCTGCAAATGATATTTTAGAAATCCATCGAAATCTCCAAACCATCTTAATACTTCATCATAGTTAAAGAAAGATTCTTGATTCGAAGATATTTCATGATAAGAACTCCAAGGATACAAATTTAAATCACTGACAAAACCGTGATGTATTGGATTCGAATGAATATAATATACAAGGATTTTAAAATATTCTTCATGTTCTATTTCAATCCGTTTGAAAGATCGCTCAAATAAAGTCCCAGTTCTGTTATATTTCTTGTTAAAGGCTTTTGCATAAGCATTAAACAGGTGTCCAAACTGTCTCTCAGGAATGGGTTTGCGTTTAGGGGTTGAGACACCGTCAGGTTTGGAAAACCCTGACGGGTCCCCTCCTGGTTTAACCTGACAGGTTTGAAAAAACCTGTCAGGGTTTATGTTTCTTGATGGTAAAGTTTGAATTTCTGCCTCATCTTTGATTCTAACAAGAAAGTGAAAATGATTCTTCATTAGAACCCAGGTATATGTGTCAGCAATCAGTGAAACATATTTATCATATAATGTAAGAAAATGTTTATAATTAGAGGACTCTTTGAATATATCACATTTGTTGACACCCCTGTTGTATATATGATAATACTTTCCGAATTCCAATGGGGCTCGTTGAATCATGTTATGTATTTTTTTATTCAAATAATTTTGGTGACCAATCACAAACTAAATGTATAGGTATATTTCACAAGGAAAGTCCGGTTGCCGGTTCTGGGTTTTACCGGTGTTTCCCGGTCAAGATAGAAGTTCGTCCCTTCATTATAAACGACATAAAGATCGTTACCCTCCTTTGGGTTATAATGGAACCTGAGATTAGTGATCATCGCATCGATCGCTGTATTATATTGAATGAAAGCGGATGCAGAGATTTTGGTATTAAACATATAGAGGGCTTTCATTCCAACAATATGATTGCTAAAACCCTGGTTCCTTTCAGGGAAACTTACCCAATCGTACCGGTAGGTTCCATTAATTTCAAAACTTGGAGAAACATTCCAGCGGGGTTGCAGGTTTATTGTAAACTTTTTGCCATCATAGAAAGACCCTGCTTCCATCATTAGAATCATATGGAGAAAATATGAACCCGGTGTACTCAATAGGGCTTTCAAATTAAGAAATTCATAACGGCCATCCGGAACATCTGCCTGATCGGCAAATGAGATGCTGTCCAGCAGGTCTTCCAGAGTCCAGTCCAGTGAAAAGCTACCGCTCCAGCTGTTTTTCGAGTTAAAAGACCATTCGGGAGATACGAATACCGTTTTCAATGTTTTTTCCGGAAGGTGGTTGAATCGATAGGCTGTCAGCATAATCTTATGGCTCTGAAGTTTTGATTTTTCATCCGGAAGCCATCCGTATTGTATAATTCCCCGGATTGCTTCATAATCTTCAACCATTTCGAATCCGATGCCCGGATTGAATTCCTCTCCCGACCATGAATAAGCCATATCGTAGGCGAATCCCTCTTCATTCCTTCGTTGCCAGGTTGCCAGGATACGGGAAGGGGACATGGAGAGGGGATTGTTTGGCATGGCAGTCTCAAATGTCTGAGCCCATTTCAGGGTCAGGTAATCATCACCAAACAGGCGGAAAATCCCATCCAGCCCATACGCTGTATTGTACGATCCGTCCATTCCCAGCCTGGACGTCAGCATTCCCCCAAAATATGAATATGGATTGAATACCCTTCGGCGTGCTCTCAAAACCCCGAAATTTTCTGATGGGATGGTATCCAGCGGAGCGGTTTGCATATCAAGTATACCAAGATCCCACTCACCAACCCGTCCGATTATTTTTGCTCCTCCATAGATTCTCACCGGCTGATCTTCATGAATCCCAATACGCCGACTGTAAAACAGGTTGTTGTTGCCTGCCAGGTTGAAATCAAAAATGCTGGCTCTTTCCAGAAAGAATATCCTTTTTTCGGGAAAGAAAAGAGAAAACCGTGTCAGGTTTATCTGTTGGTCATCCGCCTCAACCTGGGCAAAATCGGTATTGATAGTAATATCCATGGTAAGGTTTGTGGTTAATCCGAATTTTAGATCCAGGCCTGCTTCAACGGATGGCTTTTCTTCCAGAATGTAATCCGTTTCATCATCATTCAGGCTATTGTTCAGCGTATAACCCGCGAGTGCATAGGGAGCAATGTATAATGGTTTGTCGGATTTGATACCATGGAAGATAACTTTCCTTGCCTGGGAAGGTTTCCATGTGCTGAATGAACCCCAGTTGGGAGGAATTGCGGGAGATACATTTATTTCATTTTTTACAGGGATATACCGGAATACCGTAATGCCCATCGTCACCTTCCCATCCTGGTCCTGAAACCGGAGGCTGGAAAGCGGGATTTGCATTTCAGCATACCAGCCATTTTCATCCATTGAGGTTTTTACTTCCCAGAAGGTATTCCAGCTGATATCCATAGGCATTGAGTTTACCATTGTTGGCACTGCATCGTTTTTTATGGTGGCATCCCAGCGAAGGCCATTTGGATTGGTGAAAAAAGAAAGGGCATTTTCATTGTCGTTAAATGTATCGAAAAAAATTCCAAGATAGTCGGTCCCCATATTTGTATAGTCCCTCTGTTTACCGATAGGCCGTATCATGGAAACATCCTCATAGAAGAGTCTGGCTCCTACATACAGGTACTCATCCGTATAACCGACCATGATATCCGATCTTTCCGTCGGTTCGTTGCCGAAAACAGGAACATGCATAACCATTGGAAAGGGTTCAACCTGATCCCAGGCAGGTTCATCCACACGTCCGTCAAACCGGATTGTATCATTCAACCGTGGAATCACCCAGGGATCCTGGGCAGACAGATCAATATTCCCTGTAATGAAGGTGGAAAAGATGAGAACTGGGAGAAAACGCTTCTTAAGGTAGGGTCCTATTAGTACCAATGGCATCAGGCTAATGGCTTAGTGTGATTTGGTTTACTAAAAATACAAAATTTCCCTTAAGTGCGAAATATCACTTATTGATTATCAGGGTTGATATTCCTGATTTGGTTACATGGTATTGTTTATTATTTCCCGATAAAAATATTCCTAAGAATGGATACATCACAAACTAAATGTATAGGTATATTTAAGGAGTAAGGTTCGGCTGCCGGTTCTTGGTTTTACGGGATCTTCCTGGTCGAGCAGTGTATTGGTCCCTTCGTTGTAAACGATATAGAAATCATTTCCTTCCCGTGGATTGTATCGCAGTCGAAAGTTAGAAATAATGGTCTCGATCTCGCTGTTGTATTGAATGAAAGCGCTGGCAGAAAGTTTTGTACTGAACATATAAAGCAATTTCAGTTGTCCGATGTGCCCCAGGTACTCCTGGTTACGTTTTTTAAAATCCAACCGGTTTATCTGGTACATTCCACTGAGAGCGACACTTGAAGTGATATTCCATGTCGGGGTTAAGGTGAGGGAGAACCGGGTTCCGTCATAAAACTGACCCAGTTCAAACTGTCCCAGGGTATAAAAACTTCGGGACATGGGCGTCATAAGAAATCCCATGGCTGAAAAAAACTCGTATCTTCCTATCGGAATAGTAGCTTCTTCAGAAAGCTCAAACTCTTCATCCACATCCTCCAGGTTATAACTCAGTGAGAGGCGTCCCTGCATCATACTTTTTGTCGTGAAGCTCCAGGCGGGTCCATATCTTGCCGATTCGAGGGATCCATCCTCCACCCTGTAAAAATTCATAGCTCCGACTTGAAAACTATGTGAATACAACCTTGAGTTTTCACCTGGAAGCCAGCCGTATTGGAGTTGAACGCGGTACATGTAATAGTCTTCTCTCATCTCGAAGCCAATACCGGGATTGAATTCTTCCCCTGCCCAGGAGAAGGAAAAATCATATCCGAATCCTTCCTGCGATCGCCGTTGCCAGCTAAACCGGACTCTTGATGGTTTCATTGAGGCAATGGTGTTGGCGCTATCGGTTTCGAAGCTCTGTGCCCATTTGACATCGAGGTAATCGTCTCCGAATAAACGAAAGATGCCGTCCAGTCCGTAGGCAATATTGTACGCTCCATTCATACCCAATCGGGAGGTATAGATCCCGCCGATATAACTGTAAGGATTGATCACCTGTCTTCTCAACCGGAGGACTCCGAAATTTTCGGATGGTACCGTATCAAATGGTGCTGTCTGCATATCCAGGAATCCAAGATCCCATTTACCTGCTCTGCCATAGATCCGCAGTCCGCCATATATTCTCACCGGTTGAAGCTCTTCATCTTCATTCTCAAAGAGACCGATCCTCCGGCTGTAGAACAGATTGCTCGGACCACCGAAGCTAAAGCTGAAAATGCTGGACCGTTCCTGGAAGAATAGTCTTTTTTCAGGGAAGAAGAGCGAAAACCGGGTCAGGTTAACCTGCTGGTCATCCGCCTCGACCTGCGCAAAATCTGTATTTACCGTAAGGTCAAGCGTAAGGTTACCCGTGAGCCCGTATTTGATATCCAAACCTGCTTCGATGCTGGGCTCACTCTCTTTGAGGTATTCCGTTTCTGTATCATTCAGGTCATTGTTCATGGTATAGCCCGCGAGGGCATAGGGCGCAATATACAACGGTTTTTTTGGCTCAATATCTTCAAAAAGAACTTTCTGGGTCTGGGAAGGTTTCATCATAGCAAAATCACCATACTTCGGATGGATTGCCGGGAATATGATCGTTTCGTTTTTATGGGGTATCCAACGCCAGACCGTTATTCCCATGATGGTACTATCACCGTTATCCTGAAACCGGATGCTGGATATGGGTATGCGGATCTCTGCAAACCACCCCTCATCATTGACAACCGTCTCTACATCCCAGAATGTATTCCAGCTTTCGTTAAATGGCATATGTTCTATCCGCCCCTGAGCATCATTAAATACGGTCATGTCTGCTCGCAGCCCGGATGGCGTAGTTGAAAATACAATAGCGTTCTCGTTATCGTTGAAATTATCAATGATGATCCCAAAACCATCGCTGTTCCCTCCAAACTCATCTCTTTTTTTTGTATTATCCTGTATTTCTGAAGGGTTCTTGTCGTACATTCTGCCGGAAAGAAGCAGGTATTGATTGTTGTAACATAATCTGATCTCTGTCTTCTCAGTGGGCTCGTTGCCGTGAACCGGTTGGAACATAACTACAGGAAAAGGTTCCACCTCATCCCAGAAGGGTTCATCCGGAATGCCGTCAAACACCAATTCTCCATCCGTTTTCGGGATGATGATTTCCTCCTGTGCTGATACGGAATACCAGCCAAAGACAAGAAGAAAAAATGGAATGATACTATATTTTTTGTATACCAATTTCACCCTGTTGAACAGGATATTGTTCGATTTTTATTTCAAAAATGCTAAGATAGAAATTTTTTTATCCTCTCCGGACTGAGTGGTATAAATCATAACTGTGACAGATTGAATTTATTTCACGATGATCTTTGGTAATATTCGAGGAAATAGCTATAAATTTGCACATCCTTTTCAACCGGTTCCTGGAAGGAGTAGGGTTTAACCAAAGGATATACAAACGCTTTTCATGATACATGCTACATGAACGAACTTACATCAGGCTCACATGGAAGCGACACATCGTTCGCCCTGATTGATGGTGTTGCCCCGGCAGATCTGAATATTTCCAGAGAAACTGAGGAACTCAGGAAAATTGTTGTGGATGAGAAGAACTCACAGTTAGAGCGTCTGGCAGCCTATGAAGATATCATGAATATTGAAGTGGGAGACACTTCACTCACAAGAGCCAGAAATATTGAACGTGAAGCAGGTTTACGGCAGATCTATTTGAAGTTTGAAGGAGGGAATCCAACCGGGACTCAGAAGGACCGGATAGCCTTTGCTCAGTGCCTGGATGCATTGCGGAGGGGATATGACACCATCACTGTGGCAACCTGTGGGAATTATGGCGTAGCTATTGCTTTGGCGGCGTACCTGGCAAATTTACGATGTGTCGTGTATATACCCGAAAGCTACCATACACGACGGATCACCGAAATGATCAAACTTGGAGCGGAGATCAGGCGATCCCCGGGGGATTATGAAAATGCAGTAGCTGTTTCTATCAATATTGCAATCGAGAAGGAATATTATGATGCCAATCCGGGTGGTGCAAATAAGCATCTTCAGTTTATCGCCTATGCTGAAATTGCCAATGAGATCTATGATACTATCCGTGATGCACCAAAGGTTATTTCCGTTCCTGTATCCAACGGGACTCTGCTTGCCGGGATATACCGGGGATTCACCTCATTGTACAAGCGGGGAAAAACCTCACGTATTCCCAAAATGGTTGCCGGATCAGCATTCAAGAAAAATCCCATCATTCTCTCCTATAAGCGAAACCTGGAAAGTTGTGAAGACATCAAACCGGAGGCCATAAAAGAGACCCTGGTCAATGAACCCCTGATCAACTGGCATTCCCTGGATGGGGATGAAGCACTGATAGCCATCCGTGAGTCCGGAGGATGGGCAGATGATATCAGTGACTCAAAACTGTTAAGTTACGCTAAATCCCTCCGCGATAAGGAAGGACTAAACGTTTTACCTGCCTCAACAGCAGGCTTAATTGCTTTTTTACAGGAACATTATCGTGAGTCCATGGAAGGAGACCGGTATGTCTCTGTATTAACAGGAAGGAAATAAACGATTAAATGAATCAAACAATGGAAGGAAATGCAATTGTGTATTGTGAGGGTGCTTTTAACACCACCAACGGAAAAACAGCACACGGTCTTGTACGGTTTACAGACAGATACAGGGTAATTGCTGTTATTGATTCACAATATGCCGGGAGGGATGCCCTGGAAGTCCTGGATGGAAAATTCGGGGGAGTTCCTGTGGTATCATCACTGGTTGAAGCGATTGAGGTTGGAAAAGGGAAAGGAGCCTATCCAACTCATCTGGTCATCGGGATTGCCCCCGATGGCGGCAAACTTCAGGGTAATACCTGGAAAGATGTCAAATATGCACTGGAACATAAGCTCAATATTGTATCCGGTTTGCACGATTTTATTTCTGATGAAGAATTATTTAGGGATATTGCCAGGGAGAACGAGTTGACCATACGGGATGTACGTAAACCCCCGATGAGGAAATACCTGCACTTTTTTTCGGGGAAGATTGAAAAAGTGGATTGCCTGAAACTGGCCATACTGGGAACTGATTCTGCCGTTGGCAAGCGAACAACTGCCTGGAGAATAGTTCACGGATTGCGGAAAACCGGGTATAAGACAGAACTGATCGGAACGGGTCAAACTTCCTGGATGCAGGGAGCACGCTATTCAGTAATTGTGGATTCCCTGGTAAATGATTTTGTTTCGGGGGAGATTGAACATGCCATTTATTCGGCATGGGTCGATGAGAAGCCCGATGCGATCATCATCGAAGGGCAGGGAAGCCTGATGAACCCGGCATACCCGGGCGGATATGAGATCCTTGCTGCCGGGCGTCCCGATTTTGTGATCTTACAGCATGCTCCAAAGCGACTTGAATACGATGGTTTCCCCGGGTATACAATCCATCCGCTGGAACAGCAGATAGAAGCCATTGAACTCATTTCAGGTAAGAAAGTATTAGCCATTACCATCAATCATGAAAATATGGAGATGGAAGAGGTACCTGCCATTTGTTCATCCATTTTTAAAACGACCGGTTTGCCTGC
>CAZXGG010000097.1:0-6536 GCA_964640125.1 uncultured Rikenellaceae bacterium
TACTCCTCCATCAATGCATTATGGAACATCTCCCCGATCACCTTAGATCCCAGGTTACTGAAGTGCACAAAATCGGATCTGGCAAGGGGTGGATCTGCAAAAACCCATCCCGGCATCGAGTTTTCACCCCCCATTGCCTCAAAGGTATCCCAGAATCCGCATCCGGCACGAAATGCAGCATTTTTCTGCGCATCCCGGATTGCCATGATGTTGGGATATGATTCATATGCATCATCCACCTTGCGGGACAGATCCGAAATCCCTAACACCAGGATCGTTACGCCGGGATGAAGAGATTTTAATGTCACCAGTTGCTGATAGAGCCTGTTTTCATACCATTTGTATCCTTTAACAATATGGGGTGCTATGTTCACACCAAACTCAAGAAGGATCAGACCAACATTCAGCTCATTCAACATCTCTTTTAGAAGCAGTGTGTCTGAGCGGGAAAAATCGAGCCCCGAACTGCCCCTCATCGGGATATTATCCACCATAATCCCTTTGTTGCTCTCAAGGCTGATGGCATACAGATCAGGGCTGTCTGCCCCCCTGAACTGAATCAAAAGGTGATCATACTTTCCGGGGATCTCAGTCGTAAGCACCCGAAAAGATCGGTTTACAGGTAGGGTATCGATCCGTTCTGGTTTACCGGATACCCTGATTTCAAAATGGACCGGAAAACGGTTGTACCCATAAAAGAGTCTGATCCGGTCAAAATATTCAACCCGTGAATACCCCAGACCCGATGGTTCAATCTCAATTCTTGCTTCATAGAGTGCTGAATCATTTAATGAGGTGGTATCGGGAAAGAGGTATCTTCCAAAATTCATCATAATACCCAACCGCCGGTGATCGATAATCTCATTATTCATATCGTTTACACCATACCGCAACCAGTTGGAAGAGACCCTCTGTTTCAGTGAAAGGGTATGCTGCACCACCATATCGGGTGAAAATAAACCGGGTCCATAACCACCGAATTTCTCCTGCATCTTTTCCCTGATATAGGAGGTGATCCGGTCACCTTCAATCTGAGAATCGCCATAATGCAGAATCCTGAGGGGTTTATCCATGGACTGAACCTGTTCAAGTTTCCTGAAAAAAGGATACAGTATTGAGGGATCGTTGTCAGGAAAGATCAGGGAATAAACCAGCTTTTTCAGGCTATCAGCATGATAGACCGGATGGGTTACGGACCGGGTGGTATCCGGTGCGATACTATCCTCCGGTATGGTCGTGATCATTGAGTCGACGCGGGGAGCGGGCACTTCTGTCTCCCTTTCCAGGACTTCACTCTGTTCGAGGATGTGTGAGATATTAGAATAGTCGGGTTTCTGTGGTTTTGATATCAGATCCCGGCAGGTGGGAAAGCGAAGGGTAATTCCGCCTGGTCCTTTAATACCCTGGGGTGGAAAAATAAATGACAGGGTAAGAAGCAGAAGAAGGATAACAAAAAAAATCAGGAAGATTTGAAACGGTTTCATTCCTGTTAATTGGCTTCATTTATCTCTCTGGTCAAAGAAGTGCGATCCCTCTGCATTCAACATTCCGATATCGCCCGTCGGATAACAGTTTAACTTTTTCTTTTGATCTTTATCTGCTGTCCCGGAATTATGCGGTTTGCATCTGTAAGGTTGTTCAGCCGTATGATATCGGTTTCTGTAACTCCCGGATATTTTTTCGCAATATCCCATAATGTATCACCGTATCTGACCCGATAATAGATATAATTATCGTCGAGGGTTTCTTGCTGAGTAATGGTTTCTTCGGGCCGGACAGTGCTCTTCCCGATGCTCCTCTGCTTCTCTTCAAAAGACATATCATTGATTTTCCGGTAGGAATCTGCCTTTTCCGGCGGGACATATACCACCAGTTTCTGACCTACACGAATCATGTTCCGGATATTATTCCAGTACCTGAGATCGGAAAGTCCCACATGATACCAGCTGGCAATATAACCGGGGTTATCCCCTGATTTTACGGTATAATAAAGTTTTGTCTTCCCTGTTGGTGGTTGTGGTACATACTGCGAACGTGTGGGACTGACAAGGGTATAGGTCGGATCAAAATAAAGTGAATCTTTATAGGAGAAGATAGAATCCTCAAGGGTGATAAAAGATGAAATGTATTGAACGGGTATTTTTAGAGTAAATTCCTGACTTTTGCCGGGAATGATATCCCGTCTGTATTGCGGGTTCATATCCCGAAGTTGTTGCACGGGGATGTTCAGTACTTCGGCAACCTGTTTTAAATGGAGGTCATCGTGGATCATAAGGGTATCCACAGCCAGGGGCATTTCAATTGGTTTTGGTCTCAGGTTATGCTCCTGATAATAATTCATAGCATAGGTTGCAGCGATGTATGCCGGAACATGTCCCCGGGTCTCGCGGGGCAAAAAATAGTAGATATCCCAGAAGTTCCGTTTGTTCCCGGATCTGCGAATGGCTTTATTCACATTTCCCGGTCCGCAATTGTAGGCAGCGATAACCAGCACCCAATCCTTGTAAATGGTATACAGGTCCTGGATGTATTGTGCAGCTGCATGCGTTGATTTGATCGGATCCCTTCTTTCATCCACAATGGTATTTATGGTAAGTCCGTACATTCGTCCCGTGCCATACATGAATTGCCACAATCCGGTAGCGCCGACCCTGGATACTGCCCTGGGATTTAATGCCGATTCAATGACGGCCATGTACTTCATTTCAAGGGGGATATCATAAAAATCAAAGATCTCTTCAATGATCGGGAAATAATAGTCCGCCAGACCCAGCATGATTTCAAGATTCTCTTTTTTCTTCTGGGTATAAACGTGGATAAAGTTCCTTACGATATTGTTGTATGAGAGCTCCAGCAAAGATGGTATCCGACTCAGCCGGTCAATGTAAACCGAATCGGGAAATTGGGTGATGACTGTTTCGTCTTCCACATCCTCAACCAGCGAGAAGTTCTCCGAATTCCCGGTCTGATTGACATACCAGAGATGGACAAGACTATCGAGGTTATTTTCAAAACCGGATAGTTCCACCTCTTCCGGGATGGGAATGGTATCTGTCTCAAGCGATTGTCCAATGAGGTGAAATGAGAAAAAAACAGCAAACAGAAAAAGGAACAGGATACGTCTCATGATGATCATTGTAAAAGATTTTGGCAAAAATAGTCATTAAAATTGAAACGTAAGTTTCAATCCGAATGTTTCGAGGGAATGGGGGGATTGTTTGAACCTGGGTTCGATGTGCAGGGAGAGGTCCTCCCCCACATCATAATCGAACAGGTGTGCGTCAACCGTAGCATCAATGATGTTCACTATATACCATAATCCCATACCGATATAAGATAGATCCCTGTTCCGGCGGTAATAATTCATGCCGTTCTTCAACTGTTCTTCAAACCATTCTGCAGATGAAGCATTATAGGTATCCGGGTGAAGTATGGGGTCAAAGGTGGCAGGATCGAGTTTGTCACTGATCAACTTTAGGTAACTATCGGTTCCCGCTATGGTATCGGTAAAATCCACCAGTCCGTTTTTAAAATCATGGTAGTGGGTTGTATTGAAAATCACGAAATATATCAGGACACCAAATCCGGCATAAACAACCGGGGCTTTCCAGTATTTCTTATTGTAGATCTGTCCCATTCCGGGAAGGACGGCAGAATACAATGAGGCTCGCCTTGGCGAGTGAATTTCCAGGGTCAGGCTATCCGGCAGAGGAGCCGGCACCACATCCTGTGCCATAACCATGGGGTCGCCCACGAAGAAAAAGAGGGTTAACAGGGTGAGAAAGGAATATGTAAATGTTGTGATCCGGTTCAATGTTGTCATTCCGTTAAATCCTGCAAAATCGATCAATTGCAGCAAAGATAAGGAATTAACCGTTCAGTTTATCGAAAATTCCGATAATGCGTTCGAGCTCTTCGCCGGTTTCAAAGGGAATAACAATCCTGCCTTTTCCATGTTCATTGACCCTGAACCGGACATCGGAATTAAAAAATTTGGAGAGGTGTTGTTCCAATTCGCTATATTCAGCAATTCTCTGTTTCTTCCTTTCTGATGTATCGTTGAGGTTCGCAGATTTTCTGTTCAGTGCTCTGACAATACTCTCAACTTTTCTGACAGACAGATCTTCGTCAACAATCCGGTAATAGGCCTGGATCTGAATTTTGGGGTCATCCACGTTGATCAGGGTCCGGGCATGCCCCATACCAATTTTCTTTTCACGGATTCCGAGTTGTATTTCAGCCGGCAGTCGAAGCAGCCTGAGGTAATTGGAAATGGTCGACCGCTTCTTTCCAACCCGGTCGCTCAGGTTCTCCTGGGTCAGGTTGCACTCCTCGATCAGGCGCTGGTAACTGATGGCAACTTCGATTGCATCGAGGTCTTCTCTCTGGATATTCTCCACGAGTGCCAATTCAAGCATTGCCTGATCATCCGCTGTACGGATATAGGCAGGGACTGTTTTCAGACCGGCAATAATGGCAGCTTTGTATCTTCGTTCGCCGGTGATCAGCTGGAATCGGTTTTCATCAACCTTTCTGACGGTCAGGGGTTGAATAATGCCCAGCTCTTTTATGGATGACGCCAGTTCATTCAGCCCCTCCTCATCCATCCTGGCTCTTGGTTGAAAGGGATTTACATCAATCCGGTTAACATCGATCTCATTGATTGAACCAATCTGCTCCAGTTTTTCCCTGTCGGCATCATCAATCAGTGCTCCAAGTCCTCTTCCCAGCGCATTTCGTTTCGTCATCCTGTTGTCAAATGGTTAATATTATGGGGTAAATCAATGACTGATTCCTGTTATTCCAGAATTTTCTCAGCATTGCTGATTTTCGTTTTTTCGTTCTTTTGAAGCAACTCGCGGGCAAGGTTCAGGTGATTGATGGCTCCCCGTGAATTGGCATCATACATCAATGCCGGTTTACCAAAACTGGGAGCCTCACTCAATTTGATGTTTCGCTGAATGATGGTTTCAAACACCATTTGCTGGAAATGCTTTTGTACTTCATCCACCACCTGGTTGCTTAAGCGAAGCCTTGAATCATACATCGTCAGAAGAAATCCTTCGATTTCAAGCTCCGGGTTCAACCGGGTTTGTATGATCTTTATGGTATTGAGCAATTTCCCCAAACCCTCCAGGGCAAAATATTCACACTGTACCGGTATGATCACTGAGTCAGCTGCCGTTAAAGCATTTACCGTAAGGAGCCCGAGGGAGGGTGAACAGTCGATGAGCACAAATTCATAGTTATCCTTGACCTTCTCAATCACCTGTTTCAGCATTTTTTCCCGGTTGGGCAGGTTCAACATTTCAATCTCAGCACCAACCAGGTCGATGTGGCTTGGGATCAGATCCAGGTTGTCAATCTCGGTAGACAGAACGATATCTCTTGGATTGACACCATCGATCAGGCATTCGTAAATGCTGGTTTTTATGTTCCGGATATCAAAACCGATACCGGACGTAGCATTTGCCTGTGGATCTGCATCAACGATCAGTACTTTCGTTTCCAGTGCCGCCAGGCTTGCAGCAAGATTGATCACTGTGGTCGTTTTTCCAACACCCCCTTTTTGATTCGCCAACGCAATTGTCTTTCCCATCCAATGATTGATTATGGTTTTCCTATTAATGTATCCGCTGTTTTTCCCTGTTAGGAGTGGTCAAAGATACGACTTTACCACTCTTTTAAGATTTTTACCCCAAATTATATTGTAAACATTTTTTCTTCATTTATAAACAAATTATTAACATCATATCATAAATTTTCGGATATTTATCGGGCATTCTATATGATTATCAACCCGTAAAGTTCGGTATGAACAAAAACAATTCCGAATCGTTATGGTTTGTCCTGGTCAATCCCGTTGCCGGAAGTGGCGAAGGGGAAAAAGACTGGGAGAAGATATCCTTTTTGCTCGGGCAAAACGGATTCTCCTTCACCCATCAATTCACTCTCCGGAAGTATCATGCCATTGAGCTGGTTACCGAAGCAGTAAATCAAGGCACAAACAAGATTATTGTAGTCGGGGGTGACGGGACCCTAAATGAAGCCGTCAATGGGATTTTTTCCCAGACGCGGGTTGCCCCGGATGAGATCCTGCTTGGGATGATCCCGGTTGGAACGGGAAATGACTGGGGGAGAATGTTTCACATTCCCTCCGATTATGAAGAAGCGATCAGGATACTGAAAAAGGGACAGACCTTTCGCCAGGATGCCGGCCTGGTCCGGTACATGACATCGGGTGAACAAACATCAAGGTATTTCATCAACATTGCAGGATTGGGGTTCGATGCCCGGGTAGTACAAAAAGCCAACAAGCAGAAAGAGGAGGGCAAGCACGGTGTACTGCTATACTTCCTCAATATCTTTGCCACGCTCATGAACTACAAAAGCACACGCGTTTCCATTGAAGTTGACGGGAAACCGGTATTTGAAAACAGCCTACTCTCCATAAGCCTGGGAAATGGCCGGTATGCGGGAGGAGGGATGCTTCAGACTCCGGATGCAAAGCCGGATGACGGACTGCTGGATCTTAC
>CAZXGG010000097.1:6636-8875 GCA_964640125.1 uncultured Rikenellaceae bacterium
TAGATCTTACCATCAATATACTCCAGTTCATTCAGGTTGGTGATGGCTTTCTCATGATCAAACACCTCTATCCGGGATAATTCCGTAAAGTATTCCGGCTCAAGGAAATAGATGATGTGGGAACCATCGCTCATGATCAGCTGTTCTCCGTTTGTCGTCAATCCCCATCCCTGGGTTGGGTATTCGATCCGGTTGATAACACGGAATGATTCTTTGTCATATACGAAGCCCACTTTTGATGTCCAGGTAAGCTGGATAATTTTATCACCGAGGATGCAGGCTCCTTCACCAAACAGGTTGGGGGGAAGATTCAGGCTCTCGATCAGTTCACCGGTTTCCAGTTTTACTTTGCGAAGGGTTGATTCACCCCGCTGTCCGGTGCTTTCGTAAAGGATCCCATCTTCATATGCAAGGCCCTGGGTATAGGCGGTTATATCGTGGGGATAAGTGTGCACTACCCGGTAACCATACTGCTCCGGGACGATATCCGATTGGATAATTACGACTACGGAATTGTTCTCTTTCTGTCCATCCCTGCCGAATGTTACGGTTCTAATGGTTCTTTTCCCGACGGGTGATTGTTCACTATTCCAGTAGAAAAGCAAGTCATCACGATAGGATACTCCCTTGTAGCTGCCATTCACGAACACCTGGAACGAATCGATCCCTGCCACTCCTTCCATCAGGGCAAGCTGAACCATAATGCGTTCACCTCTACGGAAGATCTCTTCCCGTTCGGGCTTAATTATATAACTGATCTTTTCGGTTGATACCTGCGTGTTTGCCCTCCGTTCTATCGGTCTTTTCCGTTCACCAGATGCGTTCCTGTCACTATCTCCTGAGCAGGAAACCACCAGGAAGAAAACAGACAGGAGAAGGATTCCTGTGTTTCCAAAATTCTTTAATGGTATGGAGAAAGTGTTATCCCTCATGGTTTTTTCTTTTAAACAGTTTTCGCAGGCCCTGGATCAGTGAAATATTCGCACCGGAGAATGTTTTTTGAGCCCTCTTTTGATCTTCCTGCATGCCGGCATTCAGCATTTCCCATATCTTGCTCCAGCCGGGGAATCCTCCGATATTTTTGTCATCGATAAACAGATCAGCATCTATTTTCCTGCTCACCGATTCATCAAAAACCTCCTCGGGGTAACTCTTGTTCACTGCATAGAATTCCACGCCCCTCTGCCGGCAAAACTCAAGGGCTTCTTCCAGCTCTTTTCCTGTACGGTATGTCCATAAAATGAGCCTGAAGCCTTTTTTTTGCATCTCCCTCAAGGTTTCAAACGCGAACAATTTCTCCTCTCCGATATCCGGGTATTCATGTTCTACAATCGTTCCATCAAAATCTATGGCTACGCGAATATTGACAAATTCATTTTCCATTGGCTGGATGAATTTCCGGATAAAAATAAGGAACAATTGTTACTTTTCTTACTATATAGTTTACTAATTAACTCACTCCTTTTCAAACGGATATTTCAATCCGATCTGATCCCTTACCCGATCCACGGTTTGCATGATCGCCAGTGATTCATCCAGGGGCATGATACTGCTTTCGGTTTCTCCACGGCGGATGCAATCCATCACCTCCTGAGCCTGGTAATTATAGCCGGAGCCCTGAAAAGCCGGTTCGAGAACCTCAACCGTTTTCTCTCCCCGGATAAGGGAGGCACTTCTTGCTTTCCAGAACTGAGGGATATGAAACGACCCATCTTCTCCCACGACATGTGCACTCCGTGGTGATATTCCCCGGATGGTACTTGCCAGGATAGCCAGGGCATTATCACCATAACGGAACAGATAGGATGATTGCTCATCCACCGAAGTGGTGCCGATGATGGCATGGCTTAAAATCTCATCCGGTTGTTTTTCAAAGATCAGGGAAGCGAAGGATATGGGATAAATACCGATATCAAGCAGTGCACCGCCTGCCAGTTCCGGATTATATACCCTGCTTTTAGGATCATAAGGTGCCTTGAATCCAAAATCGGCAAACAGCGTATTGACTGCTCCGATATCTCCCTTTTTAATTCGTTCTTTCACTGCCTGAATGACCGGCAGGAACCTGGTCCACATCGCTTCCATCAGGAACACATTTTTCCTGCGTGCAAGGGCAATGAGTTGTTCTGTTTCCGCGGCATTTACACAAAATGGCTTTTCAACCAGCACGGATTTCCCGTTTTCGATACACAAGGTTGCTGCACTAAGGTGATCATTGTGCCGGGTTGCCACGTATATC
>CAZXGG010000097.1:8975-10039 GCA_964640125.1 uncultured Rikenellaceae bacterium
AGTTTTGGTATTGCTCCGGCACTCCTGTTTTTCAAGATTTTCCAGATCTTTTTTGAGATGAAATACGGTGTATTCACGTATGATGGATTGATGATCTACGAAAAAATTGTCTTACTATCCCCTGCTCTTCTTGTGGTAACCGCTGCCTTGAGATTGGGAAAATTCAATATCGATCAGCGACAGGAGACTTTTTTTATTGGACTTCCCACACCAGCAACCGGTATCTTCACGGCATCCTACATGCTTATCGTACTGGAAAACCTGAATAATGTGCTGGGCACTTACCTTTCGCATCCTGTTTTTCTGCTGTTTCTTATCCTACTCTTTTCCAGCTTAATGATTTCAGAAATTCCCATGTTTTCCCTTAAATTTCACACGTCCGGATGGAAAGAAAACAGGTTGCGTTATGTATTTCTTGGAATTTCTGTTATTTTAGTGATTGGATTTAAATTGAATGCAATCCCCGTTATCATCCTGGGTTACATTATTATATCCGCGGGGAGCCATCTGGTTAAGAACATCATTTAATTACGCCCGCTATGAAATTCATTGCTGAGATCAACATCATGCCGCTGAAAGCGCTGCTGGATCCACAGGGAAAAGCCGTTACTCAGAGTATGAAAAATATTGGTTTCCAGGAGGTTTCCAACGTCAGGATCGGGAAGCATATCACCCTTGAGATCGAATCGGAGAGTAAGGAAAAGGCAATGGAAAAGGTAAACGAAGCCTGCAATAAAATCCTCTCCAACCCCATCATGGAGGGGTACAGTTATACTTTGAAAGAAGGGTAGTTTCTGGTTTCTGCCCGCCCGAACGACTGACGCGTTCAGTCGGGCGGGGTTTCTGGTTTTTTTCTACTTAATCTTTGGCAAGTTCCAGTCCATGAAAGGTTTTCCGGTAATAAAATCGCAATTCGGTTATGGTAATGAAGCCCGCCCTGTGAAATAGCGGCGAAGCCGCCCCTGCTTTGCAGGATTTCACAGGGCCCGTATCGTAGAACGTTGTTCGTTATTCGTTAAAAAAGAAAAATTCCACCCCCGTCCCGACGATTTGTCGGTACACCC
>CAZXGG010000098.1:0-5043 GCA_964640125.1 uncultured Rikenellaceae bacterium
ATCTAATCCACATGGTGCCGTCAATGCCTTTTTATCTTCCATAGTTTCTCCTTATAACGTTCTGCTGATTATTCTTCTCCAAGAGCTTCAATATCGGCTAGATCTTTCTTGCGTCCGGTTGCTCGTTTGTTGGTTATAAATTGTTTTTTACCAATGTACGAAACAGATACATCACCAAAAAGACCTGGTTCTTTTGAAGCATCAGCTTCCTCCCATGTTACACCGCTGATTGATGTTATTATATCAATGCGCACAGGGGGAAGTCCAAGTTGAATTACCTTGTTTTGATCTTTAAAATCGTTGATTGTGAGATCAAGCGAACTGAAACCAAAATCAGCTAATGCATTAATAATACGTTTGGCGTTAGCATTGTCTGGCTTTACGAAAACATCAATATCACCTGTAAAACGAGGTGCTCCATGAAAAGCCAAAGCGTAGGCCCCGACGATTAAGAATTGTACTTCATGTGCGTTCAACAATTTGAGAAACTCTCTGAAGTCTTCCTGTACTTCCATAGTATTGACGTCTTAGTATTTCAACAGCCGAAATTCGCTCTTCAGGTGAACGTTTTTGCCAATAAGCCAGATCGTCCAAGATGGAACTGCGGTCTATTTTTCGTTTTGTTATCACCTTTTGTATCATATGTACAATATAAGATTTTAGGGTGAAATATTAACTATTTTATTCAGCAGAACGATTGCGCTTCAGCTGCGGGGCGATCCTGGCGCGGGAGGGCCGTGACAGGGAGAACCGTCTGCTGCAAGCGAGGGTTAGACATCAATTGTTCGCTTTCTTGTTTATCAATTTCCAAATTTGACACGTTACTTCTTAAGGTCGATCCAGATTCTGCCAAAGTCAGTTCCATCCACGCGTATGGTATCCGGGAGGTCGCCTCCTATCAAATCTTTTGGTGTTGACTTCGACGGCCAACGTACGGATGGATACAGTTTTTTAAGTTGCTCTCGGGGCAGCGAAAGAAGCTCTTTTCCCCTAGAATCTCCCTTGGTGATCATGAGACCGGCACCGATACGGAAGCTCGGTATCTCTACAAATCGCCCCGACTCGGTGTCCAGCCCCAGCCACTCAAACGAGACCGCGAGTTCTGATTGCATCAGGTTACCCATCGAAGCAATATTTGCTGTCCAGCCGTTTTTGGCCAGATATTCTGCAAGAGTCTCATGGATTACGGCAGGGGACTCGTCCTGCAGACCCCATAGTTCGTATGCAAAAGGCTTATCGAGTACCTGCGCGGATGTACCAGTTTTCATGTACTCCGCCGAGCCCAGTTGAGCAGACCAATGCAGGACGCGAACACCAGCATCCATGTTGAACACGAGGTCCCCTCCACCTGCTCGCACAGCGAAGTACAGGTTTTCAGAGTCGTGTTTTATCCTGAACAGTTCAACTGTATCTGCCTTAACGATCACCGCGTCATCCCATTCCCCAGAGTCATACACGCCGTCAATTGTCGGGGTGCTTCCAAATCGGGCGATCAGCCCTGTCGGCTCTACTTCCTGCCTGGAAGAACACGCCAACAGACAAACGAGAATTGAACACCTTATTGGCAAACCTATTCTCATAATGTAACTCCTATATATTATGTCTTAACATATATTCTACTGCAAGTTACGGGATAATATGATTAAGTGCAAGTTAAAACGGAATCCTTATAATATCCGGTTTTCATATAATATAAAAGATTTATCCATATTTTGATTATCTTTTACAAAAAGGTTAATTTCTCTTTTAAAAGGTAGTTCAATCAAATGTTCACTTGTCAGGAAATTTCAGCTAAAATCAAGATTCATGCAATCCAGCTTGGATTTGATGCATGTGGTATAGCAAAAGCCGAAAGCCTCGGACAGGATTCATTCCGCCTGACACAATGGCTCAATGCCGGGCATCATGGGGAGATGAAGTACATGTCTGTTCATTCTGAAAAAAGGATCGATCCACGTAAACTGGTGGAGGGAGCAGAATCGGTGATTTCGGTGATTCTGAATTATTACCCGGAAAAGGTTCAGTCCGATCCCGAGTCTCCCAGGATATCCAAATATGCATATGGGAGGGATTACCACAGGGTGATGAAGAAAAAACTGAAAAAATTGCTCGACTTCATCAATGAAGAAGTGGGTCCGGTGAAGGGTCGCTATTTTGTTGATTCGGCTCCTGTGCTTGACCGTGCCTGGGCGGCAAAAGCCGGACTGGGATGGATCGGGAAGAATTCAAACCTCATTTCTAAAGATTACGGGTCGTTCGTCTTCATCGGTGAACTGATAGTCGATCTGACACTTGCCCGTGATCGCCCGGTAAAGGATTATTGCGGAAATTGTACCCGCTGTATCGATGCCTGCCCGACCGGGGCGATTGTTGCTGACCGGGTCATCGATTCGCGAAAATGCATCTCCTACCACACCATAGAGAACAAAGGAGAGATAGCTCCTGAGATGAGAGGCAAAATGGGAAACTGGGTGTTCGGATGTGATATATGCCAGGATGTTTGTCCATGGAACCGGTATCTTTCCCCTCACCGGGAACCCGGTTTTAACCCCCATCCTGACCTGCTGAAACTTACCCGGAAAGAGTGGTTTGAGATGGATCAAAAGCGGTTTCAGGAATTGTTCGCCGGAACCCCGGTTATGAGGTCGAAGTATAAAGGATTGAGGAGAAATCTTGAGTTTTTAAAAAGCGCACAATAGGTTGTAATACTCACCGGGTGACTCGCTTAAAAAAAATGTAACTGACCCACAGTCACCCGGTGAGTATCTTATCAACTTATTAACTGATAACATATAACTCTCCCGCCCTAAGCCAAGCAGAATTCTAATCAAGATTCAACCACAGTAACAACTATTTTCCTTTGCTTCCTCGGTCCATCGAACTCACACAGGAAAATATTCTGCCAGGTCGATAATCCCAGTTCTCCGTTTATGAGGGGGATGGTTTCGCCAGGACCAACAATGCCGGCTTTCAGGTGGGCATCGCCGTTATTATCCTGGTGATCGTGTTCCCATACACCAAAGGGGATCAGCTTATTCAGAAGATTGATTACATCGGTTTGCACTGATTGATCCCAGTTCTCCTGTATCATAATGGCTGCAGTGGCTCCCTGAACATAAACGCTTACCAGCCCGTTGGTTATGTTGCTTTTACCGATTATGCTTTTTACCTGGTTTGTAATATCATACAGCCCGTTGTGACTATTGGTGCTTATTTGTATCGTGTCGCGCATTTTTTTTACTTTATTGTATAAAATTACATCATTTAGAATTAATTTAGTGATTACCTTGTTAAAAGAGTGGTCTATGAAGGAATTAGAATTACAATGGCAATCATCAGACAATCTTGCTTTTTATGTAAAAGTATGGGATCCCGAAGAGGCTCCGCGTGCAGTCGTTTGTCTCATTCATGGTATAGGGGAGCACATCAACCGTTATAATCACTGGGCTTCGGCTTTTGTGAATGAAGGATATGCCGTGATCGGTTTTGATCAGCGCGGGCATGGAAGATCGGAAGGTAAACGTGGGCATGCACCTTCCTATGAGATCCTCCTTCAGGACATTGAATTGTTGTTGAACAAATCCCGGGAACGACACCCCGATATCCCCGATATCCTTTTCGGACAAAGCCTTGGAGGGAACCTGGTTCTTAATTATGTATTGCGGAAAGAGGTAAAACCAACCTGTGCCATTGCATCCTCACCCTGGTTGCGGTTAGCTTATGATATTCCCGCGATTCAGGAGAAGCTTGGAAGAATTTTAATAAGAATGGTACCGGGTCTGATTCAGAAATCGAACTTTAACGTAAACGATCTCTCAAGAGATCCGGAAGTGGTGCAACGCTATATTGAGGATCCGCTGGTGCATAATCGCGTTTCATTAAACCTTGGATTTTTATCGATAGATGCCGGGTTATGGGCCCTGGAAAATGCCGGTAATCTCGATCTCCCGGTACTCCTGATGCATGGTGACTCGGATAAAATCACGTCGCACCATGCAACGATTGAGTTTTCAGGAAAGGCAAAATCCTTTACCTGGCTGAAAATCTGGGAAGGTCTGACCCATGAACTGCATAATGAACCGGAAAAAAAGGCAGTGTTTGATTTTGTCTTGAACTGGATCAGGATCTATACCGAAAAAGATACGTTGTATGACAATTCAGATCTTTCCTGAATAACGAAGTGTACAATTGAATATCAAACAGGCCAAATCCAATGGAACTGTATCGCACCACTTTCCCGATACCGGTTAGCAGCTCATTGCTTTCGCATACGATGCCGGCCGTTTTCATGGGATCATGTTTCACGGAACATATCGGACAAAAACTAACGGAACTAAAATTCCCGGTGGATGTCAATCCGTTTGGCGTGATCTATAATCCCTGGTCGGTTAAAAATTGCCTCGAGGTGCTGATCCGGGAGAAGGAATTTACAAAAGAAGAGCTCCATTATTTTGATCATCAGTGGTTGAGCTTCTATCATCAAACCAGCTTTTCTCATCCCGATCTTCAACACTGTCTGAAAACCATCAATGACGGTGTCCGGTACTCATCCGGTTTTCTGAAAACGGCTGAATTTCTGTTCATTACATTTGGTTCGGCACGGGTTTTTACCTGGAAAGAGTCGGGACAGGTGGTTTCAAATTGTCATAAGATCCCGGCGGATCAATTTGAGAGAAGGATGCTCTCGCCGGGAGAAATCACCAGGATGTTCGTGGACTTGATGAATGAATTATCGAAATTTAATCCACGGTTAAAGGTTGTTTTTACGGTAAGTCCTGTCAGGCATTGGAAAGACGGTGCGGTGGGGAACCAGGTTAGCAAAGCCACCCTACTTCTGGCTATTCACAACCTCAGGGAGAATTTTTCGGAAACCGGATATTTCCCTGCCTATGAGATCGTGATGGACGACCTGAGGGATTACCGGTTCTATGCCGAGGATATGATCCACCTGAACCGGACAGCCAATGATTATATTTGGCGGCTGTTTAAACACTCTTTTATTGAGAAGGAGAGTCAGGAGATCATCTCAGAGATAGAAAAGAT
>CAZXGG010000098.1:5143-9831 GCA_964640125.1 uncultured Rikenellaceae bacterium
AACACTCTTTTATTGAGAAGGAGAGTCAGGAGATCATCTCAGAGATAGAAAAGATCCTGGAGGCAGTTGCCCACCGGCCGATGAAACCGGATTCCGAATCCCACAGGAAGTTCCTTCAGGAAAGCCTGAAATATGCCAGGGAAGTGCAGAAGAAGTATCCCTTCCTGGACCTTAGCCGGGAGATGGGTTATTTTGCAGGGAAAGAATAAATGAATGCCTTAAATGTCTCAAATTAATAAATTTGTAAATTAAGGCATTCAAGGCATTTCAGACATTTGAGGCATTTCCCCCCTCTCTACTCAACAACCAGCTTCTGCATACAGACCTTATTATCAGCTACGATCCTGATGAAGTATATTCCTGCCCGCAGGTTCGCATCGGTCACTTTAATCAGGTTAGTGCCGTTAGCGGTTTCATAGGCTTTATCAAATACCACTTTTCCTGCAATATCGTAGATCTGAAGATTCAGTGGACCATCGGTAAGCAGCTCAGCGCGTATGGAGAACCGACCATCACCCGGATTCGGGAAGATGGCTATCAGGCTTTCACGGACTTCAGGAATGGGTGTGGAGGTATAGGTAAAATCAAATGTCTCATTGGTTGCTGCATTACCTACCTCATCTTCCACACCATTCACCGTAAGGGTGTGTGTTCCTGAATGCATGCCTGTGATGTTAAGGCTAACGTGCGTGTTTTCATAGAGGTATGCGCCAAGCACTGTAATGCCGTTGTTGATGCTGAAGTTGCCGGTTGCCTGTGATGTGGTGGCATCGAGCCGCTCGTTAAAATCAACCATCAACCAGACTGAATCAATGATCTCGATTGCCGTAATATAGGGTGCTTCCGAGTCGTCCCCTGTGGTGAAATCATTCATGTCCCTCACCAGGATCTGGTATTCTGAACCATACTGGCTCAGTACCCCGGTGATATTCACCACGCCCGCTGGAAGTTCATGTCCCACAAGACGGGATTCGTATCGTGAGAAGATGGGCATGGAACCGGTACCATCACTGAAGGTGTATGAATTGTTGCCATCGGGAATAATTATCCCTCCCTCGGTAAACTGTGCATTCCTGATCGTGATAAGCATTCCTTCATATTGTTCACTGACCTGGGATACGGTCAGTTCAGTCGGTTCAATCGTGGTACCGGAAACGAAATTATACGTGTAACTGATACCACCCAGTTCAGTCAGGTTCTGGTATTCGGAAACTGTCCCTGCTACAACGATACTATCCCCGACCTTTCCCCGCTGGTTTGATCCGAACACACACATCCCGCTGTAGGGATTTTCCGAGGATTGGATATAAAAGGTATTATCAAGATTGGCTACCATGATACCGGAAGTGATCACATTCTGGGAGTTTAGTGGACTTGAACTACCTGTTCCCTGGATCTCGGAGATGGTAGTTAACTCTCCCTGATCAATTGTTTTGGGTACCCGGTACGAACCATGAACAACCTGATTGTTTGTGCCATCGGTAGCAAACACCTTGAAATAGAGGTATTCATCTTCCGTAAGCCCTGTGAGATCGATGATCCCGGTATAGACATCGCCCGAAGATGACATAGCGGATTCATGGGCTTCAGAGTTGTGTGAGTCACCCCAGAAAAGGGATACGCCGGTAAGGGCCAGGGTTGAGGTAATCCGGACATTGATCTCGGCCGTTTCTCCAATCAGTGGATAGGCAGGATCCATGCTCATCTCCCCGATGGAAATATCCGGTACCGGATCACTGTTCCAGATCAGATCGGCAAATTCGGGATGGTCGACAAACGGATTCCTGTTTTGCTGTGATTCCCAGATCCGTTCGTTCCTCCTTCGCTCAAAGTCGGATGGTGGGAAATCCCGGTTCCACTGCAACAGGGTGGATAACTTCCCGTGTTCCGGGGCAGGGAATGTATTCAGGGCATCTACTGTTTCAAGATCCAGTTCATCATTCTCCCCTTCATACCGGGTTGCCATGTAAAAGATGATCCGGGCAACCTGTCCCTTTACCGCATCGGAAGGTTCCCACTGGTTGGAAGTATAATAAGTCCCGGGGGCTTCCGTTACTTCCGTACCGGTTGCAGAGCAGTCATCAAAATCGAGGTTGCTTCTGAGAATATTCACGGAAGCATCCGTGGGGCGAAGGTTAAACGCATCTCCATCCATTGGCCTTATGCCTGAAAAATTACCGTGCGATTTTGCCCAGACGTGCTCACGGTTGATATCATTTTCCCCGGTTCCATAGGTGTCGGCATCCTGTGACCGCTGGGTATAAAAAAGGATCACGTTGCTCTCATTCAACGGATCCGCATCGGAATAGTTAATGATATATTTTGCCTGTGAATAGGAAAAATCGATATGCCCGCTGATGATATCATTCAGGATCGATTTCAGTTCACTGCCGTTTTTCCCATCGGTACCGTTGTAATACCCGGCCGGCTGAGCAAACAGTGTTAGTGGAAAGATCAAAAGGGCAACAATAGGGTAGAGTTTCTTCATCTTTAAACTGAACAATAAAAAAATTAGAAAAGAAATTGTAAAGATACATTATACCTTCTGCCGAGACCAAAGAATACGGCTGAAGATTTCGCATCAAAATCATTATAGGTCTGATAATTATAGGGATCGTTATTCTGAGCCGTTGCAATGTATTTTTTATTCATCACATTCAGTACATTCAGCCTGATCTGGCAGCGGTAATCCATGATCTTAAAGTAATAGCCTGCATGCAGGTCGATCAGGAGGTAACCGGGAATTTCCCAGGAGTCCCTGGGGGGGCCGTGCTTCCCGGTAACTTCGTTATACCATTCATAGGAATCCGCTGAACCATCGAGGGTGATGGGATCGAATTCAGCATAGTAATTGGTGAAGTAGGTAAATTTAGGTTTCAGGTAGGCCCCTTTGATGGGCTCGATACGAAGCTGTCCGGCCACCTGCGTCTGTGCAGAATTCCCGACGTGAACACCCTTGGCATCAAAGTATTGTTTTTTTACCAGGTTCCTGTTGTCGTCATAGATTCTGACTGTATCTTCTGAGTTCCAGCGCCAGTCACCCAGTGAAACCAATCCTTCCATGTCAAGCCAACCTGTAATTTTCAAAATAAAATCCATTTCTATTCCCTTGTGCAGGGCATCCATGCCGTTGATGTTGACCGATTGTTCCTCGAACTCACCCGGAGATATCTCAACCTGAATTCTGGATGCTGCATCAACAGGCTTGTTTTCCCAGACGGTATAGTAACCGTTCAGGTTGAAGGAGATATGCTGGCTTTTGAAGGAATACCCCATCTCAACGGCTTTCACCTTTTCATTTAGAATTTCACGGAAAAGGGTATTGTCATAGTCAAAGACGTTGTTGAACCTTGGTGCTTTGCTAAGGTAGCCGGCATTGATAAACAGGTTCATCCTGGGAGTAAGGTTATAATTTGCCCCGCCTTTAATGGTCCACCCGGGCAGGTCCTTCCAATCGGTTTCGGGCTCCAGCTTAAAGTAGTCTATTCTTTTATAGGCGGAGTAAGCCCCGGTAAGGTTTATGAATGAGGAAAGGGAGTTGGTAATATACTCTGCCTGTAAGAAGAGTCCTCCCCACCGGACCAGTCCAACGTTATAATAATTGTTTTTATCTCCTTCGTACAGCATGTGCTCTGCCGGATTGCCCAGATCCATATTTTCATCTGTAAAGTCTGTAACAGCATAATCGGCTCCCAGCAGGTCATATATGGATTCAAAGTGCGTACCCTTGTAAGTGCGCAGGTCGATCCCTCCGGATATCGAGAGATCCTTTGTGGGATCGAAGCTCAGCGTGGAGAGGAGTCCAAACCAGAAATGTTCATTGGTCAGTTTCCGGAGGTAATTGGTTGCGGCATGGAGTTCTGGATCATAAAACGGACTAATTGAAAATTCACTGATATTCCGGTTGTACACATTCTGGAAACTTTTCTGACCTAAAGAGTCGAGGGCAATGGTTCCTTTTTCCCGTATTCCACCTCCTCTGCCAATGGACAGGTAAGCAATATTTGAGACATAGAGCCTGTCACTGACTTTCCAGAAATCTTTGAGTGTGATCTGGGGTTTGTGGTATTGATTTTCCCGTTCGCTGATCGGTTTCGATTTGGCATCCGGATTGTTTTTTGTTCTGGCCAGGTACCCCCAGTGCTGGTTGTACCGGACACCCCTGGCAGGCCAGGTTTCAATATCTTCCTCTGGAACTCCCAGGTCCCGGGCGATTCCAGCATCGTAAAACTGAATGGGCAGTTGATAGGATCGTTGGCCGTGTTTTTGAGGGGCACCGTACACTGATGCCGAAACGATGTGTTTGCCCAGTTTCTTATCCAGTTTCAGGTAGTAGAAAAATCCTTTCACCCAGGTTTGATCGACCCAGCCATCGCTCTGTTTATAGGAACCGGCAACTGAAATTCCCCATCCCCTGGATGTTTGTCCGGAGGAGTAACCGAAAGAGGTTTGCAGGAAGCCATCGGATCCAACCTGCTGGCTAATGCTTCCCTCTTTTCTGGAGTCAAGGCCTTTGGTGATGATGTTAATTGTCCCTCCAACGGATGGCAGGGCCAGCTTGGAGGCTCCCAGTCCCCGCTGAACCTGTATCGAACGGGTTACCGCTTCCAGCCCAAACCAGTTGGACCAGTACACGTGACCGGTTTCCATGTCGTTGACCGGTACTCCATCCAGCAGTACACCTACAT
>CAZXGG010000099.1:0-7082 GCA_964640125.1 uncultured Rikenellaceae bacterium
TTTCCCACCATTATGAATGTAAATTTTCATCATACCCTGATGGACGATTTATCTACATTGATATGAATAGCCAAAGGTTACAAAAAATTATGGGTGAAATGGCAAATCCTGAAGTTTTGGCACTGTTACAAAAGTTTTCTAGTGTAAGCAATGACGAAGACCGTCTTCAGGTTTTTGCCGATATGGAAAAAGTATTATCTACGGGTCTTTTAGAAAGTTTGAAGTATTGGGCAGAAGACATTTCTTTTTTCATTGATCAATTAAATGGATTATATAATGAAAACAAAATTTTTAAAAATAAGCTGAATCTGGACAGACTTGGAGTTTTCGGAATGTCTTTGGGTGGTCTTGCATCGCTTGAAGTAAGTCTGTTGGATAAAAGGATCAAGGCCTGCCTAAGTATGGATGGTGGATTACACGGTTTAATATTAAAAAGTAAGATTAATATACCTACTATGTTTTTGAATAGTAAAAGGTATTTAGGGTATGGTAACGTTTTCATAAATAGGTCTGAAATGGATTGTTACTCTTTAACTGTCAAAAATTCAGACCACTATAATTTTTCCGATTATTCCATCTATCCTGTTCCTATGGTTAAATCTCTTTTAGGAACTATTGATGGTGCCCAAACGATAAAGATTATGAATATAATGGTTCTGAATTTTTTTGATAAATATCTGAAAGAGCAAAATAACATTGACTTACTAAAAGAAGCAGAATTGTTTTCAGAGATCGAAGCAGTGACAAATTGTAAATAACGAATCTCATTCATATCTCAAGGTTTCAGCCGGGTTCTTCAGTGCGGTCCTCATCACTTGATAACCTATAGTTAAATATGCGATTAAAAGTGATATAGTTCCAGTAAGTATAAATATCATGGGTGAAAAGCTTATACGGTATGCGAAGTTTTGCAGCCATCCTTTCATGATCCACAACGTTGGTACTATTGCTAAAACATTGGCAAGTACCAACCATATAGTATATTCTCTTTTGAGATATCAATTCCAACAACTTTTTTTGCTTTTTCCAATAACCTGATTGAAACCCGTCCATATCCCCACCCCAAATTTAATACAACATCATTCTGACTAATTTTGTTCAATACAAAGGATATTTCTGCTTCCAGAAATTGTATAACTCTTACAGGTGCTATTTCGTAACATTTTCTCAAATTATTTGAGTTAAGTAAATTTGAGTCGTAATTTTTCATAGTTTTAATAATTTCATAGTTCTTTTATTAAGGCTGAATTTTACCCAACACTTCTATGGAAAGAAAGAAAAAAGATCGCAGGCAATTCATACGGGAAACAGGATTGGCTTTTTTAGGTGCAGGTTTATTGCCAAACGAAAGTATGAATTCTTTTCATTATGACTCCCAGGATGACCCACCAAGGATAAAAAACTACCGAAGGCTTGGCAGAACCGGAGCCATGGTATCGGATATCGGTTCCGGAGAACCAACCAGTAGTTCGGTTCTCAAATCTGTTCTTGACTCAGGAGTAAATTTTATCGAGACATCAGAAAGTTACAGCAATGGCAGGAATGAGGTCCTTATCGGGAATGTTATTAAAGCGTTTGAAAGAGATAAGTTGTTCATTGCCACCAAAGCATTTCCATCCATGAAGCTGTTTAAATCCGTGGATGATGTTATTCAACGGGCAAAAGGAAGCCTTAAAAGATTACAGACGGATTATATTGATCTGTACATGATTCACCAGGCACAGAATATTTTCAGGGTGAAAGATGATTATTTCCACAAGGCTGCAGAGATACTTAAAAAGCAAGGGAAGATTCGATTTACGGGGTTATCATGTCACGGACCTGAATGGGGGCCTGAATCAAGCGAGAACCTGGAAGATATTCTCATGGCTGCAATAGAGGATGGACGGTTTGATGTAATTCTTCTTCCCTATAACTTCCTTGCTCCTGAAATGGGTGATAGAATACTCAAAGCCTGTAAGGAACATGATATTGGCACTATGATTATGAAATCAAACCCGATTCTTGCCTACGAAAACTATTCTTCCCTGGTAGAAAGAGGCCGTGAAATAAACCGGGAGGAACAAAAATACTATGAAGGGTTAAATGAGGCAATGCAGAAGGCTGACAGTTTTTTCCGGAAATACAACATGAATGATATTGAACAGTTAAAGGATGGTTCCATACAGTTCATCCTTTCAAACCCTTATGTAAATACCATATGCTGCCGTTTCCGCAATTTTTCTGACGTAGATAAATATGTCAGGCTTTCAGGAACAACCCTGGATAGCCGGATTGCCATGGTGATGAAAGACTTCGTTTGCAAACTTGGATTTCTCAACTGCCGTATCGGGTGTAACATATGCGAAAGTAAGTGCCCTCATAAGGTACCTGTAAACACAATCATGAGGTATAATTATTATTTTCATTCCAAAGGGATGGAAAAAACGGCAATGCAGTATTACCAGGATATAGATGGCAAAGCTGCAGGTCTTTGCAAGGATTGTGAGGGGTATTGTGAGAAAGCCTGTCCTCATGGTGTCCAAACACGGTTCCTGCTTTCACAAATCCATGATGATCTAAGCTTTGACAAGCGGATCATGAAGTCCTGACAGACTTCCTATTATCATGATAGTTTATGCTCCGGATCTTCATATATTTTTGATATGCATGGTGGTACACCCTTGCCGCATCATACACTTGGTATTTTGTTTCCAGAGGATCGATGTACTACAAAAAAATCAATTATGAAAAAAGGAAAAGTAAAAATGGTGCAATGAGATCAGGGAGGGTGATAAAGGTTTGCAGGTATACAACGTTCGGTCCGTAAAGTAGTTACAGGCATCAGGAGAACTCTCCAAATACCTTTCTGTAATGGTAACCATATATGCTGTAAGTAATGGCGAGGGGGAATAATCTGGGCTTGTTGAACAGGCTCCAGAAAAACAAATTCCAGTAGTATTTCCGGCTTTTATTGAAAATTCCAATGATATACATGGATTTTAACAAAGCCATGAATTTTGAAAATGTAATCTTTATCTCACTCGACGCATGAGGATTGTAATCTTTCAGAAAGGAAATAACGCGGTTATAGTATGCCTTACTTGAATAGATGCCTCTAATGATTTTCTGATAACCTTTTAACAGCTCCTGTTTGTTCATGGCAGGGATGAAGTTCAGGGAATAATCGGTATTGTTTCCACTCCATTCTTTCACGATCCGGCCTTCCTTTAATAACCGCTGATATAACCTGGTCTTTTTTGGTGCATTGAGTAAGCCCACCATGGCTGAAATGATCCTGCTTTCTTGAATAAAGTCTATCTGTCTCTGAAAGACAGAAGGAGAATCATGGTCGAATCCAATAATAAAACCGGCAGAAACCTCCATTCCTGTCGATTGAATTTTTTTCACAGACTGAATGAGATCCCGGTTTTTGTTCTGCTTTTTATTGCATTCGGTAAGACTTGCCTCTTCGGGTGTTTCAATACCGACGAATACGGTAGAAAATCCGGCCTCAACCATTAGATACATCAGTTCAACATCATCAGCCAAATCAATAGATGCTTCAGTGGTAAACAGAAAAGGATGTTTGGTTTTCTGCATCCACCGTATTATGGAAGGCAACAGATCTTTTTTTAGAACATTCTTTTTTCCAATAAAATTATCATCCACGAAAAAAACATTACCACGCCATCCAGTTTTATAAATATTATCAAGTTCCAAAATGATCTGATCTGTTGTTTTGGTCCTAACCTTATGTCCGAGAAGTGCAGTAATATCGCAGAATTCACAATCATAAGGACACCCCCTTGAAAACTGAATGCTCAGGAAGGCATATTTTGAGGTATTGATTAATGAATAATCCGGTGCCGGAGAACATGTCATATCGGCATATTCGGAGGTACGGTAAATTTTTTTTACCGATCCGTTATTTAAATCATCCAGAAACAGAGGCAATGTTATTTCCGCTTCATTTAAAATGAGGTGATCTATCTGACTGAAGTTCTCGTAATCTTCTGTAAATAACGGCCCCCCCGCCACCATTTTTCTATTTAACATGTTACACCTGTTAACAATCTCACTAACAGATTTCTGCTGGATTGACATGGCCGTTATAAATACATAGTCCGACCAAAGAATGTCTTTGTCTTTCAGTGGCGTAATATTCAGATCAACCAGTTTCTTTTCCCATTCATCCGGAAGCAGTGATGCAACTGTCAATAAACCTAAAGAGGGATTTGCAGCTTTTTTGGATACGAATTTTAATGCATATTTAAAGTTCCAGTATGTATCCGGTTGTTTCGGATTGATCAAAAGAATTTTTTTATTTTCCATATTCGGTGCAGTTGACAATAATTTACCATATTCCATTCAATGCAATATTAACCTGCATATGGGAAAAATCGAAAAGAATGGGAGCAATGACCTGTAAATGGGATAAACAGAATCGATGCAGGGATGGATGTTATTTACCACCGAAGAATACTATTACAGAACTGAAATTTTGGGATTTTTAACAAAACTCCGGAAAATTCGGAATCTGAACGGATTTTTGTAAATTGCGTTCATTACTAAATGTAGTTTCAACAGTTGGATTATCAAAAACATCAGATTAAGATTTCCCTCAGGGATGAATTCGGCCGGTTGTTTATTCTGAGCTTTGGTGTGTTTCTTTTTATTCTTTTCTTTCAGCCATTTCCGCTTGAGCAACTCGATTACAATAACCGGTTGTTATTTGTCACCGGGTTAGGTGTAATTTACTTCCTGGTAGCATGTATTATCCTTATTCTGTTACCCTTTTCGGCTCCTAAATGGTTTAGAATCAGTGAGTGGGAAAGTGGCCCACCCTTTCTTTTAATCTCAATGTTGCTGGTTTTTACCGTTACTGCTTTTGCATTTTATATACGGTATGTTGGTAAAGCTGAGCTATCGCTATACATTATGTTTAAAATGGTTTTGGTGTGCCTGTTACCGTTAATTGTTTTATTGATCCTATATAAAAACAAGTCCCAGGCGGTTGTAATAGATATATTACAGGAGCAAAACAAAGATTATATATCAAAAATAAGGGACTTTGATCAAATCAGTATGGAGGAAGAAATTGATATCATTTCCAATAACAAATCTGATAAGCTGACCCTTAAGTATAAGAATATTATTTACATAAAGTCAGCCGACAACTATATTGAAATACATTACCTGGAAAACGATATGGTTGAGAAAAAATTAATACGGAATACCTTAAAAAATATCGAATCTCAACTGGCAAATCAGCATCATTTCATCCGTTGTCATCGTGCAAGTATTGTCAATGTTTTGTACATCGATAAGCTGGTGCATAATTACGGTGGTTACAGTCTGCAGTTGAACCATCAGGAAGAAAAAATTCCTGTATCGAGGCAATATCTAATACAGGTGAAAAATGCAATTTCCGGTGTTGAATAAGCATGTTATTCACCCCTGAATGAGTATCATCCGCCACAATTCGACCTCTTTTACCCCTTAAACCCTGTTATTCAGCCCTTCAATTTTAAATATCTGTTTTTTCGGGTTAATGTTGTAATCAAACAAAAAGCAGACGATCATGGCAAACTTAGTGGATAACTATTGTGAAGTTCCTGCCCTGTTCCGCAGGCCTATGTGGCGGATATGGCATGCGATGTTAATCCTTTTTGATAAAGATAGTACCGTAAACTTCATGAATTATGGATATGCCGGACTGAATGGCGATAAAACGATTGACCTAAAGAAAGAAGACGAATGGAACCGATTTCCAATTCAACTATACGATCATGTAGTCAGCCAGGTGAAACTCATGAATAAAAGGGTGTTAGAAATAGGCTCAGGCAGAGGCGGTGGGGCTCATTATATTTCCCGTTACTATAAACCAAAAAAATATACCGGCGTTGACATATCGGCTGGTGTAATAAAATTCTGTAACCAGTTTTATGATATCCCCGGTTTATCGTTTGTGGAAGGCAGGGCTGAAAAGATCCCTTTCGATGACGGAACCTACGATGCTGTAGTCAATGTTGAGTCGGCACGTGGGTATAGCGATATTGCAGCATTTTTCAGTGAAGTATATCGGATTCTTATCCCCGATGGTCATTTTTTGTTTGCAGATGTGATTGGAAAAGGAGAAGTTGAAGAAATCCGGAAAAAATTTCAACACTGTGGTTTTAAAATAAACAGTGAGAAAGAAATAACAGAAAATGTTGCCAGGGGGCTCGAGTTGGATACGAAACGCAGAGAGTTTATGATTGAAAATAAAGTTCCGGGATTCCTTCAAAGACCGTTTCAGAAATGGGCAGGAACAAAGGGTACAGAACGATTCAAGTCGTTTGTTAATGGCAAATTTGAATACTGGAGCTTTGTATTAACGAAGAACTAATCTAACGGAATCAGCCATATTTATAATATAACGAATCCGAATCTTCAGGGCTATACTAAAAGTATGTAGGTCGACTCTCCTGAGTCGACCAAATGGCGACTTAAAGGGAACCGCACAGGAAGTGGATCGATGTACTATTTGCTGTTAATGATTTGACCCAGGGCCCTGATAAAAAATGTATCATCATTCTTGCTGTCATAGCCTTCGGCAACAACATCCACCAGGATTCCGGGATTCCATGATGGGCCATTGATCGATGTCCGACATACCTTCACCCTGTTAGAATCGATTTTTTCCTTCTCATCCTCATAGAGACTGATCCAAATGCTATCGTTTTTGATCACATACTGCTTAACCAGGTCAATGGTTTGTGGAACTACCAGGCTTTCAATGGAGGTAAGACAATTCGTGGAAATCAACGGATTACCTTCAGTAGAACCACCGGGCATGGAATCAGGGTAAATACTTACTTCCAGAAAAAAATCAATCATATCAATATTGATTGTATCACTTGATTTTTTTAAGAGATCCTTGGCAAACTGCGGATTAACGATGATTTTGCTTCTTTCCAGCTTCACTTCCTTCTCGCAACTCACAGGCAGGAGTGAGTAACAAAGTATGATTACAAATATTCGAACCAGATGTTTCATGACAAACAGTATTTCATTATAATGATTGGATTTAATTCATTTTACGTTAAATAGTCTCACTC
>CAZXGG010000099.1:7182-9797 GCA_964640125.1 uncultured Rikenellaceae bacterium
TAGTCTCACTCTCCCCGCTTAACAGCGGGATGAGTTCAACATACATTATTCTCATCGGCTTCGCCTCGTGAATAATGTGTTTCACTCATATCGTAGCGATTCGGCCGGGTTGGTTGTTGCAGCCCGGTATGCCCTGAATCCCACGGTTACGATAGCAATGACCAGGGCCATTAGGGAAGCGACAACAAAGGATAGAACTCCCAGATCTACGCGGAATGCAAAATTTTGCAGCCAGCTTTTCATGAAAAAATAGCCCACAGGCCAGGCAATCACTGTGGAAATGCCGATCAGGATAAATACCTCTTTTATCAGCATCCCGATGATGCCGGAAACATTGGCTCCCATAACTTTCCTGACCCCGATCTCTTTGGTTCGCTGTTCCGCCGTGTAGGATGCCAAACCGATCAGTCCCAGTAAGGAAATGAATATGGCCAGGACGGAAAATATCGTAAAAATGGTACCTGTTCGAAAATCATTGTTATAGCTGGTAGCCAGGTCATCTTCCAGAAAGGAATATTCAAACGGTTGTTCGGGAACAAACTCATCCCATTTTTGCTTTATCAACCCCACCGTTTTCTGGTACTCCTGCGGCTGGACCCTGACCAACAAATATGCTGCACTCCTGGAAGATAGAAATCCAATCACCAATGGATGAATGGTTTTATGCAGCGATTCATAATGAAAATCTTCAACAATACCGATGATTTTCATGGGAAGATCGCCATCACCAAATCCTCCGATCAACAATACATTTTTCCCGATAGGCTCTTCTATCCCGAATGCTTTTACGGCCGCTTCGTTCAAAACGACAGCTATTGAATCGCTGAGAACATCCCTTGAAAACCACCGGCCAGAGGCTAATTCCATCTTCATGGTTTTCTGAAGATCATAGCCCACAAACCAATAGTTCATGGCATGTGTGCTTTCAGCCGTGGTTCCCTCCGGACGAAAGGCAGTATTCCCAAATAAAACAGTTGGCAGACTATTCGTAAAACTGGATCCGATGACTTCCGGAATTTCAGAAAGCTCTTCCTGGAAGGCATCTTTCTGGTCCTGTAATGCTGAAATACGGTTTACAACAACCAGGTTTTCTTTATCGTATCCGAGGTCTTTTTTCTGGATGAAATTCATTTGTCTTGACACGATAATTGTACTGATAAAAAGTACAATGGCCACACTAAACTGGAAAATAACAAGAATCCCGCGCAGATACCGGCTTTTAAGCCCCGATTCTATCTTTCCCTTGAGTACTTTTACCGGTTGGAATGATGCAAGATAAAATGCCGGATAGCTACCGGATAATAATCCGACAATCAATCCCAGGATCAGCAACGAGGGGATCAATAATTTATTTTGAAGTAAATTCAGGCTTAACTCTTTTTCCGATAAGGTATTAAAATGGGGGAGTACGATCCAGACCAGGCCAATTCCGATCAAAAGAGCGATAAAGCTCAATACGACCGATTCAGTGAGGAACTGATTGATCAGTTTTGACCGCATCGATCCGACCACTTTACGGATTCCTACCTCCCTTGCCCGGGTAGATGACTGGGCGGTTGCCAGGTTCATGAAGTTGATGGAGGCAATAATGATCAGGAACAGGGCGATAACAGAAAAAATGTATATGGAAGCAAGATTTCCTCCCGGTTCCATTTCGTACTCCACATCCGAACGCAAATGGATCTCTTTTATGGACTGAAGGAAATAGCCATACTTGTTCCCCGCTTCAAAAAAATCTTCCATGGAAGCCTGGACAAACTGTTCCATCTGTGGCCCTACATATTTCATGACCATATCGGGAAATTTCTCCTCCAGCTGCTCGGGAGGAAAATCCTCCTGTAACCGAAGATAGGTATACAACAAGTTGTTTATCCAGAAGGTACTGTTATGAAAGGACATGGTTTTCATCGAAGCGAGGAAATCGAATTTTATGTGGGAATTGCCGGGGAATTTTTTAACCACACCGGTAACTTCAAACCTGGTCCTGTCAACCCCCACTTCAAGTATTTTCCCCAAAGGGTTATCATCTCCGAAATATTTACTCGCCATCTCATCGGTGATAACGACGGTATTGGCACGTGCAAGTGCGGTTGATGGATCACCCCGGAGCAATCCAGTTGAGAAGAGATCGAAAAAATTTGAGTCAGCATAGAAGAAACGGTCTTCAAGAAAACTGTTCTCCTGAAACCGGACAATGGGTTCACCGGCAAGCGAAAACAAACGAGTGGTACTCATTACTTCCGGATAATCCGCTACCAGTGTTTGAGCCAATGGTGCACAGGTCAATGCAACAATCATTTCATTCCCCTGGATCGTCCCATGCAGTCCGACCCGGTATATCTGGTCAAAGTTTTCGTGAAACCGGTCGTAGCTAAGCTCATCCTGCACATAGAGCAGGATCAGGATTGCACTGGCAAGTCCGATAGAAAGCCCTGAAATATTGATCAATGAATAGGCTTTGTGGGAAATAAGATTTCTGAAGGTGATTGTGATGAAATTGCGAAACATGGGAATTGAGTTATGTTATATTTTAAAAGACAAAGTATTCAACTGCAGGTTACGCGTGATGAATTGTAAACTTACGATTATTTTTAGAAATGGATAACGAACCTCCC
>CAZXGG010000100.1:0-2990 GCA_964640125.1 uncultured Rikenellaceae bacterium
ATACATACAATATGTCTGGCACTTCATCTGTAACTAGCAACTTGAGTTAATTATTCAAATGATCTTGGAGATATGTATCCTATTGCTCCCAGGAAATAATTTGATTATTACAAAAAGCCCAGCTGTTAACCGGGCTTCTTTCTTATCTTTAACAGTTAAACGCTTGTCGGACTTTGAAATCTATATTATAAGACCTTATTAAGTCATTAACTACTAAATTACCATTGAGTTACTATTGTCTGTCAATCGCATAACCCTGTTAAATAGCGGCGAAGCCGCTCCTGGTATGCAGAATTTCACAGGGTAAACAATTGTCTGACTATCGTTTCTCCCATTTTTCCAGAAACCCTTTCGCCAGTTTCCTTGCCTTCGGACTGGGATTGTCCAGCTGGGCTTTGACAAATTCAATAATGCCGTTTTTATTTCCACTGGTTTCAAAGTACCTGTCAAATGTTTCGATTGCTTCACCTTTTATCATTGCGATCTGTTTTCCGGGATGGATTTCATCCAGCCGAAGCAACATATCGGTTATCTGAGGTTCAAGATGAGGTTTTGCCTGAACGATTTTCCACGAATTCCTGACCACGTAAGCAGGGGCTATAGTCACATCCTCTTTCAGGATCCCAAAGAATTTTTCAAAGGTTTTTTCAAATAATCCCCCCGTATCCACAGAGACAAGGTTAGCCAGCAGGTTTATTCCGATGAATTTCAGGTAGTTGTTTTTCTGGGTCAGCAAATCCTCCAGTTTCTGCCACCTTGGATATAACCGTTTTGGATTGGTTTCACTGATCACGCGCAAGGTTTCATAACTGTTGAACCGGACCTGTTCCTTTTTTTCAAGAATAAGATCCATCAATTCATCAATGATTTCATCATTATCGTTTACCTCACTGGCAAATGCTTCCGGGTCAAAATCTTTATCGGTAATTACTTTTTCTGTATTGGACATAAAATTGTTGCTTGGATTTTGTGATTTATTTGAAATTTGGGATTTGCTATTTGATATTTTATTTTTCTACCTGGTTTTTCGAAATTTCAATCTATATTCCTTACTCATCTTCTCAGTTGCATACTGGAAAATCAGCCGGGCGGCTGAATCTTTCCATTTCATCAGAAAGGATTCCACGGGTTCGGGATACCTTTTCCATGCTTCCCGGAGGAACCATCCGAGTCCCTGGTGGACCACCCGTTCCGGATCGGGCATCATCGGATCGATAAACTCAAGCAACCCGTCGAAATCACCTTTTGCCCTGAGGATCTCGATCAAGGCAACGGGGACTGCACGTCGCTGGTACTTGTTTGTTGCTTCCCTCCAGGGTGAAAGATCCTCAAGTGGAATGATCTTTCTTTTGAAAAACTCACGAAAGAAGTAGGCACAGAGAGCATCGGTATGCCCCCAGTTAGTGATCCCAATATCAAACCATTTTCCGATCTCAATAAACGTGGTTTTATCAAACTGCCTGGAGAAAGCATTCAGCAGCAGGATGGCAAAGCTGGTCTCCTCATATTTTCCCGCTTTCAGTAACAATGGGCTGGTTTGATATACCAGATCAATATCAACGGCTTCCCGTTTTATTATTTCGTCCACCTTATTCTCCAGCAATTCCCGTGTGAGACCGTATGCATCATACCCTTCCTTGAAATATTTTGCATACTTGCGAACGATGGCTTCATTGGCATTTGCCTGGCAATAGGTCCGGATTTCGTTGAATAGTTCCTGGGGTGTCATGTTAAAAATAATCATGATACATGCTCCAGAGCTCATCTCCCAGGAGCCAGTATCGTTCAACCGCATCATTCGCAATATCGATGGAATACTTCGTCAGCAATTCTTTAACTTTCTCAGGATTCGTTTCATAGAGTTCAATCATTTCCTCCTCAAATGCTTTCTGTCCGGAGAAGGTGTTGTCTTCAATTTCTTTCCATACTTTTTCAACTTCCTTGCTCATGACCTGGTATCTGAAGCTGGTCAATTTACTGACACGGCGAAATGCCCACCAGGCGCAATCGCGCCGAAATTTTTCCCGTCCGTCAATGGTATAGGACTCCGGCATGGCACTGATACCGCAATAGAAGGGCAGGTGAGGAGTTGTTGCCGGGTTATCATATCCCAGCCAAACCACACCACCGATGGGATCAGGCAGCCAGTTCCGTGATTGTGTAACCTGGACATAAGTTGCCCGTGAACAGGCGATGGTTCGTTCATAGGGAACTTTGAGTAATCCCCTTGTATCATTATTCATGAAGGGATTGGCCACCGGGCTTTTCATAACATTGCCACTGCGGTCGATAGTTGTAAGTGATGATGTCATATCAAACGGTGTATCCTGGTAATAATTGCGGAACATTTCCAGCACATCCTGCACCGAAATTTTTTTATCCGGCTTTACTGAAAGGGGGAAATTTTCCCCGTTGGGATCGAGGTTCAGTGATGGTGCAACCAGGCTTAACACCCGCCATTCACGCCTGCGGCATGCCATGCTTCTGCGGTCTGCATAGGCATAGCAGAATTTAAACGGTTCTCCGCTATCCTTACTCCACCAGCCCAGTTCTTCGGCCAGTGAAAAGACATTCTCTGATGCCATGTAATTTTCCGGGTCATCCAGGTTAAGATAGCGAATGCGACTTAAGTTTGCCGATACACCGACCTCATCATCCGGAATTCGCACAGCTGCCCATACAGCCCCGATTTTCCCCTGCCCGGGGCCCAGTATTTCAAAATGCCAGGTTTCATCCGGATCGGCAAAAGTAAAGCATTCACCCCAGTCATTGTATCCATATTTCCGCGTCAGTTCATCAATCACCCGGATTGCTTCGCGGGCTGTTTTTGCTCTTTCAAGAGCCAACCGGTAGAGCTCAGGACAATTCAGCAATCCCTCCTGCGATCGTAATTCACGCTTTCCCCCGAAGGTTGTTTCGCCGATTGCCAGCTGGTATTCATTCATCACCGGGTATGCAGTATTGATGAAGGCATAGGTTTCTGATACCTG
>CAZXGG010000100.1:3090-9640 GCA_964640125.1 uncultured Rikenellaceae bacterium
GCCCAGTTCCCACCATTTGTTCATGGTTGCCCGGGCAAAATCTTTTGAATAGTTTGTAATGAATTCCCGGTATTTTGCCGGTTTTGGATTTCCGTTTTCATCCAGTTCGGGCTTTTTACCTTTTTCTGCATTGTACAGTTCAACTGCTTTTTGATCGATCAACGGGAGTTCGGCAAGTGCCTTATCTTCAAACTCTTTCACGGCTTCTTCAATATAACTGCGGGAATATCCCCATTTGACTTCAGCCAGGCGGTTTGTTCTCCTGAAATACCAGCAGGCAGCATCTTCCCTGTATCTGTGTTGGGCGCATATTTCAAAGCTTGCCGGAAGTTCCAGGGTCCCGGCATAGATCGGGATCCTTGGGCTGCAAGCCGGGTTGTCGAACGAAAACCAGGCAACCCCACCAATTTCATCGGGCAGCCAGTCGCGGCACTGAACGATCTGTGAATAGGAGCATCCACTGATCGCTATGGTTCTGACGCTTTGCACGACTCCCGGTTTCAGTGCATTCAGTAAAGAACGCTCCTCATATCCCATGAAAGGATTAACCAGGGGGCTTGTAATCATTTCAGGTTCTTCTCCTTCTTTCCGCTGTTCACCCCATCGTAGGCGCCTTTCCACCTTCAGGTTCTTCGTCATATCAAACTCTGTTCCTTCGTAGGTTTCCCGGTAATACTTCATTACATCGCGGACATCCACCTTTTTATCCGGTTTAACCGAGAAGGGCAGCTCATCCATATCCATGGTCAGGTTCAGGGAAGGAGCCATGGTGCTGAGAACATAAAATTCGCGCCATGAATAGGGTTTGTTTCCGCTATAGGCTTTCCAGAATTTAAAGGGTTCCTTGCTTCCCGGATCCCGGTAGCCCAGCTCTTCGGCGAGTGAAAACACATTTTCCGAAGCCATATAATAATCGGGATTATCAATATCCAGCGTACTGATGCGTGGTATGTTTGCTGAGATACCAACATGGTCATCCGGTATACGAACCGCAGCCCATACCGCTCTCGGTTCATCATAAGCAAAACTGGAGCCGAATATTTCAAAATGCCAGACCTCTTTTTTATCAGCAACGGTCAGGCATTCACCATAATCTGCGTAGCCGTATTCATAAGCAAGTTTACCCATCAGTTTTATCGCATCCCGGGCATTGGTGCACCGCTCAAGGGCGATGCGCTGCAGTTCCTCGATCACGAAAAGCCCATCATCATTGATCAGTTCCCTTTTGCCTCCAATGGTGGTTTCTCCAATGGCAAGCTGTTTCTCATTCATGGCGGGATAACAGACATTGAAGTAGGAGTAGGTCTCTTCCACCTGCGGAATTTCACCCTTTTCAATCAGGTTTCGTACATCCCAGGAGGTTTCCGTATGCATGGTCCCCCAGTATACTTTCCGCATGGAGCCCGGTTCATGTTTTTGATGCGGGACAATGTTCAGCCAGGTGCGGTAGGGACCATCACAACTGTGACAGGTCATGACGGATCCATCCGTTGAAGCCAGCTTGCCAACCATTATGCTGGTGCAGAATCCCGGTTCTTCATATACCGGGATAGAGGACTTAAAAGAGGACTGTGTGAATACACACAGAAAAAGCGTTAACAGCAATGCAATTTTAACGATGCGATTTGGTTTCATAAATTTTGTTTTTATTTGATTACTCATAGATTACGTTATCCGGATCTGCCTTATCCGGATCTTTCAGGTAATATCCGACCCCGTTTTCAATCAGATCAGCATAGCGTGGGACATTCTCACACAGGATCTCTTTGTCGGGATAATATTCATTCCAGCACTCCATGGTTTGCAGGATGGTTGATGTGTGTCGTCCAACCCGTACCTTTATAGGCCAGCCATTTTCATCGATGGGAGCGAAGAGAAGGCCATGCTTTCCTGCTTTTACAACAAAATCATCCTTTCCTTCCAGCAATTGTTCACTGCTGGTAATGCCCCGGGTTGCATCCAGGAAGGGTTCTGGCGCTTCAAAGAGCAGGGAAATGGCATCGGAGTGGTCTCCGATTTCGCGATGGGACAAACCGTGCAGGTTCTTTGGCGAGAATTCAGAACCCATGCTGAACCCCTCCATGTCGGCCAGCATCATGGAGACCAGTGTCGCCATTTCGAGACCTTTATCATGCGCCACAATGGTGTTAATTACCGGATATTGCAACTCTGCTTCATGCAGGTCAATCACCAGGTCAACTTTCTCTTCCCTGATAAGCTCCATAAAGGCGTAACAGGTTTGTTCCGTTATTGTACCGTTTGCTCTGCCCGGCCAGGTGCGGTTCAGGTTTCGGATATCCACATAAGCCAGATTCTGACCGCTGGGATAGTGTATGTATACTTCCGGATCCGGCCACTGATCCAGCGGGTTCGACCAGCGATCACCCATTCTGAATGTCTGACCACCCCAATCCGTGGGAATGGTAAAATCCGTTGGATAGGCTCCGCTGGGCCGTGTAACGGTTGTTGCACTCCTGTTTGCCGAAAGAACCAGGATGAGCCTGCCTTTCTGCATCCGGGCGTTTTCAACCAGGATCCAGGGTACCAGCCGGCCTGCCGGCTCTTCCGGATGCGTACCTCCCAGTATCAGTACAGTTGCACCCGGCTCTTTCCCTTCCAGGAAGTAAAGGTTACAATCGTTTATCGTACCTTCGATGCCAGGGAAATAGTCGCCCAGCTTTTTTACCGCTGTCACTCCCTCACCGAGTACCACCGGTTCCGGAAAATGCCTGTGCTGATAAAAACGGATCCCTGATAATACAAAAACTGCAAGACCGCACAAACCCAGCAAACTCTTGCGAATGATATCCCTCTTTTTCATAGAATCTTTTTCTTAAGAAACACGCTATTTCAACCTGAATAACCGCAACAGAAAAGGAATCAATATTACAATGTATAAAATTTCTTCTTTCCAGTTTTTCGATTTTGTCAGATTATAAATTAATAATAGTGCAATGTATCCGACGAAAACATAATAGATTATTGAAATCAAGCTATTTAGAATGTCCATGATCATACTTTTTATTATACACCGGTTAAAAATCCAAGTTTACTGCTGTAGATCACCATCAATGTGCCGATCACACAGATGATGATTGCAGGAATGATACACTGTTTCAGGAACTGCATGTAGGATTCCTTACCGCCGACCACGTCTACCGTAAGCCTTCCGATGATGGCTGTCGGAGGCAGGGCATCACCCAGCGGCCAGATAACACTCATGCCAGCCAGTGCAATTATCGGGTTCAAACCCATCGTATTGAACAAAAGCACCAGGGGTACTCCAAATACTGCTGCCGATCCATACATCAATACAGATTCGGTGATGGGCAGGAAAAAAAACAGACTGCCGATCACCAGGAAGGCAGGAAGTGTGATGAAGGATATTGCCAGCAACCCCCGTACACCCGTAAGGGTCATGATCTGAACCAGAATACCCACACAGGTTAACGTACCGATAAGCGGCAGGAGTTGCCTGATCGTATCGGATGAAATTTTAAAAATATTGAGCTTTCTGGGTGACAGCAGCCAGGAGGAGAGAGCAGCTACAAGGAACATGAGCGGTAATCCGACAATCGGCGTGTCAGCAGGCCATTTCCTGCCGATGAACACCAAACCGAAAAACAGGATGAATGGAACAGCGATCCGGATCCAGCTCATTTTCGCCGGTGGTACCGGCAATTCTGAGAATGCTTTGTCCACATCGACGGGTGTACCTTTCCATCCCAGAATAAAAATGGTGATAAGGGCTGCGATAACACAGGGAATGAGTAAAGGCAAGAAGAAGCCAACGTATGGCATGTTCACGCCTGCCGCAGCCATCATTGCCCATAGACTAACCGGTGGGGCGGCTGCACTTAATCCCGCGATTAGAAAGATGATGGCGGATACTTTTATTTTTGGAATTCCCATGTAGTAGAGAACCACTGCAACCATCCCTCCCATAATAAGAACCGTAACGCTTCCGGCACCCGTCAATGCCCCGGGGATCAGAAGGAGAATCGTCAGTAAAATCAGCAGCAACGCCCGGCTTTTATGAAACCGTTTAAGGATCCCACGGACGGCAAATGCAACGCCTCCCGATTCTTTCAGGATATTCATGAAAAGGGTCGCCGAAATAAAGATCAGGTTAATATCAAGGTAGGTCATCGACCCTTCGGCGATGTGCCTGACAGGTATCCAGTGTCCTGCAGCCAGCGCTCCTGCCAGGGCAGCAGCGAGCATGGATAATTCGGTAGAGAGTTTGAACCTCAGAGCAACAATGTACACCAGTACCATTACCCCGAGAACGATTCCTGAAAATAGGGTCATCTCCACGACAAAACCGCTTACTTGGTAAATACTTTTTCCAGGACTCCGGTGATATCGAGATTTTTCTCGAAGAGAATGAGCGGAATGTTTTGCCCGTTTGAAATGTTCGTGAACCGGCTGTCTTCATCACCCTCTTTCTTTACGATCATAAAGGATGAATTCGGACAAACGGCATCGATGGACAACTCATCCGAGTTGTCACCCGGGGATGCACCTTTGGCACGCCGCTCCATCCCTTCAATGTGCGATCCGATAATCGTAATTCCCTGTTTCTTTGCCTCTGCAATAAGTCCCTCTATCCTTTCCAACTCATCGTCTATCGAAACACCGGCAGCTCCCATCCCTTTCAGGCTTGCCCCCGTAACAATAATGATTGACTTGTAGGGATCGCCCTCGTTCTTTTTGGTGATCAGGTCATCCGCCGTGGCAAACAGGTTGTAATCAAAATCCATCTCAAGCCTGGACATGAAAATTTTTAACCTTACCGGTCCGGGACTCTGGCCACAGGAAGTGAGCAGTATGGGTTGCCCCGCTGTCTGGGCTGATACTTCATTCACTGAAAAGGATGTAAGGATGCAGATCAGTGCAATGATACTGATATAAACCGTCTTTTTTATCATAAGAGTAAAGTTTATAATGTGTTATACGATATAATTTATGTTTGGTCTCTTGTGTTGCATCATCCAAATTTATCCAATTTATTGATTGCACCCCCCTATTAATTCATGTTTTGTAGCTTATTGTATCGTACTAAAATAAAAATAAAATATGCCAGATAGAGGATTCCCGAGAATAGCATGATGGGTGAGATGGAATAGACGCTGTCAAAATGAAGATCAGTATATTCCGGAACAGACACCGGGTCCCATGTCAGGTTGTATTTTTGCGCTATCCCCTTGATGAACAGGAGGTGGATTACAGGGATCCCTTTCCCGAGCATCGAGTAGATTACTCCCCGGCTGCTTTCCTCAGGCAATGGTGCTTCCATGATCAATCCGGGTGACAGGGTCAGTATTTGTGGACTGGTCCCCATGTTTGCATATCCTCCTCCAATGTTAATAAACGCTTTGATATCAATATTTTTATCCGTGAAGTAGAGCGATTCACGCAACTGAACATTGGATCGCAGGTCCGGCTCATAAATATAAGGTATTCCGAAGAATTCGGTTTTTGATTGAATCATGTTTACCAGCTCCGGTTCCAATTCACTCCCGATATCGTCAATTCCACCCGGTGAAACGGCAATGGGTTTTGCATCAATCAACTGATGCTGGCGCAGCAGCTCATGGATGTCCAGCAGTGTGAAATTGACGTTTGTTGCACCATAGGAGGAGGCACCAATGGACAGGATAACCCTGGCATTCACCTTCATCGCTTTGCATGCAGATAATGAAGCAACCAGGAGCGCCGGAAATGATCCTGAGCAGGCTATCGCGATGGTGTCGTTCTCATGCACTTCTGCTTCCATCAACAGAAAGGCAATCAGGCTCGCGAAATTGGGATTTATTGTGGTGCGCTTGGCATCCAGATGGCCAATGGTTGTGGTGATTTCGGTCAGTTCATTTCCGATAAGCCCGGTCCTTGCAGGATCAATCAGGTCATCCATGTTGATGTTGTTCTTGCGGCAATGGGTGGAAATGACATCAACCGATTTCTTCATGATCTCTGCGGCTTCCCGGAATTCGCGTGGTGGTATTGACAACTGCTTCTCTGGAATGGCCGAAATGGCAATCAGAACCAGTAAACTGATCAGGCCGCTCAGGAAAAGGAACCGTGTTTTTCTGTCGTATGAAATGGAAAATTTGAACATTCTATTTTAAAATCAAAAGATAGAATTCGCCGATAAAAAACAGGGCCGTCAGTACAATAGCCAGGGAAGAAAGGGTTTGTACAATTCCCTGTCGTTCGCACTGGTTTGCGATCAACCCCGGGATAACCCACCCAATTACCTGAAATTCAATGGATCCGGGAAAGATTTGCGGTAACAGTATGGAAAGAAGAAAGGAGATCACCCCACCGCAAAGGATCATGAACACAAACCTTCTTTTCCCGAACAGTATCGTATATTCAGAAACGATTTTAAAACAGAGCAGCGCTACCAGGGAAGCAATGATCGTGCCGGTCAACCGGAGTGGCTGATCAATGAACAGGATCAGGTAGCCCGGAACAATAATACCACCCGGGTAATACCCGGTTATGCTAATAAAAAGCAGGGCTACCAGCATTCCGATAAAAACAA
>CAZXGG010000101.1:0-1244 GCA_964640125.1 uncultured Rikenellaceae bacterium
ATCACAATGATGATGATATTGACAAACCCGATATTCGCTCCGCTACTGTCACGGTGAAGCACAATGGTTGTCACTATGGCAAGCAACATACCGGATGCAGCCCATAGGTTTCCACGCTTTGCCGTATCGGGATGGCTCAATAATTTCAAGCCGATGATAAAACAAACAGCAGCTACCAGGTAACTGAATTCAAGAATGATCTCACCCCGTGTAATACCGACTTCATGAAGATAGGATTCCATGATAATTTGCTAATGTTTCTTCTTACGGAACATCTCCAGCATCCGGTCAGTGACTACAAATCCTCCAGCTACATTCAACGTACCAAATAAAACGGCAAGTATTCCCAAAACAAGATTCAGGGTTATCCGGCTGGTATCGGCATGCCCGACCAGGATGATCCCACCGATGATGATTACGCCACTGATGGCATTTGCACCTGACATCAGCGGGGTATGCAAAACAGATGGGACATTTGAAATGACTTCTATTCCGAGAAATATGGACAACACGATAATGAAGATGGCTGCCCTGTTATCAAATAAAATTTGAAGGATATTCTCCATGGTCACTTACTTTATTAATGCATTGATCCGGTCATTGATCACTTTCCCTTCATGGGTAATACAGGTGCTACTGATGATCTCATCATCAAAATCCAAATTGAGCTTACCATCAGGGGTAATCAGTACCTTAAGGAAGTTCAGCAAATTCTTTCCAAACATGCGGCTGGCATCAACGGGCATGGTGGAAGGATAATTCGATTTCCCGATGATCCTGACCCGGTTATGAAAGACTGTTTTATTATTCACGGTTAATTCACAATTTCCACCTGATGCTGCAGCAAGATCGATAATTACAGAACCCGGCTCCATTGCTTCAACGGTTTCCTTCCGGATAAGCACCGGGGCTTTCTTCCCCGGGATCTGCGCTGTGCAGATGATCACCCTGGCTTTTTTAGCATGTTTATGGATTAACTGCTTCTGTTTCTCGACAAATTCTTCTGTTTGCTGAACAGCATATCCACCGGCTGCAGCATCTTCCCTGGCTCCTTCAACTTCAATAAATTTGCCGCCCAGGCTCATGACCTCTTCTTTTACGGCTGACCTGACATCAAAAACTTCCACAACTCCACCCAGTTTACGGGCTGTGGCAAGTGCCTGCAAACCGGCAACCCCGGCTCCAAGGATCAATACTTTTGCCGGTTTTATTGTCCCGGATGCTGTCATGAACATGGGAAAGAA
>CAZXGG010000101.1:1344-9287 GCA_964640125.1 uncultured Rikenellaceae bacterium
AATGTTTTATAACAGGTTCGAGTTTATATCGTTTTTTATATATTTAAATACGATCTATGAAACTTATTTGATGTGGAAAATATAGAATTGATACTTAAAAAATTCAGTGGATGCAACACGAGTAATCTTATTCCAATACTGCATGCCGTTCAGAAAGAGTTAGGATATTTATCACCGGAGTCAGTCGATGCAATTGCCAAACACCTGAGAATTTCAAAAAGTCATATTTTCGGTGTTGCCAGTTTTTATTCACAATTCAAGTTCCATCCATCCGGCCGACATACAATTAAAATCTGTCTTGGAACGGCATGTCATGTTCGGGGAGCACAGATCATTGCTGAAGAATTCGAACGCGAATTGGGAATAAAGGCAGGCGAGACCACTGAAGATCTCGAGTTTTCACTTGAAACCGTTAATTGTCTTGGAGCGTGTGCCCTCGGTCCGGTAGTGGTTGTAGATGATAAATACCATGGACAGATGAATGTGGGAAAAACCCATGCCCTCCTGGAAAAATTGCAGGGAAAAACTGAACAGGTAGAGTCATGAAGAAAATCAAATCCGTTTCAGAATTAGAAGTTCTGAGGAGTAAGATTGCAAGCAGCCGTAATCCGGAAGATCAGTGTATTTCTATCTGCTGTGGTACCGGCTGCAGGGCTTATGGAGCTGATGAAGTGGCAGATGAGTTTATTAGGGTAAGGAACAAATTGGGCCTGAAAGACAAATTGGAAATAAAAAAAACGGGGTGTCATGGTTTTTGCGAGAGAGGACCATTGATCGTTATACACCCGGAAGAAATTTTTTATCAGCATGTCACCAAGGATGATGCTCAGGAAATTATTCAGAAAACCATTCTGGGAGGTGAAGTGATCAGTAAATTTCTCTATTTTGATCCCAAAGAGAGGAAAAAAATAGTATCTGAGTATGAGATTCCCTTTTATAAATATCAGCAAAGAAAAGTATTTAAGAACAACGGGGTAATTGATCCAACACAAATCAATGATTATTTTGCGGTTGGGGGTTATTCCGCGTTGGCCCGGGTTCTGTCGGATATGTCTCCGGATGAGGTCATTGAAGAAATCAAAAAATCGGGACTGCGGGGTCGTGGTGGAGCGGGTTTCCCAACCGGTATCAAATGGGAGTTATTGGCGAATCAACCCAACCGAAGTATAAAATACCTGGTATGTAATGGGGATGAGGGAGATCCTGGTGCATACATGGACCGTAGTGTCCTTGAAGGGAATCCACAAAGTATTTTTGAAGGGATGTTGATCGGTGCATATGCCACCGGATCCAACCAGGGGATGATTTATGTGCGAACCGAATATCCGTTGGCAATTAAACATTTAACGATTGCTCTGGATCAGGCAAGAAAACTTGGGCTGCTTGGAAAAAATATTCTTGGAACAGAATTATCGTTTGATATACGACTGATCGAGGGGGCTGGTGCATTTGTTTGCGGAGAAGAAACAGCAATGATCCAGAGTATAGAAGGCAATAGAAGCGTACCTGTAACAAGACCTCCTTTCCCGGTAGAAAAAGGAATCAATGGGAGTCCCACAGCTATAAATAACGTCGAAACCTGGGCGAATATACCCATCATTATCAGGGAGGGTGCAGAAAATTTCGCAAAAATCGGAACAAAGAAGAGCAAGGGAACAAAAATATTCAGCCTTGTTGGTAAAATAAAAAATACCGGTCTAGTGGAGGTCCCGATGGGGATCACACTGAAAGAAATTGTGGATGTAATTGGCGGAGGACCATCCGGAAGGGCAAAGATTAAAGCTGTACAAACAGGTGGACCATCGGGTGGATGTATTCCGGTCGACAAGTTTGACCTTACCATTGATTATGAAAGTCTGACAGAGGCAGGATCAATGATGGGTTCAGGCGGATTAATCGTAATGGATGAACATACCTGTATGGTTGATGTAGTCAGATTCTTTCTGCAATTCACCAGTGAAGAAAGCTGTGGTAAATGCACGCCCTGCCGGATAGGTACCAGGCAAATGCTTGCAATACTGAATAAAATCATTTCAGGGAATGGGGAAGCAGAAGATCTGGTAAAACTTGAGGAACTGGCATACATTGTAAAGAGCGGATCCCTGTGTGGATTGGGTCAGACTGCACCCAACCCGGTGCTTACCGCTCTCCGGTATTTCAGGGAAGAGTTTGAAACTCATGTAATCGACAAACGATGTCCTGCCACTGTTTGTCGTGACCTGGTCGAATATCGTGTAATTCCAGTAAAATGTACAGGGTGCCAGCGGTGTGTAGCCGTATGTCCAACAGGTGCAATTACCGGTCCCCGTGCCAAACCACATAATCTCGATCCGGAAAAATGTATCAAGTGCCGTGCCTGTTATGAAATTTGCCGTTTTGATGCCATTGCCGGAGATGCTATTGTTATTGAATGAATTATTTTAATTACGTTATCAAGCTGATCAATGAATCACATAAAAGGGAAGAATATCAGTATTACTGTGGATAACAAACGGGTACAGGTACCGGAAAATATTACCGTACTTGAAGCAGTTCAAAAAGCCGGTGTGTATATCCCAACATTGTGTTACCTGGAGAATTTGAAGCCTTATGGGGGTTGTAGACTATGTATTGTTGAGATAGAAAAAATGCGGGGTTATCCCACTGCATGCACAACACCGGTAAAGCCGGATATGAAAATAAAAACCAAAACTCCGGCATTACAAAACCTGCGAAAAGAAGTATTCAAGCTGATCCTTTCAGAACACCCGTTCACATGTCTGGTGTGCAGGGAAAACCGGGAGTGTCCGGAATATATGTTCTCCACCAGAAAAGTTAGTGTTACAACCGGTTGTAATTTTTGTACCAGTAATGGAGATTGCGAACTGCAGGATCTTGTCCACTACCTTGAGATTAAAGAAGTCGATTATCCAATTGAATACAGGGGAGTTCCCGTTATCCGCGACAATCCGTTCTATGAAATCGATTATAATCTTTGTGTCCTGTGTGGCCGGTGTGTACGGATCTGTAATGAGGAAAGAAACAGCGGGGTGCTTGCCTTTGTACAAAGGGGAAATGCTACACTCGTCGGTACCGCTTTTGACGAATCTCAGTATGAAGCAGGGTGTGAGTATTGTGGGGCATGTGTGGATGTTTGCCCAACCGGTTCACTGTCTGAAAAAATGGGGAGATGGGCCGGGCATCCCGATAAATCAACCCATACCAGTTGTGTGTTTTGTGGTGAAGGTTGCACGATGAATATCAATACAAAGGGAGATCGCATAACCACTGTCGGACCTGAACCAGGTGGAAGAACCCACCCGCTTCAACTTTGCCTTCGCGGAAAATTTGTACCGGGAGATATTGTTCATCATCCGGATAGAATAAAAACACCGTTGATCCGGAGTGGGAAGAAATGGGTTGAGGTCAGCTGGAACGAAGCCATTGAATATGCGGCATCAAACCTTGAACGGTACAGGGGGAATCAGTTCGGAATGATTGCTTCCGCCCAAAACACCATGGAGGAGACCTATATCCTGCAGAAGTTTGCAAGAAAGGTGATGAGATCCAATAATGTGGATCTGTTTTCATCCTATCCGGACAGGACAATCCTGCCCGCAATGCACCGATACTATTTGAGCAATCCACCTCCTCCCATCGAAAGTATTCCTGCAAGGGATACCATTCTTTTGATTGGTACAGATACATCTGTCACACATCCTATGGTGGAAAACAGAATTCGAAAAGCATACCGGAATGGATCCTGTGTAATTTATGCAAATACTCATCAAAACAGATCATCAGGATTTACAACCCATCAGGTAATTTACAAACCCGGAACAATCGTTTTATTCCTGGAATATCTCTGGCATGAGATAAATCGCTTCAAATCCACACCTGCTTCTTCGAAAGGGAGTTCTAAGAATGAACAGGTTCCGGACATCAAAGGATTTATTGAGAAAACCGGAATACCAGAACATGATCTGAAAGATATTATGCGTATGCTCAGGCATCCGGGGAACCATGTGATTATTGCCGGTGACGGTATTCTCAGGACTCCCGACAGTAAGATCTCAATGCAAATTTTATTCAATATTGACAAATTACTGGGTGATAAAACAGAATCATCTTTGCTGTTTCTTCTGGATGAAGGGAACCGGTATGGAGGAACCTTTGCCGGAATGCATCCGGATATCTTACCTGGCTTTTTTGATGTTGATGCAAATGAATTACGAGATGCCTGGTCAGATAACTGGAATACCGTACTCAGCGATATCAGAGGATTGAGCTGTAATGAAATGATCCATAATATTAAAGAGGATGGGATCACAGCACTCTTCATAACAGGCGATATTCCGGCACATCCCAACCTGGAAAATCTTAAATTTCTCGTGCAGCAGAATCTGTTTTTTACAGAGACTTCCGGAATGACTGATGTTTTCTTTCCCCTTATAGCTTTCCCTGAAAGCCAGGGGCATATTTTAACCCTCGATCGCAAGCTAAAAGAGATTGTTCCTGTAATATCAATGGCTAAAGGATTAAAAACCATTCCAAGAGTTCTATCAGAAATATCCATTAAAATGATGGAACAGGGATTTGAATACAAGCATCCACATGATATTTTCAAAGAGATTGAATCCTTTACAGATATTACGTTTTCCAAAAACGGGATACCCGTTCCGGAATTTGATCTCTCGCGAAAATTCCCTGGTGATTCGAAGGATGGGTTTCCGGCAAAAGTAATCCTGGATAATTACGGCTATCATATTCTGGGTAATATTCTTTCCACGTATATCCCGGACATAATAGCCATCCGCAGGGAGGGTATTCTGAATATCTCTCCGGATATGATTCATAAGCTCAAAATAGATGAAGGAGCCCTGATCAAGGTTTGCACCGAATTTGGAGAAGGAAAGGTAGCGGTAAAATGCATGAAGGAATTAAATGGGGATATTGCTTTATTCACACCAGGTGGTAAACATCTTGATCTGATAACAAAGGGATTAAGTCCTGAGCACATGATTATTAATGCCAAATTTGAAAAAGCATAGCATGACCGAAATAATTGAAAGAAAACAGCTGGTACCGAATGTTCATACCTGTACAATTCATGCACCCGATATTGCAAAAAAGGCGTTACCTGGTCAGTTTATCATTATCATTCCGGATGAGTACAGCGAACGTACACCCATAACGATTGCCGACTGGGACAAAAAAGCCGGTACGGTTACATTTGTTTTTCTTGAGATCGGTGCATCTACGCTCCGGCTGGCAGAAATGCAACCTGGGGATAAGATCTATTCTTGTACAGGGCCTTTAGGTCAGCCTTTAAAGCTGGACAAATATGGGACCGTTGCTTTGGTTGGTGGATGCTATGGAATTGGCGGTATCTACCAGGCAGCCAGAGCCTTGAAAAAGTTGGGGAACAAAGTGATCTCCTATTCTGAAGCCCGCAGTAAATTCCTTCTGTACTGGAATGAAAAACTCGAGGAAGCATCCAACGAAGTCCGATATGCTACTACAGATGGTTCGAAGGGTATTAAAGGGCATGCCTGGGACCTGTTGCAGCAAAACCTTAAGGAAAAAGAAAAGATCAATTATATAATTGCCATTGGCTGTACATTCATGATGTACAAGGTTGCTGAGGTTACTGAACCCTATGGAATCCCTACAATAGTCAGTATGAACCCTGTTATGATCGACGGAACCGGAATGTGTGGTGCATGCCGGATTGTGGTCGATAACCAGACAAAATTCGCCTGTGTTGATGGACCCCATTTTGATGCTCACAAAATAGACTGGAATATCATTATGTCACGTCGGAAAGCTTACCTGGAGGAAGAAATTATTTCACAAGAAAGATAATCCTATGGCCAAAGTTAGTGCGAAAAAGACACCCATGCGGGAGCAACCTCCTAAAGAGAGGATCCATAACTACGATGAAGTACCTTTTGGCTATTCTCCGGAAGAAGCTGTTCTTGAGGCCCAGCGATGTATACAGTGTAAAAAACCAGGATGCATTGCCGGTTGTCCCGTTGAGATAGACATTCCCGGGTTTATCAAGCATATCGCTGAAAAGAATTTTAAGGAGGGGATAAACCTTTTGAAGGAGCAGAATATACTACCGGCAGTCTGCGGCCGGGTTTGCCCCCAGGAAGAACAGTGCGAAAAGGTTTGTGTCATCGGAGTAAAAAATGAACCGGTAGCCATCGGCCGGTTGGAACGTTTTCTTGCCGACTGGGAGAGAGAGCAGGGAGAGATTGAAATCCCACCGAAACCAAAACCTTCCAGGAAAAAGGTGGCTATTGTTGGAGTCGGACCTGCCGGAATCACTGTTGCAGCGGACGTGGTTCGCTGGGGACATAAAGTGGATATGTTTGAAGCATTGCATCAACCGGGAGGAGTTCTGGTATATGGAATACCCGAATTCCGGTTGCCGAAAGAGATCGTTTTCAGGGAGATCGATTACCTTCGAAAACTTGGCGTGAGATTGTTTACCGATTCAGTAATCGGAATGGTCAAAAGTATCGATGAATTACTCAAGGAATATAATGCAATTTTCCTGGGTACAGGTGCCGGACTGCCCTGGTTTCTGGAAGTGCCCGGTGAAAACCTGAATGGGATCTATTCGGCAAACGAATACCTAACCCGGGCTAACCTGATGAAAGCATACCTGTTTCCCAAATATAAAACACCCATTGTTAAAGGCAAACGTGTTGTTACCGTTGGGGGAGGAAATGTTGCCATGGATTGTGCCAGAACAGCCCTCCGGCTTGGAGCTGAAAAATCAGTTATTGTATACCGTAGGACAAGAAAAGAAATGCCCGCACGGGATGAAGAGATACATCATGCGGAGGAAGAGGGAGTAATTTTTCAATTCCTCTCCAACCCTGCTGCTTTCCATGGTGACAAAAGGAACTGGGTACGGGAGGTTGAATGTATCCGGATGAAACTGGGAGAACCCGATGATTCAGGAAGGCGCAGACCCGTTCCCATTCCGGATGCCAACTTCAGAATGCCCATCGATGTAGCCATTATCGCAATTGGAAACAGTCCGAATCCCCTGATACCTTCTACCACACCCGATATTGAAACTGGCAAATGGGGAAACATCATCGCTGACCCCGAAACGGGTAAAACATCAAAAAAAGGTGTTTTCGCCGGAGGTGATGTTGCTACCGGCGCAGCTACCGTTATCCTGGCAATGGGCGCCGGTAAAAAAGCAGCCAGGGGAATAGATGAGTTTCTCCAAACAGGAGTTTGGTGAAACAAGATAAAAGATAAAAGTAAAAAGATAAAAGTTTATAAGAATTTTTATATAAACGATTAAGATTTTGCGATGATCTGACCTGAATCTTACCGTAAAAGCAATAAATCCAAAGCTAGATGGACGAAACAGGTAATTTAAATGAGAGGTTATTCAATTTTGCGGTCCGATCAATTAACTTTCTAAAAAAACTTCCAAATACTCCGGAGTTTAAGACAATTCGATACCAATATTCAAAATGCAGTTGTTCTTCTGGTGCAAACTATGAAGAATCGCAAGCTGGCTCATCAAGAGCAGACTTTAATAACAAAGTTCGCATCTCTTTACGAGAAATGCGTGAATCAAATTATTGGTTAAGGCTTGTTAAGGCAACATTACCTGAACTCAGGGAAGATACCGAACTGAATTGGCTTCTGACTGAATCAGGAGAACTAAAGAGAATACTTGGATCAATTGTCTCTAAAACAAACAGATAGTATACTATTTCCTGCTTTAAACTTTACCTTACTTTTATCTTTTTACTTTTATCTTTAATCTTTCCTTTAAGCGGTCACCATTCCATACTATCCTCCAGCCGTATTTCCTGCAGGTCTTCTTTGCTGAGTCCGTGCCAGCGGCACCCTTTTTTAGAGCAGATATAGAAATCGATCAGTTTTTTCCTGGCACTGATCTCGATCCGTGCAATTTTACTCCCACA
>CAZXGG010000102.1:0-9240 GCA_964640125.1 uncultured Rikenellaceae bacterium
CGACCTGCTGATTACAAATCAGCTGCTCTGACCAACTGAGCTACATCGGCAAAATGATCTATCAAAGGATCGGTTATCACGTTCAAAAGGTGTTCATTGTAACGCCTGACAAATCCAGGAACCAATTTCCGTCTCGGGCACAATTTGCAGGGGCAATCAGAACAGCAAACCAAATGATCAACCCGCAATTCTTCAGAGCCAAGCTGCATCGGCAATATGAAAGAACCCCGATCCCGGAGGTACCCCTCCAAAATCGGTTTGCAAATGTATGAATTATTTATTTATAACACAAAAAAATAGTTGGGATATTTTCGAACGGATATCAAACACCTCTCCTCTTTCCCTTTGTCTTTGTAATTTGCTTTTTCAGAGCATCTACCGCGTTGTCGGTAGCCTCTTCAAATGTTTTACTTTGTTTCCTTGCGAATAACGGATTGCGGGGAATATCCAGCTTAATTTCCGTGATCTTGTTTTCTGCATCCTGAGCTTTTTCTAAACGCAGGAACACTTCGGCCCCGATAATGTCGTCGCTATACTGAAGTAACTTCTTGACTTTGCTGTTTATGAACTTCAACAGCTTGGTATCGGCATCAAATCGAACGGAATGAATTTGAATATTCATAGGATTACCTCCTTCATTTTAGGCTCTGGGATGAGCTTGTTTATATATTTGTTTGAGTTTTTCAAATGTATTGTGTGTATAGATCTGGGTTGCGGAAAGGTTAGTGTGACCCAGCAACTCCTTGATCGCATTGAGATCGGCTCCGCGGTTCAACATGTGTGTGGCAAAGGTATGTCGAAGGATATGGGGGCTCTTTTTTTCTATGGTGGTGATGAGCTCCAGATGCCTTTTCACCACTCGATAAACCAGGCTCTCATAGATCTTACCACCGCGGTCAGTCAGGAAAAAATGATCCGGGTCAGCGGTTTCCAGGAAGGCATTTCTAGCCTCGATGTATTTCTCGATGTTCTGTTTCAGCTCTTTTGTGAACGGAATCAGCCGCTCCTTGTTTCGTTTACCAAGCACCTTAACAGTCAGGTTCTGAAGGTCTAAATCGCGATCGGCAAGGTGTATCAATTCCGCCCTTCTCATCCCGGTTGCATACAACAATTCAATGATCAGCCGGTTTCTCATGCCGGAAAAATCATCTCCAAATTCATGCCTGTCCAGCAGTTCATTCATTCTCTCCACTTCAACAAATTCAGGGAGTTTCTTGCTCTGTTTGGGAGTCAGGATCTTATCCATCGGGGTTGATTGCACTATCCCTTCCCGCATGAGGTACTTGAAGAACGATTTCAGTGTAGTGATTTTACGGTTTACGGATCGGGCAGACACGTTGTCATCCATCATGGAGATCATCCAGTTACGGACTCCCTTATGATCAATCCGGTGAATATCCTGGTGTCCGTAATGATCGGCTGAATACTGGAAAAACTGGGTCAGGTCAGTATCGTAGGAACGGATGGTATTCATTGAATACCGTCTTTCAAATTGCAAGTACCTGATAAAGGATTCCTTATACTTCATCCGTATTAAATTATCGAATGGATCGGATGTTTCATGGGTGTTCAAACAGAAGAAAGCAACATGTGAATTTTACCGACTCTCTCTTTTTGATGGGTTGATAACATTCTCATGAGGTAATTTTTCGGCACCTTTTGATGCAAGGAGCAGGATAAAACTGACGGAATGATCGGGAAAGATCCGTTCGTCGGTTTTATTCATCACTTTCCTGCAATTTCTGGATATAGATGGCACGTTTCTTAACATTCCTCTTGGCTACGGAGGGTTTTGTAAAGGATTGCCTTTCACGCAATTCCTTAATTACACCGGTTTTTTCAAACTTTCTCTTAAACTTTTTAAGAGCTCTTTCAATGTTTTCTCCCTCTTTAAGCGGTATGACGATCATAATGATGTTTTTGAATTGAGGCGCAAATTTAAAAATTGGATTCCGTTTTGCAAAAAAAATCCATCTTTTTTACTGTTTTGTAACCCACGGATTGCAAAAACAGTTGTAAATAACCATTCAACCGTTTGAACACCTATCTAAATATACAATTTATCTGACACAAAATCAAAGATTCGACGAAGGAAAAACCGGAAAAAATTACCGGTTTACTCCTCACTTTTCCCGGAGATATACATAGGGACGGATCTTCCGGTATTCTTCTTCTGTCGCCATCCCTTCCCTGCGGATCTCTGAAACTGAAAAAATTACCCCCTGCTTCTTACGATAGTCTAAAATGGCATTGGTCAGTTCCTGGTTGAAATAGGGGTGCCGTATGAAATCTGCATAGGTGGCATGATTCAGATCCAGTTTCTGAATGAGTGCAGTATCCACCCGAACATGGGGGACTATTTCCCGGAACACCTCTTCACTGATGCCATAAACTTCCAGGAGTTGATCCTTCCTCACAAATCCACCCAAAATATTCCGGTACTTCAATACCCGTCGGGCAAGGACGGGGCCAATTCCCTTCAAGGGAAGCAGGTCAGCAGTATCGGCATTGTTCAGCTCAACGATCCTCGCTGTTGATCCTTCCACCAATTCCCTGTGATCCAGATCATCACGCTGAACCGGTGGGGCAATCCGGATAAACGGTTCCAGTTCCGTGTAGAGGGAGGTATCCATTCCATAAATTTTCAACAGGTCTTCCTTTTTGTTAAACCTCCCCCCTTTTTCAATGTAATGCAACAAAGTAGTTGCCACCTTTTCCTGCATTCCAAGTTTCATCAATTCCTGTTTGGAAGCCTGGTTCGGGTCAAAATAAAACAATTCATGCGCTGACACATGAACCGCAGGTTTATCCCTGTGATCCTTTTTGCCGGACAGGTTCCTGGTGTTCTCGTTTATCAGGTCAAAATCTGTCACGATCTCCCGGATCTCTTCTGCATTGCTCATCCTCTTTTCAGGCAGCCATGATATCAGAAGGTTTACAAGAATCAGAATAACGATAAGGAAGGAAAGGACCAGAATACCATGTTGTTCCCTGCGTGAAAAGCTGAAGTACTCTTTCAGAAACTTTTTAACCATGAACCCGTTACAAAGGAAATGATCTTCAAGTTAATGCAAATTGGGCAAATATCAAAACCTACAGCCACTGAAATGGTTCCTGCCTGCCGGGTTCCCCGCCGGAGCTTACTTGGTATCATTGGATGGCAGGCAGGCGACTGACGTCTACCGTCCAGCGGTTACGAAACCCGGGTCGTAAAACGTCTTACGTCTGTCGTCTTTTATACGTTACCTTTTAACATTTTACTTTATTTATTTTGTACATTACCGACTAACGAAATACAATACGGGCTTCGTTACCGAACGACGGTCAACGATTTACTTATACCGCTTAATTTCACCTGCGCGGAAGCGTTTCATGTATCTTTTCAGGTCTCTTTTGATTTCGGGTCCCAGGATGATCAGACCGATCACATTGGGGATTGCCAGTGTGATCATGACCATATCGATAAAGGTAATGACAGAGGTAAGGGTTGAGCTTGCCCCGATCACGACACAGAGCAGCAGAAGAATGGTGAAGATGCGGATGATCACGGCTTTTCTTCCCGGAAATTTTTCAAACCATTTTCCCAGCAGAAAATCAAATCCTTTAATCCCATAATAAGACCAGGAGATCATGGTTGAGAAAGCAAACAGCAGAATAGCCAATACCAGGAGATAGGGGAACCAGGGGAACACGCTGCCAAAGGCTGCGGAGGTAAGCTGGGTACCTTCCAGCCCTTCGGGATTCTGATGGAAACCGGTAAAAATGAGGACAAGGGATGTCATGGTACAGATGATAATGGTATCAATAAACGGTTCCATGAGTGCAACGATTCCCTCATTTACAGGCTCGTCCGTTTTTGCCGGTGCATGCGCTATAGCCGAGGATCCCAATCCCGCTTCATTTGAAAAGGCACCGCGCCTGAACCCCGTGATCAATACACCAATAAATCCTCCTTTGATGGCGGGAGCATCAAAAGCACTGGTCACGATCAACTTAAACACGGAACCGATTTCACCGATATTCATGATAATGATGATCAGTGCCGTACCGATGTAGAGGCCTGCCATAAACGGGACGATTTTGCCCGTAACCCTGCCGATGCTCCTGATCCCACCTACGATCACCAACCCGACCAGAATGGCAAAAAAAACACCGAACACTGCGCCGTGCCGTTCAAGAGCAGGTATAATAACAAGGAATTGTGCAAACGCCTGGTTTGCCTGAAACATGTTACCTCCCATGGATGATGCTACCACCAGCAGTGCAAAAACTGCAGCAAGGACCCTGCCCAATCCTCCCAGGTTTTTCCGTTTCAATCCTTCCACAAGGTAATACATGGGCCCTCCCGACACATTTCCACGGGCATCTATTTTACGGTATTTCACACCCAGGGTGCATTCCGTAAATTTCAGCGACATGCCAAAGAACCCTGCAAGGATCATCCAGAAAGTTGCTCCGGGACCTCCCACGGCAATGGCAATGGCCACACCAGAGATGTTACCGAGGCCAACCGTAGCCGACAGGGCAGTTGTTAACGCCTGGAAATGCGATACCTCTCCCCGCTCACCCGGTTTGTTGTACTTACCCCTGATCAGGTACCACGAATGACCAAACGCCCTCACATTAATAAATTTCATCCAGAGGGTAAAAAAGATACCGGCAAGGACTACCCAGAGTACGATGAAGGGAATATCAGCTTCCAGGTCAAATCCCAGGGCATCAAACGGATCCCAGAAAAATATCTTTTCCATAAACTGAACCACCGGCTCGAATGCTGCATTGATCTTTTCACTGAGCGTAAGGTCTTCTTCCTGATCAATGATCCGTTCAACAATGTATCTGATCCGATGATCTATAACCACGTTAATCATTTTTATTTACCGGTATCTGGTAAAAACGGTCAATGTTTTACGATCTCTCCTTTCCGTAACCGGTTCATGTAGTCTTTCAGATCCCTGCTAACTTCGGGTGCAAGTACGAGCAAACCGATGATGTTCGGGAACGCCAGAGTCAGTACCATCATATCCGAAAACTGGATAACCGATGTAAGGCTTGAAGAAGCGCCGATTATGGTAAATAGCAGAAACAGTATAAAATAGGTATAGGTTGCTACTTTGATGGAACCGAACAATGTTGTAGATGTTTTACCGAAAAGGTAATGAAAGCCCTTCAATCCGTAATAGGACCAGGAGATCATGGTGGAAAAGGCAAAGAGTAATATCGCCACGACAAGGAGGTAGGGGAACCATGGAAAAACGCTGCCAAATGCCGCTGAGGTCAGGGGAGCTCCCTCCAGCCCCATCGGGTTCTCATGAAATCCCGTAAAAATAAGAACCAGCGATGTCATGGTACAGATCAATACGGTATCGATAAAGGGTTCCAGCATGGCAACGATCCCTTCACTAACGGGTTCATTGGTCCTTGCTGCTGCATGGGCTACTGCAGCTGATCCCACGCCTGCTTCGTTTGAAAAAGCCCCCCTCCTGAAACCGGTTATCAACACGCCGATAATTCCGCCTTTCAGGGCAGGAGCATTGAAGGCACCATGAAAAATCAAACTGAAAACGTGCCCGACTTCCGATATATTCATGGCAATGATCACCAGGGCTGTTCCAACATAAAAAACAGCCATGAAGGGAACCAGTTTCCCGGTCACCCGGGCAATGCTCCTGATCCCACCAATGATAACAATCCCAATAAAGAAAGCCATGATCAAGCCAAACCAGAATCCATAATCCGAGACTGCCGGAATAACCATGGCAAACTGGGCAAACGCCTGGTTCGATTGCAGCATATTGCTTCCTCCAAAGGAAGCGGCAACCATGAAAACGGCATAAATGCCTGCCAGCACCTTCCCTGGAATGCCCAGTTTTCGCCTGGTAAATGCCTTGTTGAGGTAATACATCGGTCCACCCGATACCACGCCGTGCTGATCAATCTGGCGGTATTTCAAACCCAGGGTACATTCCGTGAATTTAAGGGACATGCCAAAAAACCCGGCTACGATCATCCAGAAGGTCGCACCGGGTCCTCCAACCATGATGGCAATGGCCACACCGGCAATGTTCCCCAGGCCAACCGTTGCGGACAGTGCCGTAGCGAGTGCCTGGAAATGGGATACCTCACCCCTGTTTCCCGGTTTGTCAAATTTCCCCTTTATCAACGCTATCGAGTGACCGAATGCCCTGATGTTGATGAATTTCATGCGGAATGTGAAAAAAATTCCGGCCAGGACGAGCCAGAGTACAACAATCGGGATGTCGGCTTCCAGTTCAATCCCAACCGCTTTCACGGGATCCCAGAAAAAAACCGTATCCAGGATATCCACAAGTGGTGCAAATGCAGCATCAATACGCTCACTGATCGTCGGTCCATCCCCGGCAAAGAGGTGACTTGGGGATAGAAGAAATAAGAGAAAGAGTACTGTTTTCCTCATGAAATGAACTACTCAGTATCAATTGAAATTAAAAACCCCGAATAGATTCAAAAAAACAAGGGCAATGGCGATGGGGGCAACAAATTTAACAATGAAGATAAAGAATGGCAGATACCTGACTTTTAATGTTCCTTCGGCGGATAGCTCCTGACCCGATCTTTTTCGTCCATAATACCATCCAATGAACAGGACGATAAACAACCCTCCGAGAGGGAGAAGAATATTTGCCGAAGTAAAATCAAGGATACCAAACACATTTTGCTTGAATAGTGTAAGGTTCTTAAACCAACCCCATGAAGCAGCGGCAAACAAACCAAGGAAGGAAATGCACAGGGTGGCAACCAGGGTTGCTCTCTTGCGTACCATACCCAGCTCTTCCACAAAATAGGCTACAACCACCTCCAGAACGGATATGGTGGATGTCAGGGCAGCCAGCCCGAGAAGCAAAAAAAACATGAGTGAAAAAATATAACCACCGGACATCTGTTGAAAAATGATAGGCAGGGTTTTGTATACCAGGTCCTCTCCTTCTGCTGCATTGATACCAAATGCAAATACAACCGGGAAGATGGCAACTCCTGCTAATACGGCAATGAAGGTATCTGCCAGGGAGACGGTAACAGCAGTGGTTGCCAGGTTGTCTTTTTTACTGATATAGGACCCGTAGGTAATCAGGGTACCCATACCGATACTCAGCGAAAAGAATGCCTGTCCCAATGCTTTCAGGATAGTGCTTGTTGCTGCCTTAAAATCACTGAATATGGAAAAATCCGGTTTGAACAAAAATGCCAATCCGGCGCCGGCGCCTTTAAATGTCACCGCACGAATGCACAATATGATCAACAATACCAGCAAAATGGGCATCAGGATCTTTGCATACTTTTCAATGCCATTCTTGACACCGGCGGAAACGATCAACGCGGTGAATGCCATGAAAACAAGAAACCAGATAACGGGACGGACAGAGCCTTCCCTGAAGCTGTCAAACATGACACCAAGCTCCGCGGGTGATTTATCCTTGAATCCATTCGCGATAGACTGGTAAATGTATTCCAGTGTCCAGCCTGCTATTACTGCATAGAAGGCGAGGATCATAAAAGCGGCTCCCACTCCCATTATTCCAATCAGAAACCAGGGTTTCCGGGGAGCAAGTTTCTTAAATGCTCCTACCGGGTTGAGTTGTGCACTGCGGCCAATAATGAACTCTGACATCATTACCGGAATGCCGATTGCCAGGACAAAAATCAAATAGATAAGGAGAAATGCTCCGCCCCCATTTTCACCAAGCACATAGGGAAACCTCCAGATATTCCCAAGCCCAATTGCAGATCCTGCCGTCGCAGCAATTACTCCAAATTTGCTACCAAATCTGTCGCGGGTGGGTAAATCAACGTTTGTCATTTCTCTATATTTATTTGATAACCAAAAACTTTTGTTATGGATACATGTTCGAAAGAAGTGCGGCAAAATGGTGAAAAATGTTTGTATATCCAAACAAATTTCTTAAAAAGTTGTACTTTTGATCCACGAAATTCAAACCCCATCAAACCGAACTCATCCATGGAAAACAGAACCTCTCAAACGAAAATAATTGCAACCATCGGACCTGCCTGCTCGTCCAAAACCGTCTTGAAACAGATGATAATCGAGGGCATTGATGTATGCCGGTTAAATTTTTCTCACGGCACCCATAACGATCACCTGGAAGTGATTCATACCATTCAAGACCTGAACCGGGAACTCAACCTGAACGTAGCCATATTAGCCGATCTGCAGGGGCCCAAACTCAGGATCGGGGAAGTGGAGAACAATGCGATTGAATTGAAAGATGGAGAATCGATTGCTATCGTTGCAGAGGAGTGCCTGGGGACAGCAGAAAAAGTGTACCTGAGTTATCCTGAATTTTCCAGGGATGTAGCGGTTGGTGATTTTATCCTGGTGGATGATGGGAAACTCAAACTTGAAGTCATCGCTACCAACAAGAAAGATAGTGTTCGTGCTCGCGTTATACATGGTGGAATATTATCATCCCGGAAAGGGGTTAATCTGCCCGACACAAAAATATCGCTCCCCAGCTTAACGGATAAAGATATTGAAGATGCAGATTTTGCACTCAAGCACGATGTGGATTGGATCGCCCTCTCCTTTGTCCGGAAGGTCACCGATATCATCGATCTTAAAGATATCATCAAGAAGACAAAGAGAAATACAAAAGTAATAGCCAAGATTGAGAAACCGGAAGCACTGGAAGAGATTGACAATATCATTGACATGACCGATGGGGTAATGATCGCCCGTGGAGATCTTGGGGTGGAGGTTGCTTTCGATAGGGTTCCCCTGATCCAGAAAACCCTGCTTAGAAAATGCATTGACCAGGGCAAGCCGGTGATCATTGCCACGCAGATGATGGAGAGCATGATCACCAATTTCAGACCTACACGGGCTGAAGCCAATGATGTTGCCAATGCAGTACTCGACGGGGCTGACTGCCTGATGCTGAGTGGAGAAACTTCGGTTGGGAAATTTCCGGTTGAAGTGATACGGAGCATGCAACAGATCATCAGCTGGACGGAAAGAAACGGATTTCAGTTCATCCGCGAACATGCACCAAAGGGACTGTCCAAATCATTCCTGCCCGATTCGATCTGTTACAACGCCTGTAAAATGGCCGAACAATCAAAGGCAAAAGCCATCATCACCTTTACCCACTCCGGATATACTGCTTTCCGGATCGCCAGTCACCGTCCTGATGCCTATATATTTGCCTTCACCAGCAATCGTAAGATCCTGCGCATCTTGTCACT
>CAZXGG010000103.1:0-2864 GCA_964640125.1 uncultured Rikenellaceae bacterium
TCTTCACACGATGTGATCAATACCAGGCCAAAAGAGAAAACAAGAAGTGACAGAAGGGCTACTTTCAGTTGGTTTTTAAGAATTTTCATGGTTTTTTTGGATTTAAATTTCGAGCGAAAGTTAAAAAAAAATGTATAAGAAAAACCAAAAATGATTTAGAAAAGCCAAATATTGTTTAATTTTGTTTCTTATTTGGTCTTAAAGCGGTGAATTCAATGAGAATACAACTTACATATATTCTCTCAATGATATGCTTCTTCCTGCAACAAGGACTCTATTCGCAGGAAATCACGCTCAAAGGTAACGTTGTTGACCTCAATACAGGTGAGCCCCTGATTGGAGTCAATATTTACCTTGAAGACAAATCCATTGGGACCATTACAGACATTTCGGGAAATTTCGAGCTCAAAATCAATAAGCCGCTACCGGTGGTGGTTGTTTTCTCAAACATCGGGTACCTGTCAAGAGAATATACCATTAACCAGGAAAGACAGAACCTGCAGGTTGCACTTGCCGAACAGATCATCCTGGGACAGGAAATTGTTGTATCGGCTTCCCGGGTGAAAGAGAATATTTTGCGGTCACCCGTCAGCATTGAACACCTCGATATGCTGGAACTGCAGAACACCTCTTCGGCTAATTTTTTTGATGGACTGTATTCGATTAATAATGTGGACATGGTAGCACATAGCCTCACGTTGCGAACCCTGAATACACGTGGCTTTAACGGAGATGCGAATTACAGGCTTAATCAATTGATTGACGGGATGGATAACACACCTCCAGGACTTGGTTTCGCGGCAGGTAATATATTCGGGGTTTCCCCACTGGACATTCACGCCGTGGAGCTGCTGGTTGGTGCATCATCTGCCCTGTATGGACCCGGTGGTATGAACGGGACATTGTTAATGACAACAAAGGATCCTTTTGATTACCCTGGCCTCAGTTTCTCAAACCAGACCGGGGTGATGAACGTGAATTCGGAAGCCAGTGGATATCCAACCCTCATGGAAGACATTAACCTGCGGTATGCAACGTCATTCAGGGATAAATTCGCATTCAAGATCAACATCAGCTACCTCAGGGCAAAAGATTGGTATGCAAGCGATTACCGTGACCGGACCGATCTGAATAACAAAAACCTCACCAGAGACTCCAACCCCGGATACGACGGGGTGAACGTTTATGGCGATGATATTATCGTGCCGGTTAATTTAAGTGATGAGGAGATATCCAGAGGCGTTGGGGAGGGTGTTGCAGAAACCCAGGGATTAATTCCGGGCACTCCGGAATATGAAGCTGAAGTTCAACGTGTTATGGATCTTTTCCCCGACCAGGTGATCACACGCACCGGTTATGAAGAGAAAGATTTTGTGGATAATAATGCCGAGAACCTTCGACTGAATGCTGCTTTTCACTACCGGATAAATAACAAACTTGAAGCAATAGCAAATGCTGGCTATGGGCGGGGAACAGCTGTATACACAGCCCTTAACCGGTTCTCCTTAAAGAATTTCAGCATCGTTTCCGGTAAGCTTGAATTCAGGGGACCGCATTTCCAAATCAGGACATACGGGCTCGCTGAAAACTCGGGTAAAACCTTTGATGCAGGAACAGCCGGATTGCGGCTGAATGAACTTTGGAAACCGAGTGAAGCCTGGTACGAAGACTATATCGGTGGTTTTGCTCAAACGGTCTTATTGGGCGGGAGCGAGCAGGCAGCACATGATTTCGGGAGACTGCTGGCGGATAACCGGGATGAATTTGGAAATGTTTTCACCGAGGGCGAACCGGCCCGGCCTCTGCCCGGAACACCGGAATTTAATGATTACTATAACCAGATAATCACTGTTCCCGCAAATGAAGGGGGTGCCCTGGTGGTGGATAAAAGTAAACTCTGGCACATCGAGGGTTTGTATGATTTTCGTGAATACATCGAACTGGTGGAGATCATCCTGGGTGTAAGCCACAGGATCTATTCCATTAGCAGCGATGGAACCATTTTCATTGATGAACCGGGAGACCCGATCATCATCAATCAATTCGGTGCTTTCACACAGTTTACGAGGAAACTGATCAACGACAGGGTGAAACTGGCTGCTTCTGCCCGCTATGATAAAAACGAATATTTTGACGGGAAATTCACACCCCGCTTCTCCTGTGTCTTTTCCCTCGGGGAAGAAAAGACCCACAATATCCGCGGATCATACCAGACGGCATTCCGGTTTCCTGCCATAGCAGACCAGTGGCTTGATCTGAATACCGGAATGTTTACCTTAATTGGCGGCTTACCAGAGATACACAACAAGTATGGATTCAATGATAACCCCGTTTATCCCCTCTCCGGTTCAAACCCGATTACCGATCATCCCGTTACCGAAGATGGTCCCTACAACATTCCTGAATTCGGACCCGAAAAGGTAACCGCTATTGAACTGGGATACAAGGGACTCTTCCTGAATAAAATATTATTGCTGGACGCCTCGGTGTATCACAATACCTATACCGGTTTTCAGGCTACCCAGCTACTGGCACAAAATCCCGATACCCCGGAGGAGCAGCGATACAAAACCATAGTCAGTACTGATGATCCCATCTCCGCCTATGGCTGGTCCATTGCAACGGACCTGAGAATTCCCGGAGGATTCGCCATCAGGGCAAATTTCTCAAACAACCAGCTTGAGACTCTTGGTGACAGACCTCCTGGTTTTCAGTCCCGTTTCAATACACCAAAATACAGGGCTAATGTCGCTTTCGGAAACCGGAAAGTTTTGGGGCTGTTCGGATTTCACGTAAACTGGCACTGGCAGGACAGGTTCCTGTGGGAATCCGATTTTGGTGTTGGTGAAATGCCGGCATTCTCT
>CAZXGG010000103.1:2964-4992 GCA_964640125.1 uncultured Rikenellaceae bacterium
GAAGGCTGACAGTCTCCCCGTCACCTTCTCTCTTTATCTTTCCTCTTATTCTTCCCCTCTGCTCCATGCCCTGTGCCCCATGCTTCTTCATCCTTTACCGAAGGCACGCTCACATAGTGATCCCTTTCGCATCCTTCCTGCCCGCCGGCAGGCAGGAGCACCAAGCAACCATTCTTTTCGTCTCTCAGTCCCTCAGTCTCTTCACCCCTCCATCTCCCCCTCCCACAGTCTCATAGTCTCATCGTCTCACATTGTCTTTTATCTTTTTACTTTTATCTTTTATCTTGAATCAATCCGTATCCTCACTCTCTGCCATCTTCGAACATGGGCTGCGATATCCTGTCTTTCTTTGCCGGTCAGGGCTGAATAATCCTCCTCACCCCTGCCCCAGGAGGGCATTTTTGTCCCCGCACGACCGAGGGAAATGGTTCCGATAATATACCCGTTTGAAGCCGCACTCAGGAACTCCTGATTATTTAAGGCAGGAGCTTCCTTTCCCCCACCGTTTTCACCATGGCACTCAGCACAATTTGATCGAAACAGCTGTTGTCCAGGTGAGGCATTCCCCGGATTGGAACCCGCATGAATATAGTTCCATTCCTGGTTTACCGTAGATCGCATGAAGGCGATTATATCGCTGATATCTTGACTATCAAGACGTTCTTCTCCATGAACGTCTTTCGACCAGCCGAACATGGCGGTATGGCTTCGGCCCTGACTTATGGTTTCGAACAGGTACGAATCGATTGCTGCCAGAAGAAAATTTCTGTTGAGATTTGAAGGACCGGTATCCCCCTCTCCAAATTCACCATGACATCTGGAACAGAGATAATGGTAATTCAGGCTCCCTTTCTCACTATCTCCCGGAAGGAGACTTATCCTGAAGTCTTTTCCTCTCATCCTGCTCCACGAACGGATATAAGCAATCAGGTCAGTCATTTCCTGTATACTGATATCGAACCAGGATGGCATTGCCGTATTGTTTCTGCCATTCAGGATGGTCTCCCGGAGGAATCGGTCGGAAGCCACAGCAAGAAAATCATGGTTGTGAATGGCAAGGCCAATGCCTCCTTTACCATCTTCTCCATGACACATTTTGCAGTTCCTGTCGTAATAGTACATTCCTTTGCTGATATCCCCTCCGGGAAAGTATTGGTTTTCCATTCTTCCTGGTATGCCTTTATGATCCGTGATAAAGCGCAGGATGGAGTCCATCTCTGCATCTTTCCATCCGGAAAGGTCTGGCGCCCAGGAAGCCATTTGCCGGTTGCTTCTACCTTTTAGCAGGGTAAAAGACATGTATTCCCCGGATGCCATCCGGAGGAAATCCCGGTTCAGGATTCCAGGTACACCGGTTATATACTCTGTATAGTCTTTCCCTTTCCCATGCTTACCATGACATGCCGTACAGGAAAAGGAGAATACCTGCTCACCCGATAAAAGGTTTCTTTCCCCCTTGAACTCGCGAAGAGCTTCTACCGAAAAATAGTCGAATGGTATATCGGGTTTGGCTAAACCCATCACGAAAGTCGCCAGGGCATCCAGATCTTCATCCGGCAGGTCAATTTTCAGCATTTGAGACCCGGGTGATACCATTTCCGGGTCACGAAAATGCTCTTTCAACCAATTCGAAATGGTCTGTTCCCCACGTATATTCTGAAAGCTATATTCGTGTTTTGTTTTATCACCCTGTTCTGTCAGGTCAGGTCCGAGGATCCCTCCAACGCCCCGTGCCTTATGACATCCGAGACATCCTTCCCGGCTGAAAACGTCCTTCCCCGAATAAAAAATAGCGGTTCCCTCAAACTCCCGGGATTCGTTGTAAATGGCAAGATGACATTTTCCGCATGAAGACTGAATATAGGGTTGAGAAAGCAGTGGATGTGGCCAGTGGAAACGAGAATCTCTGCCAAACGCTTCATCCATATCGAGAGCTCTTCCCTGTCCCCCATGACAAACTGTACAACCATATTTTGTAACGGGATGATATTCCAGGTGATTCCCCGGATGTGTTCTGTGGGGTTGTGG
>CAZXGG010000103.1:5092-9096 GCA_964640125.1 uncultured Rikenellaceae bacterium
GCAGAATAGGAGACAAGTTCCTGTATTCCCAAAAAATACCAGGGGGACTTTGCCGGATTTTCAGCAAATGCGGGATTGGCTCTCTCCAGCAACGGTGCATCAACGACAAAAGCAATGACCAGCAGGATGGCAGAAACAGATAGTAAAATGGCAAGTTCAGCCCACAGGACTGCAGGCCAGGTATAGATCCTGCCTTCAGATACAGCTTGATCATCCCGATTGCTTTCCTGATAACCAGGCCGGCTTAGACCTCCATCTTTTCTGATCCTCCAGAAATGCACCCCGGTGAGGATCAACAGTGTCAACGGAAGAAAAATAACGTGCAACGTAAAAAAACGGGAAAGAGCAGGCTGGCCAACCGTCTCACCTCCAATCAGTATCCTTTTCATGAAACCGCCAACATCAAACCCACTGGTTATACCGATCAGGTCGGTCAGCTCCCTGGCTGAAGCTGCAATATTTGATCCGATGGTAACAGCCCAGTAGGCAAGCTGATCCCATGGAAGGAGATAACCACTAAAACTCAAAAAGAGGGTGACAACCAGCATGGAAACTCCGATGATCCAGTTTAATCTGCTGGACTTCAGGTAAGCTCCTGTATAAAAGACCCTTGCCAGGTGGAGGAACAGAATAAAAACCATCCCATGGGATGCCCAACGGTGTATATTCCGGATGAGCCTTCCCCCGGGAACAACAAATACAATATCCTTTACCGATTGATAAGCCCTCTCAACCGAGGGTGTATAATACATCATCAGAACCACACCGGTTAGGATCAGGATGAGAAAAAGGAAGCCCAGGATGATCCCCAGACCGAAGGTATAGGTTGGCTTAATGTTATCCGGATGAATCCGCGTGGAATGGATGTGGAGAAAGAAGTTCTTTGTTATCTTTCTTATCCGGCTGATCCGGTCCCCAGCCACTTCACTTTCTGGCTGAATATTTCCTCTGTCCTGAGAATCCATGATCTGTTACCCGTTGAACTTAACCAGGAATTTATTGTGCTGTGAATATTTATGTTGTCAGAAATTTGGCATCTGGCTTCACCTGCCGTGTCATGTCGATCACAAGCTGTCCGTCAGGAGCTTTGCTAACCTGGTACCAGCTTAATGCTCGTGGCGCGGGCCCCGAAAGCACCTCCCCGCTCCGGTCGTAACTTGAACCATGGCAGGGACAGATGAATCCATCTTCATCTATTTCCAGAATGCATCCAAGGTGCGTACATACTGCAGAGACAGCCTTTACACCTTCATGATCACGGTAGATGTATATTTTATGCTCATCGACAAAGGTAAAGGTATCCACCGGGAATGTGTTTGATTTCCCGACCTTTACCCTTTTTTTCTGACCGATCATGCGTGGCACCAACTGCCTCAACAAAGTGATAATTGCTACTCCGCCTGCCGCAAGAGCAAATATCGCCGCCCCTTTTCTGATAAACGATCGCCTGGATTCTTTCATCATAGATTAGTTTTCGGTTCCCAGTTCCCGGTTTTCAGTTATTCCGGACTGCCTTCTGCCTTCTGCCTACTAATTACTTCCCTTCGTCCCTTCCCTGTCCGACGAATCCGCCATTTCGGCGGAGCAGTCGGAGTCTCTTCGTCCCACAGTCATATAGTCTCACTCTCTTTCAACTCTGTACACTTCCCGAAGGGATGCCTACGGCAGAACTCTGTACTCTGTACCCGATTATCTCCTAAATTTATTAAGATTCTTTTTTTATTAATGCCATCCGGCAGGTTATTTTCCTAATTTATATACTTTTGAAATAACAACCCGCATTGCCTTTCCATGAAAAAACACCGGGCAACACATACGCTTACTATTTCAGGTTTCTGCTTGCTCCTTCTGCACCTGCTTATCACCAGCTGTACACGCAGCTCATCCGGTTATCCCGGGGATGCTCCTGACAGACCTGCTCAATGGCCGGAATACGTTGGTCGTGAGCAGTGCAGGGAATGTCATGAAAAAGAGTTTGGTTTATTCACAGGATCAGACCATGACCAGGCGATGGATTTTGCAACGGAAGAGACTGTTCTGGGTAATTTTAACAATGCCACCTTAACCCATTTTGGTATCACCTCTGAATTTTACAAAAGAGACGGCAACTATTTTGTTAAAACGGAGGGTTCCAATGGTGAAATGGCAGAGTATGAGGTACGCTATACATTCGGGATCAGACCCCTTCAGCAATACCTGGTCGAATTTCCGGGGGGTGCTATTCAATGCCTGCCCCTTTGCTGGGATACACGACCTGAGGAAGAAGGGGGACAACGATGGTTCCACATCTACAGTGAGGAGAGGATTCCCCCGGATGATCTCTTGTTCTGGACAAGGATTACCCAGAACTGGAACTACATGTGTTCTGAATGCCACTCCACAAATCTCAGGAAGAATTTTGATCCGGTTTCAGAAACCTATCAAACCAGATGGTCTGAGATCGATGTCTCCTGTGAAGCCTGTCACGGGCCGGGTTCACGACATATCGAATGGGCTGAGCAGGTGGAAATGGGAGGACAACCGGAAGCAATACCAAAACTTGGACTTGTCATCCGTTTGAAAGATACAGATAATGCAACCTGGATATTTCATCCCGATTCAGGTACAGCAACAAGATCTGTCCCCCGAAAATCCAGCACCCTGGTTAACATGTGTGTCCGCTGTCATGCAAGAAGGTCCACCATTCATAATGAATACATCCATGGCAGATCCTTTCTTGATACCCACTGGCCCTCACTTCTGGATGAAGGACTCTACTTTCCGGATGGACAGATTGAAGATGAAGTGTATGTCTATGCCTCGTTCCTGCAGACTAAAATGTACCAGTCGGGAGTGGTGTGTAAGGATTGTCACGAACCCCACAGCGGGAATGTGTTTGTTCAGGGAAATGCCCTCTGTTACCGTTGTCACCTGGCAGAAAAATACGGAAGCAGGAGCCACCATTTTCATGATCCCACACAGGAAGGGGCTAGCTGTTTCGAATGCCATATGCCCGAAAGAACCTACATGGTGATCGACCCCAGAAGAGATCACAGCATTCGGAATCCAAGACCCGACCTGTCTGAAAAACTCGGTACACCAAATGCCTGCACCCGATGTCATGACGATAAATCAATCCGTTGGGCAGCCCGGTACCTGGAAGAGTGGTATGGTAAAGATCTCATCGAAACGCCACATTATGGTGAGGTTTTCTGGGCAGCCAGACGGCAATACCCCGAAGCGTATGAAGGGCTTCTGAAGATTGTGACCGATAGTGCATCGGCTCCGATGGTCAGGGCAACCGCGATCTCATTGCTCGGAAATTACCCGGAACCAGGGACCAGCAGGGTCCTGAGTCAAACCGTCAACAATCCGGATCCCTTAATCCGGTTTGCCACCCTTTCCTCTGTCCGGAATCTGGGAGATGAGTCGATAACCGGAATTTCCCTGCATGGATTAGGCGATTCCATTAAACTGGTACGGATACTCTCTGCCCTTGCCCTGGCAAATGTGCCAGATCAATACCTGCCCAGGGCCTCTTTGAAACAATGGAATAGAGCGCTGGAAGAGTATAAAGAATCGCTCATGTTCAATGCCGACCATCCCTCAACTCATGTAAACCTTGGGAATCTATCCATTCTGACCGGTGATTATGCTGCAGCAGAAGCCTCCTATAAAAAAGCCATAGAGATCGAACCGGCAATGATGATCCCCTACATCAACATGGCTGATCTCTATCGCCGCCTGGACCGGGATGAGGAAGGAGAGAAAGTGCTGAATGATGCGCTTGAACAACACCCGGATCTTTCCGCAGTACATTATGCCCTTGGATTGCTCCTTGTCAGAAAGCAGCAAACGGAGGAAGCATTGAAACACCTCAAAAAGGCAGCAAACCTGGAGCCGGAGAATTCACACTATAGCTATGTCTACGGAATTGGACTGAACTCCTCGGGACAACCCGGGGAAGCAATCTCGTTCCTGATGTCAGCACTGGAACGACACCCCTACGACCGGGACATTTTGTA
>CAZXGG010000104.1:0-5566 GCA_964640125.1 uncultured Rikenellaceae bacterium
TTGAGTTAGTAGTCAAGAAACATACGCGTATAAACATATGACACTCGAAGAACTAGAAGTCTATCAAATTGCATTAGAGATAAGTGATTTGGCTTGGAATATATACCAAACACTTCCAAAAGAATTCAGGTTTACCACCAATCAACAATTCCTCGATGCTGCAGATTCTATTGGAGCCAACATAGCAGAAGGGTATGGGAGGTTTCATTATAAAGATTCTCTGAAGTTTTATTATAACGCCAGAGGTTCTTTGTTTGAAGCTGATTACTGGTTAGGTCGTCTTAATAAGAGAGACTTTGTTGATATAAAATTGTATTCAGACCTCCAAAGCCTCATTGATACAGAGAAACTTAAACTCAATAATTTTATTAATAGTATTAAAGTGAAGATTTAGCCGCTTTGTACTCAATAACTTAATAACCAATAACTTACTAACTTTTTCTTATCAAAGCCATTTTTGTGAAAGGCTGATTTTAGTGTGTATGTGTTTTGATTGATATTAACCCCCAAAAATATTGGGTGCAATTTGTTATTTTTCCTGCCTTTTGAGGGTGTTTTTGTTCTGTTTGACGTATGGCGAAAAACGGTCCATGGAACGTTTTCCCGGAGAAAGGTTGTGCAGTTGGACCGGAGGTTCCATCGTTCATTATTCCCCGGGTTACACCCTGTGAAATCTGGCTATGCCACTCTTTCACAGGTTTTACCCGAGGTTATTAATTATTGTACCCCTACCCGGGGTACTATATGTGGAAAATTCAGGTTTCCTATTCTTTTCCTGATGTTTCTTTCTTAGTTTTCGTGCCCCCCCTCATCCGTTCCATACATCCACCTTCTGCAACCGGATGCTTTGTTCGAAGAAGACGTTGGATACTTTCTCGAAATAGGGGGTGTAGTCGGAGACAAAAAAATGGTCTTCCCCGCCGGGGGCTGTCCGCTGAAGGGAATGATTCTCCAGCAGCTCGTTCAGTTTTTGTGCTACAATCCGTGCTGAATCGAGCACTTCGATGTTGAAGTTGTAAAATTTACTGATCTGGTTTCTGATGATGGGGTAGTGTGTACAACCGAGGATCAGTGCCTCAATCCCGTTAAGTACCGGGTTTGACAAATATGCCCGAATAATGGCGTTGCTGATGTCATCAAAAATAAATCCCTCCTCGATCATGGGGACAAACAGGGGTGTTGCCAGGGAGACAACCTCCGTCTCCGGAACGCTCCGGTTCAGTTTTTTTTCATAGGTCCCGGAATTGATGGTCCCTTTTGTACCGATCACCCCGATCTTTTTGTATTTGTTGTTCTGCTGAACATACTCTACAACCGGATCGATCACATTGATCAACAGTGCTTTACTGCCAAGGTGCCGGTTAAGCGCATCAAATGCAATTGCCGAAGCGGTGTTGCAGGCGACAAGTATAACCTTACACTGCTGTTCCATCAGGAAATCGGATATCCGCAGGGAGTAGTGGGTAACCGATTCAGCTGATTTATCACCGTAGGGCAGATGAGCAGTATCACCAAAATAGACGATGTTTTCTGCAGGCAATATTTGCTTGATGGCATGTGCAACGGTCAGTCCCCCGACTCCGGAATCGAACATGCCGATGGGTTGATTATTTTGCATGGGTTATCCCAAATTTATTGAAATGATGTTATGGCATTTACGCGCCGGTAAATTTAACTAATTTTTGGGAGGAATTCCGATGGGAAAATCGGTTTCCGGTTTACGGTTCCCGGTTTTCTGTTTTCCTCTATTGTGCGTCGGGTGCATTTCGGTCCATGAAGCGTCTTCCCGCTGAATGGCACTGCAGTTGGACCTGATGCATCATCGTACTATGTAAACCCCGGCATAAATGCCGGGGCTATGGATTTTCCCGTTAGGGATCACTATGTGACAATCCATATGGGATTATTATGCGTTAATTACCGTAATGCCTTGCATTAGCACTCCATCCCGAGTTATCGCTATTTCACATGGCCAGCATGCCATCCAGATCCCGCTTTCAGCGGGATTCCAGCCTGCCGGCTGGCAGGAGTTCGACCAGCAGATTCTAAAATCCAGAATTTGAGTCTCACCAACATGCATAAAAAAACCACCCCGGTACCCCGGGATGGTTGATTGTGTCGATGTTCAATGGCTTTATTCAATATTCAGTTTAGCCTTTACCAGGGGAAGGATATCCTGGCTTGTATCCGAAAAATAGAGGATGGTACCCCTTGCCAGGTCAAAAATGTAGGTAAATCCCTGCTCTTCTGCCACCTCTTTGATCGCTTTTTCCGCTTTATCGATAATCGGCTGGATCAGTTGAGCCTCCCTCTGCTGGATTTCCTGCTGTGCCGTGTTCTGGAATCCCTGGATTCTTTCCTGCAGATCAGTCAGTTCCTGTTCTTTTGTTTGCTTGATCAGGTTGGTATAGTTTTCCTGGTTTGCAAGGTATTGCTGGACTTTGTTGTTGTATTCCACCTGCATGGTTTCCAGCTGGTCTTCCAGCTGCTGGGCATAATTCTCCAGAATCAGCTGGGCACTGTCCCTTTCCGGCATCAGCGAAAGCAACTCCTGGCTGTTAATGTGCCCGAATTTCAGATTCTGGGCAAACGAGGTGGTTCCGATCAGTAAAAACACAACTATTATACTGAGTTTCAAATAGTTTTTCATGCTTCTATCTCTTAAATGGTTAATTTGCTACAAATGTATACAATTAATTCTTATAACCTAACTTTTCCAGGACATCGTCACTGAGGTCATACCGTGGGTTTGTATAGAGGAGGCTGGGGCCGCTGGAGGTGTCGAATATCACGGCATAGTTTCCTTCCACTGCGATCTCTTTCACGGCGTTATACACCTCATCCTGGATCGGTTTTATCAGTTCCTGCCGTTTCTGGAACAGGTCCCCTTCCCTGCCAAAATATTTATTTTGCAGGTCCTTCACTTCCTTCTCCTTCGTGATGATTTCATCTTCCCGTTTTCTCTTCATCTCCTGGGTCAGCAGCACCTCTTCCGACTGGTAGTCCCTGTACATTTTTTCCACCTCGGCATACATAACAGAGATCTCCTCTTCCCACTCTTTCGAGAGCTGGTCAAGCTGATCCTGTGCAGCCTTATAGGTCGGGATGTTGCTCAGGATATATTCCGTATCAACGAACGCATATTTCTGCGATAAACCAACCCCCATCGACAGGATGAGAGCTGACAAAGTAAGTGCGATTTTTTTCATGATGGTTTCTGTTTAAATGTTGATTAAAATTGTTGGCCTATAACAAAATGGAAATGACTTCCATTGGCTTCCGGGTTACCCGGTATATCATCGAACCCGTATCCCCAGTCAATCCCGAGCAATCCAAACATGGGCAGGTTGGCACGGATGCCGATTCCGGCCGACCGTCTAATGCCAAACGGATTAAAATCCTCGAACCTGTACCATGCATTTCCCGCCTCGAAAAACACCAGCGCAAAGATGGTTGCCTGTGGATTCATTGATATGGGATACCTCAGTTCCATGGTTATTTTGGTATATAAATTACCCGCTTTTTTCCCGTCGACAATGGGTGTCAGCGAGAAATTTTCATATCCGCGCAGGGCGATGGTTTCCCGTCCATACAGGCTGTAACCGGTCATCCCGTCGCCTCCGAGATCGAATCCCTCGAACGGTGACGGACCGATATCGTCGTTGAAATGGCCAAGGTAGCCAAACCCTGCTTTGGTATTTAACACCAAATTCTTTGCCAATTCGTAATAATAATCTGCTTTAAAGCTCCATTTGTGGTATTCTATCCACTTATACTTCTCACTATCAGGCATTTCCGGATCAGCATAATCCTTATCGTTCAGCAACGAATAGGGCGGTGTGATCTGCAATGAGAGGGAGAAGGTTGATCCCCGGACAGGGAATATGGGATTTGGACCGGCAGAATGCCTTGTGAGTGATGTGGTGAAGCTGAGGTTATTGGAAGCGCCCTCAGAAAACAGGAAATAGCTGCCCCAGTTATTCAGGTCATACAACTGGTAACTGATCTGGTTATAGAGTGTAAAATAGTCATCGGGCCAGCTGAGTCTTCTGCCGGAACCGATCGAAGCTCCGGTAATGGTGAGTGATTTTCTTCCAGCCTCTCCCTTTCTCTGGCCATTGGACTGGACGGAGCGGAAGCCCGATACAGAGAATGAGTTTGGTTTCTTTCCGCCAAACCAGGGTTCCACGAACGTAACGTTATAGGCCTGATAATAGCGGCCATTGGATTGTGCTCTCAGGCTCAGTGTTTGCCCGTCGCCGGATGGTATGGGTCGCCACTGCTTCAGTTTGAAAATATTCCGTACTGAGAAGTTATTGAACCGTAGCCCGACTGTTCCGATGAGCATACCGGCTCCCCATCCCCCGGAAATTTCAAACTGATCGTTTGCCCTCTCTTCGAGGCCGTATTCCAGGTCGACGGTGTTGTTTGCCGGGTTGGGTATGGGATTGGGGTTGATTTTTTCCGGGTCGAAGTGGCCAAGCTGGGCTACCTCCTGGACGGAACGGATGATATCGGTCTTGCTGAACAGTTCGCCCGGCAGGGTTCGTATCTCGCGCCGTACCACGTGTTCGTTGGTTTTGGTATTACCGGTGATGATCACCTTATCGATGGTTGCCTGTTCCCCTTCATACACCCTCATCTCCAGGTCGATGGAATCGCCTTCGACCAGCACCTCAACGGGCGAGATATTTGAGAAGAGGTATCCGTCATCCATATAGACTGAATTAACAGCATCCTGATCGAGGTACAACCGTTCCTCAAGCGTTTTCTGGTCATACGGATCTCCCTTTTTTATCCCGAGCACCATGTCAAGAAGTTCGGAGGGAAATTTTGTGTTTCCCACCCACGTGATATTCCTGTGGTAGTATTTCTGTCCCTCCTTCAGCGTGATAACCAGTTTCAGCCGGTCTTCCTTCACCGGGAAAAGCGAATCACCAAGGATCTTGAAATCCCGGTATCCGTTCTCATTGTAAAAATCGTGAAGGCTAACCTTGTCCTCTGCATAATCTTCTTCAATGAATTTCGAGGCTTTGAAGAAGTTGATGTTTCTCTCTTTGGTGTTTTTCATGACACGCTGCAGCCGTGAATCACGAAAAACCTCGTTCCCTACAAATTCAATATCACGTATCCTGACCTTTTTGCTTTTATCGACATTCACGTTGAGAACGACACTGTTGGGTAGTTTTGGGTCATCGCGTTGGGTGATATTCACCTCCACGTTGTAGAAGCTCTTTTCAATAAAATGGTCTTTAACGATCTTTGTAGCATTGTTCAACAGGTTTTCTGTCACCTGGCTGCCGGTGAAAATCTGGATCTTTTCCTGAAGGTCCTGTGTTTCATTCCGGTTTACCCCGGAAAAGCTAAACCGCGATAACCTGGGACGCTCTCCGAGGTAGATATCGAGAAAGATTTTGTTTCCCTCGATGGATGTTTTGTTGATCTTTACATCAGAAAAAAGTCCCTGTGACCACAATTTCTCGATTGCCGCAGTGATCATTTCTCCCGGTACAAGGATGGTTTCGCCCACCTGCAGTCCGGAAAGTTGTACCAGGATGTTCTTATC
>CAZXGG010000104.1:5666-9093 GCA_964640125.1 uncultured Rikenellaceae bacterium
CAAGGATGGTTTCGCCCACCTGCAGTCCGGAAAGTTGTACCAGGATGTTCTTATCCAGGAATTGAACTCCGGAAACGGTTATTCCACCGATCTCATACTCTTTCGGAAAGGAATAGTCCATTACCGACGTTTGCTGGGGGTCTGCAACCTGTGCATAAGTAACAACGCTTCCCTGGAGAATTATCGTAACGATTATATATATCAACTTTCTTATCATTCTTCTTCACTCATTTTCAGGATTCAATTGGTCGGTAGGCCAATTTTTTATATTGCTACAAATATAGTACCTGATTTTGGTTAATGATTCAATGTTCCTGATAACATGATCGTAAAATCTGGTCTGCCAGGAAAAATCGGGGTGGATTCTGTGGATTTCAAATGAAACACGACCTTTGTACCAACGTATTATTCGGGGTAAATTGTTATGAATCATAGGATTTTTATTCCCCGTAATGCCTCCTGATTTATTCGATATCGTAGAGACGCGATTAATCGCGTCTCTACCTGGCGTTTCTATTTCATCCTGGTTTAAATTTTTGTATTTCAGATCGTTCGGGTTGTCTATTTGTATTATTCCATGTATATGGTTTGGCATTACCACAAATTCATCCAACAACACAAACGGAAAATGTTTTGGTATGGTTTTCCAATATTTATCAGCAATTTCACCCACTTCCGATAGATTCATTTGTCCTTTAACAATTTCTATTCCCTTATCTGTTCACTGATCTTTCCAAACCGTCTTTCCCGTCGCTGGTAATCGAGTATTGCCGTGTAGAGATCCTCTTTTGTATAGTCGGGCCAGAGCTTTTCGGTGAAATAGAGTTCAGCATAAGCAATTTGCCACAGGAGGAAATTACTGACCCGGTACTCGCCACTGGTACGGATCAGCAGTTCCGGATCCGGTATATCCTTTGTTGTAAGGTAATTACTAAACAGCGTACCGTTCAGCTCATCCGGATTCAGGGTCCCTGCGCTAACCTCACCGGCAATTCTCCTCACCGCATTGAGGATCTCCCACCGGGAGCTGTAGCTCAATGCAAGGATCAGTGACATGCCGGTATTGCCGGCTGTCCGGTGAATGATCTCTTTCAGTTTTTTACAGACGTTTTCCGGCATTCTCTCGAAATCGCCGATAGCTAATAAACGGATGTTGTTTTCCGTTAGTGTTTTGGTTTCCGAATTAATGGTGGAAACCAGCAGGGACATGAGGGCACTGATCTCATCCTTTGGCCTTTCCCAGTTCTCGGTTGAAAAGGCATAGAGGGTGAGGTATTTGATTCCCAGTTCGGCTGCTGCTTCGGTCGTTTGTCTCACAGCCGTCACGGCGTGTTTATGTCCAAAGATCCGTTTCTTCCCTTGCTGCTTAGCCCATCGTCCGTTACCATCCATGATGATTGCGATGTGACCTGGAAGCTTATCGGGATCTATTTTTTCTTTCAGCGACATAAACTAAAATGTATGGCAATTAAACTTTTCCTTCTGTTCGCTTTTTTCAATACCCCCTGCCTGATGGCAAAAGTAACGAGTGACGCGTGACGAGTAACAAGAGTCAATTCTCAGTTTTCGGTTTACAGTTTTCAGTTTACAGTTTTTCAGCAGTCTCGTAACCCGTAACATTCATCTTATCAACTTATCACGAAGTGATGCCTTCGGCATAACTTATAACTTAATCAACTCACCTCTTCCTTCTTCTTCTCTTTTTCTGTGCCTTTAACGGTTCAAGGTCCCAGTATGTCGGGCAATCCTCCCGGTATTCGAAGATCTTGTACGTGACGAACAGTCCCGCAACGGAATACCAGTCGTAATTATGAAAAAGCCCCTTGAGTTCCGGGTCGCTCCAGTTCTCCAGTCCGTCGATGTTGTCGTAAAATGTTTTCCTGAATCCCCATTCCAACCCCGCGCTGAGCCGTTTTGCCAGGTTGACTTTAAATCCCACGCCAAAGGGGATGGTCAGTTCATAGGTAAAGACTGTTGATGTACTGATAAAGCCAACGCCGATGCCGCCGGCGACATAGGTTGAATATTCAAACCGTTTACCGATGGTGCTGTATGGCAGGAAATTGAACTCGAACTGTAGTGCTGCATCCAGGACCGAGGCGGAGAAATTTGCCGCCCTCCGGCTTTGAAAAAGGTTATCGAAATCGAGGTCATCCCCTTTCAGTCCACCGTAATAAAAACTCCCCCGGATCGAGTAGCGGGGGTTCAGGTTATAGCGGAACAATCCCCCAAGGGCAAGGGAGGGTGAATAGAACTGTTTTGCCGGGTTGATATCACCCAGGTAGTAGGTGGTGCCGGCAAACACCCCAATATCCGCCTTTCTCTGTGCTTGTCCCGCTACACAAATGAACATGGAACAGACAATAATAACAACGTGTTTCATTCCGTTACGACAATGCGAGGAGATCCTTATCTGAAAATAGGCCATCCTGTCTGGGATGTTCTCATCTTATACACTAAATTGATTACAGCGAAGTAGTAAACATCGTTTGACTCGGAATAAGATGATGAATAACCGTCCAGATAATCGGTTGTGGTCAGCCTGCCTCCCAGTTCGAACCCGATGGACCAGTTTGTGTTCAGTCCATATTTCAATCCAAGACCCATCGGCACGACGAGAGTGGCTTTATTGTAATCGAGATCAAAGTTTTCTAAATTTTCCTTGGCTTTCGGCCAGAAAAATCCTCCCCCAACACCCAAAAACACGTAGGCCGAGATGCTCGCCCTGAACTCTTTTACCCCTTTTCCCTTCATCATGAGATAACTCTGTGCCTCTTTCTCCTTCAGAAAAGCATATTCGACCTGCAGGGATGGTTCAAAGATGGTGGCAGAAAATTTGAAATTCCTGGCATCGTTCTGGCCCCCTTCATCCGATCCGGAAAGAAAACCGACGATCAGGTTCAGCTTGACAGCCATTACTTCAAACACTTTGTACCGGGCTCCCAGGTAAATGCTGGGCCGGGTAGATTTGATGCTGAAATCTTTAAGACCCAGCGCATTTTCACCCTTTGAATAACCACCGATATCCCCAAAATAATTGGATGTGCCAATCCCCACAATCGCTTCATACCGCTTCATCTTCCAGACCTGAGCCCGGGAATTTGCCGGATAAAGCAGTGAAATGACCAGTATAAGATATGCTATCCGTTTCATGAGTTAAGGCTGTTGTTTACTACAAATGTAATAAATTCTCAAATATAACTCCACTGGTTTACATATTAACTGATTCACTGATAAAATATTGTTAAAAAAGATTAAAAAGAGGAGTGAGTTCCCTGCCTGCCGGTTTACCTGCCGGAGGCATGGCAGGCAGGGGGTTGAATACTAATGCCTTACATTTGAATATTCAACCCCTGTAGGGTTGCTGTCTTTTTGTACACCTTAACCACCGGTTACACCAGTGGTTACTCATTGTTCTACCCCTACC
>CAZXGG010000105.1:0-3344 GCA_964640125.1 uncultured Rikenellaceae bacterium
TACCGGTAATAAATATCAGCAACCGGAGTAATGACAACAGGTTGCCTTTTCGTTTCATGATCTTCAGTTCCCGGGTAAAAAGGGAGACTCTTTCCCGGTATATCCTTAAGAGCTCCTTTTCCATCCTATCTTGTATAACATTCTCTTACAATTCAATAGCCACTACATTAAACTTCGTTATTTTGCCGCTATAGTATGTTTTTTGTGAGTCGAACAGCCATTCCCAGGTGGCTTTTCTTTTCCCCTCCGGAAGTGGAACGTGAATGAGCGGGCTACTTCGTTCCAGCTTGTTATCTACATAAACCCGCTCCTCAAAATCGGTGATGATACAGGAATGAGCACCCGGTAGTGAATCGAGATGCGACTGCTGGATCAACATTCTCAATTCCCGGATCTCTTCCCCGGTATAGATTGAAAATTTCTTCAGGTAATCGACAATGAGTATATCCAGCTGGTTTAACAAATTCAGTGACACTACAAATCCCGCGGCAATATCCGGTTTAAAACCGGATGACTGCAGATCCGCTATATTCCGTTTTCTCCCGGTTTTCCTGAATTCCTGTACCAGTTGATATGCCTGTTCGATCATACCGCCGGTAACGTCAAGTTGAATGGCTTCCACATGTGGAAGGTTTTTGATTTTCCGCAGGACCTGTGGAGGATGAAAGATATCGACCAGCAAGATTTTCTCACACTGTTTTTGAAGCTCTTCCAGCGGCACATCGAGCAGCCATCCGCTCCCCAGGATAGTGATCATCGGAATATTTTTTCCGTGAATGCAACCGAGAATAAACTCCCTTGATTTATGCAGGTGTGGTTCCCAGTTACTGCTTTCATTCAGAAAGCGGGAGATGATCCCTTCCTGGTCAGAAAGAAAATTCATCTTTCGCAATATTTTTGTCTCCGGTAAAGATCTCATGATGGTTAACAAGCCATATCAGGATAAATTTCGGCGTATACGGTGCAGTTCTTTCTCCATTATTTCACGGGTCATTTTCGTCAGTTCATTTACCTCCATCTGTTCAAATTTTTCCGCCGGTATCTCCTCCAGGACATTGAGTTTAATATTCCGGTTAGGGCTTAAAATCAATCCTTTTTTCGGAAGCACTTTTATGCTTCCGTCGATCACAATGGGAATGATGGGTGTCCTTGTTTTCAGAGCGAGCATAAAAGCGCCTGTCTTGAATGATCGTAATTCACCATCCAGTGTTCTTGTTCCTTCGGGGAACATCATGATCGAGTTCCCTTCCCCGATGGATTTTTCGCAATCCTGCATCATTTTCATGATGCTTTTCCGGCTCTCCCTCTCTATTTTTATGTATTCATTCATTCTCAGGTTCCAGCCAATAACCGGTAAGAGAAAATTTTCCGATTTTGAGACCCATTTAAAGGGTTTGAACAGGCGGTAAATAAGACAGATGTCAAACATGGACTGATGATTGGAAACCAGGATGTAGGTTTCTCCTTTTCTGATGCGATCGCGGTTAGCTATTTTAACACGCCACATCGGATTTGTCCAGATAAACATGGATCCCCAGAAGCAACTGTAATAGTGGAGCACTACATGTTTCTTATCGAAAGGGAAAGTCGCCAGCCAAACAATCAGCGCAAACGGGAAAAGACCAAACACCAGGCTGAATACGATGATATAGGATATGAATGATCTGATAGCAGCGACCATCTGTTTCATTTATTGTTACTCCAATTTAAAAAAGTAATTTGGTTTAACAAAATTAGGAAAACTCAGAAAAGCCCGTTGACGAGATCTGTCTTGTCGACGCCTGGAAGGGATGGATGGATATCAAACGAGACCAATTTCTCCCTGATAACTGCTTGATTATGTGCTACACCGGTCAATTCTTTCTCTATCTCATGCAGGGGTTCCTTTGATTTCTGGTCAACCAGATGGATCTCTGAAATGACTCCCTGTTCAACCAGCAACCTCACTGCCAGCTTTTTTTCTCCAAACTGCAGTACCTGTCGAAATTGATAGCGTGGTGAATAGCCAAAATTCCATTCCCATCTGGTATACTTTTCTTCCATTAAGTGTTGAATTGACTTTTTGTCGCTTTCGGTCAGTTCATACTCTTCTGTCCCGGAGAATGAGGTAAGGATATGGCGGAAAATTATGTTACGGAACTCCAGAATTGAAATTTTAGATTCCAGAAATTCGCTGATATTTACGACATTACCCCGAACAGATCTGACTGCTTTATCCTGGTAAACACCCTGCCGGATCTTCAGCGCCATGTTCAAATCCGCAAGGTTGGAAGAGAACAACAAGGTTCCATGGTGCAAGACCCTGTCTTTAAAAACGTGTTCCGCATTTCCCGATATTTTTTTATTCCCTACCCTGAGGTCGTTCACTCCTTCAAGACGGGCAGGCACAGACAAACTGTTTAACACTTCCAGTATGGGTCCGGTAAATTTTACAAAATCGACCAGTTTCCCCATCTCCCCATTCCTGATGAACGTGAAATTCAGATTTCCGAGATCATGGTATACGGTTCCTCCTCCCGATAACCTTCTGACCACGCTGATATTTTTCTTCTTTACAAAATCAAGGTTTATTTCTGCCAGGGCATTCTGATGTTTCCCAACAATAATGCTGGGACGATTCCTGTACAACATGAAGCAATCCCGGGTTATGTGGCGAAAGAGGTGTTCTTCAGCAGCTGCATTAAAGCAGGGATCGGTATGTTCATTTTTTATGCAGAGCATGATGGCATTCTTTTTGCCGGGAAATCTGCGAACGGATATCCTTATTGAAACCGTTTAAACCTGGAAAGCAGTCTGGACTCCGTGATCCCGTACCCTTTATATACAACATATCCAACAAACGCTCCCAGCAGGGCGCCTGCAATGATATCACCGGGAAAATGCACACCCAGGTAGACCCTGCTGTATGATACCAGGGAAGCCCAGGCGATGATCGAGATAGAATAGTACCTGTTTCGGATGAGCAGAAGTGAAAAAACAGCGATGGCAAACGTGTTTGCAGCGTGTGAGGATACGAATCCATATTTACCACCGCATTTTCCGTTTACGGTATGCACGAGATCAGCAATCCGCAGATCATGGCAGGGACGAAACCGTTGGAAAACTTCTTTGAACAGGTGGACAGAGGACTGATCACTCAGGGTAATCAAAATTACAACGAAAATGAACAGGATTGAAGCTTTCCAGCGATAATCCCGGATGAGCCATCCCAGGATGAAGAGGTAAAGTGGTATCCAGATCCATGTCCCGGTGATCAACCACATCACCTGGTCCCAGAATGGGGAGTGCATCCCGTTCAGAAACAGGAAAAGATCGGTATCCCAGGTGATCAGTGTTTCAAGCAT
>CAZXGG010000105.1:3444-6930 GCA_964640125.1 uncultured Rikenellaceae bacterium
CGTCAGTTCTTCATCGAGCATATCGGATTTGGTAATTGCCAGTATTCTTTTCTTATCAAGCAATTCGGGGTTATATTCATTGAGTTCGCTGACCAGGATCTTATATTCCTCATGGATATTGTTGCTATCAGCAGGGACCATGAACAGCAGCAGGGAATTTCTTTCGATGTGTCTGAGAAATCTCATCCCCAGTCCTTTTCCCTCATGCGCTCCTTCAATTATACCGGGTATATCTGCCATCACGAATGATTTATCATCCCGGTAGCTAACGATCCCCAGGTTTGGCACCAGCGTGGTAAAAGGATAATCGGCTATTTTGGGTTTTGCTGCTGAAACAACGGATAGCAGTGTGGATTTCCCTGCATTGGGAAATCCGACAAGACCGACATCTGCCAGGATCTTCAATTCCAGGATATACCATCCTTCGGTTCCGGGTTCTCCGGGTTGGGCGTACCGTGGTGTCCGGTTTGTTGCGGATTTGAAATTTGCGTTACCCAGGCCTCCCTGTCCACCGCCTGCGAGGATCTTGCTTTGCTGGTGCTCAGTTATTTCAAAGAGTATCTCTTCGGAATCCGCTTTTTTCGCTACTGTACCCAGTGGGACTTCGACAATTGCATCTTCCCCATCGGCACCGGTTTTCAATGCCCCTGCACCGTTATTCCCGTTTTTAGCAAACACATGTTTCCTGAATTTAAGGTGCAGCAGCGTCCAAAGCTGTTTATTTCCCGTTAAGATCACATGACCTCCCCTTCCTCCATCTCCCCCATCGGGTCCTCCCCTGGGATTAAGTCTATCCCTGTGGAAATGGACAGATCCGGACCCACCGTTGCCGGAACGGCAAAACACTTTTACGTAATCAACAAAATTTGATCCTGCCATCATCCGAAAAGTTAGAATACGAGATGTTGGATGTTATTCCGGGGAATTCATTTCATCTGATCAATCACTTCAACAATCCGCTGAAATATTTCATCTACGTTACCAACGCCATTAACGGAACGATACTTCCGCATTTTCTGGTAAAAATCGATTACCGGGTAGGTGTCTCGTTCATACACCGCAATCCGGTTCTTTATTACCGAAAGCTGATCATCCGACCTGCCTGATTCCCGTCCTCTTTTCAACAGGCGATTAATCAGTTCATTTTCGTGAACTTCAAGGGCGATCATTACATTAATCCGGGTATCGCGGTCTGTAAGTAAATTACGCAAAACCCTTGCCTGACCACATGTTCGCGGAAATCCGTCAAAAATAAAGCCATTGGGATCTTTTTCGGCGTCCAGTTTTTTAATCACCATATTTACAACATCCTCATCCGGGACAAGTTCTCCCTTATCCAGGTACTCTTTTGCCCTCACGCCCAACGGGGTTTTCTTTGAAATGGCTTCCCGCAGGATATCTCCTGTTGACATGTGTATCAATCCGTATTTCCGTATCAGCTTTTCTGCCTGGGTACCTTTCCCGGATCCGGGAGGACCGAACAAAACGATATTCAGCATGGTAAAAAAATTTAGGTTTCGGTTATTGAGTATATCTGTTTCAGATTCCTCCCATAACCATTATAATCAAGTCCATACCCAATGAGAAAGTCATTGGGTACCTCTATCCCGACATAATCCAGTTTTATGTTAAACTGATACGCATCCGGTTTAAAAAGCAGGGTGGCAATTTTTATTTCTGCCGGTTCATACCCTTTAAGCTGCTTTATGATGCTGTCGAGTGTATGTCCCGTATCAACGATATCTTCAAGGATAATTACCGTATGTTCTTTTATGTCTTCGTTCATACCGATCAGCTGTTGGATCTTTCCTGACGTTGATGTCCCCTGGTAGGAAGCCAGTTTAAGGAAGGTAATCTGGCAATCAAAGTTTATCTTCCGGAAGAGATCTGCTGCAAACATGAAAGAACCGTTTAATATTCCCACGAAGATGACTTTTTTACCGCTCAGTTCACGGTTCAACCTGGTTGCTATATCGGTAACAGCTTCTTCTATTTCGTTTGAGGAGATCGCCAGTTTAAATTCCTTATCCAGTATTTTTACCCGATCCATAGATCGTTAAATTTAATGGATTTTAATTAACTTGCGAAAATACAAATACAAAATCATAAAACCAGAACGAACAGATGAAACCGATCGTGAGCATTATTATGGGCAGTACATCCGATTTGCCTGTCATGAAAGATGCGGCAAAAATTCTGGATGATTTTCAAATTCCTTTTGAGATCAACGCATTATCGGCTCACCGCACACCCGAGGAGGTTGAGAAATTTGCCCGTTCTGCCAGTGACCGGGGCATTCGTGTGATCATTGCCGCAGCGGGGATGGCCGCTCATTTACCCGGTGTAATTGCTGCAATGACGACCATTCCGATAATCGGAGTACCCATCAACGCCTCACTGGACGGCTGGGATTCGATCCTGTCGATCCTGCAGATGCCTCCGGGGATACCGGTTGCCACAGTAGGTGTCAACGCTGCCCGAAATGCCGGTATCCTGGCTGCTCAGATCCTATCGGTTGGAAATCCTGAACTGACAGAAAAGCTGATCCAATTCAAAGATAGCCTGAAAGAGAAGATCGTTAAAGCGAACCAGGATCTGGCAGGGGTGAAATACAAGTACAAAACCAATTAGACAACAACGGGTCATCAACCTTATAATGATTTCAACGGGTCGGTTAGTAACGTTCCTATTGCTGCTTCTCCTGTTTCTGCGAGGACCTTGTGTTTACGCAACATACGATAATTACCCACTGGGTTCCCGCTTTGCTGCCATGCGTAATACTTCGGTCATGCTTCCCGACCTCTGGTCCGTTTCTCATAACCAGGCAGGACTGGGTTGGATCCGGAACCTGAGTATCGGGTTCCATCATGAAAACAAATTCATCATCCCGGAGTATGCACTGCAAAGCCTGGCGATCGCTATACCTACAAAGCCGGGAACCATCGGACTGAACTACAGCTATTTCGGCTATTCAAAATACCACGAATCGAAAGTCGGGCTCTCCTTCGGGAGGGTCTTTGGTGAATATATTGCAGCAGGTATTCAACTGGATTACCTGAATACCTTTCTTGCAGAAGATTATGGTAGTCATGGAAATGTTGCTGTTGAAGGCGGGATTATGGCTAAACCATTGGATTTCCTGTATATCGGTGCACACGTTTTTAATCCAACAAGAACCAAGATATCCACCTATGACGAAGAACCGGTTCCTACCATTATCCGGGTTGGAGTTGGCGTACAGCTTTTTGAAATGGTTTTCCTGGGTATCGAAACAGAAAAGGAGCTTGACCATAAACCGATCAACAAGGCAGGCATCGAAGTGGAACCGGTAAACAACCTCTTTCTCAGGGCAGGAATATCCACCAATCCCACTCAGACCTCCTTTGGAATTGGATACAGCCTGAAGGGATTCCGGGCCGATCTTGCCTTTACCGTTCACCAGCAACTGGGGCTTACACCCCATTTTACCCTGATGTATGCGTTTCA
>CAZXGG010000105.1:7030-8953 GCA_964640125.1 uncultured Rikenellaceae bacterium
AAAGAAGAGCGGTTAAATCTCGAGGATCTTATTGAAGAGATTGCACGAAACAGCGACCTGGACATCGACTATACCCTCCTGTATGAAGATCTTCTCCTGTTAGAGGAAGATCCGATCAATATAAACAGTGCGACGATGGAGGATTTGCAGCGGCTCCGGTTTCTGACTGAATTCCAGGCACGAAACCTGATCAGCTATATCCGCCAACATGGCCCCATACTCTCTCTCTTTGAACTTCAATTGATCGAAGGCCTGGATGAAAAAACGATCCGGATGTTACTCCCGTTTATCCTGCTTGAGGAGGCACAGCCTCCCAAACAGGAACCACTCTTCGGTTCGATAAAAAAAGGAAAACATCAACTGATCCTCCGTGCTGACCAGATACTGGAAGAGAAAAAGGGATATGCTTCCATATCTGACTCTGCGTATGAAGCAAATCCCAACTCCCGCTACCTTGGCAGTCCGCTGAAAGGGGTTTTGCGATACAGGTACCATTATAAAGACAGAATTTACTGGGGTGTTACTGCTGAGAAAGATGCCGGAGAGGAATTTTTTTCGGGAAGCAACAAACAGGGCTTTGATTTCTACTCCGGACATCTTCTGGTAAATGATATCGGAAAGATTAAAACGCTGGCATTCGGGGATTATCATCTCCGGTTCGGACAGGGACTGACACTCTGGTCAGGAATCTCTTACGGAAAAACGCCGTATGTCCTGAGCATTAAGAAAAGACAATACGGAATCACGAAATACAGCTCAACCGAAGAAAATCGTTTTCTGCGTGGTGTTGGGACAACAATCAGTCTGAAAGACCTGGAAATTTCCGCATTCTACTCGAGAAAAAAAATTGATGCAAATATCCATTACCTTGATACATTGCATGATGACATTGAGAATGTTACCAGTTTCCAGGTTACCGGATACCATTCCATTCCATCAGAAATTGAGGATGAAGATGCTATCGATGAATCGATTGCCGGCGGGAATATAAGCTACGGCAGGGATAAGTTCCACGTGGGATTGACCCTGGTCAATTATCACTTTGATGCGACATTAATGCCCGATGAACGACCCTACAACCAATTCGATTTCCGTGGAAAGAACAATACCAACATCGGTTTCGATTATCAAGTTGGGTGGAACAGGATTAATCTTTTCGGAGAGGTTTCGCACTCACTTGGTCATGGCATAGCATACCTGAATGGCGTGTTGCTCAACCCGCACTCCCTTATCTCACTCTCCTTGTTGTACAGAGACTACCAAAAAGATTATTATCCCTTTTACAGCCAGGCTATTTCAGAAAATTCAACCAACAAGAATGAGCGGGGATTGTACCTGGGAACAGAGATACGTCCCCTGAAACACCTGAAGGTTTCAGCCTACTTCGATGCATTCTGGTTTCCCTGGCTGAAATACAACGTGGATGCGCCTTCTCAGGGAACAGATTACATGGTACGGTTCGACTATAATCCGACGGAAACCCTGGAACTTTTCATAAGTCTGAAGGAAGAATCAAAACCACGAAACAAAAGTGGTGAATTGCCCTCACTGAATGAAGTAGTGGATACCCGGTTGACAAAATTCCGGTTTCAGCTGGGGTACTGGGTTTCGTCAAACCTTCAGCTCAGAAGCAGGATTGAGCTCACGAGGTTTCGTTTGGATGATGATCCACTGGAGAAGGGTTATCTTGTTTTTCAGGACATTCTGTTCAGACCGGAAGAGTTGCCGGTTTCTATCTCGTTCCGATACGCTATGTTTGATACCGATTCCTGGGACACAAGGATCTATGCTTATGAACACGACCTGTTGTATGCATTTTCCATTCCGGCCCTTCATCAGAACGGGATGCGCGCCTATCTCCTGGTAAAATACTCACCATTGAAGTATATGGATCTCTGGATCCGCCTGGCACAAACCTATTAC
>CAZXGG010000106.1:0-8726 GCA_964640125.1 uncultured Rikenellaceae bacterium
GTTTTTTCCGGCATCACTCCGCATCTTTCACGCATCGGAATCCCACGGTGGCACAGCGGTCAAATCCCGGGGATACCAGTAGAAACATCTGCGTTTTATTCAAGGGTTGTGGCCCCCCTTTCACGTACCATATGCTTGAGGTGGGATTATAATAACTGCCTCCCCGGATGATGTTAAAGTAGTAGCTTCCATTGTCGTACACATCATTTGTCATTTGCCACACATTCCCCACCAGATCAGCAATATTAAATGGGCTCATTCCTTTCGGAAAGGCGTCAACCGGTGTAGGCCGTTCAAAGGCATTGTTGCACTTTGTCCCATGAAACTCATTGCCCCATGGCCAGATCCTTCCATCCGTCCCCTGTGCAGCATATTGCCATTCTATTTCTGTGGGGAGGCGTTTGCCCGCCCATTCGGCATATGCCCGGGCATCATCGAGGGAGACATACACCACGGGGTAATTATCCTGCCCCTGTGGATAAGTCCCATTTTCCCAATGCTTAAGGAAATTAACAGGATCAGCGGGCTGGTAGCTGGAAGATATCATGAATTCATAAAAACCGGCGTTGGTCACCGGATATTCATCCATGAAAAACCGCTCAACATGGACTTTTTCAGGAGTGGTATAATCGGGATATGGAATGAACTGGTCATCGTTCGTCACTGAAAAATAGAAATCACCAGCAGGTATCTCCTCCATATTGGCAAAGGGTCTCTTTACCCTGGTAGTATGTTTTACCTGGCTGATCATCCAGGGTTTTCCGGGTAGTATTTTTGCCACCCGTTCATCAAGCAGGGTATTCTCTTCAAACAACTGGATCACTATTTTTCCTTCGTAACGACCGAAGAGATCCATGATACGAAGCTGAAGTGAGTCAGGATTATACGTTTTGGATATTCCCTGGCAGGATGGCATTCCTTTCCATATAACCACCCTGTCTCCCCGGCTGGCATGGATCAGCAAAGTATCCCTGCTGATCATAGCATTCAGAATATTTGGGAACCGGGCAAGGCATTCCAGGCTGCCTTCTTTTCGTGTATTTGACCACTGCTTATTGAATGCTTCGATATGAGCAGGCAGATACCAGTCAGCACCGGACCGCTGCAACTCAAGCTCCTCATGATTCCACAGGCTGATGTAGTGATGTTCGGGTGACGGGATTGCCTTAATGAGTGCTCCGGTATAGCCATCCGGATCAAAACTCAGGACAGTATAGAGTGTTTTTTCATCATCTTTCCATTCATTTATCCAGATGCTATCCCTGGTAGATGATATCAGCGGGGTCCAGTTTTTGTTCAGAAAGGCTGCAGAATTTTCTTTAAGTATCATGGTTGTCCGGCCCAGAAAAGCATACTCCTCTTCGAGCCAGTCTGGTCTGCCCGGGGCAAATGCATTGATCTCTGTTCCATATCCGTTAAAAAATGAGATGGCAACTTCCCTGTGGATCCGGTCATCATTTCGCTGAACAACCCTGAAGATGGCGAAATCGGGTTTTATCAATTTATTCAGATTCAGTGGAGGGCTCATTACAATGGCATTGTGGACCCTTCCGGAAATAATTCCTGGCATGTCCATGGGAATAGCCATTCCTTCCGAATACATGATCACTCCCTGTTTTACACTATCAGCAGCATGCTGTAATTCAATACTCGATTTTCCTCTGGTATCCAGAACAACACCATCGGCACTCGTATGTTCAATCAGTTGAGCCAGCCCTTTGTAATGATCCTCCTGCCGGGTGCTCTGGTCCCATGGATTATAGGAGATAAAGAAACGGGTTGACTGGCTCCGGGAATAGTTTGCCATTTCGCTGATCTTTTCAAGTCCAAAAGGCAGATCTCTGTAAAGATCATACTGGTTTCTTTGATCAACTCCCAGCCTGGGCCAGGTAGGCCACAGGCAAAAAACATCCCATCCTCCGAGTAACCTTTTTCCCTCTTCCAGGAAGTTATAGAGGGTATATTTCCCGGTGGACCAATCATAGAATTCGTGATCCCATGCAGCCTGCAGAACCATAGTGTATTTATTCCTGATCCATTTCAGATCCTCTCTTTCATACAGTGTCTCATCAAACTCTTCCAGGTCGAAAAGGTATCGTTCCTGGAACATGATCTTCAATCCATTTTGCCAATCGCCCGTGAAATGGTCTGCATAGAAGGTATATTCAACGCCTGCTCCGGGAGGCACAATGGTTTCATATCGTCTTCTCTCAGAATTTTCGTAATTCGTTCTCCTGGCAATGGCGCAGAGCGACTGGTTTTCTGCTACTGGCAGCGAGGCATAACCCATTTCCCATGCATTATCAGGAAGTATCACACCGACCGGTCCGTTTCCGGGTATAAAGATCTTTGTTCGTGCCAGAGCCCATGGACCGGTTCCTGTGAGGTAAATATGGTCGTCAGATGTCCCGAAAGGAACAACATTCGAGATCCTCAGTGTGTCTCCGGAGATGTTCTGAAAGGCAACAACCGCCTTCCATCCCCTATCAAATCCTGTTTCCGGGGTCAATATCCCATGAATTTCATCGCCAATATTGAATTGCAGGTTTCCGCTGCCCTGAACAACCTCACAGTTACCTGAACTGAATTGAACGTCATTCACTTCAACAGTAAAAAGAAGAGGAGGAGAATGAAATTGAAGCAACTGGCTATCGGCCAGAAAACACTCCTTAACACGTATACCATTCGAGGTATCAAGGGATAGATCCAGCAGCGACTGAGCTTCTGACTGTAAGTGTACTAAAAATAGTGTTGAAAAGAGCAAGGTTATGACTCTGCGTGAACTGTGCATTCGTAACGTAATTTTAGGTTAGTCTACTGATTGGCTGAGAATCGGTATATGGTTGAATGAGTATAAGTTTCACCCGGCCTGAGTATGGTAGAAGGAAATTCAGGCTGATTGGGTGAATCGGGGAAATGCTGTGTTTCGAGGCAAAACCCATAATGCTTTTCGTACACAACACTGTTTTTGCCGGTCAGGCTCCCGTCCAGGAAGTTTCCCGTATAAAACTGAACTCCCGGTTCCGTGGTATAGACTTCCATTATTCTGCCACTCACGGGTTCAAGCACCCTGGCAGCAAGAACCATCTCATCATCCCCTTCATTCAATACATAGGTATGGTCATACCCACCGCTCACCTGATCAATCCTTGATCCGATGGTCTGCGGCGATAAAAAGTCCATTGCGCTACCCTCAACAACCCTGAGCTCTCCGGTAGGGATAAGTCCCTCATCAACAACAACAAACCGGTCAGCATTGATCATCATTTCATGATCCAGAATATCGCTCTTTCCGGCAGTAAGGTTGAAATAACTATGGTGGGTCAGGTTTACCGGGCAGGCTTTATCGGTTACCGCTTCATATTCAATCGTGAACTCATCCCGATCGGTCAGGGAATAGGTTACTTTTACAGTCAGGTTACCCGGATAACCTTCTTCCATATCCTGGCTGACATAGGTGAGCATTACCCCCTGCCTCTTATCATCTTGAAATGGCTCCGCTCCCCAAACCACCTTATCAAAACCAACCAGTCCGCCATGCAGATGGTTTTTACCATTGTTTACTGCAAGAGTATACTCGACACCATCAACGGTAAATTTTCCTTTTGCTATTCGGTTTCCATATCTTCCTACAATAGCACCGAAATGAGGATGACCCTCCAGATAGGATTTAGAATCATCAAATCCAAGAACAACATCTTCCAAATTGCCGTTTTTATCAGGTACCAGCAGAGAGGTCAATATCCCTCCAAAATTGGTGATCTTTGCCACCATCCCATTGCTGTTTGTTAACGTGAATAAATCAATCTCCTGTCCATCAGGAGTGGTCCCGAATGGTTCTTTTACTATTTCCATTTTATCTTCCGTTTTTTCAGTTTCCTTTTTTAATCCTCGGTTTTTGCAAGCTGCGCAGAAAAATAATCCTACGATCAGGATCATAAAAAGCCTGTGATTTGTATTCATTGGGTTCAGGTTTGTTATCAATTCATCATCCTAAATCATGCCATAACCGATGATCAATCGGATAATGGCAATCAATAGTACAATGGTGTTCAATGTTCTCCCAGTACTATACTTTGCCACAATCCCTATCAGCAAACCGATTACTGCAATGGGCAGGACAATCCAGTTTAACCAACCGAGAAAGGGGAATAAGCCAATGATTGCAATAACCAGGCCTACTATTCCAAGGAGGACTGAAATTAAGTTAATCATACAATGTTAACACAATATAGACACCCGTTTTGCCTATGAAAGATAACATTATTCTTGCAATACCGTATAATTAAACAAAAGAAACAAGGAAAAAGTATGAAAGGATTACTTAAAATTATTATTCTCCTTTCGATTTTTTTAGTAGCTCCTTCCTGCAGCAATACTAAGAAAATCAAAAGAGCAAAGAGACGGGTGATCATGATCGATGCACCGCGATACGGTAAGAACAAGCTCTATTTCTCCTCAAAGTATCAACATCAACTGAAATCAAGAGCCAGAAAGAATGCGAGGAAAAACACAAGGTAGGCGGTTGAAAACCTTGGCATGAATATTGTTTCAGCACTTGCAATTGGACAAATATTGTCCGATCTTTAGCAGGTTAACCAGGATCTTTCTGTTTCCAGGTTACAGCCTGGATTAAACTACTTACCATGTGTAGGGCTTTCTTAAAATAATTAATAAAACATTTCCAAGATGAAAAAAGCATGTTTACTTTTCTCATTGGTCCTGCTGGCAATTACAGCCACAGCGCAGGAAGATGAGGATATTAATGTACTGTTTGGAAGAGCCACCAAAGTCAGGGGTTTTATTGGGCCTGCCATTGAGCTCACCTCGATCGCTGATGATTTTACCGGTTTACTCGGATTGGAAGGCGGAGTAATGCTGGACAATTTTTTTCTTGGCGGTTTTGGTGTCGGGCTTACCGATAATTCTCAACTTCAGCAAGATGTTGAATTTGGCTATGGTGGATTATTTCTCGGTTACCGGTTTCTCGCCAACAAGGTACTTCATCCCACAGTCTCTGCCGTCATGGGGATGGGATCAATAAACAGTCTGGAAGGTTTTTTTCCGGATGATCACATCTATGTCCTTGCACCGATTGTCGAACTGGAAATAAACTTCACCCGGTTTCTAAAGGTGAGTTTTGGTGGCAGCTACCGCTTTGTAGGAGGTATTTCCGAAGAAGGAGCAGGAATGGAAAATTACAGCAACACCGACTTTTCCGGACCTGCCGGGATCGTCTCGTTCCGGTTTGGATGGTTTAAATAAGGCTACTTTTTTCTCCATTCCAGGATCTGTCCGGCATGCATCAGTGCCTGACGCAATTCGTCATAATCAACTGACTGGACATCAATATTGTGGTCTAAAGCAATCGACGCTGCGATGGATGATGTTTCGCCCAACACCATGAATACCGGTTCCATGCGGATGGATCCAAAAGCAATGTGTGATGCTGACAGGCAGAAGGGAACAAACAGGTTCGTACATTCATCCTGCCTGGGAACAATAGATCGATAGGATATGGGGTACGGATCAAATCCCCCGACCTGAACGTCACCCTCATTACGCACAAAACCGGAAGAGTCAACATACCGTTGTACATTGTGTGAATCCATCGTGTAAGCCGCCAGGCCGGCAACATCCTTTATAATTTCACGTCCCTGACAATTATGCTGAGTCATAACATACTCACTGATCATCCGTCGTGCTTCCCGTATATACAACTCCCTGGGCCAATTATCATTATCGGTAAATTCATCCAGCGCGAGTCCCCAGGTTGAAAAATGCTCCCTGATCTGATCCGGCACCCGTGGATGATTTGCCAGGGTCCACATTAACCCTTTCTGATAAGCTTCATGTCTATTAAAAATCTCTTGTCGCAGGGAATAATCTCCCTCCGGATAATCATAGTTCATCCCAATGTAATCCGTCGAAACAGCGAAATTGTTGTTGCAATCGGTTTTACGGTTTGGCATCATGATCTTGCTCCATGGAATTCTATGGTCCCCTGCTTCAATATTGCGGAACAGCAACTCATATTCTGATTCATCGTACGATTCCGGTTTTGACCAGTCTCTTCGGTTTTCAACAGAATCAGTGGTACAAAGTCGAAAACAGTACGCCTGGATCCTGTAATCAGCCGCCCCTTCCTCTCCGGGTCCATCGTCCGATATACCATGTAATAATCCACTCTGTGGATTACCCGGTATGACATAGGGATCAACAGGTTTGATGAACTGATGATGAACAGCATTCGCTGTTTGCACTCCATTCAATGTTTCATTGTATTCATCATTCCCTTCACGCCCGGTTGTGTATGATACATCGGCCAGTGCCATTAAATCCCCCTCATAGGTTGCGTCAATAAACAGTTTGGCCTTATACCGATTACCCGATTCCATCAGGATTTCGGTGATCCTGGCTCCGGATTTGTCAATACCGTTATCAAGGTCCAACCGTTCACCAAAAATAACAGGAACGTTTGCTTCACGGATGATATCGAGAAACACATTCTCGGCAACATGCGGTTCAAACACCCATTGACTTCCAGATGAATCGGGGTAATAAAATCTGAAGATCCGTTGATAAAATTCACGGGCCATACCACCGATCGCACCTTTATTGCCAATATCTGTGGCACCTAGGCCATTGCTGGTCAATCCCCCAAGATGATGAGACGGAGAGATAAGAAGAACAGACCGCTCCAGCTTTGCCATTTTAGCCGCTGCAATAACACCACCTGATGTACCACCATACACGATCACATCATAGGTTGGCGTTGTATCACAGGAACAGATGTGCAACAGAATGATCACGGTACCGATAATCCGGTAACCCTTTTTAAACAATTTTTTTAGCTTCATGATATTGAAGTATCAGATGATTATAATCGATTCACTTGTAAAACAAAGGTAGAAAATAGATAGAAAAAGAAGGAATTAATAGAAGTTCGATCTGTTACATTTCGTTGAGCCAGCGGAATCTTCTTGCAGGATCTCCCAGCCTGAATCCTGCAATGATTTCATGCGAACCGTAATTGTAGTTTCGGATAGTGCTGAAGGAATAGTCAAATGCGTAGCCAAAATGAAACTGGTTATAGCGCAAACCTGCCATGATAATCATGGCATCTTTTGTCCTGTAGGATATCCCTCCCCAATAGGCATTTTTGTATCTTACGGTAAGGTTAATATCAGCCTGAAGGTTTGAGAAATCATTCGAGCCTTTCAAAAGCAGGTAGGGCATTATCTCAACGTTTGGACTGGCTTTGAATGTATAATTAACATTGAAATAGTAATGCCTAAGCAACTGGTACTTTGAGTTACCCGTGTTTCCCAGTTTCCATGCTGACTCAAACAAATGATTTATTGAAAGTCCCACCTGGTAATCCGCGGAAGAAAAGATCACTCCGAAATCTGCATCCGGGATAAACATAACTCCATCATAGCCCAGAAGATATGGATCTTCCTCCTCGAACAGGATCACTTCATCCAGATCCAGTTTATACTGAAAGGCGTTCGCAGAAAGCCCAAAGGATAGCTGGGTAGCCTCGAACGGGATATGAAATGCATAGGTCAGCTGAAAACCGGTTCTGCTGATCAATCCCAACCTGTCATCGAATATGGCTGCTCCAATTCCTATCCTGCCGCCTTTAAATGGCCTGCGCGATTTCTTTTTCACCGGGTTCTCTTTCAGGATGTAACTTTGTTCATACAACCGGGTATGAAAACTTACTGCATGCGTTTTTGGCGAGTTATCAAATCCCACCCACTGTTCATGTGCGGTCAGGTTGATATTTAAAAAACCATCATGTCCGGCAAATGCAGGGTTGATCTGGTATTGATCCATCATGTACTGGCTCAGAATCGGTGTTTGCTGTGCCTGGCTGCTGACCAATACAACCATGAACAGGAGCAGCACTGAGGTATATTTGTTTATTAACATCATTTACAACAGAATCTGATAATTTTTCAACAACGCATCGATTAACGAATAATGGTCACCTGCCCTGTGATGGGTTCCCTTCCGTTTTTCAGATCTATCACATAAAAATAGGAATCCATCGGCAAATCCTTGCCCTTGTAAGTACCGTCCCAGGGGTCAGTATACCCGTTCTCAGCACTGAACACCAGCTGGCCCCAGCGTGAATAGACACGGACAACAGCATTGGGATAAGATTCAATCGACCGGATCCTCCATGTATCATTCATGCCATCGTTATTGGGGATGAAGGCGTTGGGAATTAAAAGGCAATCTTCACCAATAAGAACAACTTCTATATTATATTCATAGGTACAATCATTGGCATCGGTAATTGTCACGGCAAATGTTCCCGCCCCGATGTCATTCAGGTTTTCAGTAGTCTCTCCATTTGACCATAAAATCGCATAGGGAGGAGTACCCCCGGATGGATTAAGGATGATGCTTCCATCCTCTTCACCCTCACAGGATTCTCCAATGACAGCGGGATCGATATCAAAGGGATCAGGCCCTTCGATGGTTGTGTAGATATCCAAGGTACAGAGATTTGCATCCCTTATTGTTACTGTATAGTCAGCGGCAGCTAATCCGGTGAAATTATTATTGATTTGATATGACCCACCGTTAAGGCTATACCCGTAGGGTGGTGTTCCGCCCGATGCAGTTACCGTGAACTCTCCGGTTTCATCATCCGGGCAAACGACATCCGTCTTCTCCGTGATGGATCCCGTCAATCCACTTGCCGGTTGGGT
>CAZXGG010000107.1:0-8568 GCA_964640125.1 uncultured Rikenellaceae bacterium
TAAGGTGTCTGATGTTACGGTATTTGAGTTTCGGTCATGGTTTAGAATATAGTGGAATTGGTTTTTGTGGAACTTAAAGTTAAAGCTTAACAACTATGTACTCAATAACTTACTAACTATAAATAACGATCCACGATTGGTGGATCAAATAACTATTAAATGACCATCGTAAACGTGGCAAGCTCTCACTATTCACTTCTCATCCTCTCCATCTTTTCACCGATTCAACGTATTAACAACGGTTACTCCGATCAGTTTTTCATACCGGAATGCATCGTCGTGGTGGTAAACATAAATTACATAATCATTTTCTGTTTCGAAATGATTGCCTTCAAACCAGGAGTTGTCAGCCACCCCTTCCCGGTCTGAAACGAATATGTATTCGTAATTGTAGAATCCCTGTTTCAGGAGCATGGATAGCTCGTAGCTCTGACTTTCAGGGTTATATCTCATCCTGTTACGATCGTTCCATTCCCAGTTTGAAAGGCCTCCGAAGACATAAACCTGTCCGTCATCCGGTGGTGAAAGGTAGGGCAGGGTAAAATAGACCCGGGCGTAATCAGCATCGGTATTACGGTTTGTCTGTTCCTGCACATCCACATAGAATCTACCGTTCAGGTCCTCATGAAAAAAGTAACTTCCTGATGTTCTGAGGGGATCGGGATGGAGTGCAACGTGATAATAGTCATTCCGGAAATCGATCGCCTTCACATATTCCGATTGATACCGCAGGCTTTTGAAATCAAAATAACGGTATTCAGAACCTCCCCTGAAGACGTTCTCAACGGCATAGTCATAAATCAATACCTGGTTTCTCAGGAACGATGGTTTCAGTCCTGTAATGGCATTGTCCCACCGGTTATTCTGACAGATGGCAACCCGGATGTCCTGGTAAGGATTTCTTACCGGATATCCCTGGTAACTGATGCTGAAATCGATCTCCTGTCCCGAGTCCCGAAAACTGGTAAACGAAGGCCTTTTAGGAGTTATGGTAATGGCCACCCTGCTTTCTGTGACAGCGAATCGTTGTGAGATAACGATATCTTCCGGATCATTATTCCGGTAGACATGCAACACATAATTACCGGAAAGTTTAAACCGGAAATATTCGTTGGGCAGAATCAGTTCATAATGAATGTACCGGACGGTAGTATTGAAGGAATAGTCATATTCCTCTATTCTATTGTCGGTAAATCCTTCGAGGTATTCCGAGGGAAACAGGCTGGAAGGTTGCCAGTTTGCGTTACAATGGATAAAGGTATAGTAATAGTCCTGGATATCCTCCCCCAGGTAGTCAAAACTGAACACCAGTTTCTGGTTGCTGTTCAGTTCCATGATGGGCCAGGAGAGTTCCCATCCTTCGCGGTGGAGAATAACGGTTTGAATCCGGTCGGAAAAAATGTGGTTATCATACTTTTGGTTCTGGTTGTCGGGCAGGTCATCCTGCAGCGGGCCACCGGCGGTAACACCGGAGCAACCGATGGTAAGAAAAACCAGGATTTGAATGGCAGTATGTTTGATCGCGATCACTTATCTAATCCTTTGCCTAATAACGGAAACAATCTGGAAAAAATATAAATAATCTATGTTTTAAAACATGATTGAAATTTGATGATTTAATAGTCAATCCATTGATAAGATATACTCTTTTCTATTTTTCCCGGAAACGAATCATTTAAAGTTGACAAAAATTAAAAAATATCTATTTTTGTTGCAAATAAAATAAAATCAAAAGCTTACCATGCCGAAAGTAATAAAGATCAAGAGGGGGCTGGATATACCGTTAAAGGGAAAGGCTGAAAAGATCCTGGTTCAGGCTGATCCTTCCGAGATGTATGCAGTAAAACCCATCGATTTCGCCGGTCTGACACCAAAGCTTACTGTCAAAGTGGACCATAAAGTGAAAGCGGGATCCCCGTTGTTTTTTGATAAATATCATCCCGAGGTTTTATTTACCTCACCGGTAAGCGGTAAGGTTGTGTCCATTACCCGGGGGGAGCGCCGCAGGATACTGGAAGTGGTGGTGAAGGCTGATCCGCAGATTGCATATGAGTCATTCAGGAAGGGCGATCCGGAGAGCATGGAGAGGGAAGAGGTTATTGAAAATCTTCAAAAGTCGGGTTTGTGGCCTTTCATCCGTCAGAGACCCTACCACATCATTGCCAATGGATCGGACATTCCCAAAGCCATATTCATATCGGGTTTTGACACTGCACCGCTGGCACCGGATTATGATTTTGTGTTAAAGGAAGAACACGATGCCTTTCAGACGGGGATCAAAGCCCTGTCGAAGCTTACCGAGGGGGATATCCACATTGGTGTTAACGGGACCTTCCCGGTAGGTGATGTTTTTAAAGATCGTGACCGCGTGCAGTTGCATCACTTAAGGGGACCCCATCCGGCGGGTAATGTAGGTATTCAGATCCATCATATTGATCCGATAAACAAAGGGGATATTGTCTGGACGGTTAATCCCCAGGATGTTGTCATCATCGGACGGCTTTTTGAGAAGGGGATTTTTGATGCGTCCAGGATTGTGGCACTTGCTGGTTCCGAAGTGAAAACACCACGGTATTTTAAAACGATGCTGGGTGCATCCATTGTTCCACTGGTTAAGGATAATGTGAAGGAGGGGAATCTCAGGTATATCAGCGGGAATGTGCTTACCGGGAAAAAAATTCTGAACGATGGGTATATCGGGTATTACGATTCCCTGGTCAGTGTGATCCCGGAAGGTGACCATTACGATTTTTTAGGATGGGCACTGCCGGGATTGAATAAATTCAGCATGTCGAGGACGTTCCTTGCCTGGATTACTCCGAACAGGGAGTTTACGATGCATACCAACCTGAATGGTGGTAAGCGTGCATTTGTAATGACCGGGCAATATGAGAAGGTCCTGCCCATGGACATTTACCCGATGCACCTGTTGAAGGCGATCCTGGTTGAGGACATTGACAAAATGGAGAACCTGGGCATCTATGAAATTGCGGAGGAAGATCTGGCTCTCTGTGAATTCGTATGCACATCAAAAACCGAAGTTCAATCGATCGTCAGGAACGGGATTGAATTAATGATCAAAGAGCTTGGATAGTTTTGTTCACATGAACCCTGAATATATTTTGATAACAAATTGATAATGAAAGCCTTAAGAAGATATATTGATAAGATCAAGCCTGACTTCGTAAAGGGGGGAAAGTATGAAAAGCTGCAATCGACCTTTGAAGGATTTGAAACCTTTCTTTTTGTCCCCAACACGGTAACCACTGCGGGTTCTCATGTCCGGGACAGCGTTGATATGAAACGAACGATGGCGCTGGTGGTTATTGCCCTGGTTCCGGCCATGTTATTCGGCATGTGGAACACCGGGTATCAGTATCACCTCTCTATTGGTGCGGAAGCAACACTCTGGGGTAATTTCTGGTATGGTTTTCTACGCGTTTTGCCGTTGATCGTTGTTTCTTATGTTGTGGGATTGGGCATTGAGTTTATTTTTGCCCAGATCAGGGGGCATGAAATAAATGAAGGATTTCTGGTATCCGGCATTTTGATCCCGTTGATTGTTCCCATTGATGTTCCGTTGTGGATGCTTGCCGTAGCAACAGCTTTTGCCGTAATCATTGGCAAGGAGGTATTTGGTGGAACGGGAATGAACATTCTGAATCCGGCATTAACGGCAAGGGCGTTCCTGTTTTTTGCCTATCCGGGGTGGATGTCGGGTGATACGGTCTGGATCTCAAAGCTGACTGAAGGGGAAGGGATTGTGGATGGTTTCAGTGGAGCCACTCCCCTGGCAGAAGCCGCAGCAGGAAATTTGGGGAATATTCCGTCGGTATGGAACATGTTTCTGGGTATCATTCCCGGGTCGGTTGGTGAAACATCCACCCTTGCCATTCTGATTGGTGCGGTAATACTCATCTATACCGGTGTCGGCAGCTGGAAGATCATCACTTCCGTTTTTGCCGGCGGACTGGTCATGGGATTGATCCTGTACCTTTTTTCAGTGAATCCCTTTATGGAGATACCTGCCTGGCATCACCTGGTGATGGGGGGATTTGCATTCGGCGCGGTTTTCATGGCTACTGATCCGGTGACTGCAGCGCAAACCGAAAAGGGTAAATGGATCTACGGTTTCCTCATCGGCATCATGGCTATTCTCATCCGGGTATTAAACCCTGCCTATCCCGAAGGCGTTATGCTGGCAATCCTTTTGATGAATGTCTTTTCCCCGCTGATCGATCACTATGTGGTTGAAGGGAATATTAAACGGAGGCTTAAACGAGCAAGAATCAATGCACAATCATAGAAATTTCCGGTAATGAAAAGATTCAGCAATACCTATATTTTTATTTTTTCTTCCGTCATGGTGATCCTGGTGGCAGCCATTCTCTCTTCAGCTGCCATGTTGCTCCAACCCATTCAGAAGAGAAATATTGAGGTTGAAAAGAAAAAGAACATCCTGGCATCCATCAATATTGAGAGTGATGCCTCCACGGCGGAAGAGCTATATGACGATTATATCAAAGAGAGTTTTGTTGTTGATCTCAGCGGTGGCATGGTTGATGAGCTGGTCGCTTTTGATGTGGATATGAAGAAGGAGATCAGGAAACCTCACGAAGAGAGAGCATTCCCTGTTTATGTTGGGGAATTGGAAAATGGAAACAGGAAATACATTGTTCCGGTTGAAGGGAAGGGGCTCTGGGGGCCGATCTATGGGTACGTCTCTTTTTCTGACGATATGACCAGCATTTTCGGTACCAATTTCGATCACGATGGAGAAACCCCCGGATTGGGGGCTGAGATCAATACCGACTGGTTCCAGGAGCAATTTATCGGGAAGAAAATATTTGACGAAGCCAGTAATTTTATCTCCATCGAAGTTGTCCGGGGGAAAGCCGATCCCGAGAGCCTCAACGAGGTGGACGCTATATCGGGAGGAACCATTACCAGCAAGGGCCTTGAGGCGATGCTGATGGATTGTCTGTCCGGATACGAAAATTATTTTAAAAATCAAAAGAGTAAAAAAGATGAGTGATAAGGAACCGTTATTCTCTTCGAAGAATATCAAATTATTAACCAATCCCCTTAATGATGAGAATCCGATCACCGTTCAGGTTCTGGGGATTTGTTCAGCGCTGGCTGTTACTGCCAAGCTGAAACCTTCGATCGTGATGGCCATTTCGGTACTGGTTGTTATGGCGGTATCAAACGTGGTTATCTCGCTGGTGCGCAAACGTGTTCCTCCCCGGATCAGGATTATCGTACAGCTAACGGTAATTGCTTCCATGGTTATCCTGGTTGACCAGGTATTGAAAGCGTTTGCATACGATGTGAGCAGGCAACTCTCCGTATTTGTAGGGCTGATCATTACCAATTGCATCATCATGGGACGGCTGGAAGCGTTTGCACTGGGTAACAAGCCATGGCCTTCATTCCTTGATGGAATCGGGAATGCAGCGGGCTACGGTATTATCCTGATCATCGTTGGCTTTTTCAGGGAGCTGCTGGGTTCCGGAGAACTGTTCGGATACCCCGTAATTGAAAAGATCGGGCTTTATAACATCGGATATGAAGACAATGGTTTGATGATCCTTTCACCCATGGCACTGATTACGGTGGGGATCATCATCTGGGTACAGCGCAGCAAGAACAAAATGTTAATCGAGGAAAACTAATCACAAAAGAACATTGCAGATCATGGAAAATCTAATCAACATTTTCATTAAATCGATCTTCATCAACAATATGGTCTTTGCCTATTTTTTAGGCATGTGTTCCTACCTTGCTGTTTCAAAAACGGTAAAAACCTCTGTTGGTCTTGGTATTGCCGTAATATTTGTTCTCGGGATCACGGTACCGGTTGATTACCTGATCGAGAAATACCTGCTGAAAGAGGGGGCGCTGGTATGGTTGGGAGAATCGTTTGCCGACGTAAACCTCAGTTTTCTTTCATTCATCATGTTTATTGCCGTGATTGCATCCATGGTTCAGCTGGTAGAGATGGTGATTGAGAAATTTTCCCCGGCACTCTATAATTCACTGGGAATTTTCCTTCCGCTCATTGCCGTCAACTGTGCCATACTGGGCGGTTCGCTATTCATGCAGCAAGCTGAATATCAAAATATTGCTGAAGCCACTGTGTTCGGGTTGGGTTCGGGTGTCGGCTGGTTCCTGGCAATCGTCGGTATCGCAGCCATCCGTGAAAAAATACGCTATTCCAATGTTCCGGCACCCCTCAGGGGATTGGGCATTACCTTTATCATTACCGGTCTGATGGGAATGGCATTCATGAGTTTCATGGGCATAAAATTGTAGTTATTAATCGGGTTTTGAATTATTAATACGTCAGAAGATGATCCTGCTAAGCACACAAACAACAATCATACTGTCCAGCATTGCTGTTTTTCTTTTTGTCATACTTTTTCTCGTTGTTATGCTTCTGTATGCAAGAAAAAAGCTTACACCTCAGGGTGAAGTGAAGCTGAAAGTGAATGACAGGGAGTTTACTGTTGATCCCGGATCAACATTACTCACAACCCTCTCAGGCAATGATATTTTTCTGCCTTCCGCCTGTGGAGGCGGCGGGACGTGTGGCTTGTGTAAGTGCCAGGTAATTAAAGGAGGCGGATCCATACTGCCTACCGAAACCGGGTTTTTTACCCGCAAGGAACAACAGAACAACTGGAGACTGGGCTGTCAGGTTAAGATCAGGGAAGATATGGATATTCTGGTTCCTGAAGCCATACTGGGAATTAAGAAGTGGGAATGTGAAGTGGTGTCCAATCACAATGTTGCAACATTCATAAAGGAATTTGTCGTCAAGCTGCCGGAAGGGGAGACGCTCGATTTTCAATCGGGTGGCTACATCCAGATTGATGTGCCAAAGATGGTGGTTGACTTCAGGGATATCGATGTGGAGGAGGAATACCGGGATGAATGGGATAAGTTCAAGATGTGGGATCTGAAGATGAAAAATCCTGAGGAGACATTTCGTGCTTACTCCATGGCTAATCATCCTGCAGAAGGAAACATCATCATGCTCAATATCCGGATTGCCACGCCACCCTGGGACAGGGCGAAAGGTGCGTTTATGAATGTGAATCCGGGGATCTGTTCATCCTTTATCTTCTCCAGGAAACCGGGCGATAAAATTACCATATCCGGTCCGTTTGGCGAATTCTTTATCAAGCACACCGAAAATGAAATGCTTTATATCGGTGGTGGAGCAGGCATGGCGCCGATGAGGTCCCATCTCTTTCACCTGTTTCATACATTGAAAACCAACAGGAAAGTATCTTACTGGTATGGTGCCCGTTCCATGCGTGAGATATTTTATGAAGACCAATTCAGGGATCTGGAGAAGAAATTTCCCAATTTCTCATTTTATATTGCCCTCTCCGAGCCCAAAGAAGAAGATAAATGGGATGGATATGTCGGTTTCATTCACCAGGTGATCTATGATGAATACCTGAGCAAACATGAAGAACCGGAGGAGATTGAATACTACATGTGCGGTCCCCCCTTAATGAACGATGCGGTGAACAAGATGCTCTACGACCTGGGAGTACCCGAAGAAATGATCGATTTTGATGATTTTGGAGGATAGGATCAGGAAATGGATCATTGCCCTGGCTGCTTTGATCATCCTTCTGCTGGTTTTAGTTCACATCAATTACAGGAGGAGTTCCTACCTGGTAATCGATGGATTTGCCCAGGGAACGACCTACCATATAATCTATATACCGGATCTTTCCATTGATTTTTTACTGCATAAAGATGAATTCTTATTTCAGGATGAGATTGATTCCCTGTTGAGGCGGATTGATGAATCACTCTCCCTCTACCATCCCGAATCGATCATTACAAGGATTAACCGGAATGATAGTCTTGTGATAGTGGATGAGCTGTTTGAAACGGTTTTCCGTAAAGCCGTTGAGGTGTCGGCGATCACGGATGGTGCATTCGATATTACCGTTGGTCCTGTGGTCAATGCCTGGGGTTTTGGCCCGGGAGAAAGGGAGCAGGTGGATAGTGCTATGATCGACAGCCTTCTTCAATACGTTGGTATGGAAAAGGTGAGTATGGAGGGGGACAGGGTGGTTAAATCCCTGGATGGGGTGCTGCTGGATTTAAATGCAATTGCCCAGGGTTATTCGGTTGATCTGCTTGCCCGATTTTTTGAAAACAGGGGGATCGATCGCTACCTGGTTGAACTGGGTGGTGAGGTTTCTGCTTCCGGATTGAAACACGCTAGAGAAGAGTGGAAAATCGGTGTGGATAAACCCATCGATAACAACCTGATCCCAGGCCGGGAATTGCAGGTGATCGTTTCACTCAATAACCAGTCCATGGCTACCTCCGGTAACTACCGTAAATTTTACGTGGAGAATGGGGTTAAGTATTCCCATACGATCGACCCGGCCACAGGATACCCGGTCACACACAACCTTCTGAGTGCAACCATTGTTGCCGATGATTGCATGTCTGCCGATGCTTTTGCTACAGCCTGTATGGTAATGGGACTGGAGAAAAGCATTGACATGATCTCACAACTGGATGAGCTGGACG
>CAZXGG010000108.1:0-8553 GCA_964640125.1 uncultured Rikenellaceae bacterium
TATAATCCATACCCAGGTTCTTAGGTTACTTATTCCTCCCCCTAATCCTGACTTCGAAGTCAGGATTCTTCCCCCTCAAGGGGGATACTTAGTCCTCTGAAAAAATAGCGTTAGTCGAAAATATATAACACTTTCAGTGATGTCCCTGACAGAATCGTCAAGGACGGGGGTGGAGCTTTACTTATAATTCAGCACCGGCCATTGCCATCGTTCCGTTACCACTCCTTTTTTACTCATGGAATTATTTTCCCATTCCAGTGTCACGGTATATTCACCAGGGTTGCTGCGCAGTGTATTCCAATAGAATTTATGAATCCCCTGTTCCGGTTTAATGGTGACGGCATGCACCTTTTCTCCCTCTTCATTTGTTATTGTCACTTTCGCTTTATTGTCATGATTTTTCCTGAAGTAGTACCAGATCTCCAGGCCGACCGGTTCATTAGGGGCAGGGATATGGTTGCTGCCAGTCATGTGGTAGTTCCCCCACCATGCCTGCTGTGAAAAATTCATCTGCGGTTTGGGTTCGATGTCGAACAGGTAGTATTCCGATTCCTGCACTGCCCTGGTAAATTGCTGCAGTGGGCTGATATCGGTGATCCAGGCTCCCCGTCCATAGGTTCCAACCACGAGGTCATTTTCACGGAGATGGACCAGGAGATCACGTACAACAACGGGTGGCATATTTGCCTGTAAGGGTGACCAGCTCTGCCCTCCATTCAGGCTAACGTATACACCGATATCATTACCTACAAACAGAAGATCTTTGTTACTGAGGTCCTCGCAGATCACATTGACCGGGTAATCCGGAAGGTTAGAAGAGATATCCTGCCATGTATCCCCATAATCCATTGTTTTGAACAGGTAGGGTTTGAAGTCATCGTTCCTGTATCCACATTTCGCTACATAGGCTGTTCCGGGCTCATGGCTGGATGTCACCACCCGGCTTACCCAGCGGTCAGGCGGGGCCCCCAGGGCTGTTAGCTTCCCGGTCATTTCCTCCCAGGTTTTACCTCCGTTTCTGGTCATGTGAACATGTCCGTCATCGGTCCCCACCCAGATCACCCCTTCTTCAAGCGGGGATTCCGAGATGGTGGTTATGGTGCAATACATGATATGCCCTGTCCCTGCAATTTTTTCCTTATTGTTATCGGTCAGGTCAGGACTGATTGCTTCCCATGAGTCTCCCCGGTCGGCTGACCGAAGCAGTTTTTGTCCACCGGTATAGATCACTTTGCTGTCATGAGGAGAGAGCATGATGGGAGTATTCCAGGTATACCGGTAAAAATCCTCACCCTCCGCAGCCCTGGGTGTGATTTCGACCCGCTCACCGATGGACTGGTCCACGCGGTGGTGTTTGCCGAACTGTGTTGTAAAATAGAGCCAGCGGTTATCTGTATGATCCACTTTGCAATGCATGCCATCCCACATGCCCACAATGACCCAGTCTTTGATGCTGATCTGACCTGACCAGCTGTTGGAGGGCCCTTTCCACACTTCATGATCCTGGAGACCAATGTAAATGTTATAGGGTTCAGCATCATCCACCTCAACCATATAGATCTCACCGAGCGGCAACTGGTAATAATGATTCATGGTCTTTCCTCCGTCCCATGTAGCGTATATTCCTCCATCAGAACCAAGCATCATGTGTTGTGGATCCTTCGGGTCGATCCAGAAGGACCGGTTATCGCCGAAATTGGACTGGAAGCGATCCTGTTCCCGGAAGGTTGGCCATGTTTTCCCACCGTTGAGTGTATAGTATTGCCCTACTCCGATGATGTAAATTTTATCCGGATCGAACGGATCGATGCAGATTTTGTTGAAGCTATAGGCAGCTTTCCCACTGACATCGATTTTCTCCGGATCGTTCATTCTTTCCCATGACATTCCGGCATCGAATGACCGGTAGACTTCCCCGCCGATCAGGTTGTCAAAGGAATGATCGGTGAATTCATCAAAAGGCACGGGGGCATCAGGATCTGCTCCCGGTTTGACATTCAGGTTCTGGATTACCGTCACCAGGATATCCGGATCAGCCCGATGGATATCGATGCCAATGCGTCCTAATTTCCCTTCCGGCAATCCTCCTGCAAGTATCTTCCAGCCGATTCCTCCATCGGTTGTTTTATAGATCCTGCATTTCTCTCCTCCCGGCACATAGGTCCAGGGAGTTCTTATCTTCTCATAGCTGCAGGCGTATAGGATCTTCGGATTTTCGGGATGGATGACCATATCGATAAAACCGGTAGCATCATCCACATAGAGAACCTTGTCCCAGGTTTCTCCTCCATCAGTGGTTTTGAAGATACCTCGTTCCTCGTTGTTGCTGAACAGGTGTCCCATGACGGCCACCCAGACAACATCCGGATTGGAGGGGTGAATGATGATTTTTGCGATGTGGTGGGAATCATCAAGTCCCACATGTTCCCAGGTTGTTCCGGCATCTTCCGATTTCCAGATCCCGTTTCCATAATAGGAAGAGCGGGCATTGAAATCCTCACCGGTACCAACCCAGACAATATCCGGATTGGAGGGTGCTATCGCTACATCCCCCATAGAGGAGGTGCCCATGGTATCCGAAATGCATTCAAACGTGGTTCCGTTGTTCGTGGTTTTCCATACACCACCGGCACGGGGAACAACATAAAACGTGTATTTGTGTTTCTCTCCCGGATTTTCCGGTACAGCAATATCACCCACCCAGGCACTGATCCTGAATGCACCCAGATTTCTGTACCGGAAAGCATCAAACGGATCGTTCTGAGCTACAGCATGCTTTGATACAAGAACGGTAACTATAAAAACAAAAAAATGAAATGGAATTTTTTTCATTCGTTAAATCTTTTGAAACTTCGTAATTCAACATTCATTATTGGATATTCGATATTTCTTTTTTTATTTACCACACTTCCCATTCATATATCCCGCTGGAGAATTCCTTGCTCAGCGTAACCTCCAATTTCAAAGCAGATGTTGTAACGGGTTCAAACTCGATCTCATCCCAGTCATCTTTTGTAATGGTATATTCACCCTTCACCTTAACCGGTTTCCAGCCATCACCCGATTCATAAAGAACCTGCCATGAGTCTGGAATTCTGCAACCCCCGTGTGGCCGGTCATCAAACCAGTATACCCTCACTCTTGAAACGGTTTCCGGTTGATCGAAGGTATATTGCAACCATTCGGTCTGATCTTTCCTGGGCCACCAGTGGTAATACGGAACCGAGTGGTCGTTGGAATGCTGAACAGGCATTTGATCCTTAATGCAATTTATATCGGCTTTTGGAAGTGATCCCGTCACCGTGCTCCTGTAGGCTATGGTCGGGGCTGGTGATGGATGGCTAACCTCCGTTGTAGCAGGGAACCAGACAATCATCTCAGAAGGTCCCCGGTTTGCCCAGACATGGTATGGAATCAGGGTAATCTCCGTTGGTTCAAATACGGCAATTTCATTTTCAAGGGTTTTTCTTGCCGGACTTGCCGTTGCGGTGACAACCTGCACTCCCTGAAGGAGGTCGTTTTCAAACCGTGTGCTCATCGGTTCTTCCGGATCAAGGATCAGGTTCATGACCTGTCCGTTTTCCCTGTCTTTCCCTTCGGCACAATATACAATCGGTCCGCGTTGAATGGCAATTTTGTCTCTGTCTTCGGCAACTGAATCGTGCGCCACAATGCTTCTGACCGGCATTGGAAGGGTTAGTTTTACAACATCACCCGGTTCCCACTCCCTGTCAATGATCAGATAACCCTCTTCGATCCTGGCACGTTTTTCCATGCCATTCAGGGTCAGGGATATCTCTTCATCAGAGGGTTCAAGGAAATGATAGAGATCGCTTGGAATGGCTTCATTCCTTGCCCACCCGGGTATCCGGAGATACAGTTTGAAAGCCATTTTGTTTACCGGATTGATTCTAATCTGGATGTTGCCATCCCATGGATAATCCGTTTGCTGTTCAATTTCGACCCGTTTACCATCCAGATCGATCACCGCCCTGTTGCCAATATAGAGGTTAACATACAGTCGATCTGCTGTTTTTCCATAGATGTATCCGGGTATGGATGGCAGGAACCTGCAAATATTGGAAGGGCAGCAGGCACAGCCAAACCATTTCTGCCGCTCGTGCTGACCATAGGATTCAAGGCGGTTGGGGTAGAAGAAGAGGTCACCGCTAAGGGAAACACCGGAAAGAAGTGCGTTATAGAGTGTACGTTCCAGCACATCATAATACTTCACTTCACCCTTATGCTGGAACATCCGGTGGTTCCAGAACACATTGGCAATGGAAGCGCAGGTTTCACAATAAGCCGTGAGGTTAGGCAGGTTGTAGGGTTCTGAAAATCCCTCATTACCTCCTGCTGCACCAATGCCACCGGTGATATAGATTTTCCGGCAGACGATATCCTCCCATATCCGGCTTATGGCATCCACGTAAGCCTGATCGTTGGTCATAGCGGCAACATCAGCCATTCCGGAATACATATAGGCTGCCCTTACCGAATGTCCCACGGCGGAATCCTGTTCTATCACTTTTTTGTGCGACTGGCTGTACTCCTCTCCACCACCACGTACATCGAGAAAAAACTTGGCCAGGTCAAGGTACCTCCTTTCACCGGTCACCCGGTAGAGTTTAACCAGACCGATTTCGATCTCCTGGTGACCGGGGTAGCTTTCAAACTTTCCCCATCCGAAATCCCGGTCAACCAGGTCTGCAGACTTTATGGCAATATCAAGGAATGTTCTCTTTCCTGTTGCCTGGTAATGGGCGACAGCAGCTTCATACATGTGTCCCAGGTTATACAGTTCGTGACTGAGAAGGTGGGTTTTTTCCCACCGTTTACCCACCCAGGGGTGTGAATCATCTCCCATGATGGTGCGGTAAGTATAGAGGTAGCCATCCTCCTCCTGTGCTTCTCCAATATAGAAGATCAGGGTATCAATGGTTGCTTCCAGCTCCGGATCCGGAAAGGTTTGCAGGGAATAGGATGCACCCTCTATGATCTTGAATACATCCGAATCATCAAACGGATAGATCGAGCAGAATTCCCCCCCTTCATATCCCCCGGCGATTTTGAAATTCTTTATCCTTCCGGTCTCTTCAGACTGGGCTATGGCAATGGGAATCGTAACTTCGTGATTCTTCTTAATCCTCGGAGCCCAGAAATTGTCCGTTAGTTTTACTGACGTGAACGGTACCGGCTCGACAGGCTGGATTGGATTTGTCTGCGTTGAACAGTTTTGCAACAAACAGGAAACAATAATCAGATTTCCAATAATGATTGAATATTTTTTTCTGCTTTTCATAGAAGTCTTATTTATTTTAAAAATTTGTGATTCCCGGGACTGCAGACTACGGACTGGAGACTGCAGACTGTCACTTCGTCAACTCCTTCTCCACAAACTCACCCAGTCTTGAATATTTATCGTAAAGCACCCTGTACTTTTCTGCATTTTCAGGATCCGGGATATACTCTTTTTCAAATCCACTACCTATGGCTTTCTGGGCTTCTTCGATGGTGGAATAAATGCCTCCCACCACAGCAGCAGCCATTGCTGATCCCAGGGCACAGGCCTGCTCGGCACGTGCCACCTTAATGGGCATATTCAGCACATCGGCAACAACCTGCATGACGAAGGGTGATTTTTTGGCAACACCACCCAGGGCGATCACTCCTTTTATTTCAACTCCCTGTGCAATGAACCGGTCAACGATTTTTTTCGATCCGAAGGCCGTGGCTTCCACCAGTGCCCGGAATATCCTGGGAGCATCGGACCCCAGGGTTAGCCCGGTAATTGCCCCCTTCAGGTTCTGGTTTGCGTCGGGTGTTCTTCTTCCGTTCAGCCAGTCCAGGGCAACGATACCTGATTCTTCAATTGGTATTGCTTCTGCCTGTTTGGATAATTCGGGTATAATCCTGTCCGATATCTCCGAGATCAATCTTTCCTTTGTGTTGCTATCCAGGCTGTTGCTTTGGGGAATGAATTGTTCAATGGGCCACATGAGCAGGTTTTTAAACCAGGCATAGACATCTCCGAAAGCAGATTGTCCGGCTTCAAGTCCCAACATCCCTGGCGTAATGGATCCGTCAACCTGCCCGCAAATTCCCTGAACCAGCTTATCTCCAAATTCTTTCATGGGTGCCACAAGCATATCGCAGGTTGATGTTCCCATCACCTTGCTCAGATACCCGGGTTCTATCTCGCCACCCACAGCACCCAGGTGAGCATCAAATGCTCCCACACCAACGCGGACTTTTTCTGTCAGTCCCAATTTTTTTGCCCATTCGGCAGTAAGGTTTCCAACAGCCACCTCACAGGTAAAGGTATCCCTGTATAACCTGTCCCGCAGTCCGGCAAGAAGCGGATCCAGTTTCACAAGAAATTCCTCTGAAGGCAAGCCACCAAATGCCTCATGCCACATGGCTTTGTGCCCTGCCGCACAGCGGCTCCGTTTCAGGGTGAGCGGATCTGTGTTGCCGGTAAGTATAGCCGGTATCCAGTCGCAATGTTCCACCCATGAAAATGCATTTCCCCTGACACCTGCATCCCCACGTAAGACATGAAGGATTTTTGCCCAGAACCATTCCGATGAGTAGACACCGCCTTCGAATTTTGTATAGTCAATCCCTCCCCAGGATCGTGCCAATTTATTGATTTCATCGGCTTCTTTAACTGCAGTATGATCTTTCCAAAGGATGAACATCGCATTTGGATTTTCACTGAATTGATCGGTCAGTGAAAGGGGTGTTCCATCTTTATTCACTGCAACGGGAGTTGAGCCTGTAGTATCCACAGAGAGGGCAATGATCTCACCGGGATCTAATCCCCCGGCATTTTGCAACGCATCCCGGATGGTGTATTCCAGTCCTTCCAGGTAATCCAGGGGATGTTGCCTGAATTGATTGTCTGAAGAATTACAGTATTTCCCCGCCTTCCACCGGGGGTAGTCAAATACCGACGAGGCCATCTCTGTTCCATCACCAGCATCGATAATGACTGAACGGATTGAATCGGTGCCAAAATCAACGCCAATTACATAATTCTTTTCCATACGCATGGTTCTGTTAATCCGTAATATTTAATTATAAAACTAACTATTTAATATGTAAGACCACCACTGATTTTGCCGGCAAATCTATTTTCAGGGTCCCCTGTTTAAGCTTTGCTCCATCAAACGGATGGGGTACCACGACCTCTCCCGTATCAAAATCATTGTGATCGGTCATGTTGGGTGAAGTGAGGATCTCGCCTGAAACATTTGAGCACTGCTTACCTCTTATCTCACAAACGATCGTTTTGTTATTTCGGGGATCAAGGTTTGCGAGAGTGAGGTGAATCATTCCATCCTCATCCAGCGATGCGGAAGCAGAAAGGGAGGGCACCTTTTTCTCCTCGTATTGATAATCCCTGCAGGTCAGCGACAGCGGAAGCAGTGTTGCATCATGGTGCACTTTAAACATCCGGAAGGTGTAGTAGGTAGGTGTACGGATCATGTTGTCCTCCTTTGTGAGGATCATGGCCTGCAGGACATTCACCGTTTGTGCTATGTTTGCCATTTTCACCCGGTCGCAATGGTTGTTAAAGATGTTCAGGTTAATGGCTGCAACCACGGCATCCCTGAGGCTGTTCTGCTGGTAGAGAAATCCGGGTTCGGTTCCCGGTTCCACATCGAACCAGTTACCCCATTCATCCACATAGAGACCGATTCGTTTTTCCGGATCATACTGATCCATGATGGTCGAATGACGCGAAATGAATTCTTCCATCTGCAGGGTTTGTTGCATGGTGGAGATCCATTCCCATTCATCGAATTGGGTGGCTGATCCTCTGTGCCCCCAGCCATCCATCACAGTGTAGTAATGGAGGGCTAATCCCTGCATCATCCAGCGGTTTCTGGGATTTTCCATCAGCACTTCCGTCCAGTTATAATCTGAACCGCTCGGACCGCATGCAATTCTCAGCATCCTGTTTCCGCCCATATTCCGGCAGTAAGTTGAATACCTGCGCATGAGGTCGGCATAATATTCCGGGGTCATGTTTCCCCCACACCCCCAATTCTCATTTCCCAGCGCCCAGAACCGCACTTTCCAGGGATCTTCCCTTCCGTTTTGTTTGCGCAGGCGGGTCATGGGACTATCAGCATCCGAGGTGAGATACTCCACCCATTCGGCCATTTCCCTGACCGTCCCACTGCCAAGGTTACCACAGATATAGGCATCACAACCGAGCTGTTCGCAGAGATCCATGAATTCGTGGGTCCCAAAGCTATTGTCCTCCGTAACGCCTCCCCAGTGAACGTTTACAATGGATGGGCGGGATTCACGGGGCCCGATTCCGTCTTTCCAGTGGTAGGTATCGGCGAAGCATCCCCCGGGCCACCGTAAATTGGGTATCTCCAGTTCTCTAAGCGCCTGTACGACATCGTTCCGTATACCCCTTGTATTGGGAATGGGTGAATCAGAGCCAACCCATATTCCACCGTAGATGCACCGGCCCAGGTGTTCGGCAAAATGACCGTAAATGTGTTTGCTGATCTGATGCTCCCCCAGGTCGGC
>CAZXGG010000109.1:0-8495 GCA_964640125.1 uncultured Rikenellaceae bacterium
GTTTATTTAAATTTTCCATTCAGATCATCAAGCTTTTCTTTTATTGCCCCGTTAGGGGCCATCTGTTTTTAGGTAGATAGACCATAAAATAACATAGCTCCGTAGGAGCGACCTGTTGCTTTTCTAAATTTCCGAAACGATCTCCCTTACATTCGCAATATCATCAATCACTCGTTTTTCACATACATCCGGCCATTTATCACGGGACAGAGGAGATATCTTTCCATCTACGATCTTCTGCTGGGATAATTGTACCAGCTCGATCAGGTGAATGAATTCTTCTTTCTCCAAATTCGGAAATTCAGCCAGGAAATCCGGATTATACACCGGCATATCGAAGTCACCCCCGTGATCCTCTATGGAGAGAGTAACCTCATTCGGTAGTGTATCCAACAATTCAATGATCCTTTTCAGGTTAACAATTCCTTTACCGGTTTCCACGGTAAATGCCGACAAACCACTGTTGCACAGGGTAATGGCACCATCTTTTATGTGTGTTGACACCACCCATGGAAGGATCCGTTCGGTAGCGCCGACCGGTTCTTCCAGCATAACCAGCAGGTTCATGGTATCGAGACAAATTCCAAGACACTCTCCCGGCTCAGTTTCACACATCTCAAAAACTTTCAGCAGTTCAAAGGTGGTAAACTCAAAGTGTGTTTCTATGGCGAGTATTACGTTATGGTCCATCAGCATCTGCTTCTGAACTTTCAAGGCATTGGCCATTTCTTTCAACAATACATCGGTTGGTGGATTTGCCGGATTCCATCGCATCAGACCACCGGAACACGACCGCATGATCCTTGTTCCGAGAATTTCTGCTTCCCGGGCAGCATCTCGGTTGTGTTGAAACAGATCCTTTTTCTCCCACGAGTTCATGTCGCGGGGAATATGCTGTGCTCCTCCCCATTCTAGGTAGAGGTTGTGCTCTTTCCCAAAGGCTTTCAGCGATTTCAGGTATTCATAATCGGGTTTACTTCTTCCTTCCGGCAAACCGGAAAATGAAACCCCATCCGCATTATTATTCTCCGCCCATTCAAGGATCTTCAATGGTTCCAGATTTAATGGAGACAGGCTGTAATTGTCAATTCCTACTTTGAACTTCATGGTAATATGAATTAAAAACACGCAGGAAGTATAACCCATCCGTCAGACCGTTATTAACGGTCAGACGGTTCAAATGGTTCTCCTGCTTTTCTTTCCATGTATCCGTGATCGATGAATGGCTCATCATGGATGTGTTTTTCCATCAATGATATTCTCACCTTCAGCAGTTTTTTCAGGTTTTTTCCATAAATCAACGGTGTTTCTCCCTGGTCTGTCATTGCCATAAATTCAACCCCGGAGTCATGCAGATCATAAAGAATTTTTGAATTATCGATCTCACGTTGGATCAGGTCAGTCACCCTTTTGCGTTCTGTTAATTTTGCTTTCTCACTCTTTGCACCCATGTACCCATAGACACCCGTGATCCATGCAGCGACGTTTCTTTGTGTCGTCATCCAGCATTTCAGGGCTTTGATCCGTATCCACTGGTCGTACAAAACGTTTTTTCCCCCCGGACCTGATGTTCTCTTATTAAGTGCCTGTTCAAGAACATGAATTGCTTTGTCCAGCGGATCCCAGACATGGGCATCGATCCGTTCCATCGCCTGTTTGCTTTTATCAGGGTCTGTCAGACGAAACAGTACATCCCTGCTAAGATCCACATTGTTCGGATTATGAGGGGTTGTACACATAAAATCTTCGTAATAATTTCTCTGCTTCTGTGGAATTTTTTCAATATCGGGAACAAGGGGACGTAACCACAGCCGGTACCAGGTAAAGCCATAAGTGGAATAGAGGGTTGTAACATTCGGGAATGCCAGGATAGCCTCTTCGGTAAGTTCCCATGCTTTCATCAGCGTGTTTCCACCGTCCCCTCCTGTCCATTTCACTGCTGTTTTCTCCAGGAACGCATCAATATTCATGTCCGGATCATACTGAAATGAATGGATTACCTCCTGGTTGATATCATGGGGCACTAATTCAGGGGGTGTGATTCCTCCTGTACAGGCGAGAAGATCAACACTATTCTCAAATAATGTTTTCAATCTTTCAAAGGTCAGTGTTGGATAGGGGATCCCGATCAGCGGGTCAAACATGGAATGTGGCCCGGCGGAAAAATAGAAATGGGCTGCGCTATCCCTTCTCACCAGATCATGTGATAATTCTTTTTCCCGTTCATCAAAATCCATCTGGTACACTGTACCTGCATTAATCTGGTTTGAATCCCGGTATTTCGGATGGGTATAGGGCATCTCCCATCCCCTGGCCAGAAGGGAGGAAGTTTCAATTTCCAGTCCATTACTTAGCCCATTCCAGATGGTTTCATGCTCTCCATAAAACGACTCCATTCGGGTAATGACCCGGAAGTCGGGATTAACCTTGCGGGCTTCGTCTCTGAGCATCCGGAAGAAGCGCAATGCATTCTCTCCGGCTAATCGTGAGATCTCCGCATCATCTTTCCATTCCCTGATAAGGTATGCACCCCCGTTCCGACCGACATACAGCGATTTTGTATGTTCAAACCCTGCACCGCTATCGTTGGTCCAGATGGTTATAAATCCCAGCTCAGGAACTTCCTGCATCAGGTTCCGGATCATTTCACCATAATGTTGTCGCACAAGTGGATGGGTTATTGTCATGTTATACCGGGGTTTGAAGCTTCTGAAAGGATGATCGACTCTTGCTCCCCGGAGCATTGGATATTCATGGAAAAACTGCTCGGGTACAGATCTGGGTTCAAAACATAGCAAACCGGGGGTCAATCCATACTCAATTGCCTGCTTTGCGTTCTGCTTTAAGAAGGCAAGATTGGCGGAAAGGTAATCATTGGGATACAATCCTTTATTCAACCGGCTGGAGACAAATTGATCCAGGGCAGGGCAATAAGTATAAAACATGGGATAAGCCTCCTCCTTTGGCCCGGTTTCCAATCCCATCGGAAATGCCAGTCCATTCACTTCGATATGCGTATAACCCAACCGGGCAAGTTCGGCAACATAGAACTCCCGGTTTAGTCTATATTGTATCCTTCCCTGCTGGGTAAGAAAATAATCGTAAGAAACTCTTTGCCAGGTAAACGATGGGATAATCCATTTTCCGCAATTAATCGCATCAATACTCCATTCATCCATATGGTGGATCAAATGGTTAACAAAGGAAAAGAGATACCGGGTATGAGAACTTACGCAGTAGCCTGTTCCGTTTTTCCGAAGCAGAATATAGACAAACACATCCTTCGGTTTCAGGGGTTTCTTTATCCCAAACTCTTTTAGCCGGGACGAAGTTGCAACTGCTACCACAAATGCCTTCTCATCGGGCAGGATTTTCTTTACCGGTCCAATAACCATCTCTGAAGAAGAGATGAATGTGTTAAGGAGGTCAATCGATCTTTGAACCACCCGTGGAGAAGTAATGGGATAACTAATTTTTCTAATATTCTTTAACGCGTCACTTATCTTCATATATTTTATTTTATGCAGTAACAAATTTTTCAATCTCCGACAGGATCTTTTCCACATCGGATTCATCATTATAGAGATGGAAGGAGACCCTGATCCCTCCCAGGTTTGCTTCATTCACAACCCGCACGCGGATCCGCTTCCCGGACAGAAAGGACATTATCTCTCCGGTATCATGTGATTTGCATTTGAAGGTGATCATTGATGAGCGGTATTTCTCCTCTTCGGGGGAAAGGATTGTTATTGCTGAAAGATTTTCCAATCCATGATAGAATGCCTCAGCCATTTTCCTGTTTCGTTCAATAATCCGTTGGAGCCCTATGGTCAGGATAAACTCGGCTCCTTCCTGAAGACCATGAAAGAGTGATTCATTCTGTGTACCGTATTCAAACCGCTGAGCAGTAGGATGATATATTAACATTCTGGATTCAATATCATACCCGTCATCTGAGTATGCTCCGACGGTTACAGGCTGGATCGCCTCTAGCTTATCGTTGTTTACAAAGAGCACACCCGTACGTTTAGGACCAAGCATCCATTTGTGTCCGCTAAAAGTATAACAGTCAACACCAAAATTTTTTAGGTCAACCGGTATTTGACCAACTGCTTGCGCCCCATCGACAGCAAACAGAACCCCCTTCGATTTTGCCAGGTCTGCAATCTCTTTGATGGGAAAAACCTGTCCTGTAGTGCAGGTGACATGGCTGATGAAAATAAGTCGTGTTTTTCTTGTGATCAGGTCACCAATCCGCTGAACATTCCCGGAACCGATTTCCATATCCGGTTGAAAGGTTCGTAATACGATACCTTTGGTTTTCACCTGGTTAAGCAATGGAATGTGGAGGGCGGGATGCTCGTGGGTGGAGGTTATTACTTCATCGCCAGTTTTTAAATTCAACCCGTTGATCACGATGTTGATCCCCTCGGTTGCCGTGCTGGTGAAAGCCAGCTCCTCTTTAACACAATCATCCCCGAGCAATTTGCAGCAGGTCTCTTTTACCATGAGCCACTTTTCATGATCATGTCCAGGCCTGGGATAAATTTCCATTCTATCCATGGATGTTTTTACACGATTCAGGACAAGGAGGGGTACTGCGCCGATTCCACCGGTGTTCAGGTAGCTGTAGTCTTCAGGAAAAAGAAACTGTTCTCTGACAAACTTCCAGAAGGATGTTTCATCGGTAATCTTTTGTGTCTTACCAGGGAGTAAACAGTCAGCCAGAGCAGGTCTTGCCAGCAATGTTCCTCCGGTAAGTGTACCCAGGGTAGTAAGAAACTGATTTCTATTCATTTTCTTTCCTCACTAAATTAATTTTAATGGTGTTCTTTTTTTTAATATTGACTGTAAAATCAACGTAGTTGCTTTTTTCAATAAGGATTATTCTGAAGAATATTGCTGTTCCGTTCGCTTCGATACGGGATACGGAGGAAGTCTCCGGTATCATGATATGAAAATCAACCACGGAAGAGAGTGTTTCCACCTCCAATGATAAAAGGTTTTCCTCCATAACATAGGAATAACGGATGCGGGAGCCGGAAGCTGCATAACTAATTTTAACTTCCGCTCTGGATATATCCGCAGCATGCCATCGGGGTGAGAGCTCGATTTTTTGCAACATTTTACAGTGATCGGTAACTCCTGCCAATCCTTCAATGAGTGCATGGAGCATTGCGCTGGAGCCCCAGCCGTCAGTGGGTTCTGCATCCGGACTTGTACTGGTTCCCACAGAGGATGGTGTTCCATCCGGGAAATACCAGAGGTAGGTTTCCCCCGTCTCGGAAATCATCCGGTAATATTGTTTTAATATACTGATTGCATACTCCTCAAAACCATGATCGAATGCTGCACGGGCAAGCTCTCCTCCTACCATGGGCATGATTCCGCCATTGACGTAAGCGCCTTTCACCAGTTTGTCATCACCGAAGATCCCATCCGGAAAGGGTGGGTCAATGGAGTACCATTCAGCAAAACTGGCTTTTTCTGCATATCGTTTCCGGTATTCCTGAATGATGGACCGCGCCATTTCGTGGCTGGCAACTCCCCGGTTGATATTCATCGGATTGCTCAGGCTAAGCTGAACGGATTCTTCCACTCCCGGGATGGATACCGGGGTAATTTTCACAAAATGGGTATAATATGAACCATTCCAACACGTTCTGTTCATCGCTTCGCGTAACGCAGCTGCCCGTGCCCTCCATTGGTCGGCTAACCCGCTTCTGGTAAAATAATCATAGAAAATGGACATGATCAGAAAGGCTTCATAATACCCGCTGTTATCCCCGTGCATGAAGCCCCAGAAGGTATCATCATCGATTTGAAACTGCAGCCATTCGTGTTTTCCAGCGGTATATGCAAAATCCCAGGTGTCAATCGTATAGGGTCTTTTTACCAGGCCTGCCTTTTTATCCCAATAGGGTGAATGATGCAATACATAGGTCAATGCCTTTTCCAGGGAAGGGATCATCTCCTGAAGGAATGCATCATCACCGGTTGCCTGCCAGGCAAGGTATGTTGCTTTTACAAAACGGTATTCAACATCCGCCTCTACCGGCACCCTGACATATTTTGTCCAGTTCTCCTTCTCGCAGGGTAGTTTCTCGGGAAATGTGGTAAAATAGTCAAAGATCCGCCCAAACCGGTTTTGATTATCAGCAAAATGACGAATGGTGCTGGTCAGGTCATGTTCAAAATATTTTGCCCCGCGCAGAATATCAGAATAATCTCTGATCCATATTGACCGTGTGTCCGGTGAGCGGTATCCCCGGATCTTCTGCCCATCGATATTAACTTCCAGCACATCTTTTTCAAGAAAAAATTTGACCAGCGGATAGAAATTGTCAAATGCAGGTTTCCCGGTTTTTATTTCGATTTCCATATTGATTATTGTTGCACTAACTCATTGATTCGTTTGATCAACACTGCCCAGTCTTTTTCACTATGCTCCGGAGGATCCCCGAGGGACACAACAGTTCCACCCTTTATTTCGGTCACCGATCCCCGGATCATCTCTCCGCCTGCCCTTGGATTAAACCATTTGACAGTAAATCGTTCGTTATTGTCTGAAAGATTTAAGTCGGTTGTTTCCCCATCAGGCAGATAGATGGCATAAATGTAACCGGGGCGTGCCAGGCAATAATCGGTTTCAGATGTCGTCAGTGTATCCATGCCAGCCATCTCGTGGAATGGCAGATAATTCCGGAAGAACTCAAGGGCAATCCTGGTCTGATCCCACAGGCGGTCACGGGATCGCCAGTCTTCGCAGTTCAGGTCATTATCATGATTATCGTATCCAAAATACCACTCCACACCACCTCCTCCTGCCATCAGGTTTGCCCAGAGCACATACCTTCGTACGGTATCCTGGTTATTGGGTTCCCGGTCATCCGGATCAACACCCCTGCTGGATGGTCCGATCTCATCAACATTCACGACCCACTGCCTGCCCGCATTCGATGATTTTTCAAGCCAGACCAATGTTTCTTCATGCGCATTCATTAAATTCCCCACCTGGATGGAAGGTCCATCAAGGTATGCATAGCCAGTCAACTGGTCAAAGATCCTGTACCGGGATCGCGGGTTTGAATGGGTATGGATAACCACAAAATTCTCATACGGGTCATGTTCTTTCATGTACCGGGTCATCGCTTTTTGTTGCTCAATCGACTGCCCTCCGGAAGTGAAGTTATCCGGCCCGTTTTCTTCACCCATATTCCATGTAACGGCAAGGTGGTGGCTGAATCGTGCTATCAGTTCACGGTAATACAGTTTTCGCTGAATACCGGTATCACCATTGTCAAGCAGGGTCTCATTTTCGGTCTCCTGTGTGACGATATGCAGCATTATTCCAAGGGTATCCATATGGCTGAAAACGATCTCCCATTGATCCAGCTTACTGCAATCGAACCGGTATCGCTCATCAGGAGAGGTATATGGCCAAACATCATTGCCGTCACCCTGGATATTCATGGTCAGGAAATAAACAGAATTCATTCCTTCAAATGCAAGATAATTCAGGGCACCAATGATGCTTTTTCCCTTGTTGTTCTGCCAGGTCGGATCCCCCGGATTCCAGTTTTTCAGATGGTTAGTGTATCGATGCAGGTTTATATTGGGTAGTGCTTCCCCGCTCCTTTTCACTTTCTCCCCGGAGAAATAGGTATCATCAAAATCAACATAAGCCAGGAAATTCTCGGGGCTGTCCGCCCCGCCTTTCAGGAAATATTCTCCTGTTTCGGCGAATTGAAGGTATCGCTCACCAGTATATCGGAGTTTTCCTTTCGCCCGCAGATCCGCTCCTGCTTTGTCTGTTGGTCCGATGATGAATGATCCTTTATATCCGTCGGATCCTGCAGGTTCTCCGGTATGGGGATCATCATTTATTGCTATGTTTTTCCCTTTCCTGAATAATACAATATAGTCCCACCTGCCTTCCTGATCCGGGACAAACCTGACCTGCCATTTATCGCCCTTGGAAGCGCCCGAATGTGCCGCATTCCCGTCTGCTGAATAGAAACCAGGAACCAGGTATTCCCTGTTTTCATGTTTGAAATTCACAGTAAGCCTGTAATCAAGAAAGGGGTTGGGTGTATCCAGTTCATGAACCGGTGGTCCTGTAACGGTCAATGTCACTTTATGCCATTTCTTCAGTTCCCCTGTGACCACACATTGTCCTGTTTTTTGCCGGCACGAAGAACCGGTTAAAATGAATGTGAGTAGTGTAAAATAAAAGAGTGTTAATTTCATCATGCAGTGAATTGGCTTGCGCTTATATTTTATGTCGGGCTTTTTTAAAATCCCCCTTTATCCCCCCTGCCTGCGGCAGGCAGGCTTTTCGAAAAGGGGGACAACAGTAAATATCAACTTGAATAAATGCAATAATACACATTTCATTCATCGTATCGTCACCATCAACCAGAGGAGGAAGATTACGATTCCCACCAGGATCCAGCTACCGCCAAATCCAATATAATCCAATCTGCCTGGCTTCA
>CAZXGG010000110.1:0-8276 GCA_964640125.1 uncultured Rikenellaceae bacterium
GGTATGAAGGGCTGTTGGTATCAATCGCAGGAGGAATACTCCTTTGGGTACGACGGGATAGATCACCATGGAGCAGAAGATGTTATAGTTTTCCCTCAGGTCCATGGCGATGTTGGTTGCTTCGGCCACGCCACCGGTAAAGATAACAGGGGTAACCGGAGATTCGGTATTGCCCAGGTTACAGCCAGCCTTTCTGAGGCCGCTCTGCAGTGCATGCACAATTTTCCACAGGTTTTCCCTCAATTCAGGGTGTGTCTTTAATAATTCCAGTCGTTTCAAAGCTCCGATGACCATCGGCATTGGCAGTGATTTGGCGAAGATCTGGGATCTCATGTTGTAGGCAAGATAGCTGATCACATCTTCTTCGCCTGCAACAAATCCTCCAATGCCTGCCATGGCTTTGGCGAACGTTCCGAAATAGAGATCGATCTGATCCTGGACACCCATGTGTTCTCCCGTACCTGCTCCGGTGGGTCCCATTGTTCCAAAGCCGTGCGCATCGTCAACCAGCAGACGGAAATTGTATTTCTTTTTATAAGCAACCATATCCTTCAGTTTCCCCAGGTCTCCTGCCATACCAAACACACCTTCCGTAATCACCAGGATCCCTCCACGGGTTTTTTCGGTGAGCTTTGTTGCACGTTCCAGTTGCTTCCCAAAGTTTTCCATGTCGTTGTGGGGGTAGACGTACCGTTTTCCCATATGGAGTCTGGCTCCATCAAGAATACAGGCGTGGGATTCGGAATCGTATACGATCACATCATTTCTTCCGACCAGTGCATCGATAATGGAGACCATTCCCATGTAGCCGTAATTGAGGAGGTAGGCACTCTGTTTTTTGGCAAATTCAGCCAGTTTCTGCTCCAGTTCCTCATGTTTTGCGGTTTGTCCGGACATCATCCTGGCCCCCATAGGGTAAGCAAGTCCATACTCTTTTGCTGCCCGGGCATCCACCTCCCTGACTTCAGGATGGTTTGCCAGTCCGATGTAATTATTAAGGCTCCAGGTGAGTACTTCTTTACCCCTGAACTTCATTTTTGGGGCGATCTCGCCTTCCAGTTTAGGAAACATGAAATAGCCATGAGCTGCCTTCTGGTACTGCCCGAGTGCTCCTCGTTCCTTTTTGATTTTATCGAAAATATCCACGGTGTTTGATTTAAGAGTTAGTATTGTAACCGACAAAGGTATTGAATTTTAAAAATCTAACAAGCGCTCCAAAATAAATCCATTTTTTTATCCGTTTTATATTTGTAATTCATTCCAAAAGAGTAATTTTGCAAAATCTTTTTCGTAAGTATGAAAATCAGGATACTTTTCATCATTACAATTACAGGCTTTGTTTTAGTGACCGCTTCATGTGGTTATGAGAAAGTTATAAAAAGTGGTGACTGGGACTTTAAGTACATCAAAGCCATGGAATATTACGAAAAGGGTGAGTATGTTAAAGCCACCACACTGCTGGAACAATTAAAACCGCGATTGCGAGGGTCTGATAAAACAGAAGAATTGAATTTTTATCATGCCATGAGCTATTACCTGATGGGTGATTACATCATGGCAGGACACTATTTCAGGACGTTCGTGAAGACGTTTTTTCACAGCCCTCGTGCAGAAGAGGCAGATTTTCTGGCAGCTTATTGTTACTACCTGATGTCTCCGCGACCCAGCCTGGATCAGGAGAATACATACAATGCCATTAACTCTTTTACGCTGTTTAAATCCAAGTTTCCAAACAGCGACCGGGTTTCGGAGTGCGATCGTCTGATTGCAGAGCTGGAGGAGAAACTGGTGGAAAAATCATACCTGACTGCCAAGCTCTATTTTGATCTTGGCAATTACAAAGCAGCCATGGTTGCTTTGCGAACCAGTCTGACCGAATATCCCGATACTAAATTCAGGGAGGAGCTGATGTTCCTGCGCCTGAAATCAAGCTACCTGCTTGCTGAGAACAGTGTGATTGAAAAGCAACAGGAACGCTATCAGTCAGCGGTCGATGAATATTATTCGTTTCTTGATGAGTTCCCGGAAAGCGAATACATCAAAGAGGCCGAAAAAATTTACACATCAGTACAGGAAAAAATAACAGAACAGGATATTAACGCAAATTAATATGGATTATAAGAAATCGAAAGCACCGGTGACAACCATTACACGGAACATGGAAAACCTTGACAAGGACACTGGAAATATCTATGAAACAATCAATATCTGCTCGAAAAGAGCGAATCAGATCAGTGTTGAGCTGAAACAGGAACTGAACCGTAAACTGGAGGAGTTTGCTTATTATACTGACAACCTGGAAGAGGTATTTGAAAACCGGGAACAGATCGAGATCTCCAAGTTTTACGAAAGGTTGCCAAAACCATCCCTGATTTCTTTGGAAGAGTACGCAGAAGGTCAGATCTACTACAGGAATCCTGAAAAGGAATAAACAGATCGTTACAACATGCTCAAAGGCAAGAAGATATTGCTGGGTATCACCGGGAGTATTGCCGCTTATAAAGCAGCAACCATTACCAGGTTGCTGGTAAAACAGGGAGCAGAAGTCCAGGTAGTGATGACCCCTCTTGCGAAGGAATTCATTACACCACTCACCATGGCTACCCTCTCGCAGAAACCCATCCTGATTGATTTTTTTGATCCGGAGAGTGGCGATTGGAATAGCCATATTGATCTGGGTACATGGGCTGATTTGTTTCTTATTGCCCCTGCTACGGCAAATACTCTTGCAAAAATGGCGCATGGCATTGCCGATAACCTGTTGTTGACAACCTACCTTTCCGCCCGGTGTCCGGTCTTTATTGCCCCTGCCATGGACCGGGATATGTTTAACCATCCCGCCACCACGAAAAACATTGAAATACTTACATCCAACGGGAGTCGGTTTATCGATGTGGGCTCCGGAGAACTGGCAAGCGGACTAATCGGGGAGGGAAGGATGGAGGAACCGGAAAAGATCGTAGAGATAATATCCGACTATTTCGGATCAAAAAAAAAAAGAAAAACCCATCCTGAAAGGTAAGAAATTCCTCATAACAGCGGGTCCAACCTACGAAGCAATAGATCCTGTACGATTTATCGGGAATCATTCCACGGGCAAAATGGGTGTTGCCCTGGCTGAAACAGCCGCTGAACTGGGTGCAAAAGTAACATTGGTTCTGGGTCCGGGATCGGTGCTTCCATCAGGAAAAGGTATTGATATTATCCCGGTTATTTCAACAAGCGAGATGAAGGAGGCCTGCATGAACATTTTCCCTCAATGCGATTGTGCCATCATGGCTGCTGCCGTGAGTGATTTTAAACCCGAAAAAATCCACGATCAGAAGGTAAAAAGGGGAGAAAAAGATTGGGTGATCCACCTGAAACCAACCGATGACATTGCCTTTTTCCTCGGGAAGATCAAAAAGAGAGGACAGCTTCTGGTTGGATTTGCATTGGAGAGCCGGGATGAGATACAGAACGCCAGGAAGAAGATGGAAAAGAAGAACTTTGATTTTATTGTCCTTAATTCCCTGGCAGACTCCGGTGCCGGTTTCGGATACGATACAAACAAGATCAGTATCCTCGACCGGGACAATAATATCCTGCATTTCGAGTTAAAATCAAAAAAGGATGTAGCAAAGGACATCCTGAAAAAGGTGGAAGAATATCTTGTATGAAAAGAAGAATCATCATACTGGTTTTGTTGTTGCTAATCCCTTTCCTCCTCCGGAGCCAGGAGTTGAGGTGTAACATTCAACTGGTTACACAGCAGATCCAGGGTACAAATAAACAGATATTTCAAACCCTTCAGACAGCCATGTATGAGTTCATGAACAACCGGAACTGGACCAATCATGTGTATGAATACAACGAGCGGATCGAATGTACGATATTAATAAACCTCACCGAACAGCTGGGGGCAGATGAGTTTAAGGGCACGATCCAGATCCAGTCAAGCCGGCCGGCCTATAATTCAACCTACAACACTACAATGTTCAATTTTCAGGATAACGATTTTCGTTTCCGCTACCTCGAATTTGAACCGCTTGAGTTTAACGAGCAGACCCACCTCTCAAACCTGACTTCCGTCCTGGCATTTTATGCCTACATCATCATTGGTCTGGATTACGATTCGTTTTCCCCGGAAGGGGGAACACCCTATTTCCAGAAAGCCGAAGCCATTGTAAACAACGCACAGAATGTGGTTGAACCGGGATGGAAACCCTATGATGGTGCCAGAAACAGGAACAGGTACTGGCTTATCAAGAATATGCTCGACGGTGAATACCGGCAGATACGTCAGTTTTTTTACAGGTACCACAGGCTTGGCCTCGACCTGATGGATAGCAAAGTGAATGAGGGCAGAGCCGAAATAGCCGAATCCATCCGCCTGCTTCAGGATGTGTACCGGCGGAAGCCCGATCCCTACCTTTTCCTGCTCCAGTTGGTTTTTGATGTCAAAGCGGATGAGTTTGTCAACATCTTTTCCGAATCTTTTCCTGAAGAGAAACGGCGGGTTGTGACAATCCTTCGGGAGATTGATCCGGCGAACACGGCCAAATATGAAAAAATAATGGAGTAGAATCTTGAAAACTTACCTCATTTTCCTTAGTTTTAACCTCACTGGTTAATCTCTCCGTATAAATGCTTAAGTCCTTATTTATAAAGAATTATGTGCTGATCAGACACCTGGAAATTGATTTTTATCCAGGTTTTTCCATCATTTCCGGCGAGACAGGAGCGGGAAAATCCATCCTGCTCGGTGCCATATCCCTGATCGTTGGCCAGAGGGCGGATACCGGTGTCCTCATGGACAAAAAGGAGAAATGCATCGTGGAGATCCGCTTTACACTGGAAAGTGATGATCTTAAGCCTTTCTTTGAAGAGAAAGACCTTGATTATGAAGAAGTTACCGTGATCCGGAGAGAGATTAACAGCAGTGGGAAATCCCGTGCCTTTATCAACGACACACCCGTCAACCTGCCTGTTCTCAGGGAAATGGGGATGAACCTGATCGATATTCATTCCCAGCATCAAAACCTGCTGCTCGGAAATACGCTGTTTCAACTGAAAGTGGTGGATGATTTTGCCGGTCAATGGAAACTGCTGGAGGATTATGAAACAACCTATACCCGATATAAAAAACTTGAACAGAGATACCGGGAACTTGTTGAAATGGCTGATAAGTCAAAAGCAGACCTGGATTACAATCAATACCAGTTTGATCAGCTCGAAAAGGCAAGGCTGGAAAAGGATGAACAGCAGGAGCTGGAGGAAGAACTGGAAACCCTGAACCATGCAGAAGAGATAAAAACAAACCTGTCACATGCATCCTTTCTCCTCTCGGAAGATGAAAATGCATTGCTGGTAAAACTGAAAGAGATTCATTCACTGGTACAGAAAGTCGTTCCCTTCATGCCGTCAGCCGGGGAGATTGAGAAGCGCCTCGACAGTGCACACATTGAATTGAAAGATCTCGCCTCGGAAATAGAAAACCTCAGTATCGGTGTGGAGTATAATCCGGAGCGGATCCAGGAAATCAGTGATCGACTCGACCTGATTTACAGCCTGCAGCAGAAACATCGCGTGGATTCGATAGCGGATCTGCTTGCAATTAAGGATGAGCTTCAAACCCGGCTGAATGAGATCACCAGCTATGACCAGCAGATTGAAACCGTTTCATCTGAACTGGATGAAACAAAACAACAGCTTGAGGCGGAAGCAAGAAAACTGTCTGATAAACGAAAAAATACCATCCCTGAAATTGAAAAGAAAATCACCCACCTGTTGAAAGAACTGGCAATCCCTAATGGACGTTTTTCGATCAGGCAATCGAGAACAGAAGATTATACCCCCACGGGCATCGATGAGATTCAATTCCTCTTTTCAGCCAATAAGCAAAGCCGGTTACAGGATATTGGTACCGTTGCATCCGGAGGGGAAATATCCCGCCTGATGCTCAGCCTGAAATCACTGATCTCACGGTCTGCTGCGCTGCCAACCATCATTTTTGATGAAATTGATGCCGGTGTGTCCGGGGATACTGCCGATAAGGTGGGGCTTCTTATGAGCCAGATGGCAAATGAAATGCAGGTCATCAACATCACACACCTACCGCAGGTTGCCAGCCGGGGCAAATACCATTACCTTGTATATAAAGAGGATAAGAAAGATTCAACCTTTACCTACATCAAACTCCTCAACCGGGAGGAACGGATCGTTGAAATAGCCAAACTGCTCAGTGGCGAAGAACTGACCGATGCTGCCCTTAAGAATGCAAAGGAGCTGTTGAAATATTGATGCAATAATTTTATCTAAATTTTTGACTTTTCTATTGATTTTGGAATAACGTTTTTTATGCCACAAAGACTCGAAGGCTCTAAGAATCACAAAGAAAGTTTTGAACCAATTTCAGCTGAACTTGAAGAGATCGGTAGGTTAATTGTGGATTCCGCATATGCAGTTCATTCTAATTTAGGACCTGGTCTTTTAGAGAAAGTTTATGAAGTCTGTTTCTGTCACGAGCTAAGTTTGAGAAATCTTCATTTTCAACGGCAAGTAGATATCCCAATCACTTATGATAATTTAATATTTAATGAAGGATTACGCTTGGATGTTTTGGTGGAAAAATGTGTGGTATGTGAGCTAAAAGCATTAGAAACAGTAAATCCAGTTTGGGAAGCTCAAATCTTAAGTCATTTGAAACTAACCGGCAATAGATTAGGATATTTAATCAATTTTAACGTTCCCCGAATTAAAGAAGGAATCCGGAGATTTGTCGTTTAAACTTCGTGATTCTTTGTGTCTTGGTGCCTTTGTGGCGATTCCTTCCCAAACATAAATCAAACTGCTCAGTGGCGAAGAACTGACCGATGCTGCCCTGGAGAATGCCAGGGAATTGCTGAAGGAGCAGTTATAAACAGTTATAAGTTATACGTTGATAAGTTAATTGTAAAAATCCGTTCTCTTTGTAATCCCTCAACAATTAACATTTTTCCATTAACCATCTCCTTCTGAGTTTTGTCTTTCTAATAGATGTATGGAGAATAATGGTCCATGAAAGGATTTCCCGTTGAAAAGCATGGCAGTTGGACCCGTCTAAGTTCGCACTATACCCCGGGTTACGCAGGCTAACGCCTGCTCACCCGGAGCTATTGATTATTCATCCCCTTCGGGGATTGGTGTCAGGCTATATGGATTTACATGATCAACAAAGTGGAGCCAAAATGTCCCGATGCGTGTGTCAAAACCATCTGGAACAAAATGAAACAGTGGTTCAAGGCAGATTTAGATGAATTCTTCTAACATCTCTAAAACAAGTAATTCAGTCCAATATACAATCCCGTATTCCCGTCCTGTTTGTTGAATGCTTTTCCGAAGTCGACAGCGACGATGAAATTCTGGTTCATGACGAACCGGATACCGGCGCCGGCACTGAGGTGCACAGATTCTTCATCCGGTTTGAAAAAATCATCAAAATCGTTATTGGGTTCGAGATCCATCCGGCTTTCGACAAGGTCATAATCGATATCGATGCCTTTCAGCACCATACCGGCATCCAGGAATCCGTTCAATCCGATATACCAGTAATTCTCTTTCAGGAAACGGAACCGCACCACTTTCCAGCGGACTTCAAAATTACCATAGGCTACATGGTCACCCACCACCCGGTGCCGGAGGATTCCCCGCAGGGTTTTAGACCCTCCCAGTCCCTGGTTGGTTGCGCCTGTCAATACGGATGTTGCAAGAACGGGCTGTGCATACCATGGGGCGTCTCCCCACAACGTTCCCTGGTATCCGAGGCGGTAAGCAAAGGAGAGGTCATTCTCGATCAGTGTAAAGTATTGCCGGTGTGTAATCGCAAGTTTGGCATGGCCGTGATCTTCATTGCCCAGGAAAGAGGGAGCAAAGCGGATAACCAGTTCTGTCCAGACCCCCCTCATCGGGTTGGGTTCATTATCCCTTGTATCATAGACGGTTCCAAGCTTAACATACTGAACATTTCCCCCCTTTGCTTCCTCTTCAGGAATAATGCCCCAGTCAATGTAATGGTTATACAGTGAGGCAGTATCCGGCAAATCCAGTTTTCCCGTCCGAATGGATCCGGTGGTGAAATTATAGTGGGCAATACCGGCTGTCCATTTTATCTTTTCACCAACAAGGTTTCCCTGGAGATTCAGCGACATCCTGAAGAGTTGCCTGTGGTAGTTGTAAAAGGCAGAGGTTCTGTAAACATCTTCGGATTCATCGGGATCTGTCCATTCTGGATTGTAAACGGTTTCGTAGCCGTTAAA
>CAZXGG010000111.1:0-8090 GCA_964640125.1 uncultured Rikenellaceae bacterium
TCGTTTCGCAGTACGGTTGTCGTTGAACGTTATAAAACAAAGCACTAACAGTCTCGCGCATAGGATTGTTTTCAAATTTATGATACGGGTATCGAGTTATTATTATTCAATCCAAACATGAAGGGTATACGTCTGACGGATAATGACGTAATAAACGTATGGCAAATCGTCGGTCCATGAAAGGATTTCCCGTTTTACAACATCGAAGTTGGCCCGGTTTTTCTCGCTATTTCATACATATATATTACGCTCTAATAGAGCTACATACAATAAAAAGAAAGGCTAATCATTAAGATTAGCCTTGTTGTACCCGGGGCGGGACTTGAACCCGCACGGCCGTTCAGGGCCATTGGATTTTAAGTCCAACGTGTCTACCAATTCCACCACCCGGGCGCAAATCCAATTCTTGTATCTGTTACTGAACTAATTCTTAAAATTAAAACATCTGTTAATTCCAGAGTGGTGGGAGCTACTTCTTCAACCATTACACTTTTTTCTTCCATTTACCGGTTCCACCACCCGGGCGAAGTGCTCTGCAAAATTAATACAATTTCGGTTTTTATGAAATAGTTGAATTTGTCTGAAAATCAGCTGTTGGTTCCCATATAATATCCCCCTTGTGAGTTGGATTGTGTGTTGGAGAAGGGGGGTGTGGTGGCATGTGGGAAAGCTGGGGGATGAATTCAACCAACCGGGATTGCTCGTCACGCTTGATAGCGTGACTCGCGGACCCGGCCGGGGGATGTCAACAAAACAGACATCCTGGCGGATGTTTTTTCTTATTTTAAAATGCCCCTTAAAAGCAAGCTTTACGGGGCCTTTGAAAAATAATAAAACCGCCTTACGGCGGTCTGTTTTGTTGAGCGGAAAACGGGACTCGAACCCGCGACCCCGACCTTGGCAAGGTCGTGCTCTACCAACTGAGCTATTTCCGCAAAGTTGGGTGCAAAAATACGATTTTTTTAAAAAATTCAAACAGAACAAAAACCAATATTTTCCATCCGGGTCCTTATTCTTTGTCCTGATGTTTATATTTCTCCAACGCCATGGAAAAGGTTTTCCGGGCCAGGGCAATGCAGTGCACCTTGGGTTGGGGAACATGCTCGAGGTGATTATAAATATCGGTTTCCGAAATGGTTAGGGCTTCCTCCACCGTTCTTTCTGCAGACATTTCAGCAAGGGCGGATCCGGCTGAAAAAGAACCGGCACATCCAATGGCCTGAAACTTTACCTGCCTGATGATTCCGGATTCAATTTCTACAAAGAACTCCATGGTATCCCCGCAGGGGCCTGTATACGCAAAATATGCATCCGGGTCTTTCATGGTCCCGACATGTATCTTTTCCAGGTAATAGTGGATCGCCCTGTCTGAATAGCCCGACTGCTTCAGTAATTTTTCCTGTGATTTTTCTGTTTCCATTTGAATAATTACAACTTGTTTATTTTGCAGCTATCTATGCTGAATGGTTTTCCGTTGTTTTAAAATCAGAGTAGAGAAAAACGGTCAGCCAGCCAGGTTAGTAAAAGGGAGAATGAAAAAGCAAACAGGGGAGCAATCAACCAGATCAGGAAAAACCGGTTGACCTCCGTTTTCTTGAAAATGTTCTTAAAGCCCAGCCTGGAAACACCGATCCCGATGATTGCACCGGTATTCAACTGCACCAGGGATGAAGGGATTCCCTTCCATATGGAGGCAAAAAGAAGCAGGCTGGCTGTAACAAAAGAGATGATAACGGCTTCGACGGGACCAAACAGAAAGATCCCTTTCCCGGTTTTTTTGACAATTTTCTGTCCGAAAATAGAACTGCCTATACCAAAGCTGGGTGCTATGACAAGGGTTGAAAGGATTAAAATCAGGATCCTGTTTTTCTCTATGTCCTGAATATTCAATTCATTGATGGTCATCGATGCAATGGGACCGGAGGCATTTGCCACATTGTTTGCTCCTATGGAAAATGCAACGTAGCATGCCATGATGATGATAAGATACCTCAAAATCGGGTGCTTTGTGATGTTTCGGTAGGTAAAAATGCCCGTCTTACGGATTGGGATGTAAACATACCGTCCGACAAGAAAGCAGATCAGAAAGGATATCACCGGCAGGATGAACCACGTCGGGATGATCTCGGTGAATAGTTTTTCGGTGTTCAACAGGTGAAAATAAACCGCTGATCCTGCAACGGAAAGTACCGTTGCCTGGCTGGTCGATTGGGGAATACCCAAAAGATTTGCTCCAAGCAGGGCCAGTGCAACCGATAAAAGTATTATAGAAACCAGGGTAATGCTTAACTTATCGGCAGGGAACAGGTCTTGCCCGACGGTCGTTGCTGTTGCTTTACCAGCTAAAAGTGCCCCGATGAACACACAGATCCCGAACAATCCGGGGATCACACTTTTTTTCAGGACGTTGGCGCCAAATGCGGCTGAAAATGCCGGGGCAGTTCCACTTCCTCCCATATTTATCGCCAGGAAAATAGCAATCAGAAACGGAATCAGCAGGTGGTTAAACAGTGGTGAAACCATATCGAAAATCCTTTGCTGTAAATAAGTTATCTAAAGTAGTGAAAATTATCATTTCATATCCTGACTTTTGGCAGAATAAAATCCCCCTTGTTTTGAGGGATGTTCCGTTAGCCGACGAAGAGAAGTGAGTGGTGAGAAGTGAGAAGTGGGTTGTGAGTGAGAAGTGAGAAATGGGACATGAGAGGTACAATGTAACTGGTCCTCGGTGCTGGGTAAAAGAGGTTGATAAGTTATTAGTTATGCCATAGGCATCCCGGGATAAGTTGATAAGAAGAGTAAATAGGTTAACTTAGAACGGAGAACTACTTCGGTGTTGCCCTCCCTACTGAATGACTTCAGTCGTTCCCGCCCCCGCCAGAATGAAAGAATCATTCTTTCGGGCTGGCGGATGACCCGGACGGACGGGCGGGCGGGGGTACTTGTTCCTCGGTTCCTCCTTCGCAGCTATTAATGCAGCTACGGAGTACGAAGCTGCAAAAAAGATAAGTGATTTTAGCATCAAAATATAAAAATTAATCAACTGGCAATTTAAATTTAACCGGATTTATTATCCTTTTGACTAATTTTGAAGATCAGGTTATGGACACAGAGAATGAACATATAGAGATCAGTGTACGGAATCTGAAGAAAAACTTTGGTGATCTTGTTGCCGTGGATGATTTCTCCCTGAATGTTTTTAAAGGGGAGATCCTGGGTTTCCTGGGTCCAAACGGAGCCGGAAAAACCACTACAATAAACATGATCTGTGGACTGATCCCTCCGACCTCCGGTAAAGTACTTTTTGGGAATGGATTATCGGCTGTCGGGAAGGATATAAAAAGCCGGCTGGGAATTTGTCCGCAGGAAAATGTTTTCTGGCCCAAGCTAACCTGCCGGGAACAGTTGATCTTTATGGCAGAAATGTATGATGTGGACCACAGGACAGCCCGTACAATGTCTGATCGGTTGCTTGGTTTTATGGGGTTGGAAGAGAAGGCAAATGTGCTGGCAAAAAACCTGTCCGGGGGGATGAAACGGCGACTGAGCATCTCGCTTGCCCTGGTGCATGATCCGGATATCCTTATCCTGGATGAGCCTGAAGCAGGACTTGATCCCCAAAGCCGCATCCTGGTAAGGGATTTTATTAAAAGCATGACCGGGGAGAAAACCATTATTCTTACAACCCATAATATGGATGAGGCAGACCGCCTGTCGGATCGTGTAGCCATCATTGATTATGGGAAATTGCTCCTGCTGGATACACCGGATAACCTGAAAAGATCAGTCGGGGAGGGTGATCTCCTTGAATTTACCTTCGAGGAGATCCCGGGAAACACCAGTGAGCTCATAGCCGATCTGGAAAGCATTGGCTGTGCAGTGACCTTCAGCAATCATATCCTGTTTGTGCAGTCAAAAGAGATCATCAAAAAGGTCACACAGGTTACCGGGAAGATAAAATCCCATGGATTCATGATCCGGGAAATGACCATGAGGGAAAATACACTGGAGGATGTGTTCATTCATTTAACGGGAAGGAAACTAAGGCAGTGAAATTGCTGAGTGTCATAAAAAAAAGTGTAAAGGAACAGATCCGGAGTTTCTGGATGCTGGTGCTGACCGTCTCCATGGCTCCTTTTTTTGTGGGTATCTATTACCTGATCAATGAATCCGAACAGCCGGAATACGATATTATCATTCTGAACCAGGATGAAGGGATCCTGGTTCAGGGAGAGCAGATCAACTATGGTGATCAGATCCTTGAGACCCTGGAATCGCTGGAAACGGATACACTCGCCATACCGCTGGATATTAAAATAGAATCGGACAGGCAGGCAGGTATCGATCAGTTGAAGAACAGGCGGGCTGATGCGATGATCGTTATTCCACCCGATTTTTCAACCCTGATACACTCCATGATTGGCACCGGCTCGTCACAAAAAATCGAGGTTGAATTCATCGGGGACCTTACCAGTGTTAACTATATGATCAGCGCTGTCTGGGTGGGTGAGATCATCGACCGGACTGCTTTTTCACTTTCAGGGAGTGAAAGACCCTTTACCATAAAGGAGACCAGCCTGGGGATCTCCGGAGATATTGATGAATTCGATATCTACATTCCGGGGATCCTGATCATATCCATCATCATGTTAATGTTCACCGCTTCCATAGCCATCATTACCGAAGTGGAAAACAAAACCATCCTGAGGCTCAAGCTATCCCGGGTGGGATCCTTCCGGCTCCTGGGGGGCATCAGTGTCGTTCAGGTAGCGGTGGGTATACTGTCGGTGTGTATAACGCTGATGATTGCGATATGGATGGGATTTAATTATACCGGTTCCCTGTTCATCCTGTTTATCGTTGCCCTGCTGACCTGTTTGTCGATCATTGCTTTCAGCCTGATCATCGCGGGATTTACCAGAACGGTAAATGAGATCCTTGTGGTTGGGAACTTTCCCCTCTTCCTGTTCATGTTTTTTACCGGTGCAGCCTTTCCGTTACAGGGGAAAGAGATTTTTTCTGTTGCCGGCTATTCCATTTCCCTGCAGGGATTGATGTCACCCACCCATGCCATTTCAGCCCTGAAGAAGACACTGGTTATGGATCTGGGAATGGAGAATATCATGCCTGAGATCCTGTCGATCGTATTCCTTACCCTGCTCTATTTCCTTGTTGGCGTATGGCTTTTCAGGAGAAGGCATATGAGGGTGAGGTGAAGAGACGAAGTGAAAAAGACTGGGAGACTTTGTGACTATGTGACTTTGAGATGGAGAGGAGAGAAATTTCGGATTTCGGACCTGTCCTGACCAATGAATTTGCTTCAGGATTGCGAATGTCTGATTGTTTCAAATGGTTTTGCCAAAAGCCCGCCTGCAGATGGCAGGTATCTGTCATAGCCACATAGCTCCGAAGGAATCCCAATGGGAGGATCTCTAAGGGCGTATGGCTATGCCACCTTCGTGACATTGAAAAGAATACCCCGGCGGGGTATAATAATCAATAGCCCCGGGTGAGGGAACGTTAGTGACCGTAACCCGGGGATAGTGTATAACTAAAAATAATATGGTCCAACTAATATGCTATTCATCGGGAAAGCAATTCATGGACCGCAAAATACCAGACGTTAAATAGGTTAACTGAGAACCGAGAATTGAAAACTAACTCGGTGCTGCCCGCCCGACTGAATGACTTCAGTTGTTCGGGCGGGGGTGCTCGGTAAAAGAGGTTGATAGGTTATTAGTTATGCCATAGGCATCCCTTCGGGAAGAGTACAGAGTTCAGAGTTAGGTGAAGAGTTAATGGTTAAATGTTATTCGTTAATGGATAAAAACAATCGTCCCGATAGGGACTGCCTGCCCGTCCTACAGGCGGGGAATGCAATAGGCAGCCATTTTAATGGCTGTACTCCAGATTTAAGAAATAATAACGTCCCGCAGGCCTGACGGGGCTTATTGAATATTATCCCCCTTGAGCGTGGGAAAAGTGAGGCAGGGAAGGGGGGTGGGAAGGCAAGTGTGCTGGCAGGGGGATGAAACTTTTCGATTTCCATTATTTTACCCATTTATGGGACCTGTATGCCAGTCGTGCCCCGACTTCTCCCAAAGGGATCACTATGTGAAGTTCGGGGTACGACTACCGACGACATTTTCTCCAATAATCACTATTTTCGTACTTCATGGAACCGGACCCTCCAAAATACCGAAAGATCATACACATCGACATGGATGCTTTTTATGCATCCGTTGAGCAGCGGGATAACCCTGACCTGAAGGGAAAACCGGTAGTAGTGGGTGGAGAATCGGACAGGGGTGTTGTTGCAGCGGCGAGTTATGAAGCAAGAAAATTCGGTATCCATTCCGCTATGCCCACAAAAATAGCACGTCAGCGATGCCCCGACCTGGTCATTGTGAAACACCGGTTTGATGTCTATACGAGTATCTCAAAACAGATCCGGAACCTGTTTGCGGAGTATACCGATCTGGTGGAACCGCTCTCACTCGATGAGGCATTCCTCGATGTTACCTCCAACAAAAAGGGAATCCCATCGGCAACACTGATCGCCAGGGAGCTCAAGAAGCGGATCAGAGAGGAAACACAACTGACGGCATCAGCAGGAGTATCCTGTAACAAATTCCTGGCAAAAGTTGCCTCGGATATGAAAAAACCGGATGGACTCTATGTGATTCCTCCGGAGAAGGCGGAAAAATTTATTGAGGAACTGGAAATTGAAAAGTTCTTCGGTATTGGCAGGGTTACAGCGGGGAAAATGCATGAACTGGGTATCCGTAAAGGGGCCGACCTGAAAAAGTGGGATAAGGCAGACCTGATCCGGCTTTTTGGTAAGAACGGATCCTACTTTTATGATATTGCCAGGGCTGTGGATAACCGGCCGGTTAATCCGGAGAGGATCAGGAAGTCGATCGGAACAGAATATACCTTTGAAAAGGATCTCGAAACAGTACATGAAATTGAATCAGAACTCTATTCCATTGAACAGGAATTGATCAGCAGAATCACCAAAGCAGGCAGATCAGGGAGAACGCTTACCCTTAAAGTAAAATTCTCTGATTTTCAGCAGATTACCAGAAGCATGACGGTAACTGAAGAGATTAGCGAATTGGATACGTTGCGGAAAATATCAAAAGAGATCCTGAAAAAGACCGATCTGTCCGAAAAAAAAATCCGCCTGCTTGGACTGACGGTCTCGAACCTGGAAGAGGAGAATGACCGGGAGAATGCGCAGCTTACGTTAAATTTATGAAATCCACGGGGCTTTTATTTTCTATTCCATTCATGCTATTGAAAAATATCCTGTCTCCAATCGCCCAAAGGGTGAGAGAATGGTCTCTAAAAATTTTGTGTGCAAAAAACAAGGTGAAGAAAATATCTAGGTTGGCATAGCCCTTTTGGCTATTCCAGCAACCTTGTCTGAGAGGGTGTATCATGAAGTAGTCAAAGCCTTAGAACCAGAGGAATTATGATTTGACTGTTGTCAATAAAAGTTCTTTGAAAACTGCTTTGATATCATACAATTCAAATTGCATTTTATGATTTTTTACTTACTTTTTCATCAATTAGGAAAAAGTAAGAGCCTGCCCGGCTTGAGGGCACGATATAAATAACGATTTGTATTGATCACAAAACAAATAAGGGGAAACCATATTTACAGCACATCCAACCACCATCCATTTCATCGTTCGCTCCCAAAGCGAACGAGTAACTTTCTTCCAATGATGAAGAAAGTTACCAAAGAAATCTCCGCTGCATAAGAATTGCTTGAAAACCAGGGACTCTCCAGCCACAGATAAAATGAACTCGCCCACTATTTGTTTTAAATGGTCTTCCCTAAATGAACCTTAGGCTTTCAATTTGGTAAGGAAGGTTGAAGGGGAGAGTACAGTAGTTAATCGGAGGGCTCAAACAGCATTTTATCTTTTGATCTACCCTGCGTCCCGGTTTTCTTACGCAATTCTTATGAGGCGGTTTAACACTCTTCGAGTGTTTATGGGATAACTATCGTAAAAGGCTGATTTTAGCCCTTTGGGCGATTATCAATCCAGGCCTGTGAAACAGGGTTAATCCCAAATATG
>CAZXGG010000112.1:0-3325 GCA_964640125.1 uncultured Rikenellaceae bacterium
AAAATTGGTCTACTGTGATTTCCACACCTGCCAGATCAATGCCTTCCGGGGAAGTTACAATCCAATCCCCATAAGTACTCCCTTCAAAATCGTGAAGTATGGTGACTGAAGAACTGTTTTGCGCTGTTTCCAGGGCTTCCGAAGGATCATTACACAGGATGATCTGATCAATATTGATGTGTCCCCATCCACCGGTCTCCTGGTCGATAATGGTGATATGGGCTGATCTGTTTTTGAATTCCGATACATCCCATGTTACGGGAAAAAGTGCTTCGTTGTTCTTCCCTGTTGCGGTGCGTACTGTTTTATCCCCGACAACCAGGTTTATGCAAATGCTCTTGGGGAAGTTGCCTCCTCCGATAAGGAAACGGATGTATTTCCTGTTGATTTTGAATTCGGGAGAGGTCAGGGTACCGGTCAGTCCATCCCCTGAAGGGTCATACGTATTCACCAATCCCTTACCAATATAACCGCTGACGACCTGCTGGTTTGGGGCTGTTCCTGATGAGGGTGATTTACCGAAGGCTGAACCAGTCGGTTCGGGATCAGTACCATATTGGACGGTAGAGTTTGGTACATACCAGGCAAACATCAAGTGCATGGTTTTTTCACCCCCCGGTTCCAGGGTAAACGGCACGAAGAGGGATGCTCCTGGGGCATCCTGTTCGACAGGGTCGTTACGGACGGCTTCGCCTTTTTCAATGGCATGCCATGCCATGGTAAGCGGATCCCACCATCCGCCCCTGAACCAGCAGTGGTTCACAACCGTACTGTTGTCGTCAGTAAAGACTGCGAAGTCACCCAGGTATTCAGGATGCTCTTTGTTTCCATCCTGGTGAAGGACAAATCCGTTTCGGGCGGGCAAAATGGTAGCAGCGGAGGTGATCTTTATGAAATTACGGGTATTCCAGGAGAAAACTGCTTCAATGGATTCTCCCGTTGGGTTTCTGAAGGTATACTCAATGGATGCCACGGGCAGGCTGGAGTTGTCCTCATCGGTTGGGATAAAGGGGCTCCACGCTTTTATGGAAATATCCAGTGGAATATCCGGATCCTCCAGGTTCAGGTATGCGAACGGAAAATGTGGCAGGAATTCCGATTTTTCGAACCGTGGTAGCCCGAAACTTGTCCCGCCAAGCCCGTTTCCAGTGTTCTCCCTTCCAAAAATTTTCCACCCGGGAACCTGCCCCTGCAGGACCTTCGCTCCGTTTTCATATCCTTTGACCGAAATGGCGGCAAATGCACACGGTTCATTGAAAATTTCAGGCCTGTTTCGAACAGACATATGGGAGATGGCACCCGATCCTTCAATGCAGAACATGCCTGCCCCCATACCACCAAGAGGGAATGCTACATGATTCAGGTACTCGCCACGATACCAGTCATTAAAATCCCGTGTATCGGGCAGGTCGGATTGTCCTGATAGCATAAGTGGAAAGATCCCGGACAGAATAAGAAGGTAAAGTTTTTTATAGTACATGGTTTCAACAGGTTTGATTATTGGAATAATAAAGATAAGCAAAACATTGGCATGTTCTTTGGTTATAAAAAAAATTGTAACTTGTAAGTTCTTAACAGATTAGATCAACAAAGGATCGTTAGAAAACTGAATTCCTTATGAGACCGTTAATTGCACTTGTTCTATGTTTGATTCTCTTCCCCGGTGAAGGATTAACCCAGCATGATTTCCTGGCTGAAATGGAGAAGGGAATGGTAAAGGTTGGAAACCGGTTGTACGCGTCCAAGTATGAGATCTCAAACAGCCAGTACAATATGTTTTTCAACTTCCTTATTGAAAACACTAAAATCCGGGAAATGGAAATCGCCTGGCCCGATACATCCCAGTGGATGCAGGCAGGATCGGAATACATATCCCTGGCAAGGATCTACCGCTGGTATCCATCCTATGCCAACTATCCTGCTCTGAATGTTTCGTATGAGGCGGTATTGCTCTATTGCGAGTGGTTGACGGAACAATATATGGCATACCCGGCCAGGATCTTTGAGAATATCAGGTTCCGGCTGCCGACCGAACAGGAATGGATGAATGCTGCCCGGGGTGGAATCGCAAACATTGTCTATCCCTGGGGCAGTGATCGGGTGATCAATGATGAGGGTGAACCGTTGTGTAATTTCTGGCGGCAGGAGAGGGAAGAGGCAGTGGAAAGTGGAGAGTTTGCTGCCACATTGAAGCCGGTAAAATCCTACTTTCCCAACGGTTTCGGACTTTACAATACCAGCGGAAATGTAGCTGAAATGACCAATCGCCGGGGAATCGCCAAAGGAGGCAGCTGGAGAAGCAGTGCGGAGGAGGTACGAATCAATGCAACTCAGCAGTATGAGGGACCTTCCCCTTTTGTTGGCTTCCGGATCTTTATGGATGTCCTTGAAGAGTAAAACAGGTAAAAAGTAATGCCATAGGCATCCCTATGGGAAAAGTAACCTGCCTGCCGGTTCACCCGCCGAAGGAGGGCAGTCAGGAAAGTAAAAAGTAAAATGTGACGTATAACGAAAAACGAAACAACGAAACGGGTTTCGTTACCGAACACCATTTAACGATCTTTTTTCAGTAAATACCCCCTGACCTCAAATGTTCTTTTGATTTTTTCTTTGCCAAATGGTTTACCATGACCCGGGTAAAAGGTATGAATATCCGAATCAAGATAAAACCTCCAGGTATCGAAAAGCGCAGGTATATCTTCTGCGAAACCCGGAAGGATGGTCCTTTTGGTTGCAGGGTAATTAAAACAGTTATCCCCGACAAACGCTTTTCCATCATCAAAAAACAGTGAGACCGATCCAATGGAGTGCCCCGGAGTATGAATAACCTTGGCATCATGACCGAACTCTTTCAGGGATGTTTCCCCGCTCACTTTAATATCCGCTTCAACCGGTGGGAATTTCAGTTTAACCCCCCGCTTTTGTCCCATTTTTGCGATGAACCGGTAAAGCGGAATAGTTCCGTTTGGAACATCCACCTTACCGTTTGCCAGCCATTCCGATTCCAGCTGATGAACCATAACCTTTGCACCGGTAAGATCTTTGATCTTCTGAAGGTTACCGACATGATCCCGATGGACGTGGGTGATGAGAATGAGTGTGATCTTATCCGGAGTGATATTCTCTTTTTGTAGCAGCTTGATAAAGGAATGAAAACGACCGGGATTACCGGCATCGATCAGCAAATATCCCTTCTCTCCCGGAATCAGGTAAACATTTGAGCTTCCAAGCTTCTGGCTAATGATTCGTTCAGGCATGTGGAAAATGGTGCATTAATGATGCAACAAAGCTAACAAAAAGGACGAAGATTATTGAAGCTATGGTA
>CAZXGG010000112.1:3425-7606 GCA_964640125.1 uncultured Rikenellaceae bacterium
TTTGTACTTTTATCTTTTATCTTGTCTCACTCACCCCGCTTCCTGCGGGATTGCTACTGCTATTTATTCTCCCTTTCCAATTAACCATTAACTTTTAACATTTAACAATTCTTGATGAGATCCTGACTATCCCGACGATTTTGTCGGGATGTCAGGATGAGTTCAACAACCATCATTCACTTCGGTTATGCCTCGTGAATGATGTGTTTCACTCATACCTGAGGGCATCGACCGGCTTACCCAATCCTGCCTTGATCGCCTGGTAGCTGATTGTCAGGATTGCAACAAGAGTGATCAGGATTACGGATAATGCAGCAACCCACCAGGTAATCTTTATGTGAAACGGGAAATTTTGAAGCCATTTGTGCATCGTATACCATGCTACCGGTATAGCAATAATGACTGCAATAATTATGAACTTTATGTATTCTTTTGAAAGGATAAGGACGACCTGGGAAAGTGAAGCCCCGAATGTCTTTCTTATGCCAATCTCCTTTACCCTCAATTCAGCACTAAACGCTGACATACCAAACAGACCAAGACAGGAAATGAATATTGATAACAGGGCAAATGCCTTGAACAGATCCAGCACATGTTTCTCATCCCTGTAAAGGCGTTTAAGATTCTCTTCTAGTACCTCATATGCAAACAGGGATTCCGGTACCAGGCGGTTAATCGTCTCTCTAAGATGTGACAGTGCCTTGCTGAATTGCCCGGGTTTGATCCTGACCAGTATGTATCCAACACCCATTCGTACCTCGCCGGACGGATTAAAGTACTCAATCACCATCGGTTCAATGATCGAATGAAAGGAGGCGAAATGAAAATCCTTAACCACCCCGATTATTTCGCCTTCCCCTCCGAATGTACTGCTCCCTTTTGATCCTACGGGTGTAGAGAGGTTCAAGGCTTCAACTGCCTTTTCATTGATGATGTAAACGTGGGGCAGATGGATCATCTCTTTGCAATCTTTCCCTTCAACCAGTTCCAGTCCCATTGTGGTAATATAATCCTCATCGGCTCGCATGAAACGCATGGATGGAAGGTCTGTTTCTTCAGGAAAACTATCCGGAACCAGTGCTTCCACACTGTACCGTTCGCCGGGAAGCGTCGAAACAAAAGAGGTTGAAAGAATAGCTGGATTGCTGGATAGTTCCGATTTCAATGCTTCCGGATTGGAGGAGGCGAATCTTTGCAGATTTCCTGACATATTAATGGCTACAAGGTCCTTTTCGTTAAATCCCAGATCTTCTTTTAAGAAATAGTTCATCTGGTTATAGATGACTATGGTGGAAAAGGTCAGAAATCCTGCGAGGATAAACTGGATCACGAGCAATGTCTTTCGCAGCCGGCTGGAGGATGATTTCGGATCTTTTATGCCTTTGATGCTTTCCACCGGTTTGAACGATGAGACGAAAAAGGCAGGATAAACTCCGGAAAGTATACCAACCAGAAGAACAACCCCGACCATCATCAGTACATTTTCCCAGTTAAAGACCTGAGCAAGGGTTATGCTCTTACCTGCAAGCTGGTTATACAATGGCATCATCATATCGATCAGCAGTAACCCGATGAAAGCGGCAATCACGGTAACAACAATAGCTTCCCCAAGAAATTGCCTGCCGACCTGGCTTCTGTGAGCCCCCATCACGCGACGGATACCAATCTCCTTCATGCGTTTGAATGACTGTGAAGTGGTAATGTTCACGAAATTCACCCCGGCAATGAACAGGATAAATAGGGCTGCAAGTGTAAATACAAGGACATAGACAATGTTGCCGTTCCTTCGTATTTCCTGTTCAAGATTGGACCGGAGATGGATATCGGTGATGGGTTGGAGGGAGAAATTGCGCTCTGCCAGGAGCTCCTCCACAGGTCCATCGAACTGGAAATATTCCATCAGGAAAGCGGGAAACTTGGATTCAACCTGTTCTCCGGTATTATTCTCATGTAAAAGAACATAGGTGTAGACTGCTGCCCAGGTCCGGGCATAGTACAACTCTTCATAACCTGCATTGATCAGCTGTTTGGTAAAGGTGTTGAATGATACGAGGAAATCGAATTTAAAATGGGTGTTCGGAGGAAGCGGTTTTATTACACCGGTAACGGTAAGGGGTACGGTGGATTCCATGAATAACGTTTTGCCCATGGGATTTTCCTCACCAAAATACTTCTCTGCAATCCCAAGTGTAATGACAATGGAAAAAATATCCCGCAGTGCTGTTTCCGGATCTCCCTGGAGTAATTCAATATCAAATATTTCCAGGGCAGCCGAATCGGTGTAGAATCCCCACTTTTCCCGGAAGAGCCGGGGTTCTTCTCCATCCGGCCTGTACTCCAACAACAGATCATGCATGTACCTGAAATGGGTTGCTTTCTCGATTTCCGGATAATAGCGGGTAATTTCCTCAGCCAGTACAGGGGCGGTAGGTGCCCAGTTCCTGACCTGGTCACCGTAATGTGCCTCACTGATAACACGGTATATTCTGTCTGCTTTGGGAAAGAACCGGTCATAGCTGATCTCATCCCTGATGTGAGTGAGTATCATGAATCCGGCAGTGATCCCAAGCGCCAACCCCAGAAGGTTAATGAAACTGTTGAGCCTGAATCTCCTGAAGATCCGGATGATGGTCTTGAGGTAGTTTCTTATCATATTGAAGTTATAAGCTAAATGTTAATGAGACTAAAATTTCAGAAGATGAATAGCGCACTGAAATTATGAAGTCGAATTAATCCCTCCAACGGCGGGGTTAAATGTCAAAAGTTAATGGTTCAAAGATCATAGTGAAATCACTTTGCTTCTTTATAGAAAAATTGATCATTAATGAAACCATCTGGAACAACATGAAACAGTATGAAACAATATGGAACAACATGAAACCAAGATCAGATTAAATTGATTTCTTCTACTGCTTAATTTAAAAATGCTTACACTCATTTCTACTCATAACGTAAACTCTCCGCTGGATTCCTGCTGGCCGCCTTGTAGGTCTGAAATCCAATGGTGAAGATCACGATGAATAACACCAAAATAGCTGTCCCGATAAACATCCCCGGGGGCAAATCTGTTTTATAGGCACAATTTTTCATCACTCCTAGCATTAATAAATAGCCTAATGGAAAGGCTATAGCAAAAGCAACAAGGATCAGTTTCACGTTCTCATAAGCCAGGAGCCTGATGATCTGGATGACCGATGAGCCAATTGCTTTCCGGATTCCGATTTCCTTGGTTCGCTGCTCCGTTGTAAAATTGGACAATCCGAACAGACCCAGGCAGGAGATGAATATTCCAAGCAGGGTGAATCCCAGCATGGTTGGAGATATGGTTCTGAGCTCCTTATAGATTGGATCCAGATAATCGTTGAATACTTCGTAGATGAAGGGATAAGCCGGATTCAGGTCTTTATGAATCTCCTCGGCGAATTTTATCATCTCATCGATTTTCCCAGGCTGGGATTTGATGAAGATAAAATTACCGGTTTCTCCCATGGGCAGAATGAGCTCTTCCCCTCCAATGGTGAAAGGGAACGATGGGAAATCCTCTATGACACCGATGATGGAATATTTATCATGATAGAGGTATAATGTTTTGCCAACCGGTGAATCCCATCCCATCTTTTTCGCCAGAGACTGGTTTATAATGATGGCTTCATCCTTGTCTGTTTCGTATTTTTCTGAGTAGAATCGCCCTTCAACCATTTCTAATTCAAACAGGTCCGGATAATTATACCCCACCCAACTGACACGGGCAAGATCATTCTTTGCACCTGGCTCTTCACCCCATTCAAATTCTCCCTGGTCAATATAGAAGGGAACTTTTGAAGCGGTTGTTACATGCAGGATATCAGGGTATGATAGCAATTTTTCCTTAAAAAGAGGGTAATTTTCTTCCAGATCTCCCCTGGCTGATAAGAGGATGATGTCTGCTCTCTGGATTCCAAGGTCGGCATGTTTAATATAGGCATATTGCTTGTATACCATCCAGGTACAAAGGATCAGGATGATGGTGAATGTAAATTGAGTGACAACCAGGATCTGCCTGATTCTCCCCCCACGCTTTCCTGTCATTATGAGGTTCCGGATAACATCCATCGGTCTGAATCGTGACAGGAAAAGGGCCGGATAACTTCCCGCAATGAGTGCAGAAAGGACAAGAATTCCTGCAAGCTGTGCAATGAGCA
>CAZXGG010000113.1:0-7211 GCA_964640125.1 uncultured Rikenellaceae bacterium
AAAATACAGGAAAGATGCTGAGTTAAACAATTGGCATCATTTCAGGGACGATTCATCGAGGGACAGGATCAATTTTCCTTTTCTTACTGTTTCGACCATGCAAATGACTGTTTCGGGCAGATCAGGATAATGATCCGGATTTTGGTTGAGGGGCACTTTGTAGGTTTCTCCGCTGGAATCCCTAACAATCAAAAAGCAGGAATGATCATTTTGCACATTTAACTCTTTGACTGCTGTTTCCACCGTAAAGGGATATTTCTTCCCGACCCGGTAATGGGGATGATCGGGTTCAATCAGGAATCGTCCGTCGGATCTGAATTTAACCACTGTTCCCTGAATTTTCCTGCCGACAGATATCGGGTAATGGGAGTAGTAGCTTTGCCGAAGTAGATGAGGTTGTCCAAAGGGATCCTCAAGAACGAAATAATCATGGTTATCCACTCCCCTGGCCACTTTTTTAACGGTAAACGGATAGGATCTTCCCACTTCCAGGTGTTCCACAAACCGGCCTCTTTTGATGAGAGAAAGGTGGAGCATTCCCTTTCGTATAGCTTTCACTCTGCAGGGTATCGTCATCGATTTCTTCAGTTTTTTATCGGGTTCATTTATCGGGGCCACCAACTCATTTCCCAGAACGTCTTTTACTATTGCCACATCCTCTGATGCTCCAATCTGGTTTATTCTTTTTTCATAACGGATAAACTCGAAATCGTATGTTTTGCCCACCGCATAGCAGGGATGTTCCGGTTCGATAAAGATTTTTCCATCACAATTAATTTTATCGATGTGGCAAAGAATTTTTTTTCCGGGTTTCAGGTTATAGTTTCCATACAGATTTGCAGGCAGCAGGTGCCGGTTATGAAACGGATCTTCCAGGACGATAAACTTCCGATCATCTCCGCGCATAACCAAGGTTTTCATCACGATAAACGGGTATCTTCTGCCTTCGATCAATTGTTTATTCTGTTTCGGCATGGATTGGACAGATCAGGGATTGCTGATTTGGATTCAGGATCAGTAAAGAGGACCCAGAACCCTGGCTAATGATTCGTATAGTTTTTGTTTTTTTGGCCGGAGTTTCCACTGGTCAAGGTGGATCTGCCTGCTATGTAACAGATCATCGAAGAAACTCTCTTCCAATTTCTTAGTAATCTCTTCGTTATAGATCAATGCATTGGTCTCAAAATTGAGGTCGAAACTGCGGTAATCAATATTGGCAGTTCCCACCGATGAAAAGATACTGTCAACCATGAGTAGTTTAGCATGGTTAAAGCCATCTTCAAAGAGGTATACTTTAATTCCTGCCTCAAGCAGTTCATTGACGTAGGAAAAGGAATTCCAGTATGCAATGGTTGAATCGGATTTTGCAGGAAGGATCAACCGTACATCCACTCCACTCAGGGCACCCGTTTTAAGTGCAGTTAAAATGCTCTCATTGGGAGAGAAGTAGGGTGTGGTGATATAGATGGTCTTTTCAGCACTGGTGATCGCTGTGAAGAATGCCTGCATGATACTGGACCAGTCGGAATCTGGGCCACTGGATGTAATCTGGATCAGGACCTTATCATCGACGACATGTTTCGGGAAATAGCGGAGTGGATTGGTGATGATCTCATTTGAAACAAAGTACCAGTCGACGTTAAAGATGATCTGTAGCGAATGCACTGCTTCACCCTCGAGCCTGAGATGGGTATCCCGCCATGCTCTAAATTTCTGGGTCCCGTGAATGTATTTGTCGGCGATATTCATTCCGCCAACGTAACCCACCTTACCATCGATAACAATGATCTTCCGGTGGTTCCTGAAATTCACCTTGCTGGTGAAAAAGGGAAAACGCACTGGCATAAAGACAAAGATCTCGACGCCTTCTGCTTCCAGGGAGGCAATATATTCCTTACCGATTTTCCAGCTTCCAACGTCGTCATAAATAATCCTGATCTTCACTCCTTCTCTTGCTTTTCTGATCAGGATCTCTTTGATCTCATTACCGATGTTATCAGACTCCCAACGGTAAAACTCCATGTGAATATGGTCCGTTGCTTTATCCAGCTCCCGGAGAATAGACTGGAATGTGTCAGCACCATTATTAAACACTTCAACCCGGTTTCTTTCCGTGAGCAGTGCTTTACTGTTATTCAACAGGAGGGTTATGATGTTTTTCTTTCTGCGGATTTTTTCGTCATCCAGGAACTTTTTTTTCGGCAGGTTGAGAATCTGGGTCTGGCTCAAGCTGCTTATCCGTTCCAGGTCTTTCAAGCCTTTTCTCGAAAAGATCTTCTGCTTTCTGAAACTCTGGCCAAAGACGATATAGCTAATGATACCGATGACCGGGATCAGGAAAATGAAAAGTGCCCATGAGATGGTTCTGACCGGATCCCTGTTTTCAAGAATCACAAAAAAAACGGTAAAGATAATGGTACCGGTATAAAGCAGTACCAGTATAACCGTCAGGGTGGTGAATACTATTTCCCAATTCACCGCGAGAATCATGTCACAGGGTTTACACCAATAATGATGTTAAAGGTAAAAAAATGGTGTAAATTAAAAAAGGAATCCGATGGTAGCGGTTTTGTATTTCTCCTTTTGTAAAACCTGAAAAAATTCCCAAATTCAACCCCTGAATCTGCAGTGGCAATAAACGGTACATCATGTTCATCATCATCATTGCTCTTCTTCTGATTGATGTCTACACCTTCAAAGGATTGGCAAGGCTAACCCGGGGAATTTCGGGCAAACCCTCCGGAAAGATCCTCTATATTGTATACTGGTTTATCAGTTTCCTTTTTCTTGCAGGGATACTGATCGCCTTCCTGCACGAAGGTGAAGCACGAAGCGGTAAAGCACAGAAAAACATTTTTCTCCTTGCCGGGGTCATGCTTACGCTATACCTTCCTAAATTGGTATTTATTGGTTTTCATTTTGCTGAAGACCTGGTCCGCCTGTTCAGTTTTCTGGTACGGAAGACGCTGGGCAGGATTTCTCCACCGGTTTACAGGGGTTCTGAGAAGATCAGCCGTTCGGCATTCCTCTCCAGGGCGGGGATAATACTCTCAGCATTGCCGTTCGGCACGTTCCTTTTCGGGATGGTTCACGGCAGGTTTAACTTCAGGGTTTACAGGGAGAAACTCTGGTTTCCGGATCTTCCGGAGTCGTTTCATGGAATGCGGATTGTACAGATATCCGATCTTCATATTGGAGGGCTTTACGGTTCATGGGAAAAAGTGGAAGCCGGAATGGACCTGGTAAATGCCCAGGAGCCGGACCTCTTGTTTTTTACCGGTGACCTCGTGAACGATTTTGCTGAAGAGCTGGATGGGTGGATGGATATACTCGGAAAACTGAAAGCAAAACTGGGTAAGTACTCCATTCTGGGGAATCATGATTATGGTGATTACCATTACTGGAAATCGGAAGCAGCAAAAAAGAAGAACCTGGATAAGATCAAAGAGGCTCACCATGAACTGGGATTTCATCTGCTACTGAATCAGTCGGATATCGTCTCAGGAGGAGAAGATAAACTTGCCGTTATTGGTGTTGAAAACTGGGGAAAGCCTCCATTTGCCCAGTATGGCGATTTATCCCTTGCCCGCCAGGGTGCGGACGGAATACCATTTAAGCTCCTCTTGTCGCACGATCCTTCCCACTGGGATGCTGAAGTCATGGGGCAAACGGACATCCAGCTTACCCTTTCAGGGCACACCCACGGCATGCAGTTCGGGATCCAGACAGCAACGATCAACTGGAGTCCAATCCAAATGAAATATCCCCGCTGGGGAGGGCTCTATGAGGAGGATGGGCAATACCTATACGTGAATCGCGGGTTCGGGTATATCGGATACCCGGGAAGAATTGGAATGCCTCCGGAAATTACAGTGATTGAGTTATACAGAAAAGGCTGAGGCTAAGGCTGAGGCTAAGGCTAAGGCTGAGGCTAAGGCTGAGGCTGAGGCTAAGGATTAAGATTATGGATTATGGATTGCAAACTGAGCGCAGCGGTCTCATGAGATATCCTGAAAGCATGGCTAGTAATTTCGAATTTCGAATTATTAATCAATAATCTTTTTCTTTCTGATCTCGTCACACGTCACTCGTTACTCGTCACTTTTTATGCAGATAACCGAATTATGACATTTAACCATTAACAGATAACATTTAACTTATAACCTACTTGAAATTTTCAATTTCAAGTGACCGGGCTATTCCAGTCAATTGATCCAGATTGATCTCCCCCACCATGCTCAATCCGAGGAATGTCTCCTCTTCGGTAATCAGGATCATCATTTCCTGGACAACACCCTCCTCATCCTCCCGGTATTTGATCCGGATTACCTGTTCTCCTTCACTGGCAAGGAGCAGGTCGTTAAACTGGTTCTCATCCAGTTTTTCATTAAATGTTTGAAGGATCTCCTGTTTGTCCAGTTTACCCCGGTTATTCTGGTCAAAGATCATCACCTTGATCATCTCCATATTGCGCAGGGACTGTTTCAATTCAGGATTTTCCCCGGCATTAACGAATATCCCGATCAGTCCGGGCGGGATCCGGAAAATATAGACTCCCGCCTCTCCTGCATACTGTTCAAAAACATCTTCTGCAGCTTTTCCCCGCTCGTCATGGCATGAGCAGAGTAGCGTAAGTGAGGTAATAAGAAACAGAACAACAAGGGTAAAATTCTTCATAACAGCGTAGTTCAATGTGACAAATACAGAAAAAGGCTTTCCCGCATTCGAAAAAGCCTTGTGAAATTATGTTAGAACAGATTACTTTTTCTTCTCCAATTTCTCCAGTTGGTCCATGCCTTCAATATCCATGGACCGGGCCAGTTTGGAGATGGTTTTCAGGTCGATATCTCCACGGATTGAGATCAGTGCATTATCGCCCCCCTTACCTCCTGCTACAAGCAGCAGTTCTGCAACTCTCCCATTGCGCTCCTTGATGAGAAATTTCACATCATGGTCCTTCTCCTTCACGACCATTAACTCCTCATAATCGTTTTCATTCAGTTCCTTCATGACCTCATCATAGAAATTGATGGTCTTGTCATCCATCGTTTCATCTGTCGCGAGGATCCGGATACTTTTGAGGCCGCTCATCATCTTATTGAATTCATCGTCTTCCACTTCCATATCCTGGAAAAGGCTGAACATTTTACTGGAGATGATCACGGTGGTAAATCCATCCTTGCCGGCATATTTGTCAAACAGCACATCGACGGCATCCCGCTGTGCCATCGTTACCAATGACACCAGCATAAAGCTTAAAATAAGTGTTATTTTTTTCATGGTTTACAGTATTATGTTTATCTCATTCTTTACATTAATTACCTGATATCCTGGCCTGTGTTTTCGAAAAGATGGAGAGGTGATGCATCTCTCCGACACCTTTCCCGAACAGGGAAATGGAATAGATTCCTGATGTTCCTTTATTCATCAGGTTCAGGTTATCCAACTCTTTTGTTCCTTTTTCAAATTTCGTCAGGTTATCCAGTTCCCTGGTACCTTCATTCAGTTTTCCAGAGACATACAGGAGGGCTTTCTGTGTCTCCAGGTAGGCTATTTCGGGATTATCAAATGTATCCTTATACTTTGACAGGGCCAAACCCGGACCGGAGGGACTGAGGAAGATAAAATAGGATCCGATCAGCAGGAGGATACTTGCTGCGATGCTGGTAACGGCAAAGATCATTCTGCGTCTTTTTCCGGTCAGGTCTCCTCCCTCCGATTCGATTGCCCGGATGATCTTCTGTTCAAGCCGATCGTCCGGCAGCTGCTCATTTCTTGAGCCGGAATAGAACCTGAAAAGATCCCTTTCGGCTTCCAGTGATGCTGGAATATTCTTCTGGCTGAAGTAATTTTCCAGCAATCGCTCTTCCCCTATACTGGTTTCACCATTATAGAACTTTTCGATAAGATTCTCTATTCTCTTCTTTTCCATCACTGTATTGTTTTACCAGGTTTTCTCGTATTTTCTGACGGGCTCGTGAAAGATTTACCCGCAGTGTGTTCTGGCTAATATCGAGGATTCCTGCAACCTCTTCACTGGTATACCCTTCAATATCCCTGAGTTGAATGATCATTCGTTGCTGATCCGGTAAATCACTAACAATCTGGTTGACCAGTGCAACCGCATCATTCAGTTGTACCTCTTTCAACGGATTGGAATCGGATGTGCCCTCAAACCGCACCTGATCTTCATCCAGGGAGAGCATCCGTTTCTTCTTCAGTTTATCGATACACAGGTTTTTGGTCATTGTCATGGCAAATGCTTCCCTGTTCCTGATCGTTCCCAGCTCTCCCCTCATCCACCAGAGTTTCACAAAGATCTCCTGTACCACATCCTCAGATTCTTCCCTGTTTTGCAGGACCCGAAGGGCAAAGGCATACAGTTTTCGCTGCATCGGGATAATCTCTCTTTTAAATTCCTCTGCCTTCATGGGATCAATCTGCAAAACGTTAGGTTACCAAAACCGGATGTACCACAAAGTTAACCGGTTTTTCGGGTGTACAAAATACCCCTCTTTTTTATTACCCTGTTTCCGGGGTATTACATTTTGACACCTTTCAACTTCTCGAAATGCTCAAAGTGATCGCCATGTATGGATTTGGAAATCTTATACGCCTGTTTCAGATCGATCTTCCCTACAATGCTAATCAACGCATTATCCTCACCACCGACAACCAGTAACAATTCACTGATAATTCCATCCTTCTCCTTGATAAGGAATTTAACATCCTGGTCTTTCTCTTTGACAACCAGCAACTCCTCGTAATCAGACTCATCCAGAAGTTCCATCACTTCATCGAAGAAGTTAATCCCTTCCGGTTTTTCACATTCGTCCATGGCAAGAATCCGGACGGAGGTCAGTTTAGACATGAGCTGAATTGCCTCATCTTCCTCATCTTCTTCCTCCAGACACGATATCATATCAAACAGTTTACCCTTGATAATAACCGTAGTAAATCCCTCCGTTTCACCATACTTTTCAAACAACTTGTCCACAGCGGTATTCTGGGCATTCACTGCTATTCCAAAAAGGAAAAGGACAACATAAACAATTACTTTTTTCATGATTTTTGTTTTTAGATTCATTATATCCGACGGAGGATTGCAACTCCGTCATTTCCAATCTCAATAACAAGACGAACGCGACGGAAAAACATTACAGCCATAAGGACATTTCTTCAGTGGGGGAAAGCATAGGGATGGATGGATG
>CAZXGG010000114.1:0-7185 GCA_964640125.1 uncultured Rikenellaceae bacterium
GGAAACAAAAATCACTGCGTCTGGTTTCATCGATTCGGCTTATGTTTCTATTATCTGTCGGATTCCTGATCCTGTTGTTTGCATGTCAAAACTCCTCAGAGGAGTATACCCGTGGCATCGGGATCTATCCCGGAGATTTTGATGAAGATTTCTCACCGGTGATCTCTTTGGATAAAAAGAACTATCGGAATATTGCCCTTCACCGGCCAGCATATCATTCAAGCAGTTACGATTACAACCTTACTGCCCAGCTAATAACTGACGGGATCAGGGATACTGCGCTTCCCAGCTTGTTCTCCGCTTCCACCAGCCAGCACGGTACCATGAAAAAGAACGAGCGTGAATGGCTAATTGATCACAACACCATATCCTCGATACAGTTTGAAGGTTCAGAAGGCTGGATTCAGATCGAGGTGAAGGGCGGAAATCAGCCGCCGGTGTTTGACATGATAGTCCTATCGGGAGCACTGTTCCTGAATGATCAATCAGCACGCGGATGGACTTATGTTGTTTCCGGTTCGAATGATGGTCAAGCATGGAAGGAGCTGGGCCGGTCAGAAGGCAGCGATTATCCGGGAGAAGAGTTCAGAAGGTTTTCCAGAAGGCCAGGATCAAACCGATTCAGGATACTGAATGAAACCATCGCCCTTGAAGTACCCTCCGGAAATCGTTTCTTCAGGATCGGTTTTAAATCATCCAATGTCATGAATTGGAATATCGGTAGTTTGGAATTCTTCCACCTGGATGCCCTGGTTGAGATTGCACCATCACATACCTTCACCAGTGCATGGATGAGCGAAGGGACTGATGAGGAATGGGTATACGTGGACCTTGGGGCAGAGTGTACATTTGACCTGGTCAATCTGTATTGGATCCGTCGGCCTCAAACCGGATCCGTGCAGGTGTCAGATGATGCCAAAAAATGGGAGGTGATTGCCAACCTTACAGCCAGTGAAAACCCGAACGATGAAATCAGGCTTGAGCAACAGGTGAATGGAAGATATGTGCGCATTTTTATGGAGGAACCGGCTTCACCCGAAGGATACCTTTTGAGTGAAATGGAGGTTTTCGGACGCGGCGGACCGGTAGTCACTCCAAAACATTCACCTGTAACAGAGGATGATTCACGGATAGATCTGGCCGGAGGAGCATGGCGCATTCAGCGTGAATCGCTCGTCGATGCAAATGGGGAGGAACTCTCTGAAACGGGATTCAATGACGACGATTGGCTGGTTGCCACCGTACCCGGTACCGTATTGATGAGTTACAGGAATGCCGGAGCAATTCCTGATCCAGACTACGGGGATAACCAACTGATGATCTCCGAATCGTTTTTCTATTCCGACTTCTGGTACCGGAATGAATTTTACATACCCGAGTCATACTATGGGAAAAAGATGTTCATCAGCTTCGACGGAATCAACTGGAAAGCAGATGTATTTCTTAACGGAGAAAAAGCAGGACGCATTGAAGGTGCATTTATGCGCGGACAATTTGACATCACCGGACTCCTGGTTCCCGGAGAGAAAAATGCGCTTGCTGTACGTATCATCAAGAATGCAACACCCGGGTGTGTCAAAGAGCAAACAGCGTTGAACCCTGACATGAACGGTGGCGCCCTGGGAGCAGACAATCCGACCTATCATGCATCCATCGGCTGGGACTGGATCCCCACTATCCGGGGCCGGAATATTGGTATCTGGAACGATGTTTACCTGACCGAAACCGGTCCTGTAACGATTAAAAATCCTTTCGTTACAACGACCCTGCCCCTCCCGGATACTTCAGAGGCATCGATTAGTATTGAGGTTACCCTGCAGAACCATGATCCGGAAGAAGTCTCCGGAATTCTATACGGACACTTCGGGGATATTTCATTTCAGCAACCGGCAACCCTGGAAGCATCAACGGCAACGAAAATAATATTTGATCCTTCAACTCATCCCGAACTGTTGTTACAGAATCCGGAATTGTGGTGGCCTGCCGGCTATGGAGAACAAAACCTGTATGATGTGGAGCTCTGGTTTGAAACAACAAATTATCTGTTTTCAGACAAAACCGCTTTTCAAACAGGGATCAGGCAGATGAACTATACCGAAGAGGGAGATGTTCTGAAAATATTTATCAATGGAAGACGGTTCATCGGTCGTGGCGGTAACTGGGGTTTCCCCGAATCCAACCTCTCATACCGGGGACGTGAATATGACATTGCCGTGCGTTACCACAGCGAAATGAATTTCACCATGATCCGAAACTGGGTAGGACAAACCGGGGATGATGAATTCTACGAAGCCTGTGACCGGCATGGAGTAATGATCTGGCAGGATTTCTGGCTTGCCAATCCGGTGGATGGACCGAATCCCGACGATAATGATATGTTCATGGAAAATGCCGAAGATATGGTCTTGCGAATCAGAAATCACCCTTCAATAGCTCTCTATTGCGGGCGCAATGAAGGGAACCCACCGGAGGAACTGGACAATAGAATTCGCGAGATGCTACCGGTGAATCATCCGGGTATTCATTACATTTCTCATTCTGCTATGGGAACGGTAAGCGGATTTGGTCCCTACCGGGCTATGCCGGTCAAATATTACTTTGAAGAGCGTGCTACTGAAAAATTGCACAGCGAGATGGGAATGCCTAACGTTGTCACCTATGAAAGCCTTCAAAAGATGATGCCGGATAGTGCTATGTGGCCCATCGGACGAATGTGGGGCATACACGATTTTTGCCTGGATGGCAACATGCAGGCAAGATCCTTCGTCGAACTGGTCGAAACAAGTTTTGGCCCCATTGATAATGCCGAAAAGTGGGTCTCCATGGCACAGTGGATAAACTACGAGGGGTATCGTGCCATGTATGAAGCACAGAGCAAAAACAGAATGGGACTGGTGATCTGGATGAGCCACTCCGCATGGCCCTCATTTGTCTGGCAAACCTATGACTACTACTTTGAACCAACCGCTGCATACTTCGGGAGCAAGAAAGCATGCGAACCGCTTCATATCCAGTGGAACCCGCTGACCGATACCATCGAAGTGGTCAACTATAGTGCTGCAAATATGTCCGGCCTTACGGCATATGTTGAGATACTGAACATTGACGGTACCGTCCAGTGGGAGAAAACAACTACCATAGATAGTCCTGAAGACAGCATGAGCCCATGCTTTGGAATCGAAAATCCATCCGGGCTCAGTGAGGTATACTTCCTCAGGCTGAAGCTACTGAAAGATAACAGGACCATTTCTGAAAACTTTTACTGGCAAGGAGTGGAAGAAGGTAATTTCAAAGCGATCCATGATCTGCCGGAAGTAAAATTGGAATCTGTAACGGAAGTTGTCCGGAAAAGGGAACGCTGGTACCTGACTACCCGGATGACCAATCCAACGAAATACCCGGCACTGATGGTACGGCTGAAGGTTATACGGGATGAAACCGGGGACCGCATCCTGCCTGTAATCTATAGTGATAATTATCTGTTCCTGATGCCGGGGGAAGAACGCACTGTCCGCATGGAAGTGAAACATGCTGATACACGCGGTGAAACACCGGATGTGATTATTTCAGGATTTAATGTGGCACAAACAAACAATTAGTAATCCATCGTACGCTTAACTTACATAGGAATCATTTCCGTTCTTCTTTGCATATCACGGATACTTCCTGGCTGTAATAAACGAGCAGAGGAAACAAAACAAACAGATCGAATCATTGGAGTTAAGATTTATGAACACCAGGAGGACTTTGAGGAATTAATCCAGCAATGGAAAGAATTAGGGGTCAATACGGTCTTCTGCAGTATCGACCTCTACTCAAATTCCGACTTCAGACAATTGACACGGGATAATAACCTGACAACATTTATTATTTTTCCGGTATTCTATGATCCGGAAGCACTGAGTAACAATCCGGGACTCCAAGCATTAACTGAATACGGAACACCGGCAAAGGATGATTGGGTGACTTTTGTATGTCCCTCAAGGATTGATTATCGAAGACAAAAAACAGACTCACTTATCCAGCTGATCCGGGCCCTTGAACCGGATGGCATAAGCATTGATTTTATTCGCCATTTTGTTTTCTGGGAAAAGGTGTATCCCGAAACACTCCCTGATTCCCTGCTGAACACCTGTTTTGATTCATCCTGTCTTGCAGCTTTTCAGGAAAGGACCGGCATACAAATACCGGATTCCCTGAATGGAACGAATGCGATAGCGGGTTGGATTGAATCCAAAGCGCTGTCTGACTGGACGCAATGGAAATGCGAACTCATTACCAGCATGGTTCATGAACTATCGGAAGCAGCCAGGAAAACAAAACCGGAAATTAAGATCAATGTACATCTTGTCCCCTGGCGAACGGATGATTTCAACGGTGCTGTCCGGTCGATTGCAGGACAGGATTTTTCTGAAATAGCGACATGGGCTGACTATCTTTCACCCATGACCTATGCTCACATGGTAAAACAGGACCCATCGTGGATTCATTCCGTAGTGCAGGATGTATACCAACAAACTGAAAGTCTGGTTGTTCCCAGCATACAGGTGAAAGAAGCCTACCTGGATTGTAAGCTCACTGTCGGGGAGTTTGAAGAATCACTCTCGAAAGCATTAGAACCTCCCTCATGTGGGGTAATTTTCTGGTCATGGGAACAATTACAAACGGAACCGGAAAAAAAGGAGCTTATCATTCAAATGGTAAAGAACAGACAGAGAAAGTGAATTCTGGGGGAAAGAATAGGATTTCGAGTTGCTAACTGAGCGTAACCTGCCCGAATGAATTCATTCAGGCGGGCGGTCTCATGAGACATGCTGAAAGCATGGCGAGTAATTTCGGATTTCGCGTGCAGACAGGCAGGTTTTTCAGTTTTGTTCCAATGTACGCCTGTAGATTTGCGGTCCATGAAACGATTTCCTATTGAATATCAATGATATATAGATAGAATTCCTATCAACATTTTTTTTAGCACAACGAATTGATTAATCAACTCATATCCTATGAAAACGTTCATTAGAATTGTTGGTCTCGCATTACTTTGCACCTGCTTTCCAGGATGCAAAACCGCTCTTCCGGAATTTGAATCATTCCCGAAGATCGATGCCCATGTACATGTCCGGACAACCGATCCGTCATTTGTTGAGCAGGCAAAATCCGATCATTTTCAGCTACTGACCATCACCACCCGGTCGGCAAACCTCTCCTACATCCAGGAGCAACTTGACTTTGCAATGTATCAGAAAGAGATCTTTCCGGAAACAATCTATTACACCACAACATTTTCCATGGAAAATTTTGATCAGGAAGGGTGGCCGGATTCGGTCATCACCGGGTTAAAGAGGGACTTTGATAACGGAGCCATTGCCGTCAAAGTCTGGAAGGATATCGGTATGACCTTTCGCGACACAGACAGCAGTTTCATCATGATCGACGATCCACGTTTTGATCCGGTTCTGGATTTCATCGCTTCCGAAGGGAAACCCCTGGTTGCCCATATCGGAGAGCCGAAAAACTGCTGGCTTCCCCTTGATTCCATGACCGTGAATAGCGATCGGGGATATTTCAAAAACCACCCGGAATACCACATGTACCTTCATCCCGATTATCCTTCTTACGAGGATCAGATCCGGTCGAGGGACCGCATGCTGGAGAAACACCCTGACCTGATGGTGATCGGTGCACATCTGGGCAGCCTGGAATGGGATGTGGATGAACTGGCAAAATGCCTTGATAACTATCCCAATCTTGCCGTTGACATGTCTGCCCGGATCTGCCACTTCCAGGTACAGGACCGGGAGAAAGTCCGTCGTTTCATTAACCGGTACCAGGACCGGCTGCTCTATGGAACCGATCTTGGCGCATCCGAAAATTCAAACGGTGAAGAGTTAAAAAACCGGATCCACGATGTCTGGCTGGAAGACTGGAAATATTTTACAACCGATGAGGAGATGACATCCGATGTTGTGGAGGAAAACTTCCTGGGATTAAAGCTCGATCCGGAGGTCCTCGAAAAGATCTATTATCAGAATGCACGAACCTGGTATCCCGGTCTCGGGTTATGATCGTTTCGATTCCTATATTGAAACTTGATTAGAAACCACCCATATCGCCCGAAGGGCGAAGGATTGGCCTTTTGCCGAAGGCATCCCTACGGGAAAAAATTTTATGTGCAAAACAAGGCGTAGAAAATTCCGGGCTTTTAGATGATATAGTTATATTCCTTTTTAGAAGTATAAGACTCAATTAGTTCTTGAGGCTGACTATCCAAATTTGCAATTTATTTGATTAGCAGACACTCTGATCGTCCCAAGGGGACGACTTTTGCCCTCAGATCATTTTCGGCGAAAGTACCGGGTGATGCAGGTTGCGAAGGGGAGGCCCTTCCCTGTGAAATAACGTGACACCTTATCAGCACGGACAGTATTTTTCTATATTTCACGGGGACAGTAAGCGTTACTGTCTGAGGGCCGACCTCTTTTTTCGGACCGAGTTGTAACGCGTGGGCAACCGAAGATACCGGTACCCGAAAATGATCTGCGGCCGCCCTTCTTTGGGTACTTTTCTTTGGCGTAAAGAAAAGTACAATTTTTTTTTATTTTTTGATGAAATGATTCTAAAAAGGGCAACGCCCTTTTCATCACCCCTCACCCCGCTTAAGGGAATGTGGAAGATATAAATTTGCCAAGAACCAATGGTTAATAGGACTCAGAAGCAATCTGTATTTTTTCTACCACAATCCATTTCACCATAGGAATGCCTATGGCAAAAGAAATCTCCGCTGCATAAGAATTATTCGCGAGTTGTTTATTTTTCAATGGTGCTCATCGCACTTCGTGGTTTCTTGAAAACCAAGGGACCCCCGCCCGCCCGTCCGACCGGGTCATCCGGGCGGGAACGACTGAAGTCGTTCAGTCGGGCGGGCAGCAGCCACAGATAAAATGAAATCGCCCATAATTTGTTTTTGAATGGTCTTGCACAGATCAATCTGATAATACCTAGTTGGCAGGCAAGGTTGAAATAGAGTGTGCATCAGTTTAATCGGTGGGCTCAGACAGCATTTTATCTTTTTGACTACCCAGCGTCCCGGTTTTCATACGCAATTCTTATCACATAGTGATGCCTATGGCATAAGGCGGTTTAACACTCTTCGAGTGTTTTAGGATAATTTGCAGAACCATCCAATAA
>CAZXGG010000115.1:0-6905 GCA_964640125.1 uncultured Rikenellaceae bacterium
TGAAGTGTGATCGATCCGGAAAGTGGGGTTGCCGGTTGCGAAACGACAAAACTATCATAAAAGGCGCAACCATTATCATCGGTTATCATAAGGTCATAAGTACCGGGTGTCAATCCGGTTTGATCTTCTGAAGTCGGAACGAGACCACTTCCATCAGATGTACTCCATAAATAAATAAATGGCGGAGTCCCTCCGGTAACCGTAATATCAATTGCTGCATCCGCACCACCAAAGCATGCCACATCCTGGACTATCGATGTAATTGAGACCGGTATGCATCCAATGCCCAATCCGAACTGGGTGCCTGAAGTCGATAAGCCATCGGTCATATTATCGCGATAGACGGCTGAATCAATGGCATTAACGTGAATTCCGTCCAAATCCCAGTCGCCTGAATCCGGCCTCTTAATCACCCGTGTGTTCGGCTTGATAGCATAACTTGTAAAACCATCAGCGATCAGTTCAATATCAAAATCTGACGTTGAAAATCCATTGGCAGCAACAAAATTCCAGTACCCATCTGTGAATTGTTTCTGGATAGTAATGCCTGATTCCGAAAGGGGTAAGCCATCGGATCCGGGATCTGCAGGAACAAACTCACCCACTATAGAGCCGGAATTCAACGCATTGAATGTACCATTTGCAGGCCTGTAGGCTCCCAAGGTACCAACGGGGAAGAGCAATCCGGAACCGGGTGAACTGATCCACCGTTCAATCCTGCCAATCACAGTACCTGACGTATGCGACAGTGCACCAACATTAACGGTACCAGTTCCTATGGTTATCTTGAAGGTATTGGTGAAGACATTACCCTGAACCATAGAAAGTGTATCAGAAACAGTAATGTTTCCGTCGCTCAGGGTAATTCCGGGGCCACTATTTCTAAGGGTAAGTTTAAAGTAGTTCTCTCCTGATGCATTGGAGATTGTCTGAGCAGCACTTCCATCGAATTCAACCCTGCGTGACCCTGCAATGAATGTGCCTTCATTAGTCCAGTTTCCCGCAAGGTTTATGTCATTATTGTGTGTATTTACATCGAGAATAGACACTCCTGATATGGTCAGGTTTCCGTTGATATCCAGGTCTCCAAGGGTCGTTTTGGTTCCTGAACCTGAGAGCACCAGGTGCCAGTATCCGTCCTGTGCCGGATGGACCTGCTGGTCGCCGGGATTATCATACTCGAAGGTATTTGCATTGAAGTTACAGTAAATCTGGATATCATCATCATCGGTTGTTCCCCCTCCATAATTCCAGGTTGCTCCTGCCCTGTTGTACACCTGTACCTCACCTGCGTCAATATTGGTAAACGCGCCATCCTGGTCGATGCTTCCATAATTGTCAATAAGAAGGCTATTCCAGAAGGCATTCACGTCGCCTCCGATCGTTAATGCCCCTCCGGCATTATTGATGAGGTGATTGCCCTCATCAAAGAAATTGGACCGGAGATCATCGGTAATCCGGATGTTCCCGTTATTTATGAGATCAGCACTATCACTGTTAAACAGCAGGTCATCCTGAACGGTCACGGTTCCGGTACTGTTATTTACCAGACGGGTTTTTTCGTCAAAGAACTCCAGTTGATCCGTTATGGCAATATCGGCTGATCCATTGATTGACAGCTGGCCTTCCCTGTTCTGCAGAATGATATCATCAACGATAAATATACCCTCATTATCGAGAACATAATCTGAATGATCCACAGCGAACTCTATTCTTGCTTCATTGTGTGAGTTTTCCGATAAAGTTGCACCACTCTGGATGTGGATCGCTCCATCTTGATAGATCTCCAGTTCATCATTATCTGACGTCCACTGGAGTGTACCCCCTGAATAGAGGTAGAGTTCTTTTGCCCTGGAATCGCTATCAATACTTACGACATACCCGCTATCGACTTCATTGATGTGCACCTCGCTGAAGACGTCCGGGATACAATTGCAGGAAGTACCTCCCGAGAAGTAAGACCAGGTACCCGGGTCGTCCCACTCTCCGCTTTGAATAGCAAACCGTTCATCCGGTCCGGTATATACCTTGACATTATCAAACCGCTGGAACCTTGGAATAATAATGAAATCATTGGTAAGTTTTACAATAATCTGAAGAGTACTACCATTAATTCCACCGGTAAAAGCAGTAGCACTGCTGAAATTCCCGGATTGATCGCCATTCTCCAACAGTATTTCCGATCCCCCGTCGAGCGAATAATAGGCCCGGACGTAATCATCTGCATCAGCTATTAACGCATACATAAACAGATCGATGGTGACCTTGACGTCAACATGACCTGAGATATCAATGACCTCGGAGTACCAGATACCCTCACCCTGTGTATCAATTCCCTGAAATGCATTAAAAAACACTTCAAAACTGCCCAGCGGACCAAAGTTGCACGCAGTGGTTTCGATAGTCCATGCTGTGGGCCCTGTGTCGATTTGCGTTCCGTCCGGCAGATCTTCAAAATCCTCCAGCCAGATGACTGTCTGAGCAGAAAGGCTAACAGTGAGAGCTGTATAAATAAGTATACAGCTTAATAACCTGAATAGATTTGATATAAATCGCACCTTGATAACTAGTTATTTAGGATACACGTAACTATCTATAAAGATAAACCATTTTGTCCTAACCCACGATATTATCTTTATGACTTGTGATTGGATAAAATAGTTGCTTCTTCGAATGAGATCGATAAGTGGGAGGATCTGGTTAGATCACAAGGGAAATGTCACTCCCTTGTTTTTATGCTGAAATTAATGTATTTTACAGGCCCTATTGAAGGATTTTGAAAAGGCTGTAATGTGAAATGGGAAAACTGAAGGATCTTCCCGGGAATTCTTTACAGATGATCTATAGCCACTGCAGAATTGCTTTGCGTAATCTTCTTCGCAAGCGTATCTTTTCCATGGTAAATATCTTAGGATTAACTGTTGGACTAACCGTTACTACACTGTTGATAGTATATGTTCGCAACGAATTAAGCTATGACAGGTTCTTTCCTTCCAGTGACAACATCTACAGGATTATATCGAGGGTGGAAACACCCGAGGATCAGGAGTTGATCATACCGCATACATTATTCCAGATTTCGGATAGTTTACAACAGCATTACCCGGAGATTGAAAAGATTGGCAGGCTTTTTCTTAATCCGGAATTTTTATATGAGAACCGCCAGTATAACTTTGGTCATATCAAATTTTGTTATGTTGAGCCACCATTTTTTGAGGTTTTTACTTTTCCCGGTATTGGCCATGATCAATTGAAGGAATTCAAAAAACCCTATACTGCCGTTCTCACTGAGGATTTTGCCAGGGAGGTATTTCAAGATGAAGATCCGGTTGGGAAAGAACTTGTTATTCATAATAATAAATTTTCCATTGTTGCCGTCACTGATGATCTTCCTTCAAACTCACACATGGACTTTAACTTATTCCTTTCTTTGGGTACATTGGAAAAAGAAGGGATTCTTGCACAGCGAAAAAGTCTTGATTTTTCAACCTATCTCCGCCTGGCTGAAGGGATAAACAAGAAAGAGATTCTGAATGAGATACGAAAACACATAGATGATTGGGTTTATGAACGGTACCACGGAAGCGGTGCACATGTTTCCTCCATGTTGCAACCGGTACAGGATATTCATTTGTATTCATCGGATATAGGCTATAATTTTAAAACACCCGGTCGTATTGAGAATATCCTGATCTTCAGTACGATTGCTATTTTTGTGCTGATTATCGCAATAAGCAACTTTCTGAATCATATGCTTGCTGATTCGGCTAACCGATCCAAAGAGGTAGTAATACGAAAAGTCCTTGGTGCAAACAGGAGGTTATTGATTATCCAATTTCTAACTGAATCCGTTATTATTTCATTGGTTTCTCTGCTCCTATCCATTGTTCTGGTTGAGTTACTCCTCTCCTATTTTGGAAGCCTGATTGACCGGCAGCTTACTTTTCTTTTGCGAAATAATGAAGCATTTTTTGCTGGTCTGGTTCTGCTCACTTTAGTCATCAGTCTTATTGCAGGTTTTTATCCCGCCATAATCCTTTCCCGGTATAGTCAAATGGAAGATCTTCATGTACCTGGAACACGGATCCGGCCCCGAAGATTTAAGAGCTTATCTGTATTTCTCCAACTTGCAATATCGGCATTTATGATTACATGCCTGTTGATTATGTATAAACAGATTGTTTTTCTTAAAAGGACAGATCTCGGATTCAACCCGGAAAACCTGGTAGTATTTTATAAGGTAAACCAGCGTTTTGCAAAACCGTTTCATCCGGTTCGAAAGAAACTCCTGAGCCATGACAGGATTATACGTGTTTCGGCATCCGATGCAATCCCGGGGAATATTGTAATTATCCAGAATGCCTGGTCATCATACAGTTCTGAAGAGAAAGCGTTTATAATAAAGGAAAATCCAGTACAGGAGGACTTCCTGGAAACCTATGGGATAGAGTTGATATCCGGCAGGGATTTTAATCGAGTTCTTGATGGGGATACCGGCAAGTTTATTATCAATGAATCGGCTGCAAAATTATTGGATCTGAACGATCCCCTGGGTGAACCAATCAACATATGGCATCATCGGGATACAGTCATCGGAGTAGTGAAGGATTTTCATTTCGAATCCCTGTATGAGCCGATTGGTCCGATTGTTTTCACCCGGTATATTAGAAATTACCAATACATAACTATCAGGGTAAAAGAGAAAATCACAGAAGAAGTTATTAACGACATTGTCAAAATCCTGGAATTATATTATGAAGATCCTGCTTTCAATTACTATTTGATGGAGCGACAAATTCGTTCAAAATATTCGATCGATGAGCAAAACACAAAGTTGATGTTGCTTGGAACCCTCCTGGCCCTTCTGACTTCAGCCCTTGGGTTGTTTGGATTGATCTCTTTTTCTGTGGTACAAAGGACTAAAGAGATGGGCATAAGAAAGGTGCATGGTGCCCATTCCAGAAATATCATTCTTTTAATGATTGGTGATTTTGGGAAATTTGTATTACCGGCAGTTGCCATTGCAATACCTTTTGCCCTTATTTTTATAAAAAACTGGATGCAGAATTTTGCCTACCGGGTTAACATTCCTGTCTGGATTTATCTGGTCTCAATAGGAGTTGCATTATGTGTCGCACTCCTTGCCATCCTGGTCAGGGTAATTCTTTTCGCCTACTCCAACCCGGCAGATTCGTTGCGGTATGAATAGGGGAATAATCCCCTCCTACTCATACTCCCCCATAACTTCTTCCATTTTTTTGGCAGCTTTGTCTGCAATCGCCTCGAACTTCTTCACATACTCTTCGTTCATCGAACATTTCGTAAGGGTAACCCATTGTGTTGACCAGGTAACAGCTTCCTGCACCATCGCATCCCATCTTTCCTGTAATCCTTCCTCCTCACCGGTTCCGCTAAAGACCGCTTCCATCACTTCAATGTATTCATTCATCCACTCTTCATACCGCTTAAGGAAATCATCACAGTCGGCTATCTTTTCATCGGCTTTTGTTTTTTCCGCTTCTGTTTTGTCTTCTGCGGAACCTTTGTCCTTTTTTGATCCCCCGCATGATGAGAAAGTAAAGAGCATGGCCAGCACCATGAGATAAACCAGTTTTTTCATGATGAATTGTCTTTAGGTGAATGATCTATTGAGGTAAAGATAAGGATTTAGTGGTTTTTACGCACATAAAATTATGTATTCCATAGCATATGAGGGATGTGGGAGGAAAAGAGAGGTGAGTGTTGAGAAGTGAGTAGTGAGTAAGAAAAGGTGCTCGGTCCTGATTAATAGAAGTTATGCCGAAAGTATCCCTTTGGGAAAATTTATGCCATAGGCATCCCTATGGTATTGATAGAATTGTTAATATGTTAGATTATGCACAATTAGTAGTTGTAAAGGGTAGTTGTAGAATAAGTCAGTCCAATAAGATTAAAAAATACCCCAGCGGGGTATAATAATCAATAGCCCCGGGTAACCCTGTGAAATAACCATTCATTTCAGCACTATGTCTGGGGTGTACAATAATGTTTCGCTTCAACAGTTCGTCTGGGAAGATCGCTATTTCACGGGGGCAACCCGGGGTTGGTGTATAACTAAAAAGATGGTCCAACTGCGCTGTAATTCGGCTGGAAATCCCTCTATGGACCATAAATCACCAGGCGTCAAATCGTGTAAGAAGATTTAAGAAAGGAGAGGCGAGACGATGAGACAGTGGGACTTTTAGGTGTTGAGAGGTGAGAATAATGATTTCAAATGTTGAATGTCGAATTTGTTAGTTAGAATTCTTTTTCAAAAAATCTTGTCACACGTTACTCGCTTTGTCCGCCGACTATGTCGGCTGAAGTCCGAAGTCTTCTTCGGCAGCCGAAACCTAGGTGAAGGCTGCGACGCAGGCGGATCACTCTTCACTTTTTACCCGAACACCGATAAACGATTTTTTTTAATTATTTTGTATTCCTGTTTGGTTCAGTATCAACCCGAAACAATCCTGGACAATGAGGTTGCAAAAATCAAGCCTGACCGGATTCATCATCCTGCTCCTGGCTATTTTCAGTGTGGTATTCCACCTTATCTTTTACAACACATTCGAATACCACCGGGATGAGCTGTTGTATTTCTCGCTGGGGACCCATCCGGCAGCCGGCTATGCCACAACACCTCCCCTGATCGGTTGGCTGGCATTTGTACTGATCAAGGTTCTGGGTTACTCCCTGTTTACTGTAAAACTTGTACCGGCACTCTTCAGCGGAGTCATGGTGTTGCTGGGAGCTGCCATAGCAAAAGAGTTGGGAGGGAAAGAGTATGCAAGGATACTGGCTGCAATTTCAATGATCGTGCCTCCCCTCATGCTGCGTGCATTCTTCCTTTTCCAACCGGTCTTCCTCGATATCTTCTTCTGGACACT
>CAZXGG010000116.1:0-6723 GCA_964640125.1 uncultured Rikenellaceae bacterium
CGGAATATGTGGGAGAAAGTGAGGAGAATTTCCGGTTTATGCTGACCTACCTCAAAGAGAGAAACGTGGATTACAGGATTAAGGAAAGTAAATTGTAAGCTGATCACAAGGATGGATAATAATAGATAGTAGAGATGAAAGGAATGAAGATCACCTGCCCGGAAAACTGACCATACCGGTAGGGAAAAAGTCCTATCCACTGGTTGTACTGGTTCATGGCTCCGGTCCCAACGATATGGATGAGACCATCGGGCCCAACAAGATCTTCTGTGACCTGGCATCCGGTTTGGCAAACTACGGTATAGCTACCCTTCGGTATGATAAACGAACAAAAACCTATGGAGCACAAATGGATGGGTCAACCCTGACCGTCTATGAAGAGACGATTGAGGATGCCGTTTCAGCTATAGCCATGGCGAGAAAAATGCAAAACGTTTCGTCTGTTGTGATCCTGGATCATAGCCTGGGTGCTTTTGTTGCTCCAAGGATCGCAGAACAGCATGACCCTCCGGATGGTATCATCCTGATGGCTGGCAATGCCAGGCCCCTCGAAGACCTGGTGCTGGACCAGGTAACCTATATTTTGTCAGCTGACGGATTAACACCGGGGGAGGAGGAGAATATCCGGGATCTCCAGGAAAAAGTCAGACGGATCAAAGAACAGGATTTTACCGAAACAACCCTGAACGAAGAACTGCTTTTCAGTTTACCCCCTTCCTACTGGATCGACCTGGCAAAATACGATCCCGTTGAATCAGTAAAACGAATCCCTATTCCGGTTCTTATGTTGCAGGGAGAACGGGATTACCAGGTAACGATGGAAGATTTTAGGATATGGAAAGAAGCGGTGGGAGAGATGGAGAACGTAACCATGATCTCTTACCCCGACCTGAATCACCTGTTTATGGAAGGCACCGGTAAAAGTATGCCCGCTGAATATTCAAAACCCGGTAATACACCAGTCTACGTTATCGGGGACATTTCAGCATGGATCGAAACCATCTGTCAATAACTATTGGAAAACCTTTGTGTTACCTTGTTACCATAAACTTTCCGGACACTAAATTGTCTTTTACTTTTGCACGCACAAAGTAGATACCCTCTTTCCAACCGGAAACATTGATCGTGTATGTTTTATCTTTCAGAGTGGTTGATTTATTGTTAATTCCACCTTTAAGGTTTTATAGTTATTTCTACACGCACTGCTTTTTCCTTAACTGGTTTCTCTATAAAAGCATGATAACTTATTCCTAATGCTACTGCTGAAATATCCGTTAAGAATGTTACATGGTATACAATTTCAATGTTATTTGTTTCAGCTTTTTCTTCCAGTATTTCCGCCCCAGTACCAAACCACTTTGCTCCAATTATTAAAAAGTATTTTTCAAAATCAATCGATGGTATATTCTCACCTGGTATATATTTTAGATATTTTGTGAAATTATCTTCCGAATAAATCACATAATAAGTATCATTACTATATTCCGGCTTTAATAATAAATAACAGTCATCACAGCCAAAATCAGTGATTTTTTTAATCTCAATAGGCTCAAAATTTCCCTTTTCTTTCTTACAGCTAAATGTCGAAAGAACAAATATTCCGCATAGGAGCAATATTCTAATTGATGCTTTCATAGATTTTGATTTATGTAGTTATCTGTTCAATAACTTGTATGTCAAGTTAATAAACATGACTAGGCACTTATTATAAAATATGGCAAATCTGTCGATTGATAATATTAACAACCGATTCAAGTCTTTGTTGGTTTATTAGAATCTCTTTAAGATAAAGTCATAGAGACACTACAAATATCGTGAAAAAACTATATTCTCATCAAGATATTTTGTTAATTCAGTTTGTTCCTAAATAGATTTTTGTTATGGGATAACCTTATTAAGCATACAAGGAGATACGAACTTGCCTCCCCCATATGTCAAAACAATAGAGGAATGAATCTTTTATTGACATAAAGGCCTTTTGCTATTCTAATATTCATTTTGCCCCAGTTGACAATGAATAGTTATTTCCATATATAAATGGATAAAAAATATTATATTATTGTTTAATAATATACAATAAGTAAATAATTATTATCCAAAATTAGATATTTATTATATTTGTATTGTTCTTTATTCTACAATAATTAAATAATAAATATTAGTTTGATGAAAAATGATTACAGTTGGGATATAATTAAAAGATTTTCTGGTAATGACCAGGACTGTTTTAACTTTCAGGATGTGGTTTCTGAATACGCTGATGCTGATAGAACCTATCTGTCCAAAGTTCTTTCAGCTATGGTAGGGAAGGGGATGTTGATAAAATTAAGTCGAAACTTATATCATATTGTTCCATCAAGTGAAGATGCTAACACGTATATCCCTGATTGGCATCTTGTTGCTAAATATTTAATGAAAGGTCGAGAGTATTACATTGGATATTATTCTGCAATGCAGATACATGGATTAATAACTCAGCCAGGCTTAAAAGAAATCATTGTAACCAATCGGCAAGTAATTCCTTCCAAAAGAAAAGTCAGGAATATAGAATTTCAATTTGTAACACATAAAACATCAAGGTTCTTTGGGTTTAATAACACCTGGATCAATCAGCACGAGAAAGTGATGGTTAGTGATGTCGAAAAAACCATAGTTGATGCTGTTACAAAACCACATTTATGTGGAGGAATGATTGAAATAGGAAAGGCAATATATGAAACCAGAAGCAAGATCAGTTTTGACACGTTGTTATCATACTTTCATAAAAATGAAAGCCAGGCAGCAATAAAAAGATACTTGTTTGTTTGTGATCTTATCAATATTGAATGGACCATACATCATGAAAGATTGCTCCAGAAAACAGGGTCCTCGTTTTGCTTGTTTGATACTACTGGTCCGGACCAGGGTAAGAAGAATTCACAATTTCGTCTGAAAATAAACATTGATACTGATTCAATTAAAAACGCAATCTTCACATGATCAAACCAAAAGAAATTAGTCGGAAAGCCAATAGCGAGGGAGTAAGACAACAACAGGTAGAAAAAGATTACATAATATCCTGGATAATATGGGGGATTTATAAGAATGATCTATTGAAAGAGGCTTTAATATTCAAAGGTGGCACCTGCATCAAGAAGATCCATATTGAAGACTATCGCTATTCTGAAGATCTGGATTTTACACTCAACCCAGAGATGGATGACAAAGTCAGCGATGAGAACATCTTCGATGCATTCAACACAATATCCAATGAGATAAAAGAAGCGGCTAATATCACTCTTTCCATACCAGAAGATTCAAAAGAGGTTCATGAATCTGGTGGAATTAAATTCTTTATTAAATATGTTGGTCCGTTAGGCGGAAGAGGTGATCACGTGAAAACAGATATTTCTAAGGGGGAGAAGCTTGAGTTTGAAGTTGAGAAACGACTGATGATGAATCAATACTCCGATCTAAATGACGAGGAGGAAGTAATCATTCAATGTTATGGTTTGCAAGAAATTAGCATTGAGAAAATGGCCGCATTAATGGGTAGAACTATCCCAAGGGACTTGTATGATTTCGAATATATAACTAATTTTGAGGGGATTGAATTGCAGGAGATTTATTACGAGTTTCGGGCAAAAGCTGAACACAAAGGTCATAATCCCGATGAATTCGTGGAAAAGGTAAATAAAAAGGAAAAAATTCTCGAAAAGGCATGGAACGATAACCTTGGTTATCAAATAAAAGACCTTCAAAGTTTTAAGGATGTTTGGAGAAGTTTCCAGAAGCAGCTAAGGAAATTTGAGCGGTGTATCTAAATCTCCGGGGTATACCTGCCAAAATATCAATTTAGGAAAAAGAAATATCCATTTGTCAATAACTATTGGAAAACCTGATTCTTATTTGCCCTTATTCCTTATCAGGAAGTTTTATCTTTGACTTTTTTCAGGATTCTAATCTAATGGAGAGCAGTTATGCAGCAGTATCTTGACCTGTTGGATAAGGTGATGAACAACGGGATTCAAAAGAAAGACCGGACTGGAACGGGAGCACTGAGTATCTTTGGCTATCAAATGAGGTATGACCTGGAGCAGTCGTTTCCGCTTCTAACTACCAAGAAACTGCATCTGAAATCCATTATTTACGAGTTATTGTGGTTCCTGAAAGGGGATACCAACATAAAATACCTGAACGATCATGGTGTGCGCATATGGGATGAGTGGGCTGATGAGTCGGGGGACCTGGGGCATATCTATGGATACCAGTGGAGATCATGGCCTCAGCCGGACGGAAAAAAAGTTGACCAGATCAACCGGGTTATCGACTCCATTAAAAATGATCCCGATTCCAGGAGGCACATCGTGAGTGCCTGGAATGTTGGTGAACTGGATAAAATGGCATTACCACCCTGTCATGTGCTATTCCAGTTTTACGTTGGTAACGGAAAACTCTCCTGCCAGCTGTACCAGCGAAGTGCCGATATATTCCTTGGCGTTCCTTTTAACATCGCATCCTATTCGCTGTTAACCATGATGATTGCCCGGGTGACCGGTCTCCGGCCGGGAGAGTTTATTCATACGTTCGGTGATGCCCACATCTACCTTAATCATATCGAACAGGTAAAATTGCAGCTCACACGAAAACCGTTTGATCCACCTGCCATGAGGTTGAATCCCGCAGTGAAGGATATCTTTGATTTCCAATATGAGGATTTTGTGCTGGAGAATTACCAGGCCCATCCGCACATAAAAGGAGAAATATCAGTTTAATTGAAATACTGAAGGCCTGAACTTACTGTCAATTAAACGAACAATACACCTCAACGCCCTTCCTGCTATGCGAAACCGATTTTTCTGTCCGCAATGTGGAGAACGACTCTCCTGAGTCGTTCAGGCGACCTGGAAAGTCGCTCTTCATATAAAACCTGACGCGGTCAGCAAATCAGGGTACCGGACGAGGGTGCATAACCGTGTCAGCGTTTTAGTTTTAGACGGTTTTTGGTACAGTAGTTGGCTAAAATTTTGATGTTATCAAATGATGCAGTTTATTTGTAGTGTGAATACAGGAAAGGAACAATCACATTTTCATTATTCGTCATGAAATCCTTCTCCATCATTGTTGCCATCGCCGAAAACTATGCCATTGGAAAAGACAATCAGTTATTGTGGCATATCCCGGAAGACCTGAAGCGATTTAAGCGAATCACGTCCGGTCACTACCTGATCATGGGAAAGAAGACGTTCGAATCCCTGCCTGTCCGACCTTTGCCAGACCGAACCAGCGTTGTACTTTCGGATATTCCGGGGGACAAAATAGAGGGATGTATTATGGCTTACTCAATCGATGAAGCCATTGAAAAATGTCCGGATGATGAATGTTTTGTGATTGGTGGCGGGATGGTCTACCGCCAGTTTCTACCCATTGCAGAAAAACTGTACATTACCTGGGTACACCAGGAGTTTGATGCCGATACCTTTTTCCCGGAACTTTATTTGGATGAGTGGGAGATGTTAGAGAGCGAAAAACATGGTCCGGAAGGGAAGAATGATTTCTCTTATACCTATGCTGTATATAAGCGAAGAAGGTAAAGCTTCGCTGCTCTTTTTTTCTCTCCGTTAAACCTTTTACAGAAAGCATTGTCTAAAGGGTGAAATAAGAAATGTACAGTGTAAACCAAATTTTATTCCCATGAAAACAAAGCGAATTTTTTATATCCTCTCCCTCGTGCTGGCTGGTTCAGTGCTTTTTTATTCGTGTGAGAAGGATAAATCGGCGGAGAAAATAACCGAAGAAGACCTTGCAGTGGCGGAGGATGATGCCCTGGCAGATGCACTCTTCAACGATATCTGGGAGGCTGTTGACAATGCCGTACAGATTGTAGATGATCAGCTTTATAATGCTCAATTAAAATCACAGGAAGTGGTGGTTGATAGTTGTCCCTCGATCACCGTTGACCATCCGGATACAACCCACTGGCCAAAAGTGATCACCATTGATTATGGTGAAACCGACTGCGTTGGATTTTACGGCAATACCCGGAGGGGTAAGATAATGATTACCATTACGGGAAGGTATCGTATGGAAGGTTCTCAGAAAACAGTAACCCTGGTGGACTATTACATTAATGATATCCATCTCGAGGGGACAAAAACCATCACCAACAATGGGAGGAATGAAAACAAAAACCTCACCTTTACGGTTGAACTGGCAGGTGGTAAGATCACAACACCCAATGATATTGTTATTGAACGTGAGTTTATGAGGATCAGGGAATGGGTGGCCGGTGAAGTAACCCCTAACCGGTGGGATGACGTCTACTTCATTACCGGGAGTGCTTCCGGAGTAAATTTCAGGGGAGAATCCTATACCCGGACCATCCTGACTCCATTGGAATGGGCTGCTTCCTGCCGTTTCTTAAAAAGCGGAAGTATTGAGTCGGTTGTTGGAGACAAAACACCTGTAATCCTGGACTATGGAGAGGGTGAATGTGATAATGTGGCTACCGTAAGCAAGGACGGCGAAACAAAAACCATTCTGCTCCGGTACAATCCCAGACCCAGGATCCGATGATGCAAATTGTGTATAAAAAAAAGGCGGGTAATTTATCCGCCTTTTTTTATGATGCTTTCAGGATCTTCAGGTCCACATTCTCAAGCTTCTGTTTGGCAAAATTGATGTCAATATGAAGCTTTTGTTCATTGTTGGATGGCAGTTCGAACATCGGATCCATCATAATGG
>CAZXGG010000117.1:0-6673 GCA_964640125.1 uncultured Rikenellaceae bacterium
GATGAGAATTTAATATGCTATCCTTCAGTTGACCCTTAAACACTCGAAGAGTGTTTATGGGCTAAGGTATTGAGGACTTATGTGAATAAGATCAATTTAACGATGTTTTGACAAATAAAACCCTTTCCCGCAGGGATGCCTTTGGCAAAAGGCCGTTTATTCGTCCGTAGAGCGATTTGGAAAAGTTAATAATATTTTGTGGGCGATTTGTAAAAAGGAAAACAGGGAATGTTGAATTGATTTTATCGATGATTTAACCAGTGGTACTAGAAAATATCCCCCTTCGGAGGGGGAAAGGTCCGCAGGGCCAGGGGGAGGAATCATTAATGAATTGTATAAATTTATACCATGGATGGAGGGTGTATAAGTATACTAAGAGCGGGGGAGCTGAATCATTCGGAATGGAGACAGCTGGACAGGTATCGTGAGGTCGCGAGACTGGTCCTACCCTGTTTCTCGATCCGGGTGAAAAAACCGGAGTTTAATGACCTGTTTGAAAAGGAACAGCTGATCGCTTTCTTTGGATATCTCCCAAAGACAGAACTCACCATTTGCGGTTTTGCGGATGCCATCTTTGCTGGAGCAGAGGACATGATCCGAATGTTTGGCGGGTATCTATACCTGGGGCTTGACCGGAAAACAGCCAGAAAATACCGGGATCATACCACCCCGATTATCCAGAACCTCTATGAAGAGCCTCACGAGGATACGGACTATTCCGAAATCTATGTCAAACACCTGTCAGATGCGGAGCTGGTAGCCGGGTATTTCAATTCCGGGGGAGAATCGCTGTGCAAGAGGATTGGGTTTAAGAGGAGATTTTAAATACTTTCAAAATAAATGTCACGTTTATACCGGTAAAAACGTGACATTTATTATCTTTGTGAAAATATTCAGGATTATGAAAGTAACTGATATAGTTGTTAATAAAATTGACAGGTTTAAAACAGGATATGTTTTTACCTATGATGATTTCTCAGTCCCTGTGAATAAAGTAGATGCTTTAAAGAAAGTATTGAGCCGTTTAGCAGAAACCGGTAAGATCGTCAGACTCTCCAAAGGAAAGTACTATAAACCCAAAGAAGGCATCACGGGTTCTCTTAAACCCGTTGAATACCAAGTTGTGAAAGACTTATTGGAAGATAATGGTAAAACAATTGGTTACATATCGGGAATTAATGCATTTAACAAACTTGGATTGACCACCCAGGTATCAAACACCATTCAAATAGGGACAAATATTGACAAAAAACCAAGAAAAAGGGGGAAATATAATATCCGTTTTTTCCGACAGAAAAACACTATAACCAGGGGAAATGTTTTTTTGTTACAGATCCTCGATTCCATCCGGTTTATTAAAAGAATCCCGGATGCGGATATCAATAATTCATGTGAACGGTTAAAAAACATAATTCAAGAATTATCAGATGAGGAGCAAGAGTATTTAGTGAAACTTGCAATGAAATATAATCCAGCAACACGTGCATTAACTGGCGGTATATTTGAATGCATAAAAAGTAATGTTTGTGTTGAAAGCCTTAAAAAATCATTGCGAGGCACAACTGTATTCAAATTTAATATCTCGAAAAAAACATTGAAAAACAGAAACAAATGGCAGATCCAGTAAAATTGCATCAGGTAAGAGATGATTTTAATGCAATGATAAAAGAAACAGCGGATTATTATGGGGTAAGGGAAGTATTCATCGAAAAGGATTACTGGATTACCCTTGTATTGAAACGTTTAGCAGATAGTCAATATTCTCGTTTGGTGGTTTTCAAAGGAGGCACATCGTTGTCAAAAGGGTATAAACTCATCCACCGGTTTTCAGAAGATATTGATTTAGCCATTATTGATGCTTCTGAAATGACCGGCAACCAGCTGAAGGTTTTAATCCGAAATGTAGAAAAAACAATATCATTGGATTTAACAGAAATAGATACCCCTGGCATTACCAGTAAAGGATCTCAATTCAGGAAAACAGTATTCACCTATCCTTTTTCAGACAAAACCAGGATTAATCAGGGTGTGTCAAATAAGCTTATCATAGAAACCAGCTCATTTGCTAATCCAAATCCTTATCTTCCACTTTGAAATAAAGTTTATGATCGGTGAATTTCTTGAAACATCCAACAGGCAGGATTTGATAAAGGAATATGGTCTGGAACCACTCCATCTCAATATCCTTGATAAGAGACAAACATTCATAGAGAAAATAGTATCCTTAATCAGGTTTTCCTTCTCTGAGAATCCAGATGACAGCCTTTCTGAGAAGATCCGTCACTTCTACGATACATATTATTTATTTAAAGATGCCGAATGCAAGATCTATTTCGATTCAATTGACTTTATTATCGACCTAACCCAATTAATCAAGCACGACAGAAAAGTCTTTGATGAACCTCAGGGTTGGGAGATGAAATCAATCAGTCAATCGCCATTATTAAAGCAATTTGACACCATCTGGAAAAATGTTAAGGCAACCTATACAAGAGAATTGTCGGACCTTGCTTATTCAGAAACCCCGAACGAAAAAGAGGTGGCAGCTTCCTTTATTCTGATAATCGATAAACTTAATAATATCAAAATATAATCCTGGATAAGTAGGGACAGACACCGGTTTAAAAATCATAAATAATTATAAATGAGAGGGTTGAAAAATAGTAGATACATGCTCTTTTATTCACTTGGTTTATATAATACTTTGTTATACAATTATTTAACCATTAATGGTTATCGTTAAATTAAATAAGTGTCTGTCCCTATTTATTTGTCCCTATTTATTATCGTGTCGGTGGATCTGTTCGGTTCGCATCCCGTCTATGAGTATTATTTCCCGCGACTGGTCCGGAATATCGATTATGAGCTGAAACACGGTAAAACGCCTGATCTTATCGAGAAGAAGGCGGTTAAACTGGTGGATAAGTACATTTCAAAACAGGGATCAACCAAATCGGAGTTCTATTCTGTGAAAAGTGGTATTGGGGAGATCCGACAGATTGAAGGGAAGAAAACTGCAGGCACAGAGCTGGTGTTTGATGAACGTATGGTGCATACGTTTATTTTATCGCAATAAATATGTGAAAATAGGTTTATTATCCCAAATCACTCGAAGAGCGAAATATCGGCCTTTAAGGATTTTATGTTTCAAAACAAGGCGAAGAAATACTAAGGCTGACTGTGGCCAGCTTGCCCTGTGAAATTGCGGCATAGCCGCTTCTTTTTAAAGTATTTCACAGGGTAGGCCACTCGAGCAACCTTGTTTGAGAGGGTGTATCATGAATGCTTCACATGATAAAACAACTGAAAATTGAAATTGGCACCTTAGGTTGAATACAATTCCTGCTTTTCAAACAGGAAAAAACCAGTCAATTTGCATTTGTTGATTTTTGCAATCAATTTGTACATCTTGTAGTTATCCATTTTTATGATACAGCCTTGAGTTTGGTTGCGCACGCTTTTCGAGCCGTAGTTTTGTCATAAAATACTTAGCAGCCTTGATTCTTTTGTTTACTTTTCTCATCAAGGAGAAAAGTAAAAGCCCGCCCGGCTTGAGGGCATGATTTAGATATAGATTTACCTTAATCCAATAACTAATGAGTTTAGAGTACATTAATAGTATCTTCTACCACCATCCGTTTCACCGTTCGCTCCCAATGCGAACGGGTTACTTTCTTCCATTGATGAAGAAAGTAACCAAAGAAATCTCCGCTGCCGAAAAATTAGCTAAAATCAGCTTATTCCACTGTTGCGCATGGAAACTCGCCCCGAAAAAAGAGGTCGGGTCTCAAACAACCATGCTCACGACGTTCCATAAGCTGATTTTTATACGCTATTTTTCGAAGGCGGTTTATTCGCCCTGAGGGCGATTAGGGTAAGGGGGCAGATCCTAATAACTAAGGGGAATCATAATCAGGGGAGGAGATAATAATGATTTAACTAAATATAAACTATGGACGGTGGATGTATTAGCATATTAAGAGCTGGGGAGCTGAATCATTCGGAATGGAGACAGCTGGACAGGTATCGTGAGGTCGCGAGACTGGTCCTACCCTGTTTCTCGATCCGGGTGAAAAAACCGGAGTTTAATGACCTGTTTGAGAAGGAACAGCTGATTGCTTTCTTCGGACATCTTCCGAAGATTGAACTCACCATCTGCGGTTTTGCCGATGCCATCTTCCCGGGAGTAGAAGATATGATCAGAATGTTTGGTGGGTATCTATATTTAGGTCTTGATCGCAAGACAGCCAGGCAATATAAGGAGCATGTAACACCAATAATAATGAACCTCTATGATAATGGAGAGGGTACTGATTATTCGGACATATTTGTCCAATACCTGTCCGATGTCGTCCTGGTATCCCAATATTTCAACTCCGGGGGAGAGTCATTGTGTGAGAGGATTGGGTTTAGAATGTAATATTATTAAGGAAATGAATTTTTATTATCTCAATTACTCTTTGGGTAAAGATTTACCATAAGCAACTGTTTTTAATTACTAACAATCCCTCACTCTTGCCTGGAGGGTTAAGGCTAACGAAAAATGGGAGAATCCGTTATTTCTTCTTGCGAACACCCTTGAAAGGAGTGCCATCCTGTTTAACATCTTTAAATCGTCCAGTATCAATGTCTCGTTTCACCCATTGTTCAGTTTTCGGATTGAAAACCTGACTGCGTTTACGAACAGCACCTTTCCTGTGACCATCTCCAGATGGAGGATTTGTTGCCATAATATTTCGATTTTAGCACGGTAAGCTATTTGATACTAAGGTGCTTACCTTTGACCCAAGGGGTAGGATTTGGTAATTAAACAGATTGTCATACCTTTACGGAAGAAAGAAACCTGAACACCAATTCATTTCTTTCGTCCGACCGGAGTGCTACCCCACAGACTCCGGTTTATTTTTTAAAATCTCGTATCAACTTATCAATCTCATCAATTGGCAAAGTGGAATTCACATTTTTCAATGATTCCAGCAGTTGAATACCTTTTTCTTTATCGATCAAACCATTATTAACCAGACACTCTACTACCCAAATTGAACCATGTACTTCAACACCTTGTTCTTCTGCTTCTTTTCTTAATTTTTTATCCCCGGTTAAAAGAGGACAATCCAGTTGAAGTGCTTTCCAAAGCACTGATTTATCGGTTATACCTTTAAAATATCTGTTTGTTCTAAATCCGTATATTTCTCCAACCTCTTCTGCTGTTAAGTCAATAACATTAATCTCTTTTGCCCTTATGAAAACTTCTATTGCCTCTTTCTGATCTGATCGTTTTATTTCTTCAATAACAAATACGGTTGTATATATTTCGTAGTCCAGACTAAAGAATTCTGGTAAAGCTCCGATACTGATAATATCGAAAAATATGTTCGTATCTGTTATTATCAGCTTCATACTAATTGCTTCATAGATTTTCGAAATTCCCAAACACTCTTCCCGGTATAATAAGCTGCTTCATTAATGGATATCAATTCCATTCCAAGAGCAAAATAAACCAGTCGTACAAAACGGATAGGCTTTTCCTGACTCAGAAATTCCCCGGGTTCGTCAATGTGATATCCTCTGGATCTGTAATTAATATTCAGATTTCTGAATACGTAATCACTAATGATTCCCAATCTCAAAGCAGTTTGGAAGATGGCAGAGATTGAGATTCCCCATCTTTCTTTAATTAAAATCAATTCGTTTTCAAAAAAGTGAAACCGTTCAAAATGAAGTTCCTTTTCTGCCATTTCAGACGGATATAATACAGAATTGGCAAATGCATGACAAAACTTTTCCTCAACTTTATGTTCCATACCTTCAGGAAATTTGAGGGAATGATGTGCGAGTTCATGTAAAGCAGTAAATCTTTTTCGGCAGTTGTTTCCTTCAAATAAATTGCCGTTTAGAACAATTACTTTAATGCCACTTACTTCCACAGATAATCCATCGAAATTCTTGGGAGCATTAATTTCAATTACTTTGTAGCCTTTATCTTCCAGCATGGCAATAACATCTGGAATTGGATCATATCCCAATTCCCAATCTTCTCGTAATTTCTTTGCAGCTTCTTCTGCATCTTCAAAAGAATTAATTTTTTTTTCGAACTTGAAGTAGGTTGGCTTTTCATCCAAGTTTAACAGGTTTTCCAGTTCCAAATATTTCTCCAGCAGGTTTCTGGATTTTTCTTCAATTGCTGCTTTTTGGTTGGCTGAAATTCGGGATGAATGTTTGCGGTAATCTGGATTGGTTAGTTCAACAGTCACTGTAGGTTCAGCGAAGAAATAGTCCACAGGGACATTTAAAACGCTTGACAACTTTACCAGCAAAGTGCTATCAGGCTTCATAACACCTTGCTCATACTTGCTAAGGGATTGTTTGGTTACAATATTCCCCAAAGCATCAGCAAGTTTTTGAAGTGACATGCCAGCCATTTTGCGGGCAGAGGATAATCTTATAGCAAAGATGTTCTCCATTAGTTTGTGTATATGGTTTCTTGTTGACAAATATACAAAATTCATACCAATTGTCAACAAAATTTATATAACATTTTCTGAGTAAATAGGGACAGACACCGATTTAAATATCATAAATAATTATAAATGAGAGAGTTAAAAAATAGTAGATATGTGCTCTTTTATTCACTTGGTTTATATAATACTTTGTTATACAATTATTTAACCAT
>CAZXGG010000118.1:0-6497 GCA_964640125.1 uncultured Rikenellaceae bacterium
CATAGCTGTTATTGTCGGTAATGGCTGATGTTGAATTGGGCATTCCCGGTGTGAATAGATCGACCGGAGAAGAGACCCAGTTCGAGCCTATGTTATTGTCTGATTCCGGATCGATGAGTTGAATACTGGGACCGGTACCATTGGCATTTGTTGGCCAGGGACTGGTTATTCCGTAATTCACCACGTCCATCAGATCACCGCCGTGGTTGTATAAACGCAATAAATCTCCATCACTGCTGAGCCCAAATCCACCTATTCCAACTCCAAAATCACCAACTACATTCGTAACAGTTGGGAAAACCTGGTTGAACTTCAACTGGTTGCGGGCTAAAATGATGTATCCATAAGGTGCAATAATACTGCCCTCAGGTACAACAAACTGATGATTGTCGTTCTGATCCTTCAATACCCATCCCTTGAGATCCATTGAAACAGCATTGGGATTATATAGCTCCGTCCAGTCTTCACTGTCGTATAGAGGGGATGAGTTATACATGATCTCATTGATGATAACCGGTAATTCATCCATTGAAGTCGTATCGATCTCAAAAAACGCAATTATCGAAAGATCTGATGATGGGGTAATTTCCACATAAAAGGTGTCAGGCAGTGAGGGCTGATCCCAACCGGAAAATTTATACCCGGGAGATGGTATGGCTTTCAGTTTGATCGGTATGCCATTCATATATATACCTTCCCAGGGGAATGTCCTGGTCGTGATGGTGTTGATTTCGATATATCCCATACCGGATACATTGAGGCTGATCGTATATTGTCCCGATAAGCTGAAATAACTCCTCATCTGGTCCCGGACTACCTGGGGCCTGTCTCTGAGGAAATTGCGAATCAACTCTTTCCTGTAATCCCAGTTGGACAGGGATGGATTCCAGCGTTCAATCTCATTGGGCATTTCAGGATCAATTATAGTGACAAGTGAATCAAATGTGGCTACTGAATTTTGCGGGTGGAAAATCGTATTTAACAGGTCACAGGTTCGGTTTATCAGATCATACCTGAAACCGGGATTGACAATAAATGCTTTTGGCATGAAATTAGCCCATTTTTCACTGCTGGTGTATTGGTAGTCAGTAAATCCGTTCCAGCTTAGTAACGTATATGCACGGTCGGTATCCCAGATCGTCCACCTCCATTTCGATCCGGGAAGTTTTGACTTATATGCAAACGAACCCCATGTCCAGCTTCTGAACTGACTGGCATGAACAAAAGCCAGGAGATTAATGAAATTCGCCATATCCATCATGCCACAAACGGTCTGGTAATTTTCCTGAATGGAGAAATTTGAGGCCTGTATGAATTGAACCAGCGTGTTCCAATCCACCATGGTTCCGTATTTCAACTCACACCCCCATTTTTGATAGCGCACCAAATCAAAGTCACTATATCCGGTGTGGTCTTCAATAAAATATTCATTAATGCTCTCCCGCAGGTTGTAAATCCCCCAGTATTCATCATTCAGAAACAAAACTGCCCAATTGCTTGCCGTGGAAAGTGCTCCCGATTGATTATAGAGCTCTGCGGAAAGAGGATCCCGTAAAAGTGTTCCTGAACTGGTAGTGATGTCATCATCATAACCAGACCGGAGAACAATGTTTTTGAAACTTGTAACGGGTGTATTGGAGAACAACGGATAATAGAGTTTTGCACTCCCATATTCTGATTCGAAAAACTCGCGGAATGATTTTTTAGGCATGTTCAGCGAATTTCCACCCTGGATCCGTAAACCGGAGTTAACTGAAAATGATAGCTGATGATCTTTGAAATATTGATGTTGAACGAATTTTTCCCAGTCATCACCCGTTGACCAGGGATTACTGTAGATTCCACTTTCTCCAAATAGATTATCCGGATCAGTCAGGATAGAAAGAACCGGCAGGTGATAACTTTCGTTCAGGAAATAGATGTGGCTGACGGGTCTGCTTGGAAGATGATTTTCCCGCACGGCAATAGCCCTGATTATCTTGGTCTGAGTAACCTGAATTTCTCCTGAATAGATAGTGGATAGCGTCGAAGGATCGTGTTTGTCTACCGTATAGTAAATGACATCACCCGGATCTGCAGCTACTATCGTAACCGCAAAGGGATTCTCAAAAAATCCTCCGGATACAGAAAACAGAGGTGGTGGGGTGATCCCAAAATAAACCGGCCCCGCATTTGCTGAATCGGGTGTTGGTGTGGTGAAGTAGACCCACTCCGAATTTTCCACCGGATCCCTTCCCATGGAAACATTTTCCAGCTGTCCGTTAAAAACATAAGAATCAATGTGTTGAAGAGAAACCGGGGTGTAAATACCGATCTGCTCACCCTCACCCGACAATTTGAAATCCAGGTGATCAGGCCCAACCTCGGGAAGACCATCGGCCCACAGGATGATAAAACTGTCTGGTTCCAATATGAGACTGGAAGGTATTTGCCATTTATTGGGAACAGTTAAATCATCGGTTATATTCAAACCCTGAAGATCAAGGGTGCTCGTTCCGTAATTATAAATCTCTATCCAGTCCGATGTAATCCCCGTTTCCTGACATGTGTAACTGGTGTTAATGGCTGAGAATTCATTGATTCTCAAGGTCCAGTAGGCCAAATCGGGATGGTGATGATAATATTCAGCACCCAGATCGATTCGTGTACCATCGGGATCCTGATCATCGGGATCAGTCTCAAAGGAAATACCATCACCGTCATTATCAGGATCCCCTGAATTGATTGCCGGTGAATAAACATGAAGGTGAAAATTGCCGTTTAACGTGTCAATAAAATAGGGTTCGCCCAGGATATTCCCTTCTCCCGTCAATGATTCCTTGTTTGATAACGTGTAGGTAATTTGAAGCACAGAACCATCCTGAATATCAGACTCCGCATACTGCGTGTTGGCAAAAATGCAATTACGAACGATGGCAGAACCTGCTGAGTTTGCCGTTCCATGATGGCATTCAATCGCATTGCCATTCCCGAATAATGTATTCCTGTCAACCAGAATACTCGCTCCAGTGTGACTCTGAATTCCACCACCCTGACAGTGGGTTATAATGTTCTGCATGATGGTTGCTTCCGAAGATTCTCCAACCGAAATTCCAAAACTGCCACAGTGATGAAAAAAATTGCCGGTTACCTGAACATCGACGGATCCCGTTCCAATATCAATGGCATCATCCGGGAAATCATAGATCTGATTTCCTTGAAAAGATCCGCTTACTATCCCATCACAGTCCACTGCGTCAATTTTCCCTGAACCGGGAACCCCTTTAATCTCATTGTTTTCCAGGATCACTTCAGAGGCGTAGTGAATAGCAATGGCATCACCGGAAGCCATATTATCCATGTAACAGTTTCTTAGGATTACCGTGCCGTAATTCGCTGATATAGCTGCGTTTGCATTAACAAAATTCACATGGTTCAGATGGATAGCGCCATTGTTTCCAGAAATTAATCCCCATTTTTCTTGTGAGTTGATGTTCTGAAGAAAAACCGGATTAACCTCAGTCCCGTTAACAATAAGGTTTCCATTTACCTGAATGTTTGCACCCTGAGGTAATAAAACAACTACCCCGGCATTAATGGTCAAAGTAACTTCTGCATTTATTGTTACCGTTCCGGGGGCTGTGTATATGCAGGTATCAATCAACACCAGATCGGTTGATATCACAGATGGCAAATCACAACTTCCCTGCCCGGAACTTTGAACATGGGAAAGAAAAATAATGAGCAATATGTATACAAGGTGTCTCACAGAATGCCCGAAATGATCAACCAACTGGGATAAAGATAATACATCTGCATGATTAGGCTCTATTCATTGTTTAGGATACGCTATTTGCTAAAAAGGGTTGCACATCGATACCCGAATTCCAGACAAGAATGACGGAAAGGGATCATAGTTCATTCTGATCGTTGAGAATGTAAACAGATGATGGATCGCTATCGGTCAAATTCAAGCATCATTCCTGTTCTTGATTCATCAAGGTATCCATTATCGTATGCAAGATGCCCATTTACAAAGGTGTGTGTTATCCTGGAATGGAAGGAGAGGTTTTCGAATGGAGACCATCCGCATTTATAGAGGATGTTATCCTTACTGACCTGCCATGAAGAATTCAGGTCAATAAGGCAAAGGTCAGCCCAGTACCCTTCACGAAGATATCCCCGGTTTTTCACCTGGAAAATATCTGCCGGTACATGACACATTTTTTCCACTATCTTTTCAATGCCTATTTTATTCCGGTGATGGAACTCAAGCATTGCCATCAGTGAATGTTGTACCATAGGCCCTCCGGATGGCGCCTGAAAGTAAGAATTTTGTTTCTCCTCAATGGTATGTGGAGCATGATCGGTGGCAATGATATCAATGGTGTTATTAAGCACTCCTTCGAACAAAGCATGCCTGTCTTGACTTGTTTTAATAGCAGGATTCCATTTGATGAAAGAACCGCGGGTGTCATAATCATTTTGATCAAACCACAAATGATGTATACATACTTCCGAAGTTATCCGCTTTTGAGAATGATGCAGACTGCTTTCAAATAATTCAAGTTCCCTGGCAGTTGAGAGATGCAGGACATGAAGCCGTGTGTTGTACTTCTTTGCTAACCGGATCGCCAACGAAGTGGATAAATAACATGCTTCCTCGCTACGGATTTGCGGATGATATTTTATGGGTACATCCTCCCCGTACCGTTCCCGGTATCTTTCATTGTTTTTCCTGATGGTCGATTCATCTTCACAATGTACGGCAACCAGGCAGGGAGCATGACAAAAAATGTCATTCAGTGATTCTTCCCTGTCAACCAGCATATTTCCGGTTGAACTTCCCATAAAAACCTTAATTCCACATACTCCTGCCGGATCAATTCCAATGAGTTCCTCCAGATTGTCATTGGTCGCTCCCATGTATAAAGAATAGTTGCATAACGATTTGGATGAAACCATTGAAAATTTCTCAGATAATGCTTCTCTTGTGATAGTCTGGGGAATCGTGTTTGGCATATCCATTACAGAGGTAACTCCCCCGGCAAGGGCTGCTCGTGTCTCCGACCTGAAATCACCCTTATGAGTTAGCCCCGGGTCCCTGAAATGGACTTGGTCATCAATTATTCCTGGAATAAGTATTAATCCGCTTCCATCGATGCTTCTTGAAGGCTGAATTTGTTGTTCATCTATTTTACCCTCATAAATCACATCTATTTTTTGATCTTTGATGAGGAGGCCTCCTTTGAATTTCACCCCTTCATTTACGAGGATTGCATCTTTGATCAGAATGGTTTCCATAGTATTATGTTGGTCTGTCGTACCGGGTAAAAAAACCATGCCACCTCATCTTGATCACACCCCATAGGGCTTCGTTAAATATTCCTCCACTCATTTTTGATGAACCCCGTTTCCTGTCGGTAAAAACAATGGGTATTTCTACAATATGGAAACGAAACATCCAGGCTGTAAACTTCATTTCGATCTGAAAAGCATATCCTTTTGATTTAATATTATCAAGATCAATTGTTTCGAGCACCTTTTTTCTGTAACATTTGAAACCGGCTGTAGTATCTTTGATTTTCATACCCGTGATAAAACGAACATAGATGGAGGCTGCATAGGACATGATCACCCGACCCAGTGGCCAGTTTACTACATTTACTCCGGATTTGTATCGGGATCCAATCGCCAGATCAGCCCCCTGATTTTTGCATGCATCATGGAGCCTGATAAGATCCTTCGGATCGTGCGAAAAATCAGCATCCATTTCAAAAATATAAACGTATTGCTGTTCAAGTGACCATTTGAAACCGGTAATGTATGCCGTCCCTAAACCCAGTTTCCCTTTTCGTTCAATGAGGTGTACCGATGAATGCTCCCGTTGTAAGGATTTTACGATATCGGCTGTGCCGTCAGGGGAATGATCATCCACAATGAGAATATCGAAGGGATGGGAAAGGGAAAGAATAGCATGGATGATATCCTTGATATTTTCCTTTTCATTGTAGGTAGGAATGATCACAATACTCTCACTCACTGGCGCGTCTGTTAATTCAATTAACGAAGATACACTTTTCTGTCATATCTTACCATGAAGGGACCAGAAACGACCTCACACAATGGGTTTCCATAATGAGGTTCCGCTATTTCAGAAAGCTCTCTATCAGCGGGTTACTCTTTTCTGAACGGAGGTGTCGACCCGGAATAAATGGGAGAAGAAAAAAGAATAATAAAAAGTTTGGAGATGTGAATTATTTGTATGTATATTTGCAGCCGCTTTCTAAGCAATGACAGTTTAAAAATATTAGGGAAAAGTTGCAAAGTATCATAATCCGTCTTACCTTTGCAATCCTGAAAATAGTGAAAAATAGTTCTTTGAAAAGATTGAAGAGGTTATAAAAAGGTTTGAAGCGGATCCGTTTTTTCGGATTGAGATATGAATCTTGAGTGACATTAAAATTCTTTTTACAATGAAGAGTTTGATCCTGGCTCAGGATGAACGCTAGCGGCAG
>CAZXGG010000119.1:0-1160 GCA_964640125.1 uncultured Rikenellaceae bacterium
ACAGGAGAAGTTGTTTTTGCAGGTTACGGTATCTCTTTACCCGGTGAGGAGTTTGATGAGTATTCCGGGATAGATGTAACGGACAAGATCGTGGTTGTCATGGATGGAGCACCACTGGATGAAGAGGGCAATTCCCGGATTGAGGACGTGTCCATATCGGGCTATTACCGGTTCTTTTATAAGCTGATGACTGCCCAGAGTGCCGGAGCAAAAGCGGTGATCTACGTTTACCCCCCGAACAGCAAGTATGATAATCTCCTGGATGAACAACCCGGATTCGGATCGTTCCTTAGCGAATCGATAAAAATGGAGGGGGAGGATGAATCGGGACAAATGAATATGATTCCCGGAGTTACTACCAAACTGATCATGACAGGAAGGGAGGTGGCAGAACATTTGCTGGAGGGAACGGGCAAAACACTGGCAGACCTGCAAAATAAGATTGACCGTGAACTTAAATCCGGATCCTTTCTTATTCCGGACAAAAAGGTTACGATACAGGCACGGGTTGAGGAATCCCGCCTGGAGGTTCCCAACATCATCGGGTACCTGGAAGGGAGTGATCCGGAATACAAACACGAGGTGGTTGTGTACAGCGCACATTTTGATCACCTGGGATCAAGGAGTAGTGAACAGATCTTTAATGGAGCAGATGATAACGCTTCAGGTAGCACTGCACTGCTCGAACTGGCAGAGGCATATACCATGCTCAGACAAAAACCAAAACGAAGCATTCTGTTTTTATGGGTTTCCGGTGAGGAGATCGGACTCTTCGGCTCAAGATTCTATTCGAATCACCCGGTTATTCCGCTTGAAAATACATTGGTGGATATCAACCTCGATATGGTCGGCAGGGTAAAAACAGATGCCGATACGGGTAGCTCGGTGTTCATGACCGATAGGCAAACAGTTTTTGTGATTGGTGGACACCAGAGTACAGACCTTCGTGAAATAAATAACAAGGTGTTTGAAAAGATGGGATTGACTCCCGATTATTCCCTTGGCGATCTGGACCACCCGGATCGTTTGTATTACCGAAGCGATCATTTTAATTTCGCCAGAAATGATGTTCCTGCACTTTTTTTTACAACCGGACTGCATGCCGACTATCATACCATAAGGGATACCTATGACCGCATCGATTTTGAAAAATTTCTTGC
>CAZXGG010000119.1:1260-6466 GCA_964640125.1 uncultured Rikenellaceae bacterium
ACTATCATACCATAAGGGATACCTATGACCGCATCGATTTTGAAAAATTTCTTGCGGTTACCAGACTGGCTTTTATGGTAGGATATGAAGTGGCAAACCGTACGGAGCGAATTGAGGTTGATAATCCGTTCAGCAGCTGGGAGCAGTGAAATATACTTCTACTATTGGAGGGGGCTGTCTCAAAAATACACAAAGAGATGATTTCACGCTAAGTTCGCAAAGAAATTCGCAAAGATCGCAAAAATTATATGCCTAATAATTAGACCTTTGCGTACTTTGCAGTTCTCTGCGTTCTCTGCGTGAAACTTTTTATATTTACTTTTGAGACAACCTCTTTTATATTATTTGAATTGCTGAACCACTTCATTCATTTCATTTTCCTGTTCCTCAATCGATTTTAGAAGGGCGAACTGGTTCTGCGTCCGGTGGAGGTTGTGTTCTTCGTAATCAATTTTATAATAGACATCTCCCATCAGGTAATCCGTAAGATTCCGAATCCCCTGCATCAGGGTGATCAGTTTTCCTCCATAGACCAGTTGCTTTTTTTCTACCGGTTCAAGAAAACGGTTTGCTTCTGACAGGTAGCCTTCCGTAAGTGCACGGAAAATGTTCAGGCGCATGGCAACCTTATCGATGTGAGGATCATCCTCCTTTCGCGTATTGGTAAAGGTCCTGACCATATCGCCAAAATCAGAGAGTACGGTTCCGGGCATGACGGTATCCAGATCAATCACGCAAAGTCCTTTCTCACTCTGTTCATCCATAAGTACATTGTTGATCTTGGTGTCGTTGTGTGTCACACGAATGGGTATTTCTTTCCTTTCAAGCAATCCGGTAATGGGCTCTGTCAAGTGTTCATGACCCATTGCGAAAACAATCTCCTGTTCACATGATCTCTTTCGGTTCGCTACATCTGCTTCGACTGACTGCTTTAATTTCCCATATCGCATGGTGATGTTATGGAAATCGGGGATGGTATAGTGCATTTTCGTAATATCCAGGTCAGACAGGTACCGGCTGAACCTGCCAAAGGTCATAGCGGCTTCAAAAGCCTGTGATTCTGTATCGACGGTATTAAAGACCTTCGTATTTTCAATGTACCGGTATACCCGCCAGTAATCACCTTTCTCGTCGGCATAAAAGCTTTTTCCACTCTGGGTCATGATCAGTTGAAGAACTCCCCTTTCCGGGTCAGGATGTTCGGTATCGGACCGGATCTTCTCTGCCTGGTGGTTAAGAATGGTTTCAATATTCGCCATTACCTCCATGGGTTTTGTGAACACCCGGATATTAATGCGCTGGAGAATGAACCGGATATCCTGGTCATGCCGGTAGATAACGATGTACGTATCGTTGATCAATCCGGTGATATCGACTGTCGCCCGGATGAATTTACCGGGTAACATGAAATGCTGCAATATATTCTTTACATCGTGAATCATTGGCAAAAGAAATAGGCTGAGGAGGAGGCTGAGGCTGAGGATATGGCTGGTTTATTAATGATTCCTATTTCCTCCAGGGATTATTATCGATAAAGTATCTCCTGTTCCAAAGACTATTAACCTTAGCCTTAGCCTTGCTTACCCCTACCTTTATAGTGTAATATAATTATTAAAATATAAATATAATCTCATAAATTCACTTAATCTCCTCTATTGTGCTCTGAGTTTACTGAAAGACTTGAACAGGAAGACCATTCCTGCTGCAGCAATAACCGCCAGGATCACTCCCTGTAATGGCTTACCGTAAACAAAACTGCCAATGGCGAAGAGAGAGCAATAGATTGCAATGCATCCAATAAAAACGCAAAGTATCTGGATCGGCATTTCCCAGGCAATGCCATGGTCCTTTTCATCGATCATATCGTTCTCTTCCCTGGCATTCTTTACGACTGTTTTCCACCCCGGACCTCCCGGTCTGGTCAACCGGTAGAATCCCCGTAAGGTTTCTTTTCTTTCCGGTTTGGTCAGGTAAGTGGTTAATAACCAGGCGAAGCTGGTACAAACAATAGCGATCAGGAGTTTGATCGGAAAAACTGTTCCGGAGAGCGCCTTTTCCCCCATTTCCAGGTAATCGGGTGGCAGTGGATAGATGTTTTTAAATGCATCTGCAAGCGCAAGATCATTCACTGCAAATACCAGAATGATGGCTGTAGCGGTTGCAACGATCATGGCAACCAACTCTGTCCATGCATTGATTCGCCACCAGAACCAGCGAAGCAGGTATATCAGTCCGGATCCGGCGCCTGACAACAACAGGATATTAAAAGCCTGTGTCGCATCCTCAAGTAAAAGCAGGGCAATGCAGCCGGCAAAAACCATTAATAAAAAGGTTGAGATCCTTCCGACCAGGACGAACTCCTTCTCACCGGCCCCGGGTCTTACAAAACGTCGGTAGAAATCATTGACCAGGTAAGAGGATCCCCAGTTAAGATGCGTCCCGATGGTGGACATATAGGCTGCGATGATCGAGGCAACAACCAATCCCAGCCACCCGTGCGATAATTTTGATAACATGACCGGGTAAGCCACATCATCCTTCAGGAATTCTGATGTGATGGCCGGGAATTCGACCTTGATGGATGCCAGATCAGGATAGATAATGATCGAAGCCAGCGCAACGATAATCCATGGCCAGGGTCGTAAAGCATAGTGTGCAAAGTTAAAGAGCATAGTGGCTCCAATGGCATTTTTCTCATCTTTTGCAGCCAGCATTCTCTGGGCAATATAGCCGCCACCCCCGGGTTCGGCTCCGGGATACCACACAGACCACCACTGGACAGCGATCGGGATGATAAGCAGGGGGATAAAGACCGCAGGGTTGCTGAAATCGGGAAAAAAGTCGAGCTTCTCCTGAAGTGCAGGATGGCTCAATAAATTGTCCAGACCTCCGACTTCTGGCTGTCTGACTGCCACAACAGCAGCTAAGACAGCTCCGAACATGGCGATGCTGTATTGAAAAAAATCGGCCCAGATCACCCCCTTCAACCCCCCGAGTAGGGAGTACATAACAACGACTGTGGAGGCGCCAACAACAATGATCCATGGCTTTAGCCCAAGCATTACGGCACCGATCTTAATGGCGGCTAACGTTACCGTACCCATGATCAGTGTATTGAAAAAGAGCCCCAGGTAAATGGACCTGAACCCACGCAGGAAAGAGGCTGCTTTTCCACCATACCGCTTTTCATAAAACTCAAGGTCGGTCATTACATTGGACCTGCGCCAGAGCTTGGCATAAATAAAAACAGTAACCATCCCGGTAATCAGAAAAGCCCACCACGCCCAGTTTTTTGCCACCCCGTTTTCCCGTACCATCCCCGTGACAAGGTTTGGTGTATCGGCTGAAAAGGTGCAAGCTACCATCGAGATCCCGAGAAGCCACCAGGGCATTCCCCTGCCGCCAAGAAAGAATTCCGTGGTGTCTTTACCGGCTGTTTTTGAGGCAACCCAACCGATAATCAGTACAATGATAAAGAATATCCCAACTATGGTCCAGTCAATTGCGATCAGTTTCATATTATTGAAGTAAATCCGTAAAAATTCTAAAAAATCCTTGCCAGAACCGGTAAAACTAATTTAAAATGGATTTTTTTCCAAATGAATTGAAAAATCAAATCCGGTGAACTCATTCATCCATGACATGACAATACCGGTTGCAGAAAAAGATCCTGAATCGCTTTTTTTATCCGTTAAATTTGAGGATATCTTTTTTTATTCAGATATTCATGAAAAATAAATTCAAGATCCTATGAAACCAACAATAAAAGATCAAATCAAACGATTTATTGTATTGATAATGAGCTCTTTATTATTTTATGGTTGCCAGCAGAAACAGCCAGTGAATTACCTTGAAGAATCGAATGAAGATTTTGATAAACGGATGGAATGGTGGCGGGATGCCGGATTTGGAATGTTTATCCATTGGGGAGCGTATGCCATACCTGCAGGAATCTATAAAGGAGAAGAAATACCCGGAATTGGAGAATGGATCATGAATACCGCTCAAATACCCGTTGATGAATATGAGGAATATGTGAAACAGTTTAATCCTGAAGATTTTGATGCGAATGAGTGGTTGCAGATTGCAAAAAATGCGGGCATGAAATACATCGTCATTACCTCCAAACATCATGACGGTTTTTGCCTGTGGGACTCTGATGTCACTGAATATGATATCATGGATTTCGCCCCGTTTAAAAGGGATATATTAAAGGAGCTGTCAGAGGCCTGTGAAAAGGAGGGAATACGGTTGTGCTTCTACCATTCCATTATGGATTGGCACCATCCTGATGCAACCGGTGAAAATTTTGAAAAATATAGGGAGGAGTATCTGAAACCACAGGTAAAGGAACTGATAACGGAATATGGAGATATCGGCGTGATGTGGTTCGATGGGGAATGGATCGAAGAGTGGACGGAAGAACAGGGTAAAGAACTATACAATTTTATCCGGAACATCAAACCGGAAATGATCATCAACAACCGGGTTGGAAAAGGCAGGATGGGCATGCAGGGAATGAACAAAGACCTGACCTATGCCGGTGATTTTGGAACCCCGGAACAGGAAATCCTCGGAACATCATCCACCTTCGACTGGGAATCATGCATGACCATGAATAACACATGGGGATTCAAGAAAAATGACCACGACTGGAAATCGGCAAAAGTATTGATCCATAATCTGGTCGATATTGCTGCCAAAGGCGGTAACTACCTGTTGAATGTCGGTCCTGACGCGGAAGGAATTATTCCACAACCCAGTGTCGACCGCCTGGAAGAAATAGGAGAGTGGATGAAGATCAATGGTGAGGTGATTCATAACACCAGGACATTCCCGTTTTATAAAGAGGGCGATGATATCCGGCTTGTATTGAGCAAAGATGGAGAAACAATATATGCAATTGCACTCTCCTGGCCGGGTGAAACACTCATCCTGCAAAGTGTTAGACCCGATGAGAGGAGCGAGATCCAATTGCTTGGCTACAGCCCCCCCATGGACTGGACCGTTCTGGAAAATGGAGACCTGGAAATTGAATTACCCGAAAACCTCCAGAAAGAGTCGAACAGACCCTGTAAATACGCATGGACATTCAAGATCAGAGGAGAGGCATTACCCTTAGCCAATGCACCCGCTATCGTTACAGCCCGGAATGAAAGCGGTGACAAGATCCTGTTCTCCGGAGAAATTGAAGTGCGAATTGAGG
>CAZXGG010000120.1:0-6435 GCA_964640125.1 uncultured Rikenellaceae bacterium
TCCCTCACTCCCTCAAACCGCTAAAAACTCCTAAAATCAGTCTCTTTTTAATTTAGAAAGGATCTAAATTAGAGGATACGAACCTTATGTTTTGTGTTTTTATCAACTGCGGGTCATTCATTTAGAACACACTGATAGTCACAGGAATTACCATCAGGTATATGCGAAAAACTCTATATGTTCTGTTTTTACTGGTAATAGGCGGGGACAGGGGATTATTGGAATTAAAGAATTTTTATTATTTTCGAGATACTATTTACTATTTATTTTTATAAACCTAAATTTTTAACCTATGAAAAGATTTGCAATCTTTGTTGCTGTCTTGGCGTTCCTATGTACGTCATTTCTTCAGGCACAAACCCAGCAAATTACAGGTAGAGTGACGAGTTCCGAGGACGGATTGGGTGTCCCCGGGGCATCGATCGTTGTGAAGGGGACAACGTTTGGTACGATTACCGATTTTGATGGTAATTATACCCTGAATGCCCCTGAAGATGCGGTCGCACTCATCTTTAGTTTTGTGGGGATGAAGACCCAGGACATTAGCATTGACGGGAGGTCCACAATTGATGTGGTTCTTACTTCCGACGTGTTTGGACTGGATGAGGTCATTGTGTCTGGTATGGCTTCAGGAACACCACAGAAAAAACTTTCCGTGACCGTTGGGAAAGTTAGTGAAAAGGAACTCAAGGAAGTTCCTGCTACCTCACCGGGTGCTGCCCTGCAGGGTAAGCTGGCCGGGGTGACAGTAGTGAGTGCCTATGGTAGTCCAGGATCGGCACCATCTATTCGTCTCCGCGGTTCCACTTCACTGCTGGGTAGCCAGTCACCGCTGATCATCCTCGACGGGGTGATGATCGAAGGTACCCTTGCCGATATCAACATCGATGATATTGAATCGATGGAGGTGGTGAAGGGTGCTGCTGCTTCCGCACTTTACGGATCACGTGCCGGTAGCGGTGTTGTCGTGATCACCAGTAAGCGGGGTAAAGGTCTGGCCAGAGGACAAACGCTGGTTACCGTCAGGAATGAATACGGTCAACAATCCCTGGCGAAGAAAGTGGATTATGCAAAGCATCATCCATACAAACTGCAAGAGGGTACAACAGAAGACCGTTTTACCGAGTATGCAGGTGTAACCTACTATTCTGGAACCAACCCGGATAGCATCGGTATCCCTATGTCAGGAAACCGGATCATCGAAGATGATCATTATGCCGATAACCCTTTTGGAATCCTCTATGACAACCAGGATATATTTTTCCATACCGGGGCATTTTACACAAACTATGTATCGGTACAGCACAACCAGGAGCACACCAACTTCATGGCCTCCTTCGAGAATTCACATCAGGAGGGGATCGTCTTCTCGACAAAAGGTTATGAGCGCCAGAACTTCAGGCTGAACATCGACCACTGGTTCACCGAGAAGTTTGGCCTTTCGGCATCCAACCTGATCACCAAGTCGTTTACCGACAACCCTCAGGTTGGCTGGATGGATATTCAGTTATTACCACCCGATGCTAATCTGAAAGCCCTGAATCCGGATGGAACACCTTACCGGTTGATCGCAAGTGAATGGTCATCTGATAATGATAATCCGCTCTATAGTGCAGCCAATGCTGTAAGTGAGACTGGGAGGAACCGGGTATTGGGTAGCTATGAGGTGAAGTATAACCCGACCGACTGGCTGCGGTTCAATGCAAATTATGCATTCGAGCGTCAGGACAACCGGTACTCATATTATGAGAGAAAGGGTTATCTTTCACGGCCAACGATTAATTCCGGAGGTACTGACGGTTATCTGCGAAAGGATTATGACCATAGGCTTACCTATACCGTTCAGTTCACCGCCAACTTCAGCAAGATGTTTGGTGATTTCACCACGAAGGCAAAAATCAGCTACCTTTATGAGAATGATCACTGGGAAGGATTCACTTCACGCGGGTATGATTTTGCTGTAGGAGGAGTTCCAGACCTGAACGTGACTGATGGAAGTCAGTCCGTAATAGGCTCCAATACGGGTGACATCCGTGCCGAAAATATTTTTGGTATCGTGGATGTGGATTACAAGGAGAAATACATCTTTTCCGGGTTGTACCGGTATGACGGAGCTTCCCAGTTCGGAGCCAACGAACGGTGGAATCCCTATTTCAGGATTTCGGCAGCATACCGTCTGACCGAGGATGTTACCATTCCCGGGATACAGGAACTGAAGATCAGGGCTGCCTACGGAACCTCGGGTGAACGTCCACCATGGGATGCACGCTATGAAACCTATTCGGTGAGTGCCGGTAGTGTTTACAAGAATCAGCTGGGGAACGAGAACCTGAAGCCTTCCACCATCAAGGAGCTGGAACTGGCTCTGAACGTGGAGTTCCTGAACCGCTTCGAGTTTGAATTTGCCTATTCTCACACCGATGCTACTGACGTGTTTGCACGTGCCCCATTCCCGGCAAGTGCCGGATGGGTCAATCAGTGGCGGAACATTGGTACGCTTACATCCACCGTATTCGAGAGCTCACTGAATGCAAGGGTCTTTGAGGGTGATAATTTCACCTGGAACAGCATGCTGCTCTTCGACCGGATCAGGCAGAAAGTAACCAAACTGGATATTCCTGCATTTACCACAGGACCGGGACCAAACGGCATTCCATCCTACCGGATCGAAGAGGGGTATGAGTATGGAATTAACTTTGGTGACAAATTCCTCCGTTCGCTTGACGAACTGGCTCAACAGCTCGGAACGGAAGAGAGTGTCGATGACTATTGCCTAAACAGTGATGGTTATGTGATACTGAAGGGAACCGAAGGAACCATTTACGAAGCACCGGTTAAGAAGCAGGATTCAGAATACGGACTGGTAGAAAAAGTTCCGATCGGGGATGCTAACCCGGATTTCAACCTGAGATGGAGCAATACCATTACATTCAAAGGATTTTCATTGTATGCTCTGATTGACTGGAAGCAGGGTGGTGATGTATATAACATGACCCGCCACTGGTCATACCGCGATAACCGTGGTGCCGAAATGGACCAGTACGGTAAGCCGGAGTATAAAAAGAAAACCATCGATTATTACCAGACGCTCTATAATGTAGCTTCTGTGAACAGCCACTTCGTGGAAGATGGTACCTACGTAAAGATCAGGGAAGTAGCACTCTATTATACCCTGGGTAGAAGTAACCTGTCCGGTTTCCTTAATGGATTCTTTAAGTCGATCCGTTTGGGTGTGACTGGAAGGAACCTCTTTACATTCACCAACTATTCGGGATATGATCCTGAAGTATCACATGGAGGTGAAGCTACGAACCAGTTCTACGATAGTTATAACTATCCGAACTTCAGGACATACACCGGTTCTCTTGAATTTACTTTTTAATCCGTAAAATGAAAGAAATCATGAAAAGTAGAATATATAAAGTAGTAGTTGCAGCATTAGCGATGTCACTTGTTGGCATCTATAGCTGTGCAGACCTGGATGTCGAGAACCTGAATGCTCCTGATTCGAACCGGGCTATTGAGTCGCCGGACGACCTTGAGGGTGTAGCCGGTGGTGCCTTTAGAACCATACTTAATAGAGCCCAGAACTATACTGGTCCTATGCTGGCGATGATGACCATGGGAGACGTGATGTCCTGTTCATGGGGAAATTCTGCCATGAGGGACCTCTCTTCGGAACCGCGGGCAGCTTTCAATAACACGATTCCCTATTCCTATGCCGGTATAAACAGGGAGTACTGGCAGTCGATGAATTCCGCCCTTTCACAGGTGAATGATGTGCTGATCCAGATTGAGAATGGCTCAGTCATCAAGGATGCTGCGACCACCACGATGGTGCAGGCATGGTGCTATTTCATCCAGGGTGTGGCCCACGGCCACATTGCTAATGTCATGCAAAAAGGGTTTATTGTTGATGAAACAACCGACCTGGAAGCACTGGAATGGAAAACGTATGCTGAGATATGTGATGCTGCTGTCGGATACCTGGAAAGAGCCGCTGCTGCATGTGAAGCCGCAGATTTTGTAACCCAGGATGGATGGTTTCGGGGAACGATCCTGACCAGTGACGAGCTGGCTGACCTGTGCTATTTCTTTTGCGCTAAATTCATAATCAACAATCCAAGGAATGCAACAGAGAATGCTGCAATTAACTGGACAAAGGTGAAAGAATATTGCCAGAAAGGTTTGCAAAGCGATTTCACCATTGAATTTGATGGATATGAAACCTGGTACGGGCAGATTATGGCATTCGCCCAGCTTGAAGGCTGGATGAGGGTTGATATGAGGGTCCTCAACATGATGGATCCCAATTATCCCTCCCGGTGGAGAGCTGACGGCGTTGCGCCCGTCCCGTCAACGGCTACATCGGCTGATGCACGCCTGTTAAGTGATTTCAGGGAGTTAGCCACGGTTCCTTTCAGACCCGAAAGGGGTTACTATCATTTTTCCTATTACGGGTACTGGAGATATCCGGAAATACAAATTGAAACGCAGGCTGTTACAGGCAGGTATCCCGTTTATCCAAAATCTGAAAACGACTACATGTTAGCCGAGGCATTGTTGCGGACCGGAGACAAAGCCGGTGCCATTGCTATCCTCAATGCCAGCCCGCGTGTAACCCGTGGCAATCTGGATCCGCTGGACCCAGGTGCCTCTGACACGGAGGTGATGGATGCTATTATGTATGAGCGGACCATTGAACTGTTCTGTCACTCTATGGGTCAAGGATTTTTTGACATGAGGAGGACGAATATGCTGCAGCCCGGAAGCCTTCTGCACTTCCCGATTCCCGGGAAAGAGCTTGAAACCCTCGGTGAAGACTATTATTCATTGGGTGGCTCTTTCGGAGAAGCTGGAATTGATTACGCTGGTCCCGATTGGGGTTGGCCCGGATGGGATGTCCAATATCCTTATTAATTGATAACTTAAAAAATCAAATATCATGAAAAAAAGAATATTTAGTGTGCTGGGCATCCTCCTTGCGTTCCTGTTCATACTATCTTCGTGTGGCAAAACTGAGATAGAGCAGTCACAGGAGGATTATGACTGGGACAAGGTCATTCCAATGATACTGGGTAAATCGGGTAATACCAGCGTTATGCGTACCTATACGTACGAATACAGGGTATCACCCCGCGGAGGTTCCGTCTTTACCTGGAATATTATAGGTGATGCTACTCTGGTCCCCGATGATGAGGTTACTTATAAAACAGAGGTCTTCTTCCCGACCTTAACCACTGTTGAAAAAATAATGATTACGGTTTTCGAAACAACTCACGGTGGGGTCGTTTCAGCGGCGGATACTTTTAAAGTAACAGTCACTGATTTTAAGTGTAAACCTATCTCAGGTGATGATGAGATCACCATTTACAGTGGAGAACCCAATGAAGCTACCTATTCAGTGGCACACCGGACTGGCTCTACTTATGCATGGAGCACTACCGGAGGAACCATAGCTCCGACGAGTAATGATTGGGAAATCGATCTTCAGGTTACCAGCGCTGATGTATGGAATACAATTACTCTTACCTGTAATGAAACACATTTAGGTAGTCTCAATGATGTTGCAGCAACATATGACGTACTGATAAGCGAATTCTGTGCACTTACGAATGGTTTGAGTGACATGGTAGGTTCCTGGTCCGGTACAGATGCTGAATACCCGGATGTAGTTACAAATGGTATTGTTGTAACAGCTTTGAAGGATGAAACCCACCTTGATGTTACAGGCTTGAACGCGGGATGGATAACTGATTATTGGGGTGAACCCATTGTTGATGGAGGAACTATCTCAATAACTGTAGATCTTGCGACTGGAGTGATAAATATCCCGAGACAGTATATCTTTACTACCGTATGGGCTGGAGAAAATTATGACTATGAGGTCCAGGGGACCGGTACCTGGGAGAACTGTGGCGCCAGTCCCACGATGGTATTAACGTATACTATCCATTACGCGGGAGAATCATCAGGATACGGACCCTTTACCGCTGAACTTACTTTAGGTGATACGGTAAAATAAAAATCGGGTCAGATTACTGAAATCATAAGAAACCGGCGTTTATGATATACGTTTGGGATTAAATGTTATTAAAAGGGTGTTTCAGATACGTGGAACACCCTTTTTTTATTCCCCTTCGGATTAGCAGAGCATGATGAAGTGAATTGAACTTATTGAGAATAAGTATCATCGTCTGGTATTTTCCGTTCCATGGAACGATTTCCTTTCTGAATAGCTTAGCAGTTGGACCGGTTGATTTGGACTATCAAACCTTGACTACCAACGTTTTGCTCCCATGGAGCAAAAAAATGAACACAGCACCTCCTCAGTCTCATTAACATTTAACGATTTTCTATTAACTATTGAGCAGAGGGTATTGCTCGTACAACGACTGAGCAATGGTTTGTGGAGTAGCAGTTCGTGGTACGAGT
>CAZXGG010000121.1:0-6291 GCA_964640125.1 uncultured Rikenellaceae bacterium
TCGTCAGACGAGCCTGCCTGGCCGGACGTTAGTCGTCTGACGAAGTAGATACCTAAACCACCTCAATGGTTGAAGGTGGTTTGGTCGCAATGTTGTAGGTAACACTTACAATTCCGGGAACATTCCCGGTAATTTCACTCGCCAGTTTCTCAAGGAGGTCAAAAGAGAGCCGGGTTGGAGTAGCCGTACGGGCATCCACACTATCCCAGCACCGTATCTCGATTTGTTGTCCGAACTCCCGTCGCCCATCCCTCATTCCGGTTACCCGGTCCTCATGAAGGATTGCCATGTATTGAAATGCACCAGTCTCTTTCAATAGTTGCTCAACAATATCCGTGGCAACCCGGACAACATCCAGTTTTTCGCGCGTCACTTCCCCGATAATGCGTGCTGCCAGTGCAGGACCGGGAAAGGGGATCCTATCGAAGACCTCCTTCGGAAGACCTGCTGCTTCACCTACTTTGCGGACACCATCCTTTCGAAGCTGGATCAGCGGCTCGATGATTTGGTATCCAAATGCTTTCTGCGGATCGATTCCGAGCTGTTCAAAGACATTATGCTGTCTCTTTATACCGGCAACGGTTTCATCAACGTCTGTCAGGATCGTTCCCTGCAGGAGGAACTTTGCCCCACTCTCCCTCACAATCCTGCCAAATACCTCCTTATAGAACGTTTGTGTAACTGCCTCCCGCTTCTCCTCGGGATCTGTAATTCCTTTCAGAGCCGACAGGAACTCTTCCCTGGCATCGACGATCTCGATTTCCACTCCCAGCTTCCTGAACGTATTGGCTACCCGTTCCGGTTCCCCTTTACGCATCAGGCTGTTATCGATAAACAACGTTTTCAAACGATTTTCCAGGGCTTTATGTCCGAGCATGGTCACCACCGAAGAATCCACTCCTCCCGAAAGTGCATTGATGGCAATTCCACCCCCAACAAGCGTGTGTATCTCATTGACCTTTTCGCTGATGAATTGTTCCGGATCCAGATCCCGGACTCTGATTTCTTTAATCATGGGTTGACCTCCTGGTTTGATTTTTATGAATGAATGTTTTTTTGAATTAGCCTGATTGGAAAATAAAATTTTAACCTCCGTAATGTAGAAAAAAAACAGGTGTCTCCGGACAGTTCTTAATAAGGTGTTGATAAAATTTTCCCCTCGTCGCTCGACTTCGGTTCGGGCGACGAGTTTTTGAAACCCTGTCCCTGAAGTCGTACCCCGAACTTATATTTTCATTAAGAACGTCCCGAAGGGACTGGCAAGTAATGGGCAGCCACTTCAGTGGCTGTGTATTACGTTAAGCATATCAAAACGTCCCGCAGGGACTGAAAGAAAACTTGATGCATCCAATCTTTACCCGGGACCTTAGCCACCAGGCTAAAAACATACTGCCAATACGTGGATTAAAAATATAAGAAAATCCAATATTTTGCCAAATCTGCAGTTTGTCATACCTTTATATATAACCTTGAGAGGAATGGGTTTGGTTTAATACGGGAACATCATGCTGAATACAATCAAAAAGCTGAATCGATCCTATCTGAACCACCTGGTAGCCAGGGAAGAGACAACACTGGAACAACTCAATTTTTTAAACAGGTTTCTGACCGACAACAATTGCACCTTTCGGGATGAACCCATGCCCCTTTTGCTGAAGCCCAATTTCCTGTCAAAAAAACAGTATCAGGCTGTAATTTATGCAGTGGAAACCATAAGCAGTGCCCTGACGAAATTTATACACCTCTACCTCAATGACCCTGATGTACAGGAGGTCATGAAATTCAGCGATAAGGAGAACTACCTGTTTTCTTTTGACCCTGGTTACACGAATCCATTGGTGATCTCCAGGTTGGATGCGTTTCTGAACGACTATTCCATCCGGTTTCTGGAATTCAATTGTGATTCACCTGCCGGAACAGCATACTCTGATGTCATGGAAAAAGGATTCAGCAAGCTGTTCGAGGAGTACCCCTTCATGAAAAAATGGGACATTGTCTATATACATCGCCAGGAATTGCTGCTTGAAGCACTCCTTCAGTGTTATCAGGAATTCCGATCAAACCATGCATCCTTTCCGGAAAAGCCTGTTATTGCTATTGTTGATTGGCTCGATGTATCCACCTCATCGGAATTTTTGATCTTGCAGGATTTCTTTGAGAGAAGGGGATTAAAAACGGTTGTTGACAGCCCGGTTAATTTCAGCATTTCAGAAGGGAACACCTTTCTGAATGATCAGGAAGTTCACCTGGTTTATAAACGGGTTATTACACGTGAACTGCTGGACCGCTGGGAAGAGGTCCGGGAGTTTATCCGGTCTATTGAGGAAAACAGGGTCTGTTGCTGCAATCCGTTTCAATCCTATATCGTTGGCAACAAAAAAGTACTCGCCCTGATCACGGACCCGCGATTTCAACATATTTTTGACAGGAAGGAATTAGCGGTTATTAAACAGACGATTCCCTGGACAAAGATCCTCTCAGACAGCAAAGTAAAATATCGCTCCAAAACGATTCTTTTGAAAGATTTTATCCTGAAAAATAAAAATACGCTTGTCCTAAAGCCGGCCAACCTGTACGGGGGTAAAGATGTTTATCTTGGTCCTGAAACAGACCAGGAAAGGTGGGAAAATGTGCTGAATGAACACCTCTATGATGAATCATGGATCGTCCAGGAATACGTTGAAATTCCCCGTGACATCTACCCGGTTACCCACAACGGAGTGCGGTTGGAGTGGAAGAAAGTGAACCTCAATCCATTCGCACTCCTTGGAAAATACAGCGGTAGTATCACCAGGGTGTCTGACAATTCAGTCATTAATGTGAGTTCCGGTGGAGGCCTTGTCCCGACCATGCGTATCAAACGGAGAAAATAAATCCTTGTCACCTATATCATTACAATGAAAGCATTGATTCATTTTTCATTACCGGAGATCGTAAAAAAACTTCAGAAGAATGAATTTCCCTTTTCCGGCATTACACTTTCCGATACTGCCGAATTTCATTTCCTGCAACCCTCCTTTTATGCCGGTGTTGCAATGCATGCTGGCAACCGTGTCAGATCAAGCCTGGATCACGTGATGTCGGCCACCGAGCAGGAACGCTTCCGGGAGGAGGACCCATATACAGAACGGTTCATGAAAGAATTACCCATTCAGATAATAGCCCGGGATTCACGTTTTGAGTATGATCTGAACAGGGAAGCCAACAGGGCAATTTATGGTCATGACAGGAAAATGTGGGGAATCCAGGTCTGGAAAAAGGAGCTGAATGAAGAGGAACGTAACCTGTCCATGGCCAAACACAGGGAATTTCATGACTTTATGGATACGGTGGTTGAATACCTGTTGCGTCAGGGGAAATACGCTGTGTTGTTTGATATGCATTCCTTTTGCTATCAGAGGAAAGAAATCATTCCCTGGTCCCAGGATCCAGGACCGGAAATAAACATCGGTTCAAAAGCGGTGAACCGGGTTGTTTTCGGTCGGGTAATTGAAGATTTTAAGCAATCCCTGTCTGGTTTGAGCATTGATGGATATCCTATCCGGATAGCGGAAAACGAGGTGTTCGGTGGAGGTTACCTTGCCCGGCGTTTGAGTAAAACTTATTCCGGCCGGCTGCTGGTCTTAGCCATGGAATACAAAAAGATCTTTATGGATGAGGTGACAGGAGAGGTGTATGACGAGAAGTTGGAGGTCTTGATTGAGCATTTTAAAAGGGCAGTTGAGGTCCTCGTTCAGTCCGGATTTTTCGTTAAGTAATCAATATTATTTTCAGCAAACAAGCACAATTAACCATTAACTTTTAACTATTAACTTATACCTGGAGGTAAACATGTTATTAAAAAACCGATTCTCTGAACTACCTGCCATCGCTGCACTCATTATCACCCTTACAGCTGGTTGCGTACCGGAAAAGGATCAAACCAGGAGTCAATTAAAACAATACATTGACTCAATCCGGGTGATCAACACCCATGAACACCAGAGAATCCCTGCCGAGTTGCAGGATCATTCGTATAACTTCTATACACTGTTGTGCTACAGTTACATCAACAGCGATTTGATCTCTGCCGGGTCACCTTTCTTCGACCTGGAATTGATAAAACAGGGTAACCTTGATGAACTTTGGGGAAGGCATGGGCAATACCTAGACTATTCAAGAAATACATCTTACTACAGTCACTTCCTTGCAGGTTTTCGGATCCTTTATGATTTCCGGGAACCCTATTTTACCCAAGAAAATATTCAGAATCTGTCAGCACAGATAGAAGAGAATTACAATAATATTAAACAATGGTATGAAGAGGCATTCAGAAAATCCAGCTTTGAACTCATGTTCGTGGATCAATACTGGAACTCATTTAATATGGATCTTGACACAAATTATTTTGCTCTTGTATTCAATATAAACAGGATCGTATCGGATATCAGCAACCGGTCCGGGTTAATGGCTGAAGATGCTTCACCAGAACAGAACACCTATAAAATTGCTGAGGAAAATGGTTTTCCAGTTCAAAACCTTGGTGATTACCTTGCTTTTGTTGATTATTTGTTTGATCAGTTTATTAGTAAAAATGCAGTTTGTATAAAGAACTCGCTTGCCTATTCACGGACACTGGATTTTGCCTACGTATCGTATGAAAGGGCGGATGAACTTTTTAAAAGACCTTCTTCATCTCTTTCCGGAAAAGAGAAGAAAGAACTTCAGGATTTCATGTTTCACCGGATCATCGAAAAGTCCATAGCGGTTGATCTTCCGATCCAGATCCATACCGGGTACCTTGCCGGGAATGGCAATACGCTGGAGAACAGCCAGCCGATGAAGCTCAACAACCTGTTCCTGAGGTATCCCGATGCCCGTTTCGTGTTGTTCCATGGAGGGTATCCCTGGACCGGGGAATATGCAGCCCTTGGCAAAATGTTTTCCAATGTGTACCTGGATATTGTCTGGCTGCCACAGATATCGCGGGAATCAGCAGTACGCTCATTTGATGAAATGCTGGATTGTGTCCCTTACAATAAGTTTTTCTGGGGTGGAGATTGTTGCTTCATTGAGGAATCTGCCGGGTCCCTGGAATTTGGAAAAAGTATCGTGGCTGAGGTGCTTGCAGCAAGGATTGAGAGAGGATTGATGACGGAAGAGGTTGCCCGTGAAATTGCCCGGGGCATCTTCAGGGAAAATGCCATCCGGTTTTTCAAGCTGGATGAGCAAAAATCTTAATCATTACGTTGACTCTCAAACTCTTCGATATATGCCTGAGTAACGGCAATTACATTATCAATTCTGTGCAATACCTCAGAATCCTGAAACCGTATTACTTTGATCCCGAGTTGATTTAATTTCTTTTCTTTTCTCAGAAATCAATTTGCTTTCCAGAAACAACCACATTCGCCACATTAATCTCTCCGAATTTCACATTAAAAAACGGGTTCCCGTCCTTCAGTCCAACGTTTCCGAACCCGGTCTCCGTTGATAGGAAGGAGGTGAAATCATCGCCGATCTTCGAATCAATATAGAGGGTCTTATCGACTGCATCGTACCGCACACCGGTCAGTGCCTGAAACATGGCATAACTGGCCAGTGCCCGTGCATACCAGTGCCCGCATTCAATCTCATCGAATGGATTCCGTATCCTGCCATCGTATCTCTCACGGCAGGCACGAACGATATCCAGTCCTTCATCTACCTTCCCCTTCATCATCAGGTGACCGGCAACCTGGTATTCAATCCCGGTCCAGACTTCGTTGCTGTAAACAAAGGGAAGTGAAAGCTGGCCCCCTTTGGGCCATGTACAAAGGAGCAATCCCCCTTCATTTCCACAGGCAAAGGTTGGTCTCTGGGGATTGGGATGATCCCGCAAATCCTGCTTCAGGTTGTATTTATGAACGGATAGGAGGTGGCCGGTAACCATTTCTTCATCAATCACTTCTTCCAATCCACTAACGGATGCCAGCCACATCCCCAGGATACCGTCTGACAGGCATCCTGTTCCATACTGATATTTTGGGCCTTCCCGTTTTAGTAACTCAAATGCTTCCGGGGTATAACTATTCCTGGCGGATTCCATTTCGAGTGTGGCATTCAGTCCTTCCCAAGTGATATCCTGGATGAAATACTCACCGTTGTACAGGTGAGTTTCCATGTAGGTTTTTCCCTTGCCAAGGAGCTCCCTGTAAAACTGAACCGGTTCACCGACTGTTTCCCCCATTTGTATAAAAGCAGTAAGTGCTCCCAGGTAGAAGCTGGTGCACATTCCATCCGGTCCCCAGAACTCGATATCATACGTGTTGT
>CAZXGG010000122.1:0-5941 GCA_964640125.1 uncultured Rikenellaceae bacterium
GTTTCCCGTCACCCAGGTTATTATCAACCATATAGGAACCGAGCCGGCCCAGAAATACATTCAGGTAATTGGGTTTTGCGATAGCAGCAACCAGGGCATTCTGCCTTGCACTGAATTCAAGGGTGAAATTGACAGCGACACCAAGTTCACGCAGTCTTCTGGCTCCCAACAGTCCGGTAGCGGTATAGGGTACTTTGATGATGAAATGGTTGGGACAGATCTCAAAAAAGCGCTGCCCATATTCCACAATACCATCAAAATCATGAGCAAAATCGGTATGTAATTCCACGCTGACTTTTCCTCCAAACCGCTCCACCAAACGCATCCCGTGTCTGGCATTCAAAATAAATGCTATTTCGAGTATCCGTGAACCGGGATCCATTTCCTTCAGAATACCATTTGCCTCAGTGATGTAAGCATCATAGATCCCTTTCTGGATCTCTTTATTCAGTAACGTATTGTTCGTTGTCAATGCAGACATTTCAGTGGTCCAGATCTTAGCCGCTTCTTCCATATCTCCTGTATCAAGCCATAGCTCTGTATCACAGCTGCGCAGGTTTAGCCAGAAGGGATCGGACGCATATTGAATCTCCTGCCTGTGAATGTCAATTCCCATGTGTATAAAATCCTTAATCCTGTCTGAAGTGGTTGATTTATAGGTAATCATAATAATCGCAGTTCTTAAATTTAGCAATACCCGGATAACTATTCGGTCAAAGATAAAGGATTGGATTCTCGTGGCAATAAATAAAGAGTAGAATATATCAGTGAGTTTTTAACAGCAGAAAGGATGCCTGATGTAACAAAAAATTTACATCACAGGATTTGAATCATATTGGGGCTGTATTGAAATTTCGGTTTCCAGTTCTTTAGACTTTTACAGCCCCAATCAGAATAACTTTTTCGCAAAAATTAACTTCCCGATGCTTCATCCACCGGGTACAATGCAGTAAATATTGCCAGCAGGAGGAAGGAGTTCGCAACATGGAAATAGTTCACTACATGATTGACAAATAAAAATTTAGGCGAAAAGATCATGTCAATCAATGCAATCAGCATCAACAGCATGGCAATTACCGAAAAGAGGCGCAAGAGGAATTTTTTCCGTTTCATAGTTATAGGTTTTAAAATATGAGGATTCTTCGTTTTACTTCTCAGGAATATTGATTAAAATTACAGGAACTTTACTGTAAAATCAAGAAATCATCATAAAATTTCCTAACGTTATTTCCCTTACAGAATATTTCGTAATTTTATTTTCCAATTAACTATATAAACCGTTCTACCCATGACAACCAGACTTACCATTTCCCTTGCTCTGCTGGGATTTACCTTCACTATTGTAGCACAGTCCATCAAATCACCTGAGGATTATCTTGGATATCCGCTTGGCGATCAATTTACTTTTCATCAGCTGGCGGTTGATTATTTTGAATATGTTGGCCAAACCTCACCCAATGTGCAGTATAAAACCTATGGCAGGACCTATGAAGGCCGTCCCCTGGGTGTTGCCTTCGTATCCTCGGAGGAGAATCTTGAGAATCTGGAACTCCTCCGTAAAAATAACCTGATTAATATTGGTCTCCTGGAAGGCGAGGAAGCTGGTAGACAGGTCCCCTTTATCTGGCTGAGTTATAATGTTCACGGCAATGAGTCAGTGGGTTTGGAAGCTGCTTTAAAAACCCTTTATGTTCTGGCTACTCAATCCTTCGAAGGAGTAGCCGACTGGTTGAAGGAGTGTGTTATCGTTATTGACCCATGCCAGAATCCCGATGGCAGGGATCTTTATGCTTACCGGTACCGGAGGTCAAAATCGGTACAGCCCAATGCCAATCCGGATGATTGGGAACACCATGAGGGTTGGCCAAGTGCCCGGTTGAACCATTACCTTTTTGATCTGAACAGGGACTGGACTTGGCAGACACAGGCAGAAACCCGGCAACGATTGAACTTATACAACCAGTATATGCCTCACGTACACGCTGATTTTCACGAAATGGGAGCCACCTCAACCTTCTTTTTTGCCCCCGGAGCAGATCCCTGGCATGAGGTTATCACACCATGGCAGCATGAATTTCATGAATTGACAGGAAAGGCAAATGCAGCGCTGTTTGATGAACGGTTCAAACTCTATTTTAGCAAGGAGAGCTTCGACCTGTTTTGTCCCAGTTTTGGTGATACCTGGCCCCTGTTTAACGGAGCTATGGGTTTTACATACGAACAGGGTGGAGGAGGTTATTCAGGCCTTGCAGTCGTAAGAGAAACCGGCGATAGTTTGTCGTTGCAGGACCGGATTGAAGGTCACTTTCTTGCCGGGCTCGCCACCATTAAAGTCTCTTACGAAAACAGGGAAAAACTCACCAGCGAGTTTAATGCATACTTCAAATCGGGTTTAACCAAGCCTCTGTTTGAATATGAATCGGTGATCATAAAAGGGAACAACGATCATGCAGCGGTGAAGGATCTGCTCGAACTGCTCGATCGGAACCAGATCAGGTATTCTTTTGCAGGGAACGTTGGAAAAACCTACACCGGTTTTGAGTACCTTGCCAACAAGAACGGGGAGGTAACCATTCAGGAAGGCGATATCCTGGTAGCTGCCCGTCAACCCCAGTCCCATTTTGTAAAGGTACTGTTTGAACCCGATTCAAAATACACCGATTCACTCAGTTACGACCTGACTGCCTGGGCACTACCCTATGTTTATAATCTGAATGCCTATGCCCTGAAGGAGATCATCACTCCAAAAACAGGAAAGTTTATCCTTACATCAGCAGAAAACATACTTCCTGACTCAAAATCCTATGCGTACGTTGTAAACTGGTCCGGTTTCGATGAAGTAAAATTCATGGCCGAGTTGCTTAAACAAAAATTCAGGATCAGGAATGCAATGAAACCATTCACTGTCGGAAAACAGGAGTTCAACAGGGGAAGCCTGATTATCGCTCGTGGCGATAACAAACACCTGAAGGATTCTTTCGACCAGACCATTATTACCATTGCAAACACTATTGGAGTGCAGCTCTACCCAACCAGTACAGGTATTGTGGATAAAGGGAAAGATCTTGGATCGAATTATGCTCCCCTGAAAAGCAAACCGGAAATTGCACTGGTTGGTGGCGAAGGAGTATCAAGCGGCACCTTCGGTGAATTATGGTATTTCTTCGAAAGGGAGATAAACTACCCGCTTACCGTACTTGGGACAGACTACCTGAATTCAGTTGACCTTTCCAAATATGATGTTCTGCTTCTTCCTTCCGGCTCCTATTCAAGACAGAAAGATAAACTACTTGAGTACGTCAGAGAGGGGGGCCGGCTGGTAGTGTTTGAACGGGCTATCTCCCTGTTTGCAGAAGAAAAAACAACCAATCTGTTCAATGCAGTGGAAGCCAGAAAAAAAGAGAAGGAGACTGAGAAGGAAAAAACCAAGACCGATGATCCCAGTCACCTGAAGAAATATGAAAACCAGCGCCGGGAGCGGCTTAAAGAACGTTCTGCAGGAAGCATATACCGGGTTGATATTGATGAAACCCATCCCTATGCCTTTGGACTGGGAAAGAAATGGTTTGTTATGAAAATGTCAGCCAACTTCCCCTTCCTGGATAAGGGAAACAACATTGGGTTCATCCTGAACAGTGAACCGGTCTCCGGATTTGCCGGAAGTGAATTTCAGAAAGAGGTAAAAAACAGCCTGGTAATCGGTTCCGAGCGGTTGGGAAGTGGTGAGATCGTTTACATAACGGATGATCCCTACTACAGGGCATACTGGAAAAGCGGCCGGGTGCTGCTCGGGAATGTAATTTTCCGTTAGATGGTATACCCGGCTGAACCTGATCATCGTAAAATAAAAACGGACCTGACACATAGTAAAAATGCACATTCACGGATATTGCTATAACATTCAAATGAGAAAACAACAAACCTTAAAATCATGAAAAAAAGAGTGTTAACGGGGATCATCTGTTTCCTGATAATCGTTTTCGCCGCTGGAGCCCAGGATGAATCCATCCGATTCAGTAAAGGGAAATTCCTGGTGGGCATTGGCATACACATCGGCTTTTTCAGCCCGGACGATGTAAACCAGTATATTGAGTCCTGGCTTACAGAAGAAAACCTTATTGAATCAGTCGGTTTTTCAGATCTGGTTCTGAACCTGGGTGCCCATTTTGATCTGGGATACCGAATCAATGATTATGTTGAATTGTATGGAACGATTGAGTATTCAGCAGGGATGAAGTATATTAAAGTAATTGGCGGGACCAGTAAATTTTTCAATTTCAACCGGTTTTCACCCGGAGTTGTCGCCAACGCGTTAATTCCCCTGTCCAAAAACGCAAAAAATTCGATATTTTTCGGGGGTGGTGTGTTCTATCACGCCATGCGGTTCGAAAATTATGAGTGTAACGTTCCGGGTTACAGGGGCCAGTTCGGGTTCAGCCTGAATAATTTCGGCTTTAATCCACAGGTCTATCTTGCCTACGATTTTGCAAAAGGAGAGGATAAAACAGACGAAAGTTTTAAAATGGATTATTCGGGGATTCAGCTGGGGGTCAATCTGAATTTCTAGTAGAGACGCGATTCATCGCGTCTCTACAATACGGCTTAACCAGGAACATCAGGAATACCTGTTGAATGATGTTGTTTTAATTACCAGTAATATCTAACGTGTTTAACCCATAGACGCCCAGGTTGGGCGTCTCTACATTGGATAAATTTCCTGATTTATTATTGGATTTTGAACCAAGCAACCAGAAACCAGCACCCATTCTTTCAGTCCCTACGGGACGAATCTTTCTTACTGATTCTGATAGCAGCCATTAAAATGACTGCCTATTACCTGTTAGTCCCTTCGGGATATGTTTCTTAATGTAAAAACCTCTGCCTTTAAAGTTGTACTATTAAATTTTTTCTCAACTCTTAGTAAGTTTTACTTAAAGATGGAAAAAACAATTAATTAACTCAAGTTGCTAGTTATTGCAAAAAGTTATATGATTTGCTTAAATTATAGAATTTCCCATTGGAGAGTGACTCTCCGAGTCGCTCCTCCCGCCATCAGCGGGAGTTTACAGAGCGCTCTGGAGAGCGCAAACGACTTGGAAAGTCGTTCTCCAAAGGTGTTTTCTATACATACAATATGTCTGGCACTTCATCTGTAACTAGCAACTTGAGTTAATTATTATTTCAGTAATCACTTGCTCGGGTTTTAAATTCTTTAATGAATTTTTCATAATCATACGTTTCAGCAAATGAAGGAACGGATTTTAAATCTAGATCAATTCTTTTCATAGTGTCAGTATATTTCATGCCTTTAATTAATAGTTCATTTTCAGATAAAAAAGAATACTTCATCTGGCTGAATAAATCAAGAATTTTAATTCCATCTGTGCTTTCTTCATAATGATAGGTTGTAATGATAGAGTCATTAGCCTTATAATAAAGTTTAGGATTAAGTTCATATATCTCACTGCATGAAGTAGCAAAATCACCGAAAAAATATACTTCTGTGTAATAAAAGGTACTGTCCATAAAACACCATGTCCCTTCAAGTGTACATTTATTAGTACAACTAAATAACAAATGAAATATTATTAGTAACGAAATTGTTAAAATACCTTTTTTCATAAATTTCATATATTGATTGGTTTATATGTGCCAATATGAAGGGAAATTAGATTCAACTATTCCCTCTGAGGGAAATGCCACTTTTCTTGCCAAACTCCTAAACCACAAATTCTCAAATGTCAGTTTGCCAGAATTATTGATATTATCCTCTCATAGACTCCCTTCCTTATTTTAAATCCGAAATCTTTTCAAACTCATACCTTATCAACTTATCACATAGTGATGCCTATGGCATAACTTTTAACATATAACATATAACTCCCCTCACTTCGCCCATTCCGGCATAATGGCAGGATCAATATCCAGAATAGATCCCAGG
>CAZXGG010000123.1:0-5780 GCA_964640125.1 uncultured Rikenellaceae bacterium
TGACTGAACATTCTTATTCGGAATGGATTCCAGTCCCTTAAATTTCAGGATAATTTGTGCGACACACAGGACATCCTGTTCACAATAGGTAATAATTTTCTGCAGGTTTTTTTCTTCCCAGTAGACAGCCGAAACCATGCTACCATTCATTTCTTCTTTGGGTGTTTCAATGCCGAATAGTTCAGCAAGCAGGTCGAGGGAAACGGCATGCCGGTACTCTCCGAATTTCCAGAGATCCATTGTATCGATAAACCTGGAGTCCCATGGTTTCTTTCCGGCCGTATCCAGAATATCCGGCAATTCAATGCCATGAATCACCATCCTTCTCGCGATAAACGGAAAGTCGAAATTTATTCCGTTGTGGGCACACAGGAGGATCTCTTTCCGGTTTAGATAATTCCTGAGCATTTCTGAAAAATCTGACAACAGTTTCTTTTCATCGTCACCAAAAAACGATTTGACCCTGAAGTAATTCTCTTTTTTAACGCGATTGATAATACCAACCGAGATACAGATAATTTTTCCGAATTCTGCATAGAGTCCGGCTCTATGATAGACATCGGAAGAGGATTCATTTTCTTTTCTGAATGAGGCAGATTTCTTTTCCCAGAACTCTTTAAAATGAGAAGGCAGGGAATCAAAACCGGGCTCAGCCGGGACAGTCTCGATGTCCAGGAAAAGTATATCAAAGACACTGATCTGTTTAAGCATGGGCTAAAGGATTATGTTTATTGTCAAATTCGCAACCCGAACTGAAGTCGAGTTGCGAAGGATTGGGATCAGTACGTTAAATTATCCGTGTGTTTGTTCAGGTTTTTCTCAATAATGGATACAAGGATATTGATTGCCACTTCATTATTACCGCCCTGCGGTATAATTATATCGGCATATCTTTTTGTTGGTTCAATGAATTGCAAATGCATCGGTTTCACCGTTTTTTCGTACCGGTCCAGTACCACATCGACTGATCTTCCCCGTTCAATGATATCCCTGTTGATCACCCTGCTCAGTCTGTCGTCGGCATCGGCATCGACAAAAACCTTAATATCCATAAGGTTTCGTACTTCCAGGTTGGCGAGTATAAGTATTCCCTCGAGAATGACGACATGTTTCGGTTCCACCCGGATGGTTTCCTTTGCCCGAGTACAGGTAAGGTAGGAGTAGATGGGTTGTTCGATCGCAACGCCCGACTTCAGTTTCCGGATATGATCTGCCAGCAGTTCAAATTCCAGGGATTCGGGGTGATCAAAATTTATCTCCTGCCTTTTCTTCAAAGGCAAATGGCTGTTATCTTTGTAATAAGAGTCCTGTGGAATGATAGCAACCTCTCCTTCCGGGAGCTTTTCTGTGATTTTTGTTACCACTGTTGTTTTTCCGGAACCAGTTCCACCCGCAATTCCAACAATTAACATAATTTTTATTAATTTTAGTTTTTGTTGACCGGTAATTCTTTACCAAATTACTAATTTAATCCACTTCAAAAAAATGATACATCACATTGTACTCTTCAAGATTACAGAATTTGATGATGAGTTGGACAAGCAGAAAAAGATTGAGGAATTGAAATCGATTTTCGAGAAGGTATCCTGTAAAATTCAAACCATCAAGTCGTATGAAGTGGGAGCGAATATAAACGCCTCGGATTGTGCATACGATGTTGCAATCAACGCCACTTTTAAAACAATGGATGAACTGAAAGCCTACCTTATCCATCCTGATCATCTATATGCTATTGAAAAGGCAAGCAGTATTCAAAAGACCAAGGTGATAGTGGATTATGAGCTACGCAGGACCAGTAAATCATCCTTCAACTCCGGGAAAAAAGAGAAGGGATCATGAGCCAACTCTACCCATTTAAGTTCCAACCCATTCTGAAGGAGAAGATATGGGGTGGGAATAAATTGCACACTATTCTGGGTAAAGGGACCCCAGGGGATACTCATTGTGGTGAGAGCTGGGAAATTTCAGGAGTTCAGGATAATTTATCGGTTGTATCAAACGGTTTTCTGAAGGGGAATAACCTGGAGGAGATCATTGAGATTTATATGGGCGAGCTGGTTGGGGATCAGGTGTTTGAAAAGTTCGGGCTTGAATTTCCCCTGCTGATCAAATTTATCGATGCCAATGATGTATTATCGATTCAGGTTCACCCTGGCGATACGCTGGCGAAAGAGAGACACAATGCATATGGAAAAACCGAAATGTGGTATATCATCCAGGCTGATCAGGGTTCAAAGATCATTACAGGATTTAACCAAAAAATCAACAGAGAGATTTACCAGGAGAACCTTCTCAATAAAACATTACCGGACATATTGAATTTTGAAGATGCCCTTCCTGGCGATGTGTTTTTCATCCCTTCGGGAAGGGTACATGCCATCGGCGCGGGGATCCTGCTCACCGAGATTCAGCAGACTTCTGATATAACCTACCGGATCTATGACTGGGACCGGGTGGATAAAAACGGAAAAGGCAGGGAGCTGCATACCGATCTGGCACTTGACGCCATCGATTACAACCACTATGAAAACTACAAAACTCCATTTGAAGTTTTGCTGAACAGGTCATCTCAGGTCATTGATTGCGACTATTTCAGCACCAACTTCCTGAAGATTGATCAGCCGGTTGGAAAGGATTTTAACTACATCGATTCCTTTGTGATTTACATCTGTCTTTCCGGTTCGTTCGTGATTGAATATGAGGGAAAGAATGAGTCGGTGCGTACGGGAGAGTCCGTTCTCGTACCGGCTGTGCTGAAAAATCTCTTTCTCAAACCCGAAGGGGAGAGTGAGATGTTAGAAGTTTTTATTAAAAATCGAGCCATTTGATCACCCTGACAAACGGGAATAATCCTAACTTTGTTCAAGCATATCGTTTGTGATTAAACGGAGTTTTAAATGGTATATACAAATATGAAAAAAGTTATCGGGTTGCAGGTAATTCTGTATGGTATTGTTTACCTGGTCCTTATCCAGGGTTGTAATCCCTCTTCACAGGATGTTCGTGCCGTAACGGGAACGGAACTTGCCGATACCCTGAAAGATGATGCTGGTTTTACGGGCGTGTATAAAAGTTACCATCCGGACGGCTATTTATACTCTGAGGTGAGTTATAAGGATGGAAAAAAGGATGGCATCTCCAGGAGGTTTTATTCTGACGGTAAGGTTCATTCGATCATCGAATACAGGGAGGGAAAAAAGGTAGGAACATCAAAATGGTTATATACCAGTGGTGAAGTGTATCGTGAGACACCCTATACTGACGGAAAGGTAGACGGCATACAGAAAAAGTACTATCGTGATGGCACGGTTCAGGCTGAAATTCCCTATTCACATGGTAACCGGAAAGTTGGTCTCAAAGAATACAATGAACGGGGCACACTGCTGACATCTTATCCTGAGATCCGGATCAGCACCATCGACCGGATTGAGACACACGGAAGGTATACCCTGGAACTCACTTTATCGAACAACAGCAAGAATGTGAAGTTTTACTATGATGCGGTTAAGGACAGTATATTCATTCCCGGCGGGAAACAATTCATTTTGACTGACACAGGAGTTGGCATGGTGGAATTTGTTTACCGGGAAAACGGTAGTTATCCGCAGTATGTCAACCTGGTTGCAGTGTACCGGACGCGAAATAGCAATTCAAAAATTCTGCAAAAGAGTTTTCGCCTGCCTTCCGATCACCTGGTTTACTGAAATGGAAAAAACGATAAAGATAGGAGAACAATTTGTTCTGGAGCGAATAGTAACAGCTGACGATACTGCTGCCCGATACGGATCAGGAACCCTCAATGTGCTTGCCACACCGGCTCTTGTTGCATTTATTGAAAATACGGCATTAACGCTGGTTTCTCCCTTTCTCTCTGATTCCGAGAGTACCGTTGGAACGGAGATTTCGATCAAACACATTAAAGCCACGCCTGCGGGTAAAATGATCCGATGCACGGCGACACTTGAGGAAATTTCGGGGAACCGGCTCCAATTCCGGGTTGAGGCTCACGAAGGAAAAGAGTTGATCGGTTTTGGAAAACATACAAGGTACGTTATTGATGTGAACCGTTTTATGAGTAAATTTTCCAACTAGCACGGATTGCTGCCATCCATCTTATGATGATCGTTAAAGAAGCGACATTCATTGTATCGAGCACGAAGGTTGAACGTTGCCCGAAACCTTCCCTACCCGAATATGCTTTCATCGGACGTTCAAACGTCGGCAAATCTTCCCTGATCAATTTACTGACCAATCGCAAAGGACTGGCTAAGATCTCAAAGACTCCCGGGAAGACACAATTGATCAATCATTTTCTGATCAATAATGAATGGTATCTGGTTGATCTTCCCGGTTATGGATTTGCCAATGTACCTGTTGGCAAAAAAAAGGTGTGGGATCGGGTGATCAGGGATTATATCCTGAAACGGTCCAATCTCATCTGTCTGTTTGTCCTGATTGATTCGAGGCATGATCCTCAACAAAATGATCTGAGATTCATGCAATTTCTTGGAAAGCACCGGGTTCCTTTTTCGCTTATTTTCACCAAAACCGATAAGTTATCGGAAGGTGAGCTTCAACGAAACCTGGAGTACTACAAAACAAGCATGCTGAAGTCGTGGGAGTCGTTGCCCCCCATTTTTCAGGTTTCAACTGTTAGAAGGAGGGGAAGAGACGAGGTCCTGGATTACATTGATGAAATGAATCGAGGGTTAATGCTTAAAAAGTAAATTCTTATACCCTCAATAACCAATTATATTTATAATTTTGTTCAGCTCAAAAACAAAACCGTATCAACCCAAAAATTCATGATGTTATGACAGTAAAAGCCCCTTTAAAATTTTTTGCCGGGAGACAATCCAGGTATCTTGCCGAGAAGATCACCGAGCATTTTGGAACCACACTGGGGAAAAGTTCGGTAATGGAATTCAGCGATGGAGAGTTTCAGCCCTCATTTGAGGAGTCAGTCAGGGGATGCAGTGTCTTCATCATCCAGTCGACCTTTCCTCCCACCGATAATGTATTTGAATTGCTTCTTATGATTGATGCTGCGAAGAGAGCATCTGCCTATAAGATTGTCGCCGTCATGCCCTATTTTGGATTTGCCCGTCAGGACCGGAAGGACAAGCCAAGGGTTTCCATCGGAGCCAAATTGATCACCGATCTATTGACTGCAGCTGGTGTTGACAGGGTCATGACGATGGATTTGCATGCTGACCAGATACAGGGATTTTTCAATGTGCCGGTCGACCACATATATGCCTCTTCGCTCTTTGTCCCCTACATCAAGAACCTCAATCTTGAAGACCTGGTCATTGCAGCTCCGGATATGGGTGGAACGAAACGGGCAAATGCCTATTCCCGGTTTTTAAATTGTGAAATGGTGATCTGTTATAAGCAGAGGAAAAAGGCAAATTATGTCGGGGAGGTTACAGTAATAGGGGATGTAAAGGGGAAGAATGTTGTGATCGTGGATGATATGGTTGATACTGCCGGTACGCTAACCATGGTAGCTGAGATGATGATGGAGCAGGGTGCAAAGAGTGTGCGTGCAACGGCTACTCACCCGGTTTTGTCGGGCCCGGCGTACGAACGCATTGAAAATTCTCCCCTTACGGAAGTGTTGGTTACCGATTCAATTCCTATCAGAAAAGAGAGCAGCAAGATTAAGGTTGTCTCCATTGCCGAGGTATTTGCTGATGTAATAAACAAGGTATATAATTATCAGTCGATAAGTTCTAGTTTTATCACATAAAGTTATTATATTTGCAGCCCAAAATTAC
>CAZXGG010000124.1:0-5766 GCA_964640125.1 uncultured Rikenellaceae bacterium
ATCTCATTATCAACCACTTAAAGATCCTGAACCAAGTTCAGGATGACTTAGAACCCAGTTGCGACACACCCCCCGGACAGGAGACGGGGCATTAATTAACTCAAGTTGCTAGTTATTGCAAAAAGTTATATGATTTGCTTAAATTATAGAATTTCCCATTGGAGAGTGACTCTCCGAGTCGCTCCTCCCGCCATCAGCGGGAGTTTACAGAGCGCTCTGGAGAGCGCAAACGACTTGGAAAGTCGTTCTCCAAAGGTGTTTTCTATACATACAATATGTCTGGCACTTCATCTGTAACTAGCAACTTGAGTTAATTAATTGAATCATTCGTCCAATCCTGGTCGGATAAAACGCCGGGCATCCGGAAACCGTTTTTCTGCGACTTTTCTGATCTTTGATAACCTGATCAGAAAGCCGAGGATTTTTTCTTCATATTCCGGACGTTCCTCCATCACGATAGTCCAGGCTGCTATGGACCGGTCAAGAGCGATCAGGGCTACCTTGGCGGAACCAGCACTGTCACTTTTGGAATACTCATCGAATTCTTCGTCGGATGCTGAATGGATCGCACGTTCCAGCTTCACTGAAATAAACAGGTTATACCATAGAATTACCTCCAGGGCATCCAGAAAGCGAGCTGAAGAACTTGGCTTATGTTTAAGCGATTCATAATTTTTTATTCCTGTATCCTTGTTCTCTTTTTCAAACCAGTCGTGTATCTCAAATGCAGTTTCACTGGCGAATTTGCTCAGTTTATCCTGGAAAGGTTCTGGCTTTTCCTTAAAATCACTGTCTTTAATTTCCGAGAGATCGATTCCCATCTCTTCAGCATCTTCTTCAATCATAAGCATGGTTGCCTTAAGGACATTTGAGACATACTTGAAGGTGTCTTCCATGCTTAGATTTTGATTCTCAGGATCAAAAGCATAATTCCGGCATTTCGAGGTAAAAAGGCACCGTTCACACCAGCGATCACAATAGTTGAATATACCATCAATGTATCCATCCATTGATCCAAGTTTCTTGAACCGCTCCTTCATCTCTTCGGGTGTTTCCATACTGTGCTGTTTTTAACTGGTAAAGTAACGGAAAAGTAAACAATTTTATCGTTTTAAGAAAGATGTTCTGGTTAGTGCATGTAACTTAAATTGGGTGTCTTTATGAATTGCCCCGACATTTATGTCGGGGTAGAATAAGCAATATATAATAACCTCCGACTATTGTCTTTCATCACTTCGCTATCGATTCTGTCGGAGGAATGCACCATGGTTCAATAAGAAAGTATCGTCTGCCCACTTTTCCAAAGTTCCACAGGGACCTGCCATTGGCATGGCTATGCTACCTTTGGGAGAATGCCTGTAGCACAGTTGAGCTGAAGACTTTTAACACCAGCCGCTTGAAAGCTGGATATTGGATTATAAGATTGGATAGTCTTTGTAAAATCTCAGTAATCTGATAACCTCATACCGCATTTTCGTTTGCACAAATTTTTTCATTTTGCTATCCAATAACTCACCAATACCCTGTAATAGCCCTTTATCGGTCATGCTTTCAAGCTGTTCAATGCAAGCTTGAAGATATTGCGGTAAAGGCATCCCCATCCGGGATTCAACAATGTTTATATTAACCGGGGTTTGTCTCTGCATAAGAAACCAACTATCAAAAATATCACGGTTTGCTATTGCCTCCCTGTCGAGTAAAGCACAGAGTTTGTGAGCAAACATATCTTCCTGAACCATTACTTTAATGTTGATCCCCAACAGGTTCTTGATTTCGTACCTGTTGTCAAATAAACGGTTTGAGATCTCAACTTTCAGTTTGCGTTCATTCATGCCATAATCAAGTACGATCAGGGGACCAAAGAATTTTGTTGCCTCATCAAATATTTTACCATATTTTAGTATTATTTGACGGAGTTTTTTGTACGTATAAATTTCCTTTTCAACAACAAGCAGGTTGAAATCCAGATCGACAGAGAATCGAGGAAGATTATAGAAAAACATGAGAGCACTACCACCCTTGAATCCAAGGTAATTTGCCAGTTCCAGATCTGAATAAATATCTTTCAGGATTTGTACCAGGAAGAATCTATGACGGTTAATGTTAACCATTATTTTGCAGGATTTTTTTTACTCTTTCAGATAATGCCTTCGACTGGTATATGGACAAAAGTGTATAAATGGTTTTTCTATTCAGAGGATTTAGATTATCAAAATAGTATTCCGTAGTCAGATACATTAGATCCAGAAACGCCCTTTCGGCAGATGCGATATTGATATCTTCACACCTGTTTATTCCAGAGATATTCACAAGTATTTCATTTTTGATTTTACGAAACTGGAATGTCCTGTTATTAATCTCAATGCACCTGTTCATATAACTGATTGCTGTAATGCGTGAATCGTATTGAAATAGGATACCGGATTTCTGCAAAACATATTCCAGAGAGATATAGGAAGGAGTATAAATGATGCATGCCAGTTCTTCATGATTGTAATCTGGCTTGGCGTATATACCTCTACGTGGATTCAATAATTTTCCTGTATGCACGTAATAGTTCAATTTTCTGTTGAGCGATTGAAAGTTTGTTTCACCTACCAGCATGGAGATATCCTTCAAACGAAAAACTGTCCGCTGGTCTTTGTAAACCGCCAATACAATATTCTGCGAATTATTTTGTGAACTATACATTTTATTTTTTGATATGTACAGTTCACAAATATAGTTAATGTTGTTCGAAAATCCAATTGAGTCAAAGGAAAAATCCATTTTACTGGATTACTCGCTACCCGCAGGGCAGGCACACGACCTGCTCGTGATCCCGGTTTTGGGAAAGAATGTCATCCGACGACTTAAGTTCGTCTGATGACTGTATTACGTTAACAAAGTAATACTTTTATTTCGTTTATGTTTTTTATAGATTTGGTGCTAAATTATTTACCAATGTATGACAACAAGGGGTAAAGATTCAATTGAAGCTATTGCATCGAAGTTCATTAACCACACGAACCACCACGTGTTTTTAACCGGGAAAGCAGGGACAGGTAAAACAACTTTCCTGAAAAATATAATTGAACATACACATAAAAAAGCTATTATTGCTGCACCCACTGGTATTGCAGCAATAAATGCCGGAGGGGTCACCCTTCATTCCCTTTTCCAGTTACCTTTCGGGGCATTTATTCCATCCAATGACCGGATAAAAGAAGACAATATCACGATACAGGTAAATACCCCACAATCCCTTATCAAGGCCTTTCAAATGAACAAATCAAAGAGAAACATGCTGAAAGAGCTGGAACTGCTGATTATTGATGAAGTAAGCATGCTGCGAGCAGATTTGCTTGATGCCATAGATAGTGTTTTGCGTTACATAAAAAAACTGGAAAGCAGCCCCTTTGGTGGTGTACAATTATTATTTATAGGAGATTTGTACCAGTTACCGCCAGTGGTCAAAGAAGAAGAATGGGATTATCTTGCTCCCTATTATTCCGGGATTTATTTTTTTAACGCGAAAGCTTTGCAACATAATAAACCTTTACAGATAGAGTTAAAAGAAATCTACCGGCAGTCAGACAAACTCTTTATTTCTTTACTTAACCACCTGCGGGAAAATACCATTACGAAAGAAGACATTGAGGTGTTAAACAGGTATTATAAACCCTCTTTCCAACCCGATGAAAAGGAAGGTTATGTATACATAACCACACACAATCGTAAAGTTGACGAAATAAACAGGCAAGCCTTAAAAGAATTACCAGGAAAAATATATTGTTTTGATGCGGAGGTTGATAAGGATTTCAGTGAATACCTTTATCCAGTTGAGTACAGGTTGGAGCTTAAAAAGGGGGCACAGGTTATGTTTATCAAGAATGACTATTCCGGGGAACAGCTTTATTTTAACGGAAAAATTGGCATAGTAAGCGACTTGTCTCCCGACAGGATAAAAGTCAGCTTCAATGACGGGTCGCCGTCTGCCGAAGTGGAACATTATATTTGGGAGAATAAAATATATACGCTCAATAAAGAAACAAACGAGATAGAAGAGAAGATAAAAGGTACGTTTTCACATTATCCTATAAAACTGGCATGGGCAATAACTGTTCACAAAAGCCAGGGATTAACCTTTCAAAAAGCCATTATTGATGTTTCCAGAGCCTTTGCCCCGGGCCAGATATACGTCGCCCTTTCACGCCTGGTCTCCCTGGATGGTTTAGTGCTTACCGGAACAATCCCATTTTCAGGACTGGAACAGGATGGAGCACTTATAGGGTTTATGAAAAGCAAAGAGGGTCCGGATGTATTGGAAGAAGTACTAAAAGAAGAAACACATCATTTCATTGTAGACACCGTATTAAAATCCTTTAATTTCAACTCTCTATGTAACATATTCAACTACCATGTTGAAAGCTACACTAAAGATGATAGAAAATCGACGAAACAAAAATATAAAAACTGGGCCGTTGAGATACAGACTGATTTAATACTTGTAAAAGAGGTAGCCGATAAGTTTTTAGATCAACTCAGGAATATCACCGGAACGCGACATCCTGGTTATATTTCAGTTTTACACAACAGGGTGATAGCCGCAAAAGAATATTTTGAGCCATTGCTGAAGAGTTTTTCAGAACGTGTTTTCGACCAGATAAATTTATTAAAGAAGCAAAAAAAGATAAAAACTTACCTGAATGAATTGCGGGATATTGAATTGCTCTTTTTTAAACAACTTCAGTTTATATATAAATCAGAAGCCCTTATCAATTCTGCCATTCTTAATACCGAGCTAGTTAAGGGAAAGCTGCTAAATTCCACTCTTTATGAAGATCGCATGAATTTGATTCAGGGCAAAGGTATTTCCACGTTAAAAAGAATTAAAACCAGGAATGTAAAGGGTGCCCAGGAAATGAGTAATAAAGAAACACGAGCAAATACCAAGCAGATAAGTTATGATTTGTTTCAGAAAGGAAAAACAATAAAAGAAATTGCTGAAGAGCGATCACTTGCGATAACTACCATTGAAGGACATTTGGCTCATTACGTGGCAAAAGGGCTTATTGATGTTTCCCGGTTTGTTGATGAAAGTAAGGTGAAACAGGTCATTAAGGCATCTAAAAAACTGGAAACAACGAACCTTGGGCCTATTAAGGAATATCTCGGGAATGGATTTACATACAGCGACCTTCGTTTTGTTATGGCAAGCTACATATCATCAGTCAAAGAATAAACCAAATTGAAAATGGCTAAAATGATTATTCCTGAAGCAGTAAAAAAAGAAGTTATTAAAATTATTGATGAGTATAATGAGGTAGTTTATGGCCACTTAGATTCCGTAAAATATTTAGCTGAATTTAGAAGCAATAACCTTTATTTAAAAAGAAAAGAAATTACCGGTGACATTTCTCCTATGGCTCGTCTGACCTATACAGGGAAAATGGATAAGTGGAAATTTGCGATTTATAAATGGAGCTCCGAATCATATGATCCTGATGAATGGTTTTTTCCGGGAAGTGAGTTTGTTAATGGGACAATTTTAGGTGCTTTAAAGGCTGGAAATGAAGCTTATCCAATTGATTTCTTATAAATAATTGTAACGATAAGCCGATTTTTTCCTACATCAACCGGACATTTCTTATAGGTTAAGTTCATGCATTGGGATATATCTATGGTCTGGTTTAAACTTTCCATTTAGAATATAAACAAAGTATTTCACAGATGCATTTTAAAAATAATGGAAACTGCTGATTTGCAGTTTCCATATTAGCCGGG
>CAZXGG010000125.1:0-5484 GCA_964640125.1 uncultured Rikenellaceae bacterium
ACTGCCGTGTACCCACAAACCGCCACGGTTTATTTTTCCACATTTCACCGGCATAATCGATCCCTATTCTTTTTGTTCTGACAATGTCATACGTTTCCGTTTCATGTTCAAGCCAGATCCGGCTCGATGTTGCCAGGTCCTCTCCATAGAATGATTTATCTATCTGCAATCCCCGGGTTAATTTCCCGGGTCCATCAAATCCTTCAACTGCCCGTATCAACACAGCCTGGGGAGTGTCCTGTTCTCCGGTAACAAAATTAAGCATCCAATACATTCCATAGATCAGGTAGACGTAAATTTTACCTCCTGCATGATACATGACCTCGGTCCGGTTCGTCCTCCCTTTGCTTGCATGACAGGCAAGGTCTTCTTTTCCGCGGTATGCTTCCACCTCAAGGATTGTATACCTGTAAAGGGAGCCGTTGTCGAATTGCCTCACCAATGATTTTCCAGGCAGTTCAGGGGCAACATTCAGGACATCCCTGATAAAAAAATTGTGCTCCAGTCGCTCTCTCTTCATTCGTCCTCCCGGTTTCAGTAGTCAATTTTATCTTCCTTTTCAGCCCACATCTGTAAGGCACGCTTACCCTCCTCTTGCAGCATTTGTGTTGCCGGGATCATCCGGCTCTTTTCCGGTTTCATCAGTTGCTGATGGATCAGCAGGTCATCAAATCCCGCTTCTCTGGCATCCATTTGGGTATTTGCATACACAATACGATCTAAATGAGCCCAGTAAATAGCCGAAAGGCACATCGGGCAGGGTTCGCAGGAACAATAGATGGTACAACCATTCAGGTCAAACGTATTGAGCTTTTCGGCAGCTTCCCTGATAACATTGATCTCCGCATGGGCTGTCGGATCGTTGGATGAAATGACCCGGTTTCCTGCACTGGAGATGATCACATCATCTTTTGTAAGAACAGCACCAAATGGTCCGTCACCATGCTCCACATTGTTCTCCGATATCCTGATCGCCTGCTGTAAAAATTCTTTATCCTTGTTCATCGTCCCAATCTTTGAATATCTAATTTAACAACAAACTATATCCATTTATTATCCCTGGCAAAAAGAAAGAGGGAATAAAAATAGGAGAAAAATGTGGCACCTGCATGGGTTTCGAGGGTATCTTCATTCAACATGGATAAGAGAGCGATGAAAAGAAACATCATAAACCAATAATCGTTTTGCTTGTGTTCATAGAAAACCGGATAGATTAATGCACCCATACAGATCAGAAAACCAAAAAGGCCAAAGGTGATAAAGAACGTGATGTACTGGTTATGTGCGCGTAACCTCCACCGGTCGCTCAATAACGAATCATTTTCATCATATTGTTCATCAAATGCTTTCTGGAGATCACCCGTACCCACACCAAAAAAGAAATGATCCCCTACTATCTGGCATGCTGCTCGCAGATATTCAATCCTCTGGGTAATCGAATGACCGCTGGGATTACCCCCTTTCCGGTATACATCGATTTGCCAGATCAACTGATACAACTGGTATTCCAATCCACTCTCATGCCAGTACCTGTAATTGGTAATCCCCTGTTGGATGCGCTGAACATCCTCACCTGTCAGGTTTGATATCCCAACAGAATCTTTCCTCAACCCTTTTGAGGTCAGGTACCGGATCAGGGTATATTTCAGGTACTGGTTCCGTTCGTCCAATCCGGTATAATCGTACTCGCTCCTATTATTCCACTCCTCTGCCAACTCCTTTTCACAAACATACATCCATATATAGTCCCCATTCTCCACCTGCTTGTTCTGAAAATTGTGTTCGTATGGATTTCCGTTTGCCGTGAACTGTGCAACACTCTCCAGATCGGGTTCATGAATCCGGTAAAATTGAACGATCGCTCTGCTGACATAGGCAACAATGATCAATGGAAGGGTAACCAGTGCAATGATCAGGAAATATTTTAACATGAAATTGTTGAGTCTGCGAATCATGATCAGTGACAGGATAAAACCAACGATCAGAAGAATAAGAATTCCGGTCAGGGATTGCAGTATAAAAACGAAAACAACGAGCCAAACAAGGAGGATAGAATAGGCAATGATCTCGATTTTTTTGTTCTGTTTATGGAAGGCGTACAACAAATATCCCAATGAAAAGATGGCAATATTGATCAGCAAACTAAACCGGATATGTGAGATAAAAATGGAGATATCCCTTATGTCATCAATTACTTCACCCGAATAACCAAGCAGGATAAAGCTGCTAACCAGGGATCCAACCGTAACGCCACCCACAAAAAAGAGGATAATCGCCTTCAGCTGACCGGATGTAAGCGACCGTGAGGTTCCCATGATCAGGGGAAGGGCTAAAAGGGGTGATTTAATCCGGATATCCTTGAATGCATACTGAAAATCGGTTGTGTTGAGCAACCAGATAAGGTGAACCAGAATGAGGGTGCTAAAAATAAGAATGCTCTTCCGTTGTTGCAGTATCCGCTGTTTGCGTTTAAAGTCCCCTTCAAGGATCCAGTTTCCCAGCAGGATGAATATGGCAACACTCATCCCGAATTTAGACAGTGGCAGGCAAATCCCCAAAAGAATAAGTCCTGCAAAATAGATGTTATCATGATTAAATATCCTGTGCCGGAACATAAAACGGGATTTATCAATCAGGCCCCAAGTTACAGATAAAATGGTACAGATAAAATATTCGCAATATTGTTGTATTAATAAAAATAATTGTATTTTTGCAGACCACAAATTCAAGGGATTCAGAAAATTGTATTCTGACAGTTACTAAAACGCAGGAAGAAAGTGGATACTACAAGTTATAAGACGGTTTCAGCGAACAAAGCAACGGTCAACAAGGAGTGGGTTATTGTAGATGCAAAGGATCAGGTTCTGGGAAGATTGGCATCGGTTGTTGCTATGGTGTTGAGGGGAAAACACAAATCCAATTACACACCGCACGTCGATTGTGGAGATAATGTTGTTGTGATCAATGCCGAGAAGGTTCGTCTTACGGGCAAGAAGTGGACTGATAAGCAGTATTTCAGTCATTCCGGTTATCCCGGAAGTCAGAAAAAAACCAGTCCGGAAGAGTTGCATGCCAAGAAACCCACTGCTGTGGTTGAAAAAGCCGTTAAAGGGATGCTTCCAAGGAACCGGCTTGGCAGGTCGTTGTTCAGAAACCTTCATGTTTATGCCGGTACGGATCATCCGCATGAAGCCCAACAACCCAGGCAAATCAATCTAAAATCTATTAAATAATCAGGTATGGAAGTGATCAGTTCTACCGGAAGAAGGAAAGCTGCAATTGCAAGAGTATATATCAGTAAAGGCAAAGGAAAAATAACAATCAACAGCAGAGATTTTGAAGATTATTTTGGTACCAAACAATTACAATATGTTGTTCAGCAACCATTAAACCTGCTTGAAGCAAAGGATAAATACGACATAAAAGTTAACCTTGACGGCGGCGGGTTTAAGGGTCAGGCTGAAGCCCTGCGACTTGCCATTGCCAGGGGGTTGGTGATGATCAATCCTGAAGATAAACCGAAGCTTCGTGCCAATGGATTCCTTACCAGGGATCCTCGCGAAGTGGAACGGAAAAAACCTGGTCAACCCAAGGCTCGCAAAAGATTCCAGTTTAGCAAACGCTAACACCGGGTAAGTTTAGTATCTAAATCAACAGGACTTCCATGGTTCATTTTTCGGAGCTACCTGGTGATTGACAAATCAAGAAAGTAAACTTAATTATATTTCATACATGTCAAGAACAAATTTTAAAGAGTTGCTCGATGCAGGAGTTCATTTCGGGCATCTGAAGAGGAAATGGAACCCAAACATGGCTCCCTACATCTTTATGGAGCGAAATGGAATTCATATCATCGATCTGGAAAAGACGGTTGCAAAAATTGATGAAGCAGCAGCCGCTATGAAACAAATAGCCAAATCGGGCAGAAAAATACTGTTCGTTGCTACCAAAAAACAGGCAAAGGAGATCGTTGCTGAAAAAGTAAAAAATATTAATATGCCTTATGTTACCGAGCGGTGGCCCGGTGGCATGCTGACCAACTTCCCAACCATCCGGAAAGCGGTCAAGAAAATGGCTTCCATCGACAAGATGGCATCAGAAGGGACCTTTGCCAACCTTTCAAAGCGGGAGAAACTCCAGATCACCAGACAGCGGGCAAAACTGGAAAAAAACCTTGGCAGCATTGCCGATCTTACACGCCTTCCAGCTGCCCTGTTTGTTGTCGATGTTTCCAAAGAATACATTGCCGTCAGGGAGGCAAAGCGATTAACTATACCTGTCTTAGGTATGGTGGATACCAATTCCGACCCTACCTCCATCGATTTTCCAATTCCCGCTAACGATGATGCATCAAAATCGATAGCATTGATCGTAGATATCCTTGCAAAAGCAATTCAGGAAGGTCTTGAAGAGAGAAAAATGGAAAAGGAGAAAGAGGGACCCACCAAAGAAAAAAAGTCGGATAAGAAACCGAAAGATGAAAAGACGCAGGAAAAAGAGAGCAGTTCAAAAGGTGTAGAGGAGAAGGTAACTGCTGATAGTATAAAAGTTGAATCCAAAGGCGAAGAGGAAAAGAAGGCAGATACAGAAGAAGTTGTGAAGGAGGAGGAAACGGCTGATAGTAAAAAACCTGAATCCAAAAGTGAAGCGGAAGAGAAGACAGATACAGAAAATGATGAAGAACAAATCGAAACATTAAACTAACGTAAATAACATGGGCCAAATTACAGCAGCTGAAGTTAGTAAACTCAGAAAAGCAACAGGAGCCGGCATGATGGATTGCAAAAAAGCGCTTGAAGATTCCAATGGTGACTTTAACAAAGCGATTGAAATAATCAGGAAAAAAGGACAGCTGGTTGCCAGCAAACGTGCCGACCGCGAGGCTGGAGAAGGTGTTGTTCTTGCTAAAGTTACCGATGACCGGAAAAGGGGAGCCATGATCGTCCTGAATTGCGAAACTGATTTTGTGGCTAAAAACGAAAACTTCATTGGTCTTGCACAATCCATTCTCGATAAAGCGATCCATGATAATCCTGCAACGCTTGACGAATTGAAAAGGACCAAACTCACCGACAGAACTGTCGAAGAAACCGTGATTGAACAGGTGGGGATCATTGGAGAAAAACTTGATCTTTCCTATTACGAAAAAATCGAAGCACCGGTTGTTATTACTTACATACATCCCGGAAATAAACTGGCATCCATGGTGGGCTTAAACCTCGAGAATGCCGATGCCCAGGTTGGAAAAGATGTGGCAATGCAAATTGCTGCAATGAATCCTGTAGCAATTGATAAAGAAAATGTCCCCCAGGAAGTGATCGATAAAGAGATAGAGATCGGGAAAGAGCAGGCACAAAGAGAGGGGAAACCCGAAAACCTGCTGGAGAGAATTGCTATGGGTAAACTGGGTAAATTTTATAAGGAGAGTACACTGCTCAACCAGGAATTCATCAAAGACAATAAAAAAACGGTCAGGCAATATGT
>CAZXGG010000126.1:0-5411 GCA_964640125.1 uncultured Rikenellaceae bacterium
AATGTAACAAAAATATCGAATATACCGGTTTTAAATATCCCTGATTGATGACTTTAGTATAAAAATGGTGACAGCTTCCTGTTTTTTTACAACCCTATTAAGGGGAGAGCTTATACGAATGGGTATGGAACATGCTGTTAAAAACTATTCGAGAAAAAAAACGGGAATATGTTTAATTTTAGATTTCTTTCTGCCATTTTTACATTCTTAAAGCTCCTGCATTGGCATACGGTATTATCGATTTTCTGAAGCTTCTTGGCTCACTCGGCGTCTTCCTGTATGGGATGAAGCTGATGAGTGAGGCACTTCAAAAGGTTGCCGGTGATAAAATGCGTAATATCCTGGCAGCCATGACATCGAGGCGCTTTTTTGGGGTTTTTACCGGCCTATTGATCACTGCTGTTATCCAGTCTTCTTCAGCTACATCGGTAATGGTAGTCAGTTTTGTGAACGCTGGTCTTCTGAGTCTGACAGAGTCTGCCGGTGTCATTCTGGGTGCCAATATTGGCACCACGGTTACAGCCTGGATTATTTCAATTTTTGGATTTAAGGTTAACATCAGTGCGCTTTCCCTGCCTCTGATCGGGATCGGGTTCCCACTTATTTTTTCGAAAAACACCATGCGCAATGCCTGGGGTGAGCTAATCATTGGTTTTGCACTCTTATTCTTAGGACTTGAGTTTTTAAAATCTGCTGTTCCGAACATTCAGGATCACCCGGAAATTTTAGGATTTTTATCAGGGTTTTCCAGTTCCGGATTATCCAGCACGCTTCTCTTCCTGTTCCTTGGAACCGTATTAACAATTGCCATCCAGTCATCAAGTGCTACAATAGCTCTCACACTGGTCATGTGCAACAGCGGTTGGATAAGTTTCGACATGGCAGCCGCTATGATCCTGGGAGAAAATATTGGAACCACAATTACTGCGAATATTGCTGCTTCCGTAGTAAATACAACCGCCAAGCAGACTGCACGGATCCATTTCCTGGCTAATGTATTCGGAGTACTATGGATGCTTACGATTTTCAAGCCCTACCTTCAAACGATAGATCGGTTGATGGTGGCCTGGGGTGGCGGGTCTCCATTCTCAAATGTTGGGAGTATTCCGATTGCACTATCTATTTTTCACTCATCATTCAATATACTGAATGTCTCTATTTTGTTCTGGCTCATACCCATGCTGACTAAAATATCAAAACGCCTGGTACGACATGATAGTGATGAGGAAGAATTCCATCTGAAATACATTAATATTGGGATGATTTCGACCTCAGAACTGGGTCTCCTGCAGGCAAAAAAGGAGATTGAACTCTATGGTCAGAGAGTTCAAAAGATGTTTAATCGGTTCAAGAAATTTTTTGCGGAGCAAAAGGAGAACAAATTTGAAAAGGTCTGGAGGAAAATCGAGGAATATGAAAATGCAAATGACCAGACTGAGGTGGAAATTGCCAAATACCTTACCAAACTGAGTGAAAGTGAACTGAGCAGGTTATCATCCAACCGGGTACAGTCCATGTTTACCATCATCAGTGAGATTGAATCCATTTCTGATTGTATCTATAATCTATCAAAGACTATGCTCAGAAAGAGAAAAAAACGAATAAAGTTTTCAGAAACATTAGCGGAAAACCTTCTTCACATGTTCAGTCTGATCGATACGGCATTTGTCATTATGAACAGGAATCTGGAAAATGGTGCAAAAGAGGTTGACAAAATTGCAGCAGATGAAATTGAAGAAAGCATTAACCAGTTGCGCAATACACTCAGAAAGCAACATCTGAAGAGCGTAGAAAAGAATGAATACAGCTATCTAACAGGGATAATCTATAACGATCTTTTTTCCGAATGTGAAAAGCTCGGAGATTATATTATCAATGTAACAGAAGCAATTGATTCAACCTGAATCAATAGAGCCCGTTAATACTATAAAGAGTTTTTATTTAGATAATGTTTGATCAAATCTGGGGAAAGGGGCTTTATTCATTGTTCACTTTAAATTTATGTTCCAAAGAATTACGTTAAACAGGTTACGGAAACCATTTCATTACTGTCCAAAATTTTTTCTATTGGTTTTCATCCTTTCAATAATTATCCTTACCGGTTGCAAAAAAGAGATTGTTCCGAAAGTTTTTTGGCCCCGGTCGGATCATGAAGCTTACCAACATTCGCTAGAGGAGGCAAATCTCATAACGACGGCTCTTGGAAAGGATTGGGTAAACGCTGCGCAACGGTCATTGGATTCTCCCACGGATATCACATTGCCTCACCAGGAAGCATTTTACATCAGTCCGAAAAATCCTGATGCCATCGGTTACCGGTTTTTCGTAAAGCGGGGGTTACGAATTGAAGTTATAATCAGGATTCATGCTTCCGACTCACTCATTCTTTTCGCTGATCTGTTCCGGCAGATAGGTGATTCCATACCGGACTGGATCCACGTGGCAACTGCAGATGAGGACTCATCCCGTCTAATGTTTGAAACCAGGCGCGATGCTAACTATATCTTTCGGTTGCAACCTGAACTGTTGCGGGGAGGACTATTTGATGTTGTGATCCGGGAAGTACCTTCTCTTGAATTTCCTGTAGCTGGAAAGAATAGCAGGGCGATTCTCAGTTTTTTCGGAGATTCCAGGGATGGTGGGAGAAGGGAGCATCATGGTGTCGATATTTTTGCTCCCAGACATACACCTGTTCTGGCACCCATCAGGGCCCAGGTCCTGCGGGTTGGTGAAGGCGGTATTGGAGGCAGGTATGTATGGCTGTACGAACCGAAACGTGCCCTGTACCTCTATTTTGCACATCTGGAAACACAACGTGTAAAAGAGGCCAGATGGGTCAATCCGGGGGATACCATTGGGACAGTCGGGAACTCAGGAAATGCTGTCAGAACGAGTCCACACCTCCATTTTGGAATTTATAACAGAGGACCTGTGGATCCCTGGAATTTTCTGGCTGAAACCGATACGATTCCTGACCGGATTCGTTCAGACACCCTGGCAATCAGCAAGCTGGTAAGGTTGAAAAAGTCTGCTGCCATATTTACGGGACCTGATCTCCGCTCACACAGCATAGACACATTGGATATTCATTCAATCATGGTAATAATGTCTGCAACGGGCAGTATGTACCGTGTGTTACTGCCTGACGGTTCAACAGGCTATATCCCGGATGAGCAAGTTGAGATAGCATCTGATGAAATCGATCACGAAACGTTGCCTGACCACTTTGCTTTACTGGAGACCCCTGAACAGGATGGAGTATGCATTGCCAATATGTTTACTGAGGATCAATTCCTGGTCCTTGGCCAGTTTAACAATTTTTACTTCATTCGCACTCCCCAAGGAACAGAGGGATGGATGAGCTTTACCTCACAACCAAAGATGTAACCGTCGCACCCGTTATAAAACAGATCACCATGTCATATGGACGCTTCGACAATCCCGTGCAGGCAACATTAACCGGTATCCTGGATATTTTCAGGAAACAGAAGCTTGCCGGTAATCTACGGGAAGACGACCGGCTGGACGGAAAAGTCTGCCTGGTAACCGGTTCAAACTCCGGTCTGGGTTTTGCCATAACTGCAGAGATGGCCCGAAGGGGTGCATCCCTGATCATGGCTTGCCGCAGTGGTATCCCGGAAGCCGGGGAGAAGATAATGAAACTGACCGGTTCTGCTTCTGTCGAAATGGTACCCCTTGATCTGACAAAGCTTGGTTCGATCTCCCAATGTTGCAGAGACCTGGCTGAACGAAATATTCAGATCGATATCATGGTTTGTAATGCCGGAGTGGCACCTCCCGGCTCGAAAATGACCGAATCGGGTCAGGATGAAATTTTTATGGTCAACTACCTCTCAAAATTTATTGTCCTGAACCGACTCCTCCGGAACGGCACCATCCGAAATGAAACATTCGCAAAAAACAGCAGTCCAAACCAAATACCAAGGATTATTTTTATCTCATCCGATTCCCATCAGAATGCCTCTCCGATCGATTTTGAAGAATTTGGTGAATACCGGCCCTACGGTATCCGGAAGGCGATGAACAACTATAGTTATTATAAGCTGGTTATGAATACGTTTGCTACTGAACTCTCCCGCCGGTTAAACCCAACAGGCAAAACAAACGTCTCCGTTAATGTTATCTGTCCGGGTCCCGTTAATTCAAATATCAGCCGACATGCTCCGGGTTGGTTGAGGGTTATCCTGAAGTTCATTTTTACACTCTTTTTTCAATCACCGGATAAAGCGGCAAAACCCGTAATCTATCTTGCTGCATCAGAGGAGATGAAGGGGACTACCAATCAATACTTTCACATGTTCAATCCCAAAAAGATGGATCCAAAAGTCTATGATGAGGGGGAAGGGCAAAAATTGTGGGACTACTCGTTAGATCTCTGCAAAGAATTAGATCCCGGATTGAAAGAGATGTTTGAAAACTAATATTTCCCACTCGCAGTACCAGTTCAAAGCTAAATAAGAGTTGTATTAATCGATTACCCCGGGTTAAAAAAATATCACTCCTGCAGACAGGGCTATGCGGTATGAAATAATTTTGGCCGTAGGCCATACATTATGATAGATGTATTAAATCCGAAATCAACCTATTCCCTGTAGGGGATAGATAGTTTTAATGCCTCAAATAACAAATTAATAAATGTCTCAAATTTTAAAATTTCAAATGCCTTGAATTACACTTTTTTTTTCAGACATTTCAGACATTTTAGGCATTTTAGGCATTGAAGAAATTTTATCGATAATGTTCTACAATAATGCAACCGGTTAACTGATTATTTTCCTGATCCGTTCATCCAGGTTCTCCTGGTCGGTAGTAAAAGATGCCAGTCCTGCCAGGTTCAGGAGGGTATCAATGGCCAATTCCCCGGCTGCAATCCGTTTTGCCCATTTTTCGTGAACCGGGATCTTTCCATCCGCCTTTATTGTTCTTAATTCTGCCTCTGAAAGTTCAGGAAACATGTCGGCACATCCCTTATTACGTGCCCTCTTTACCAATTCTCCGGTATCAGCTGGGAGATTCCGGGCAAGTTCTTCCGCCAGATCAAGCTCCTGCTGTGATACCTCCCACAATTTTGAAAAGCCGATCTCATCTGCTGATATCCCCGGATTGAGGGTTACGGGGTAAATCTCCTCTGTTCTTGAAGTAAAATCTCCCGACAGTGTCTCCTTTCCATCTGCAGCAACTTTTGTTGGTATGGTAAAAACATCAACACCTGCCAGGTTATCCAGCTGACCGGCATTTCTCAGGCTTGCTGCAATCAGTTTCGTGGAGTCGGGATTCTGTTGTTTAAAATAGTTTACAATTTTCTGTGCTGAGAGGGTAGCTTTTTCACCCACCAGTTTCCCGTCACCCAGGTTATTATCAACCATATAGGAACCGAGCCGGCCCAGAAA
>CAZXGG010000127.1:0-2500 GCA_964640125.1 uncultured Rikenellaceae bacterium
GCTAAGCGGAAATTAAATAGTCCCGTAGGGACGACATGTCTTTAGAAAAGGATCATCAAAGGAAAACTTCAAAGAATCGGGGAAAGATAATAATATTCGTCGCTCGACTTCAGTTCGGGCGACGAGTATTGTAAACCGTTTTTCGTCACCAGTAATTCCTTTTTGACGTTACCGAACGACGAACCCCGACCCGGGCCCTGTGAAATAGTGACTGCACTGGACGAAGTACTAATGCGAAGCATTATTTCACAGGGCGGGCATTTTTACCGATAACCGTTTTCCGATCATTAACCACTCAATTGCCTTTGAACAGATATTGTTGTAACTTGCTGGAAAGAATAATATGAGACGATGTTAAATCAATTGATAAAATAAGAACATATGGCACACAAAACCATTTCCAGGAGGGATTTCGTCGTCACTAGTTTTGTCGGTACCCTCGCATTTACAGTAGGTTGTAGCTTCAAAGATGCCAAACCCGTTGTAAGTGTTGTAAAAATTAAAAACGATAACATCGGTTATGCGGTTGAAAAGGCAATTGACCTGCTTGGCGGGATCAATGAAGTTACAAGGAATAAGCAGCGCATCATGCTGAAGCCCAACCTTGTCAGCCCGGATCCAAACAGTACTACCAAAAAGGAAGTCATTGAGAATCTTGCTTTACTGATGAAAAAGGCCGGGAAGGAAGTTTGCATTGGAGAGGGCTCGGCTGCTGCACCCGGATTCAATTTTACGGATGGAGAAATATTACACACGACAAAACCCGAAGTACTGGATCCCATGCAACAATATGTTTTTGACCAGCTCGGATATACAGAACTGGCGGAATCAATGAATATTCCACTGATTAACCTTCATTCCGGTGAACTGGTAGAAGTGGAAGTGCCGGACGGATTTGTTTTCGATAAAATCACCGTACACAAATCACTCACTGACATAGATCTTCTGTGTTCTGTACCCATGATGAAAACCCATGTGTTGGCTACGGTTACCCTTGGAATGAAGAACCTGATCGGGCTCTACCCGGGAAGTGTTTACTGCTCTGTAAGATCCTGCTTACATACCATAGCAGCGGAAAAAGAATCTCCTGGTATTGCCTTTGAAATCCTGGATATGGTAAAAGCATGCACCCCGGGATTGGTTGTCATTGATGGATCAACAGCAATGGAAGGTAATGGGCCCACTGACGGTGATCTGGTTAAAACCAACTTGATCATTGCAGGAACCAATCCGCTGGCAACCGATATGGTTGCCGCACAAATTATGGGATTTGATAAAACCGAAGTCCCCACCTTTTCCTTGGCAATCAAATCCGGGATGAAACCATCAACCCTGAGTGAGATTGAGATTAGGGGAGAACGGCTGGAAGATGTGCAACAAAAATTTAAAAAGCCGGAAATCGTTGCATGGAATGATATTAAAAGCTGGTATGGTGTAAACGAAGTGTAAATGCTGCATCATCTGGAAAAGGATCACTGATATAAAACGGAAACCCCATCCGTCAGACCCGTAATGGGTCAGACGGTAGCGTGGAATTCGGTCTGACGGCTATTGTCCGTCTGACCGATAGGAAAAACTAAAACGCAAACGCCTTAAAGGAATGCGGTTTGAGGGTTACTTCAAACAGATTTACATCTTTTCCGAATTTCCGGTTCCGGAAGACAAATGCTTCACGGAAGGTCCCGGGGATTTCTTCCCCGGTAACAACATCTGCTATCTGTTTATATTCCCCGCTTAATACGATGTTTACCGTAACCGGTTCATCCAAAAACGATTCGACAACAAAGGAATGATTATCATAAACAAACAGGCTGACCTCAGCCGGCCCTTCGAGGGTTACATCAAGGTCTCCTGCAATGTTCTGCCTGAGACTGTTCAAAACCGCAGCCGGCATGGTGTAAAAATCGATAAAATTATCCGGTACGGTCAGGACAAAGAGCCGGCCTGTAGAGTAATCAGCCCGGTGTAAAATTGGCCAGCCGTTGGTGTCATCCAATCCTGACACCACCTCCCATGAATCGTTGGTGAGGTATTGGATCTGCGGTATGATGATTTCACGATCAATGGAGGTTGTCGGCCCCCAACCTGCCCTGAATTCTTTCACATTCGCCCTGCGGTCCGTAACAACCAGCTCAACAACATCTTCTATGCCTTTACCCTGGAGTGCTTTGTACAGTCCTGAGGTTATTGTGACCCGTTTACCCGATCTCAGCTGCTTTTTTATTTTCTCAACAATCTGTGGATCAAACACGGCAGATTCTGTGAGCAGGACCATCTCTTCCCCTTCCGGGAATTCAGGGACGATATCGATCGGGATCCCGATCATTCCCAGGTAGTTTTGAAGAAAATCCTCACCTGTGGAATGATAGGGCTTGTAACTTTTTACTCCCACAGGATTACCGAGTGATCCCAAAATCCCGTCAACCACTTCCAGTGAATAGCCGGCAACCCTGGAAAATTTTGTCGGTTCGAACATGGATCCATTCTCCAGCCTGAGTGG
>CAZXGG010000127.1:2600-5147 GCA_964640125.1 uncultured Rikenellaceae bacterium
AAATGTTCATACCAATTGGGATATTTGATCACCACCTCAACATCCGGGTTCATGGCTTTTGCCGGGTTCAGGACCAGTTCAACTGCTGCATCCTTCATCAATTCCAGGCGGTATTCTGTCCAGCTTTTTTCTTTTTTTGCCGCGATACACAGGTCGCATTTACAATTGGTGAAGAAGAAATCATCCAGGATGACTTCATCAAAAAAACGGGCTGTGTAGGTGGCTATCTCCTTTACTTTTGCACGGTGGTTGGGATTGGTATAACAGAACGTTTCAAAATTGTTGCTTTCGTCGATGGTATAGGTGATGCCACCCGCCACTTCAATGCCCCTGTCCCTGAAAAAGTCAATCGCTGCTTCCAGTGTTTTTTCATCAACCATCAGCAGATCCCTGTGGGTTTCCAGGTAAACCTTATCCACATGAACCTGTTTTGACAGTTCATCCCAGACCGTCTCCAGCCAGTTCAGATCGCTCATTTTTTCCACCTCATAAGCACGACAGTATACGGCAACCTTGAAGTTCTTATAGCCTTCAGCAAATGATTGTGAAGCCCATAGTGCCATAAAGATTATGGTTAGTATTACCCTGGTTTTTCGTATCATGATTGCGGTTTTGAAGGTTAGCTTTTTATAAAGATAATACATTAGTCCGTTTGACCTGAAGGAAGAATGACGATAAACGATTCACGATACGGGCCCCGTGAAATACTGCTTTGCCGTAAAAGCCTGCTTTTATTTCACAGGGCAGGCCTCGTAACCGTAAAACGAACAACGACTATCCTATTTATGATCCGCAAACTGCCACCAGGCAATTGTTCCGAACAACCCGGCAAGAACGGTTAATCCATAAATAAGGTAGCTGATGAAACCGGGTTGTGGAATGGCTTCTCCGGCAACCCCGCTGACCAGGGCGGGAAGAGCCCAGGGAAACCAGAAGGCAGCCCCGGGCAGGCCAACAAACAGCAACTGTGTCAGGATCATGATCAGGATAATGAAACTGATGGGTAACAAATAACCCCGTCCTGCACTGGCAACAAAAGCTACCGGCGTGATCAACAAGGTATTTAATACAGTACAGACCAGGTAAGTCCCCAGGAAAGGGAACCAGTCTGCCGCTGTCCAACCGGGAATATGCACAGCCAGCCCTGTAAGAACCGCAGCCAAAAGAACCACAACAGACAGGATCATGCTCCAGAAAAACAGGATGACCAGCTTGGCAAGGATAATCGTAAAACGGGGAACCGGGAGGGCAAGAAGGTCCTTAACCACCCTGTCTGAAAACTCCCTACCGAAATCCCAGCTGGTAATTATACCAAAACCAATTACTCCGACCGTCAGGATGATCTGGATCAGTAAATCATTATAGGCAACCCAGCTGAATTCTCCAAGAAAGGATGTTTTAACTTGTAATGTAGCCGAACGGCTTGCTATTTCAGGATGTTGAGAGACGAACATTAATAATCCTATCATAATCCCCATGAAAATGAAAAAAAACAGAGATATGGGAAATATTTTTGTTCGCCTGACTTTCAGGATTTCCATCCATAATGCTGCCTGAATTGCTTTCATGATGAATGATTGCTGGTATGAATGATCCGTAGAAAATAGCTCTCCAGGTTCTCCTCCTCAATCAAAATTTTTACCGGTGCAAGCCCCTGTGATGCAAGCAAAGCAGAAATCTTTTCCGGATGGTTGATGGCTGCTTCACCGGATATTTCCAATGATCCATCGGGCAAATAGTCTGCCGGATAACCGGCATTGGAAAGAATTTCATTAGCCTGCTTATTATCCAGGGTCCCGACATGCAATGTCCTTTGCCTGGATTGGTCCAGCTGGTCAATACCTGATTCATGAATCATCTGTCCTTCATGAATGATCCCGATGCGGGTGGCAAACCTGGAAATCTCACCCAGGATGTGACTGGAGATAAAGACGGTCACACCATGATTCCCGGCAAGGTCACTGAGCAATTCCCTGATTTCAACAATCCCCTCAGGATCCAGGCCACTGGCTGGTTCATCCAGTATGAGCAGGCCGGGGCGATGAATCATTGCTTTTGCAATACCCAATCGCTGAGCATTCCCAAGTGACAGGTTCTTTGCCTTGGTATTCCTGTAAGGACTAAGATGAAGCTTCTCCACCACGTCTGCCAGCAATCCCGGATCTTTTAATAACCTGAGCCGGTAGTAGATCTCCAGGTTTTCCAGCACCGTCAGTTCCGGGTAGAAGTACGGTGTCTCCACAAGGTGCCCCACCCGATTCCAGAGACCAATATTCCCCGGACCTACCTTCTGACCAAACAGGAAAGCAGAACCCCTGGTGGGCCTGATCATTCCCAGCAGCATCCGGATGGTGGTTGTTTTACCTGCTCCGTTCAGGCCCAGGAAACCATAGATCTCCGCCTTTTTTATGTGCAAAGTAACATCCTCTGCAGCATGTACGTCCCCGTAATGTTTGGTGAGGTTTTCCGTATGAATGACATGGGTCATTTTGAACATTTCGGTTGCAGGATTTAAATATACTTCAACCCATGATCAAATCCAACTGT
>CAZXGG010000128.1:0-5142 GCA_964640125.1 uncultured Rikenellaceae bacterium
ATCAATCTTCTTTCCAATTCCCTTCGTCACCCGCGTCCGCCATAGCTTTCTTGAACTCCGAAACGTTAGTGAAGGAGTTAGCGACGGCGGATCATCACACAGTCTCCTCCTCTCATCGTCTCGCCATCTCATCTTTTTTACCGGGCAACGAGCACCTGTTTTCACTCTTCACTTCCTCTTCCCGAAACCAAAAACCTCAGATTCCGTCCGCGCTTTCTCCAACATCTCAAGCAACTCCCCGACAATATCCTTGTTTGCTTCTGCAAGATCGTTTTCTTCACCCGGATCCGTAGGAATATGATACAGCTCAATGGTCATGTTTTCAGGTTGGAACACATTGTACCGAACCAGTTTCCAATCACCTTGCCGGATAGCCTGGCGTCCGTTTCTTTCATGGAATTCCCAGTAGAGATAATCGTGCTGCTCCTGTTCCGTCTCACCCGTAAGGGTGGGTAAAAAGGAGATCCCGTCAATGTCAATTCCCGGCGGGATTTCAAGATCAAGAATATCTGCGATGGTAGGCAATACATCCCAGAAAGCGGACATGTGATCGGTCATTCTTCCGGGACTGATTTTTTCAGGCCACCGGGCGATCATGGGGACCCTGATCCCTCCCTCGTAAAGATCACGCTTATATCCCCGATAATTTCTGTTACTGTTAAAATAGTCAGGATCAGCACCACCCTCCAGGTGCGGACCGTTATCAGAGGAGAAAATGATCAGCGTATTCTCATCCAGTCCAAGGGCCCTTACTTTCTCCAGGATCTCTCCCACCCGATCATCAAGAAAGGTAACCATGGCTGCAAAAGCAGCATGCGACTCCGGCTGCGAACCATAAGCACCCTGTCTGAACCCTTCTCCCTCATCGGTTCCCCTGTACACCTTTTCCGGAAGGAATTTACCACGGAACCGGGCCATATACTCCTCCGGTGCAAACAATTCAGCATGGGGAATAATCGAAGGGTAGTAAAGAAAAAATGGATGATCCTTATTCTCCTCGATGAATTCCAGAGCCTTTTCATGAATGAGGTCCGGGCCATAGATACCCGTTTTATCTCCTTCATTCTCCGTAAGTATGATCTTCTCCTGGTTATGCCAGAGATGCCAGGGATAATAATGATGGGCTAACCGCTGGCAGTTGTATCCAAAAAATACATCAAATCCCTGGTTGTTCGGATCCCCTTCTGAACCCGGGTACCCCAATCCCCATTTACCGAAAGCACCCGTAATATACCCTTTCTCTTTCAATAATTCGGCAAGAGTAAATGCCCGGTCAGGCAAAGGCACCTGCCCCTCCGGCTTCCATTCCCGATTACCCCGGATCGGAGTATGCCCCGTGTGCTGCCCTGTCATTAATGCCGAACGAGACGGAGCACAAACCGTTGAACCGGAATAGTGTTGGGTAAACCGGAGGCCCTCCGCGGCAAGCCTGTCCAGATTGGGGGTGCTGAATTTCTTCTGCCCGTAACATCCCAGATCACCATATCCCAAATCGTCTGCAAGAATGTAGATGATATTCGGAGCTTTCTGTCGTTTCGTGCCACACGATATGCAGCATACCACGACGATTAATCCCACTAAAAGTTTAATAATCAACCATTTCGATTTCATTCAAACCAGATTTTATTGTGCAATCAATAGTTAACCACTAACCCTCTTACTTCGTCCGCCGAAGCCTTCTTTGACCACCGTAGTCTTGACAAAGGTGTTGGCGGAGGCGGGACTCACTACTCACAACTCACAACTCACTTCCCACCTTCTCTCAGTCTCTTCGTCACCTGCGTCCGCCATAGCTTTCTTGAACTCCGAAACGTTAGTGAAGGAGTTAGCGACGGATCATCACACAGTCTCCCCCTCTCCACGTCACACAGTCTCATCGTCTTCCTGTCTCCCCCTCTCCCCGTCATACAGTCTCATCATCACCCCCCTTCCGCCAGCAGCCTGCTGCCTTCCTGGAAATCAAAGATAATAACCTGTTTTCATTGAATCGTCTATTTTTTATATATATTTATCACTCCGTTAACTAACCAATCAAAATGAAAAAGATCACATCCATTATAGTGTTTACAGGCATCATCAGTCTGGCCGCATTTAACCAGACTACCCAGATAACAAAAGTCTTCATCTCCGTCGATATGGAGGGGATTGCCGGTGTCGTTCACTGGGAAGAGGTAAGCAGGAACGGCAAAGATTATGACTATTTCAGGGAATTGATGACCGATGAGACGAATGCTGCAATTGAGGCAGCCCTCGAGGCAGGAGCGGAAGAGATCCTGGTCAGGGATTCACACGGCAGTGCACGTAACATCATTCCTACCCTGCTGCATGAGAAGGCAAGGCTCCTGAGAGATTGGTCGGGAGGATACAAAAGCATGATGGAAGGGATCGATGAAAGTTTTGATGCTGTCATATTCATTGGTTATCATGCAAAAGCAGGAACACCGGATTCCCCCCTGGCACATACAATGAACGGGAACATTAAGGATATTTCCATCAATGGTATCTCCATGCCCGAAGCCGGGATCAATGCGCTGATTGCAGGTATGTACGATGTTCCTGTGGTTTTCCTTTCAGGTGATGTAGCCATATGCCAGCAGGCAACAGACCTGTTTGGAGAGATCGAAACCATTGCAGTAAAAGAGGGATTTGGAAATGCATCATTGAATCTTCACCCTGCAGTGGCGCGACAAAAGATCAGGGAGGGAGTTCTGAAAGCACTAACCGAACTGGATAAATACAAACCCTATACACTGCCCTCACCCTATTCCATGGTACTTCAATTGAATACAGATGATTTACAGGGTAATAAGGAAATTTACCCAGGAGCCGAAAAAACCGGTAAGGGTGAATTCACTTTTAAAAGCAACGATCTGTTGGAAATCCTGAAAGCCTTTTATCAGATGAGGTAAGGACGTTAGTGAGTTATTGGATTATTGAGTTATTGAGTACCGTAATACTGTACATGGAAGAATAGTATTTCAAGCTCGCCTACCAACACCCTTGCCAACTGTGTGCTACTGAAACTTCAGCGAAGGAGAAAGGCTATGACCTCTGGAGACTGGAGGTGGGGATTTGAACGAATTTGAATAATAAAAAATTAATGAAAAATAGATCAGAAGTTTACACCGATGTGCCCAATAACTTAATAACCACCAACTAATAACCATCTTTTATACGGATCCCCAACCCCGGTTCATCCGTAGCAATGATCCTGGGGCCGTCATACCGGTATCCCCCAACCAGCGGATCTTCACTCATCAACAACGGGGTATCCAGGTCCAGGAACTTGATCACCGGGAAACTCTGTGCCAAAGCCAGGGAGCAACCCATTGCAATCCGGGTCTCGACCATCCCTCCGATCATCAGTTCCAGTCCGGCAGAGACAGCTACAGAAATTATCTCCAGGGTTTCCAGAACCCCGGATTTCATGATCTTCAGGTTAATCACATCCGCTGCTTCCGTCTCTACAACCCGCTTTGCATCTTCCGTGGTAAAGACCGTTTCATCGGCAGCAACCGGAACGGTGATTGACTTTTTTATCCGTGCCATGCCTTCAAGATCGAACCGATCGTTCGGCTGTTCGAACAGGAGAACCGGAACACCTTTCCGGGTCAGGTCATTGATGAATGAAATGGCCTCATCCGGCTGAAAACCCATGTTAGCATCAATGATGAACGAAAGATCCGGAAACAGTTCATGGATATCGGTTATGATCCGGGATTCGCTCTTCCCATCGATCCCGACTTTCATCTTCAGGGTCTGAAATCCTTTTGAGTGCCAAAATCTGGCTAACCCGATTGACTTATCATAGCTCAGGATGGGTATTGTAATATCGGTCATCAGGTTCTGTCGTGGTGATTTGCACCAGAGTGACCAGAGTGGGATTTTATTAAACCGGCAACACGCATCCAGGAGGGCTATTTCCAATCCGCATCGCGGGGCAGAGTTTGGCTCTTTCTCTTTCATTTCAGCGCTGATAGCTGCATAGTCCAGAACCGACCTTCCTATGATTCCTTCGGTAAGGTTTCTCATTTGCCGCAGACCATCATCCCTTGTCTCCCCGGTAAGTTCTTCAAATGGAGCCATCTCTCCAAATCCTACCGCCCCATCTTCAAGGGTTATCCGGATAAAAACATTCTCAGCTATGGATATTGACCCTTGTGAAATAACAAAATTATCAGTCAGTCCGATATCCACCGGCCAGGCATCGATCGTTTTAATGACAGAGTTTTTTGCCGTTTGCGAATCCATGAGAGTAAAGATAGTTATAAGTTATAAGTTTTGCCAAAGGCCCCATAGGGATGCCTACGGCAGAACTCTGTTCTCTTCTTCTTCCCCTCTGCTCCATGCTTCATGCTTCACCACTCACTTCTCACCTTCTCTCAGTCCCTTTTCATCAGCCATAGCCTTGGCGAAGGCTGACAGTCACTTCGTCTCCCCACTCACCTTGCTTTATACCAAACTTCTTTGTTACTTTACTATACATCTTATACATTCATTGTTCTTTTATAAAATCCCTCAAAAAAATGAAAAACAAATTCACACGAAGACAATTCCTTCAAACCTCAGCAAAAGGGGCCCTGTTAATCGGAGCCGGCGGTTCTCAGCTCATCATTCAGGGGTGTTCAGGAAACAAAAAATATGATCTTATCATTGCTGGAGGGTTGGTATACGACGGGCTGGGCAACCCGGGTAAGGAAGTTGATATTGCAATCAAGGATGACAAAATAGCCCTGATTGGTGAAAAACTGAACAGGGACAAAGCCGGCAGGATCATTGAGGCAGGCGGACTGGCAGTCTCGCCGGGATTCATTGATATGCATACCCACACAGATATCGGATTGCTGGCAAACCCGCTTGCAGAAAGTCACATCCGGCAGGGGATCACCACAGAAATAAGCGGCAATTGCGGTAGTACTCCTTTCCCGGTGGCAGATGAAGTCTATGAAGAGATGAAAAAAGTGATTAAGGATGAATATGATGTTGATCTCAACTGGAGAGATATCACCGGGTTTTTTCAACGGCTGGAAGAGAAAGGAATGGCACTGAATTATATCACGTTCCTGGGACAGGGTGATTTGCGTGGAAAGGTGGTCGGATTCAATGACCAGCCGGCAACGCCGGAACAGATCACTCAAATGA
>CAZXGG010000129.1:0-5139 GCA_964640125.1 uncultured Rikenellaceae bacterium
TGAAAACTGCAATTTCCCAAGGAAATTGCTCCCATGGACGCTTGCTCGTCATACGTCAAATAGAGAATTAACCGAAAACCAGAAACTGAAAACTGAAAACTGAAAATGCCGAAAAACTAACAATCTTCGATTGTTCTAGTTTTTCGAGCATCCTCGAGAAAATATGAAATCAAACCTACCAAAGGCAGGTAAAGATTTCTGTTTTCTCGGGACCGAAAACTATTTCTAAATCGGTAGCTGTCCCTATTTATTTGTTGAAAGTTGGATGTTGTGCCAGAGGCACGCCTTTGGCGAGTGTTCGATGTTGAATGTTCATTTAAATAGGTAGCTGTCCCTATTTACACGCCATTTTTGGTATGATTTCTTATTTATGGAGAACGACTTTCCCAAGTCGTTTATGATCCAAAGGATCATTTAAACAAGCTTTTTAGCGGGAAACAAGTCGTCTGTCCGCTTCAGCCGGGCTGACGACTCAAAGAACAACAAATCCCATAGAGAAGGAAATAAGATTATCCTGTTCAAAAAACCTTATTTGATATTCTGAAAACATCTCTTAGCTTTAAGCAGTTAAGAGACCTGGTTTTGCTGCACCGAAAAAAGAGCAAAAAAATCCATCCAATCTCTATTTACGACCAATGCATTTCTTACTTTTATTACTTCATTAACAAATAAAAAATCATGCAGGTAAAAAGCGATTCCCCGGATAATGGTATGAGATCATTTTTCAAATCATCCATGACCCTGATGATGATAATCCTGTTCCTCGGGCTACTACCCGGTAACAGCTTTGGTCAGACAACCATTACCTCTCCCAAAGATCATTTTGGATTTAATATTGGAGACGATTACTACCTGGTTACATATACCCAGGCTGTTGAATACTGGAAAAAGCTCGCTCAGGAATCATCCAGGATAATTCTTGAGGATATAGGACTTACCGCCGAGGGGCGGTCCCAGTTAATGGCAATAATATCATCCCCGGCAAATCTTGAGAAACTCGATCATTATAAAGAAATATCCACTCAACTGGCTCTCGCAAAAAGTCTCACCGACGAAAAGGCCCGGGAGCTTGCGGTTGAAGGGAAAGCAGTGGTTTGGATAGATGGCGGGTTACATGCCACTGAAGTTGTTGGATCACACCAGTTAATGGAATTTGTTTACCGGATGGTCAGCAATACCGATGCCGAGACCATGCGGATACTGGATGATGTAATTATCCTTGCCGTATTCGCCAATCCTGACGGACTGGAGCTCGTATCAAACTGGTATATGAGAACGGAAAATCCTGAGGAGAGGTCAACAGGCAATCTCCCCAGGCTCTACCATAAGTATATTGGTCACGACAACAACAGGGATTCGTATATGGCAACACAGCCCGAAACAGTGAACATGTCGAGGATAATGTACAAAGAGTGGTATCCACAGATCATGTATAACCACCACCAGACCGGTCCGTCGGATATTATTGTATTTGTCCCTCCTTTCCGCGATCCACCCAATTATACCTATGATCCACTGATATTATCGGGTATTGAGGCAGTTGGAATAGCCATGCATAACAGGCTGATCGCTGAAGGGAAACCAGGTAGCGGAATGCGTTCCACCTCAAACTATTCTATATGGTTTAATGGGAACCTGAGAACCACCGGTTATTTTCATAACCAGATAGGGATCCTCACCGAAATAAAGGGAAATCCCACACCTGTTGAACTGTCCTTCTATCCCGACAGGCAACTTCCAAGCAATGATTTGCCCTTTCCTCATCAACCGGTAACGTTTCATTTCCGTGATGCAATTGAATATTCAATGACAATGGATATGGCTGTGCTTGATTATGCTTCGAGATACAGGGAGACAGTCCTGTACAACAGGTATATTATGGGAAGAAACAATATTGAGAAGGGCAGCCGGGATAACTGGACCATACATCCGTCACTGGTGAATGAGGTGAACCGTAAAGTGAAAGAAGATGAAGAAAATTCTGAAACGCTTGCACCTACCTTCAGGCGACGTGGCAGAGGAGTTTCAACCGATTATATGAAATTGTTCCGCCTGCCTGAAAACCGAGATCCCAGGGGATATATCCTGCCTGCCGACCAGGCTGATTTTCCAACGGTTGTTAAATTTGTGAATACATTCATTAAGAATGGTATTACCGTCCACCAGGCAACCAGTAATTTCCAGGTTCAGGGGAAGAGCTACCCTGCCGGTTCATTTGTGTTTAAAACGGCACAGGCATTCAGGCCCCATATTCTGGATCTTTTTGAACCACAGGATCATCCTGATGATTTCCAGTATGAAGGAGGTCCACCTATCCCGCCATACGATAACGCAGGGTATACCCTCGCCTTTCAGATGGGCATTGAGTTTGACCGGATTCTTGAAGACTTCGATGGTCCTTTCGAAGAGATTGTGGAATTGGCCAAACCATTAAAAGGGGAAATAACCAATGCAACAAATGCAAAAGGATTCCTTTTGAGTCATGAAATAAATGATGCAACCATTATCGTTAACCGTTTGCTGAAGAACAAGCAAAAAGTCTACTGGTTAACGGATGAGATAACGGCAAATGGTAAAACTTTTCCTGCCGGCACGATCTATATCCCCTCCAGTAAGTCAGGTGATGAGATCCTTGAAGCTGCTGTTCCCGAACTGGGAATTGACATTGAGGGTACCGGTTCTGCTCCATCCGGCAAAGCACTATCCATAAATCCGGTTAAGATCGGATTGTGGGACAGGTATGGTGGTTCAATGTCATCGGGATGGACCCGCTGGATCATGGAACAGTTTGAATTTCCGTTTGAACTGGTTTATCCAAAAGCACTGGATACTGAAAACCTGAATAAAAAATATGATGTCCTGGTTTTTGTTACCGACGCTATACCACAAGGTGGAACAAGGACAGCATCCCGCGAAGAGGGCCGAAGATCAAATGATGATAATATACCTGCAGAATACCGTGACTGGCTGGGACAGGTAACAACTGAGACTACGGTGCCCAGGTTGCTTGAGTTTCTCAGGAACGGGGGCACCATTATTGCCATTGGCGGTTCAACATCACTGGGAAAATATGCTGGTCTGCCCATCAAAAATCACCTGGTCGATGGGAATGGTGATCCACTCACATCAACCGATTATTTTATCCCCAGTTCCATTCTGGAGGTCCGGGTTGACAACACCCAACCCCTGGCATATGGGTTGGATGACCGGGTTGACATTTTCTTCAGTCGTAGTCCGGTATTCCGGATGGAACCGGAGGCTGATAAGAAGGGTGTAACTACCATTGCCTGGTTCGACAGTGACAAACCGCTCAGAAGTGGATGGGCATGGGGTCAGCATCACCTGTTCGGTGGTGTGGCCATTGCTGAAGCTGATGTTGGAGAAGGTCACCTCTACCTTATCGGGCCTGAGATACTGTTCCGGGCTCAGCCTCACGGCACATTCAAGTTTTTCTTTAACGGCCTCTATCTGAGCAATGCCAAAAAGGTGGATAAGCTGGATTAACCGGGGATATTCATATTGATCCCCTGCCTGTCCGGTTTACCAGCCTGTGGCTGGCAGGCAGGCTATCAGACGGTGCTATTTTCTCGTCATGCTGAACTAGTTTCAGCATCTGATTTTATCAAATTCCACCCCCGTCCCACCATGGCGGGACACCCCCGCCAGCGGGGGATACTGTTCTCATCTGTATTTATCTATACAATTATAAAATGGGTGGATGCAGTGTATTTGCGTGCGGGAAGAAATTAATCAGGAAAGTTATTATCCAGCCAGGAGGATAGGAAGACGTCCTGAACGAAATAAGATCCGCTTTCTTCTGCAATTAATTCTTTTTCAGATAAGGCTTTAATTGCTGCGTTTACCGTACTTGGTGTACCAAGGTTATGTTTTCTTATAAATTCCTTCTCATACGGCTGATTGACCTGTTTCTCTTTGGCAATACTCTTTAGCAACTTGAATTGAAACTCAGTCAGTAGGTTCCTGTAACTATAAAAAATATTCTCTCTCTCGTGGAGAATCTCATACCAGACCTCATTTATCAAATCTTTATCGATAATTCCGGGATTCCTGCTATATAAACGATTAGACAGGTACTGCACATAAAATGTGTGACACCTGGTTAAGGTTAATAAATACATGATCTCAACAGGGGAAATTTGTGTTTTTGCCTTTTCAAACTTTTCCTGAATAAAGTCAGAATAATCATGTTCACTTATTTTTTCAAGGTATAAGATATCGGTACTCTGGTAAAATGGTTTACTATACTCACTGAACATTGAGAGAAGTATATTCTTTAAGCTGCCGGAAAAGATAAAAGTCACATTGCTCATGCCTTGTATGTGCTTCCTTAACAGGGATTCAACATTTTGATCCGGATATTTCCGTATCTGCTGGAATTCATCCATGGCAATAATAACCCGCTTATCAAATCCTTTAAGAAAATTAAATATCTCTTCAAGAGTGTACATTATTTCTTCCTGGTTACGAAAATCAAAGCCAATAGATGGCTGGCCTGAAACAGCATCAAATTTTACGACCGGTCTTATAGTTTTAAATACCTGCCCGATTTTTTTAATCCAGTTCTTCGTATTTCCTTCAATTGTCCTTATTATAGCATTCCCAAGTTCCTGAACGAATCCGTACAGATTCGAAGTTGGCAGCAGATCCAGATAGTGGAGTGAAAATTCCTTTTTCTTCTCCAGTTTGTAAAAAACGTGTTTGATCAGCCCGGTCTTTCCCATTCTCCTCAGGGAAACCAGCGTTGTATTCCTTTGATTCTGAATAGCCTCCATGAGTTTACTGTTCTCTTCTTTCCGGTTGCAGAAATATTCCGGTGAGTGATATCCGGTAACTAAAAAAGGATTTGAAGGGGTTTTCATCGTTTCGTATTTTGCGTTACGTATTTTACGTAACGCAATTTACGTAATTAATTATTAAAATCAAAATAACTGGCTGCTAAACCATTTGCAGTGTGTGAAAAATGTGATCAGTGAGCCGTGAACAGTGAACTGATTGCGTATGTCTGTTTTGAAAGATGGACTGAGATTGCGGCTGATGTGGCTTTGTGGCTACAGCAAAATAAGTAGGGACAGACACTTATTTAATTTAACGATAACCATTAATGGTTAAATAATTGTA
>CAZXGG010000130.1:0-5137 GCA_964640125.1 uncultured Rikenellaceae bacterium
TCGATAAGTTCTAGTTTTATCACATAAAGTTATTATATTTGCAGCCCAAAATTACCAGAGATATGGAAACTTTTGAGATTAACGGGGAGATCAGGAAAGAAGTTGGAAAGAAATTTACCAAAAAGATAAGGAAAGAGGAGAGGGTCCCCTGTGTACTTTACGGAGGAGAGGAGACGATTCATTTTTCCGCTGAGGAGAAGGAATTTAAAAAGATTGTCTATACACCCAATATCTATCTGATTAAGCTCGCCCTTGATGGGAAGAAGTACAATGCTCTCCTGAAAGACATCCAGTTTCATCCTGTAACAGACAGTATACTTCATCTGGATTTCATCGAAATTTCCGATGAAAAGCCGGTTACCATCACCATGCCAGTGCGGTTAACCGGAGATTCCATTGGCATAAAGAACGGTGGAAAACTGAGATGGAAACGGAGGCAGATGAAGGTACGGGGTTTGCCAAATGATTTTCCGGATTATCTTGATGTTGATATTACCGATCTGGAGATCGGTCAGACCTTAAAAGTTGGTGACCTATCCTATGAGAACCTGGAGGTCATTGATCCTTCCAGGTCCATGGTTGCATCAGTGGTCTCTTCACGGCTTGTTGCCAAGGGTATGGCAGCTGAGATTGAAGAAGAGGTCGCAGCCGAAGTGGAAGAGGAAGTTGAAGAAGGAGCGGTTGAAGAGGGAGCTGAAACAACTGAAGCACCGGCTGAGGGCGAACAAAAAGCCAAACCGGAAGATAAAAAAGAATAGTTTGAAATACCTGATCGTTGGTCTTGGTAACATTGGCGCGGAGTATCAGGATACACGCCACAATATAGGATTTACAATATTGGACGCTCTGTCAGACGCGTCCAATGTTGTTTTTAGGGATAAACGGTATGGATTTGTCGGTGATTTCAAATACAAAGCAAGGATCTTCATTCTCCTGAAACCATCAACCTATGTGAACCTGAGCGGTAAAGCAGTGAACTATTGGTTGAAAAAAGAGAAAATCCCTGTGGAGAGGCTTCTGGTTATTGTCGATGATGTGTCTCTTCCTTTCGGCAAACTCAGGCTTCGGCCCAGGGGAGGAGATGCCGGGCATAACGGATTAATCAGCATTCATCAGGTTCTTGGACATCAGAATTATGCACGGCTCCGGTTTGGTATCGGCCATGAATTCATGCCCAGTCAGCAGGTGAATTACGTCTTAGGTCAATGGTCTCCGGAAGAGAAAAAATTGCTACCCACACAGATCGATCTGGCGATTGACATGATCAAATCATTCGGAACCCTGGGAGTTGAACGAACCATGAATCTATATAATTAAGTTGCCACGAACCGTGCGTCACGAATGCACGAATGATTACAGATAGATATGGGTACAGAAGAAGAAGGTGTGCGGATTGACAAGTGGTTATGGGCTGCCAGGATCTGTAAAACCAGAAGCCAGGCTGCCAATGAGTGCAGAAAGGGTAAGATCCTCATTGATCATGTGCCGGTTAAACCTTCGCGGCTCGTCCGGGAGGGCGAGACCATTGTTGTCAGGAGAATGCCAGTGATTTTCAGCTACCGGATTAAGAAAATGGTAGCGAAAAGGGTATCAGCAAAGCTGGTTGCTGCTTATGTTGAGGACCTTACACCGGAAGAAGAAAAGGAAAAGCTCCTTCAAAAAAGTACAACAACCCTGTTTACCCGCAAGCGTGGTGAGGGAAGACCAACAAAAAAGGATAGAAGGATTATCGAACGGTATAGGAATTCCGATTAGTACAAATCATCCGACTGACTGACAGATGATCATCTCCACGAAACTGAAAGAATCGAACATTGCCGAATACATCCTCTACATGTGGCAGGTTGAGGACAGCATCAGGGCGTTCGATTTCGACATTAATGAGATTGACCGGAACATCATCCGCAATTATGAACAATCCCGGGAGGTGAAGGGTAACATCCGGCAATGGTATGAACAGCTGATCCGGATGATGGTACGGGAGGATATCCTGGAGAAGGGGCATTTAAGGCTCACACTGGATCTGATGGAAAAGCTCTCCGCGCTCCATCATTCCTTGCTCCAGGATCCTGCCGATAAGAAATACCAGGAACTGTTCAGCACAGCACTGCCCTACATCAATGAATTCCAGCAAAAAGCCGGGGCGGAAGGCCAGGGGGTTATAAATACCTGCCTGAACGGATTATATGCCCTGTTGTTTCTGCGGCTTCAAAAGCGGCCGATCAACCGCGATACAAAGGAAGCCATGGATTCCTTCCGTAACCTCATCTCCTACCTTACGGTGCGGTACCGGAACCTGCAGTCTGTTTAGAACTTAAACGATAAACCCACTCCAAAGACCTCTTTGAACTGTACTCGAGGAGCCAGGTCCCCCTCTCCATCGTCAATCAGGATATCATCATCATAGATCAGGTGCGTATTGAAATTGGCAGTCAGCCATTTATTGATCTTCATTCCAATAACCAGTGAGCCGTTTTTCATGATTTAATGGTTCGTTGTTTATTTTCCTGTTTGATGCAGGTAAACATCGGTTTGCGGGAAGGGGATCGATACGTCCTGGGCATCAAATTGTTTTTTCACTTTTTCCTGTGTGTCAAAGAATACACCCCAATAATCGGAGGCATTAACCCAGGCACGGACCACCAGGTTGACTGAGCTGTCTGCCAGTTCTGAAACGGCAATGAATGGTGCCGGATCCTTCATTATCCGTTGATCTTCCCCGATGAGGTCTGCCAGAATCTTCTTTGCTTTATCGATATCGTCATCGTAGCCTATTCCAAAGGTAAAATCCACCCTGCGGGTTGGTTGTTTGGAGTAGTTGGTCATGGCAGTTCCCGACAGGCTACCGTTCGGCAGGATAATGGTTACATTGTCCGGTGTGGTAAGGATGGTATTGAAAATCTGGATCTCCTTCACTGTTCCACTAAACCCCTGAGTACTAATATAGTCACCTGCTTTAAACGGTCGGAACAGGAGGATCATCACACCCCCGGCAAAATTCTGCAGTGTTCCGGATAGCGCCATACCTACAGCCAGGCCGACTGCAGCCAGTATCGCGATGAATGAGGTCATCTCGATACCCACCATCACCATCACACTGATGATCAACAATGTTTTCAGCAGGGCAGAAATCATGCTTTTCAGGAAGCCACGCAATGATTTTTCAATATCAGCTTTCTCCATGAGCTTCCCCATCCAGCGGTTAAAGAGTCTAATAATCCACAGACCAATAAACAGTAGCAACAATGCGCCAATCAATTTTGGTCCGTAATCCAATGCTATCGAAATAGCTTTGTCCATAATATTAGAGGCATTTCCCATTGTATTAAATTTGAGGTTAATAGTAGATTACCAGGCCTTAAAATTAGAAAACTAAATGTATCTTTTAAAAAGAAATGCAGATTAATTTACAGATGCAGAGAGAGAAGTGACTGTTAATTGTCAGTCAGTTAATTGTTAATTGTACCGCAGGCGTTAACTAAAAAATAAAGTTTAATCCGAAGCCGACCATTTCCTTGAACTGCACCTTTGCGCCTTCGAGCACTTCACCGTCATTGTTGATTTCACTTTTAATATCATCATCGTAAATCAGTTGTGTTAGGACATTTATGGATATGACCTCGGTCAGTTTGATCTTTGCTTCCATCTGCCAGTTGACATCGATATTGCCAAAGTTGTTTTTGTATGCTGTGAAGAGATCCACGCTCGAGTTCAGCCGGAGGTTATCGGTTAATTTGCCGCTATAGATGAATTTGGCGAATGCACCAAATTCATACTTTAAGTTTTTTCCCAGGGTTTCAAAAAACTCACCCAACTCATCGAGGGTTCCTTGAATCACCCCGAAGGCGCCTTTATTTGCAAGGTTCTGGTCGGCGACAATGGTAATTTTACCCGATATTGGAGCGATGGTCAATTTCAGTTTTTTACCTGGTCTGTATTCCACACCCATGGTGGTGAGCACATAGCCGGGGGCCATGAAATTAGAAATGATGACTGAATCGTTGGGATAATCGTAACCGGGCAGGATCTGGGTTTTAAAATTGATCATCAGGGAATAGTACCATTCATTTCTTAAAAAGCGGTTAAAATGGGAGGCAAAATCGATCCGGTCATCGGTTTTTCTGACATCCCCGCCCTGGCTCAGCAGGCCATAGACAATATTGAGGTTATTATCCCACCTGTTTTTCCCTTTTCTCCTGTTTGCATAGGCATAGAGGTTGCCGATCCCGGAGACCGAATTTTCACCCCCGGCTGACCAGTTTGTGAATGATATCTGGGAGAGTGAGATGGTTGCCTCTCCCCCTTTGTTCCAGATCTTCAGGCTCATGGTATCGTGATAGGCCATATTTCTATCCAGTTCGAACAGGTAGCTTGTGTCTTTGATTGCAAAAATTCTGGTGGTTGGGGAGATCTGAGAATAGGCTGCCTGGAATGAAGCGATCAGAAGCAGATATGCAAGAACCTTTCTCATGTTGCACTGGATATAGAACAAATATCGTGAATTTATTGGAGAAAAATATCCAACTGTTGTTCCTTACCGGAATATCTTTTTTCATGCTTCAGTAACCACTCTTTTCTGATCAGACCTCCGCCATAACCAATCAGGCGGTTATTACTCCCAATAACTCTGTGACATGGAATTACAATACTTAGTCGATTCTTCCCATTTGTTAATCCTACTGCTCTTGCCAGTTTTATATTCCCCAACTCCCGGGCGATCTCACCGTAAGTTTTTATTTGTCCAAAAGGAATTTCCAGAACTTTTTTCCAGACCTTCTTTTGAAAATCTGTTCCAATCATTTCATAGGGAAAATCGAAGGTTTTTCGTTCTCCATTGAAGTATTCTTCCAATTGAAGTCTGCACTCCATCAGGCTTTCCGTTGGTTTGGGCTTGTGGGCAGAATCCTGATCCATAAAGTATATAGCATGGACAAAGTGATCAGATCCTTTGATTCCGAGCCATCCGATCGGGGAATCCATATACAACCAAAACTGGTTAATCATAGTAATCCATATTAAATGGTTCAATTTACAAAAATTTACCGATCGGGTTCAGTGGTAATGCCCAAGGCCGATAAATGTTAAATGTTAAATGTTAATTGTTAATTGTTAATTGTTGCTGGACAAGTCTGCTTAA
>CAZXGG010000131.1:0-1647 GCA_964640125.1 uncultured Rikenellaceae bacterium
ATACATACAATATGTCTGGCACTTCATCTGTAACTAGCAACTTGAGTTAATTAGTCAAAAAAAAATTTGGTAATAAAGGTGAAATGATTTACATTTGACCAGATGGTTAAATTATATAGTTAAACTATATGGACAATAAAAAAAGCGAAGAAAAAAAGCCCGGTACAGAGGCATTAATATTTGAAGCGGCTAAAAAAGTATTTGGAATGAAGGGCATGGACGGGGCGAGAATGCAGGAAATTGCCGATGAAGCAGGAATCAATAAGGCATTGCTGCATTATTATTTCCGGACAAAAGAGAAGTTGTTTGAAGCGGTATTTACGGATATTTTTCAATCCTTCTTTCCAAAGGCTATGAGCATCATGGTAAACCCGGAAATCTCATTCAGGGATAAGATTGAAAAGTTTACCACTGTGTACATTTCATTGATCCAGGAGAATCCTTACATTCCGGGTTTCATGTTACACCAGCTATCCACGGGCGGTACGGAGAAAATTGTAAACCTGTTCAAGGAGTCGGGGATCAAGCCTGATCTTTTCTTTCAGCAGGTTGAAAAGGAGATTAAAGGAAAGACGATTTATCCTGTCCATCCGATGCATCTCATTGTGAACATGATCTCCATGTGTATTTTTCCCTTTATTGGAAAACCCTTTCTATCCGCTTTCCTTTTTCAGGATGCTGAAGCGTACGATCAATTTCTGGAAGAGAGAAAAAAAGAGGTTCCACGGTTTATCATCAATTCAATACAAAAAACATGAAAAAAACAACCTTTCTGCTGATCACGATTTTTCAGACAGGATTTGTTTATTCACAATCTGTCCTGTCTCTTGAAGACTGTTATGCACGAGCGATTGAGGTGCATCCGGTCAGTGGCGACAACATATTGCTGGAAAGCATGACTTTGCTTAAACTACAGAACCACAATGCTTTTTATTATCCGCAGTTTGATCTCTACGCTCAGGCAACCTACCAATCCGATGTTACCAGTGTTGATGTTTCAATTCCCGGGATAGATATTCCAAAACCATCGAACGATCAATACAAAATTGCGATGGACATCAGCCAGGTTATTTATGACGGAGGATTAACGAAAAGCAGGAAACAGCTGGAGAAGCAGCAATTGGAAACCGCTGTAAAGCAGACAGAGGTTACCCTTCATCAGCTTAAAGAAATGGTTAATTCAGTGTTCTTTACCATTCTCCTTTTACAGGAGCAGGAAAAAATCCTGGATCTGATGACCGAGGTTCTGGATGAACGGGTCAGTGTGGCGAGATCGGCAGTAAAAAATGGTGTCATGATGGAGAGTGAACTTTTGTCCCTGCTGGCAGAACAATTGAAGTTGAAACAGCAGGTTGCTGAAATGAACATCAGTAAGGAAACCGGGTTAATCGTTCTGGCTGAGCTGCTTGAAATGGAGTTTGATGAAGGGATGGAGCTGGTAGTTCCTGCGGTTGATATTGACCGGAACAGCGATATCAGCAGGCCGGAAGTCGGATTGTTTGAGTCGCAGATATCCCAGTTTGGATTGAGCAGCGACATCATCAGGTCAAGCCGGCGCCCCAAAGTTTATGCATTCAGCCAGGTTGGATACGGCAGACCGGGATTAAACATGTTAAGTGATGAGTTTGACCCCTATTATCTTGTCGG
>CAZXGG010000131.1:1747-3486 GCA_964640125.1 uncultured Rikenellaceae bacterium
GCGCAGGCCGATTATGCCGTAAAAAAGGGACAATAACGAGAAATAAACAACAAAACAGAAACAATGAGACGAACAGCTATTTATCTAATCAGCATAGCAGGGATCTGCATGCCATCCTGCAACAATTTGAATGATATTGCCGATGCTTATGGGAACTTTGAGGTCCAGGAAGTCCTGATTTCTGCAGAGGCAAATGGCTCTGTTGCCGAATTGATGGTGGAGGAGGGGCAGCTCCTTGACGAGGGTGCACAGGTCGGATCTATTGATACTTCGCAACTGGCTCTTCAAAAGAATGTCATGTTTGCACGTCGGTTTGCCATACACTCCAGATCAGAAAACATCACTGCAGAAACGCAGGTGCTGGAAGAAAAAAAGAGTGCCTTACTAACGGAAAAAAAACGGGTAGAAAACCTGTTAAAGGACGGTGCTGCCACAACGAAACAGTTGGATGATCTGGTGCAGAATATCCGGATCATGGAAAAACAGATCGCAGCTGTAAAAAGTCAGATGACCAATATACAAGCCGAGCTGGACGTAGTGGATACTCAAATTGATCAGGTGAATGATCAGTTAAAGAAGGCAAGGATCACAGCCCCCATGAGGGGAATTGTCCTTGAAAAGTTCGTTGAGCAATCCGAGATGGTGACCACAGGCAGACCCTTGTTTAAGATGGCTGACCTTGATACCCTGATTTTACGGGTTTATATTTCCGGTTCTCAATTAACCCGTATACGGATTGGACAGGAGGTTTTTGTATACGTTGATCAGGATGATGATGAGATGCTTGAATTCCAGGGAATCGTTTCCTGGATCTCTTCTCAGGCTGAATTCACACCCAAGATTATTCAAACCAAAGAGGAACGGGTTAAACTGGTCTATGCCGCTAAGATACGGGTAAAAAATGACGGAACGCTTAAAATTGGTATGCCGGGTGAGGTCCGGTTTCAGACCGCAAATTAGAACCTGCCGTCTGTTTTTTCAGGGAATTTCGTGGTTCAGGCAGCAAGAAACAGGAAGACCAGATAACACAATGTTAAATACGTTGATTTGTCACTAATCGTTGATCATATATCGAAAAGTTACGGGAAAATCCAGGCCCTGGCAGAGGTGTCGTTCACCGTGGACGATAACCTGATTTTCGGATTGATAGGTCCTGACGGAGCCGGAAAGACAACACTTTACCGGATTATTGCCACCCTTCTGCTTCCCGACGACGGAGTGGTCCGGTTAAATGATCATGATGTTGTCAGGGAGTACAAGAAGATCAGAAAAATGGTCGGGTATATGCCAGGCAGGTTTTCACTTTACCAGGATTTAACCGTAGAAGAAAATCTGGCATTCTATGCCCGGGTTTTTGGAACAACAATACAGGAAAATTATTACCTGATCAGCGATATTTATTCCCACATCGAACCGTTCAGGAAGAGGCGGGCTGGAAATTTGTCGGGTGGTATGAAACAGAAACTGGCACTCTCCTGTGCCTTAATCCATAAACCTTCACTTCTCATTCTTGATGAACCGACAACCGGCGTGGATGCGGTTTCAAGAAAGGAGTTCTGGGATATGCTGGGTAAACTGAAAGAGTATGGTATTACCATATTGGTGTCAACAGCCTATATGGATGAAGCCGAACGGTGCGATAGGATCGCACTAATCCAGGAAGGAAGGATCTTATCGGTGAATCATCCGGAAGCGATTATTCAGGAATATGAACGGGAGTTGTGCAGCATTCATTCGGA
>CAZXGG010000131.1:3586-5135 GCA_964640125.1 uncultured Rikenellaceae bacterium
ATCGATGTAAAAGAGATGACCAAAAAATTTGGAAATTTCGTGGCCAACGATTGCCTCAATTTCCGCGTGTATGAAGGGGAGATATTCGGGTTCCTTGGAGCGAATGGTGCAGGGAAAACGACAGCAATCCGGATGCTATGTGGTCTGTCAAAACCGACCTCTGGTGAAATGACCGTTGCCGGTTATGATGTTTACCGTGATACCGAAAAGATCAAACGAAGCATCGGTTACATGAGCCAGAAATTCTCATTGTATGAAGACCTGACGGTGTTCGAAAATATCAGGCTCTATGGTGGCATTTACCATTTAACGAAACAGGAGATCCGGGAGCGGGCAATATCGTTGCTTGAACGATTGGGACTTGAGCATGCCCGGAATCACCTGATCGCTTCACTGCCGCTGGGCTGGAAGCAGAAACTTGCTTTTTCCATTGCCATCCTCCACAAACCCCGCCTCGTTTTTCTTGACGAGCCAACGGGGGGTGTGGACCCGGTTACCCGCAGGCAGTTTTGGGAGATGATCTATGAAGCTCCAAAACAGGGTATTACTGTCTTTGTGACAACCCATTATATGGAAGAGGCAGAATACTGTGACCGCGTATCCATCATGTCTGAAGGAAAGATCGAAGCACTCGATACACCGGCAAACCTGAAGAAGAAATACAATGCAAAAGATATGAATGAGGTGTTTATCCGGATTGCCAGGAACAACTGATCGGAAAAGAAAACAGACGGGATGTGTAGCGTACTAAATTCATTGGAAAAAAGAATGAAAAACCATACCAGGCTGATGTAACCATGAAACGTTTTTTTGGATTTGTAAAGAAAGAGTTCCTCCATATTTTCAGGGATACCCGGACAATGCTTGTGTTGTTTGGGATCCCGATCATACAGATCATCCTGTTTGGTTATGTCATAACCAATGAATTAAAAGACATACGAATAGCTGTCCTGGATAAATCCAATGATGAAGCAACCCGGGAGATCATTCGTAAGATAACTGCTTCCGATTTCTTCATCCTTGACAGAACGCTGGCTGGAGAACATGCCATTGAAGATGTCTTTCGGGAGGGGAATGTGAAAGAGGTTATTGTATTCGAACCGGGGTTTGCAGAAAACCTCCAGCGCTATGGTGTTGCCAGAGTAAACCTGCTGGCTGATGCATCTGATGCCAATACGGCAAACCTTGTGGTGAACTATACCTCTGCCATACTCCGTGATTATGTGTCACAGAAAAACAGCAAGCTCATTTCGGAAATGATGATTGTACCGGAGGTTCGCATGTTTTACAATCCCGAGTTAAAGGGAGTATACATGTTTGTTCCCGGAATCATGGCGATGATCCTGATTCTCATTTCAGCGATGATGACTTCCATCTCCATTGCCAGGGAGAAAGAACTCGGAACCATGGAAGTGCTGCTTGTTTCACCCCTGAAACCGGTTCAGATCATTCTCGGGAAAGTGACCCCTTATATTGCACTCTCTTTCACCATAACCGTCATCATCCTGCTGCTCGGATATCTGGTTTTCAGGGTTCCGGTAACCGGAAG
>CAZXGG010000132.1:0-5005 GCA_964640125.1 uncultured Rikenellaceae bacterium
AGGAATTCTCTTGAGAACAGTGTGACAATGGTCCTTTCTCCCGCGCCCATCACTTTCCGGATACCCACTTCTCGTGTTCGCTGGTCAACGGTATACGAGGCCAGGCCAAATAATCCCAGGCAGGCAATGATTACTGTAAGTACAGAGAAAAGTGTAAAAATAACACCACGTCGTTCATCGGCTTCAAACTGATCATTAAAATCATCCTCAAGGTAAGTATATTCAAACGGTTGATCAGGATATAACTCCTTCCACTTCTGCTCCATAAGGCTGATTGTTCCGGGAATATCATTATCACCCAGTTTCGCGTAAACCAGGAAGTTATTTAAGCGGTATAACATGAGGTATGACTCAATTTCGTTGTATAATCCGGTTTGATGGTAATCTTTCATCAAACCCACAACGCGCATTACATTTACAGAATCTCCGGTAAACTGGACCTTCTTACCGATGGGTTTATCCCAATTCATTCGCTTCGCAAGTGTTTCATTAATGATCACACCTAAAAGAGTATCCGCCGGAATATCTTCACTGAAATCACGGCCTTCCAGTATGGTAATTCCAAGGGTTTCAATAAAATCATGGTCACATGCACTCATGTTAATGCCCCGTTCCTGCATTCCCTCCTGTGTTTCCACCAGCATGAGGCTCTTCCCGGATCCTCCACCTACCGGGGCATTGGTTCCACCTACACTTAGCACATTTGGGATTGTTCGGAAAGCCTGTTTCAGAACGGTTGACTGACGCCTCATATTCTGGGTATTCAAAATCATGCGAATAACATTCTCCTTATCAAATCCTACATCCTTATTTTTCATGTATTTCAGCTGGTCATAGACACCCCATGTGCTGATGATCATAAAGAGTGAAATGGCAAATTGAAGGACAACAAGCACTTTTCTCAGCGAGAAACGGGAATAACCGGTACCAATAGTCCCTTTCATAATGATTACGGGATTGAATCGTGACAGGTAAAATGCAGGATAACTTCCACCGAAAATCCCCACAAAAATCACGATACCTGCGAAACTGATCAGCACCAATGGATTTGCTAAAAAACTTGCCGGCATAAACTTGCCGGACAGGGTATTAAACCTGGAAAGCAAAAGGAATACCAATAAAATACTGAGTAGCAGGGATACAATAGATAAAACAGTTGATTCGGTCAGGAATTGCCCGATCAGAAGGCCCCGGTTGGAACCGACTACTTTTCTCAGTCCTACTTCACGAGCCCGTCGGGATGATCGTGCGGTAGCCAGGTTCATGTAATTGATACTGGCAATGATCAGCATGAAGATCCCGACAATACCAAAGATGTAAAGATAGGTTACATCACCCGTCTGTTCCGATTCTCCTCCTCCAACCGAGTGCAAATGGATGTCAGTTATGGGTTGAAGGACATATTCAATATTGATACCTATCCGTTCAAAAATCTCAGCCATAAATTTGTCATACATCTCCTGGATTTTTTCCTGGAAAACCTTCCAATCGGTATTATCCTGAAGAAGGATGTAAGTAGCGACTCCAAAACTGCCCCACGAGTTGCTTCCGTAATCAACCGGTAAGGTGCTTCTCGATATCAGGGCATCAAATCGCATATGGGAATTACGGGGCACATCCTTCATGACACCGGTAATCATATAGCTCTCTCCACGTTCAATTTCGATCGATTTTCCCATTGGATCCTCGTCACCAAAATACCGCCTGGCAAAGGTTTCTGTAACAACAATCGTGTTTGGTTCTGCCAGTGCAGTAGCAGGATCCCCTTTAAACAGGTTATAGGTAAAGACACTAAAAACAGCTGAATCCCCAAAGTAGACATCCTCTTCAAAGAATTCGATTTCGTTGTGCTTGAAAAGGGTTCTGCCCATCCCAATAAGCCTTACAGCTTCAACTACTTCCGGATAATCAGCTTTTACCTGCGGAGCGAAAGGTGCCTGGGCTACAACCCAGGTAAATTCATCATCCGGCTCGGTGATGTGGGAAACGACACGGTAAATTCTATCCTTTTTTTCATGATATTTATCGAAACTGAGTTCATCTACAATGTAGAGCAGGATAAAAATGGAACTGGTAATCCCAATGGTAAGCCCAAGAATATTGATCAGGCTATAGGAGAAATCTTTACGGATAATCCGCAGGGCAATTTTAATCAGGTTTCGGAACATGAATTGATGTTTTAATTAAAACTAAATGTTAGACTTCCCAGGGATTTGACTTAGGTGGGTAAAATGATCAATAATCCCATTGTCATCGACTAATATTGCATTATCAGGAACATGGAAATAAATCTACTTAGAATAATCACTAACCACAAAGGTTTTACGTTAAAAACTGTTAAAATTGTAAAAGAACTTACTCCCTCATAATGATTTTGGCTCGTTTTATGCTGTTATCGAATTATTCAGGAATGCATAATACCATAAATATGACTTGAAAGAAATGGTATGGTTACAGAAAAAATCCGTATTTAATAATACACACCATTCTTGAATATTCATGGGTATTATTTAAATTTACCAAATAAAAAATATGTCATGAAAAGAATACCCGTTCTGTTAATGATTCTGAGTTTAATACAGGTTTTGTCTGCACAGCAAAAAGAGACAAAAACCGGGGACTATGAGCGATCTCCGACAAATATTAGTGCCATTGCCAACATCAATGCACTCAGTCCCGGTGCAATGGGTTTTGATGACCGGTATGAGGGAGTGAAGGGAACACCTCTTCGTTATGATGACTGGATGGAGGGAAACCTCTTTCTCAAGGATAATAGATGGGCCAGGAACATTAAAATGAACCTGGATATCCATGATGGCTTCCTGTATATTCTCACACCGGAAAACGGACAAATATTTACTCTGTCCAATGAGGAGATTAATGAAGTCCATCTGTTTTCCGAAGGTGAAACGATACTTTTTCAGAAATTTTCACCGGAGCAGTTCGAAAAAAAAATTGATCCGGAAATATTGTTTGAGGTGCTTGCACAGGGGGAATACACCTTCCTGAAGCTTTCAAAAAAACTATTCAGGGAGGCCAATTACCAGCAAGCATACAGTCCCGACCGGAGATACGATGAGTTCATACTCAGCACAAGTTATTTCCTGGCGAACAGTGCGGGGTTGCTTGAGAAGATAAAACTTACCGAAAAAGCACTGTGCAAGCTTTTGCCGGATCAGAAGAGCAGGATCAGGGAAATAGTGAAAAACACCGGCCTCTCCGAAGGAGAAGAGATGGTGATGGCGGTTTTGAAGGAACTGTAAAGAATGCCTTAAATACCTCAAATGCCTCAAATGCTTTAAATGCCTCAAGTGACTTACATGCCTCAAATGCCTCAAATTCAAGGCAATTAAGGCATTTACAAATTTAAGGCATTATCCTTCTAAAACCACCTTCTTTGCCGGACACCACCATTCACGAGGTTGGCGTCGAATGTCCATACACCGCGTCCATGTGTTCCGATGACGATCATATTATCCCTGGGATGAATCCTCAGGTCGTGAACGTAGGTTGAGGGGAGGTTCCCCAGAACTTCCCATGATGCTCCTCCATCTTTGGTTACATAAACGCCGACATCGGTTCCAACATACAGGATGTTTCGGTTAATGGGATCTTCACGGATAACGTTCACCGGACCAAGCGGAATATTCCCGGAAATATCCTGCCATGTCTTTCCATAATCGGTCGATTTCCAGACATAAACACCAAACTCATCATCCCGTTTCCCGTTTTGCGTCAGGTAAACGGTTCCCAGGTCAAATGCGGATGCCACCACCCGGGAGATCCACTTATTGGGTAACAGGCCAGCTGTTATTTCACTCCATGTTTTTCCTCCATCTTTTGTTACATGTGCCCTTCCATCATCGGTTCCGGCATAGATAAGGCCATATTTTATTGGCGATTCTGATATGGTAAAGATGGTCTGATAGGGGATGTCTCCCATTTTCTCTTTGTTATTATAGGTCAGGTCCGGGCTGATCCTCTCCCAGGTATCACCCCGATCCAGTGAACGAAACAGATATTGCATGCCATGATAGATGATATTCGGGTTATGGGGTGAAATGATAAAAGGAGCTACCCATTGCCCCCTGAGCGGTGGCTCATTATCATATGTTCTGGGCAGGAGTATTTTGCTGGTCCCCGCGCCCAGATCGCTCCTGGAAATGGTGCCATAGAATCCAGCGGAATAGACAATATCAGGATTTGTGGGATCGATGGCATGACTGCTGCCTTCTCCACCGGGAGCTCCTTCAAACTCAACCGGGGGAACGTTGTCCCTTCCACGCCTCAGATCGACAATACCCCGGTAACTGCCATGATCCTGGACAGATCCAAAAACATTGAACGGATCGGACATATCGTAAGCAATGTTAAAAAACTGAACCAGTGGGAGCCTGTCAGTGAATGATCGCCAGGTTAACCCCCGGTCATAGGAGATTACAATTCCTCCGTCATTGGTATTGACCAGGTAATCGGAGTTGTTGGGATCGATCCACAAACCGTGATGATCACCATGCATTCCACGCAGACGCCTGAATGTTTTCCCTCCATCATTGGATACATTTAACGCCAACCCCATGGTATAGATACTGTTCTCATCATTCGGGTCAACGCGGATCTGACCAAAAACCCATCCATAAGTTGCCGAGTGCCTTTCCATGTAAGTTTTCATCTCTTCGGTCAATCCGCTTACCCGGACCCACGATTCACCTCCATTATCGGTACGGTAGACAGTTGCTCCCTTGATCACTCCGCCGGCAGGCCTGCCATAGGCATCTGTGGTTTCATCACCATAGCGCCGTGCAATTTCATAATTATCGACGAAAGCATACAGGACATCCGGATTTGACCTGGCAATGTCAATGCCAATTCTACCCCTGTATCTTGCTTCGGGCAGACCGGTGTTGATCTTCGCCCAGTTTTTTCCTCCATCTGATGTTTTCCATATCCCGCTGTTGGAGTACCCGTCCCACACCCTGGGATCATTCCATTTCATTCGGATGCG
>CAZXGG010000133.1:0-4952 GCA_964640125.1 uncultured Rikenellaceae bacterium
TTTTACTACCTCAAGCTGGTGGGTACTGACCGGATGAACGAGAACATACAATACAGGATCGGACAGTGTTACCTGAACATTCCGGGAGAAGAGCACAATGCCATTCCCTTTCTGGAAAAGGCAATAGAAAATACGACAGGTAAGTACAGGGAACGATCTTCATCTTCTGAGGAGACAAGCGCTCCGGTGCATGCCTATTTTTACCTTGCCAGGGCATACCAATACCACAACGAGCTGGATAAAGCGCTGGATATGTACAACCGGTTCAAAGCCCTGCCTGAATTTGAGGGGAACTATAATGTTGGGATGGTAGATACCGAGATCAATGCCTGTGAAAAAGCGAAGATCATTCAGGATATACCCATTTCTATTGATTATCATACTATTGGGAGTCCTGTAAATACACAAAGAGACAACTACAACCCGGTGATCTCCAGGGATGAAACCTTTCTCGTGTACATGTCGGAACTTGCATTCTACGATGGTGTCTTTACTTCGAGAAAAATAGAGGGGAAATGGTCTGAACCGGAGAACATCACCCCCCAGATCGAATCGGACGGAGATGTCGTACCTACCGGTCTTTCTGCAGATGGAACCGAACTTTACCTGGTAAAAGGCGAAGGGAATAACCGGGATATTTATGTCAGCCGGCTGGAAGATGGATTCTGGACGAAGATGGAACGATTGAGCGATAACGTGAATTCCAACCGGGCGGAATCACACGCATCGATCTCCTCCGATGGAAAAACCCTTTACTTTACCAGTAACCGCAGGGGAGGAGTGGGGGAGATGGATATCTGGAAATCGGAAAGGCTACCATCCGGAGCCTGGGGATCCGCAGTGAACCTGGGACCCGGGATAAACTCGGAGTACGATGAGGAATCACCCTTTCTGACCAGCAATGATAAGGTGCTTGTTTTTTCTTCCCGCGGGCATTATAACATGGGTAATTTTGATATTTTCTATGCGAAGAAGCTGGATGATGGCACCTGGTCGGTTCCGACAAATATCGGTTTTCCCCTGAATACCACCGGGGATGATTACTTTTATGCTCCTGCCGGCGGCATGAACCGGGGATATATGGCAAGAAAACTTCCGGAAGGTGCCGGTGGAATGGATATTTACCGGTATGAGATCCTGCCGGAAGAGGAGGAGGTCATTGCTCCGTTTACCGGAATCATTGAACCCCGTGACCTGAAGATCACGTCGGGGAAGGATTTTGAGATAACCATCACGGATAAAATGACCGGTTTGGTGATCGCCGTCATCCGGTATGACAGTGAAAAGGATCTGTTTACCTACGAAACACCCAACGGGAATTATTCGTTCAGGATTAAGGAGTAGATGGTTACGTTAACAAGCATCTCATTCCCAATCCATTAATTCACAATTCATCCAGCACCGTTCAATAAGACAAGTTATTAGGTTAGTGGTATAGTGAGTTATTGAGTACATAGTTGTTAAGCTTTAACTTTAAGTTCCACAAAAACCAATTCCACTATATTCTAAACCATGACCGAAACTCAAAGACCGTAACGTCATACACCCCAATAACTTACTAACCGAATAACATTTCATCTCTCCCTCTCCCGAAAAACCTCCAGCAACTGCACGGGTGTGATCCCTGCCGGGATGGTCATTCCCAGTTCGGACAACAATTCGATGGATGCCTCGAACACCGGTACTTTCTCAAAAAATCGCTCGTGTGAAAAATTCAGGTATTTGATCACCATAAAGGCATTGAACCAGCGAAAGAATCGTTTCCTGAACGATTCAACGGAGGCAGAATTCCGGTTTATCTCGTTGATCCTTTCGGGAAAATCGATCTTTTCAAGGAAAATCCGGATCGGTTCATGCAGGGTAGTCAGCGATGTACTGATCTCCTTCTCCCCAATCCGGTAGAAGCGGTTCACCTGGTCGAACAGTTTATGCAGGGAGTGAAAGGAGAGCAGGCTGTATGCCGGAAGCCCTTCCCCGGAGGAATCGATGAATTTCCGGATTGCCGGGCCGGTACCAAACAAAACCCGGTCGGATGGTCTCGGTGAAGGGATGACACGCGTGGATCGTATCTCGTGAAAGTGACCGAGCGGAGCCAGCTTCTGTATAAAATAGAAATCTTCACCCGCCTGTTTTTTATTCATCCCTCCCTGCCTGGCATAGCTATCGGCTTTTACGGTAAAGCAGGATCCAACGGTATGAAACGCAAAGGGAAATCCCGTAGATCGAAGGGCTTCTTTATAGTAACGCAGGTAGAGCTCATATTGAATAATGCCCTGATATACTTCCGGAGGGAAATCGTTTCCTGAAGTGGGGTGTTCAAAATAGAGGGTGGTCCCGTCTGTTTCCGGATGGTTGCGGTAATGTTTTTCTATCTCAGCAAGGTAGTTGGCATCACAGACCGCATCGGCATCGAAAGAAACCACTATTCCGTCGGCACGGTTAAGCCGGTTGAACCGGCTTATCGCTTCATCCATCCCCATCTTCCGCGCCAATCCGGCACCGGCATCCCTGTCGTTGATATCTTCCTTCCAGATGTGAAGGAACATGCGACCGGGTTTGGAGTGACTACTTTTCCATGCTTCAAATGCGTTCAGGCTCATCCTGTTTTGGGCGATCCCGTTTTGTGGAGCACTTCGGGCTGAATTAAACACCACAATGACCTCAACGGAAGAGGCTGTATCAGAGCAGTTCCACAATGATTCCAGGGGCCGGATCAGATCCGGTTCATTGAAACAGGGAATGACAACGATGATTCCCAGATCGTTCTCCGGCGGCTCTGCTATAGCGGGAAGAAAGCCCTTCTGGCGGGCAAGGTAATGATCTGCAAAGTTCATGCAGGAAATGACAGCTTATTTTTCTGTTTCCTCGTGGTACTTTTCATTCAGACCTTTCAATACATCGGCGGTAATATCAAGCGTATCGTTGGCATAGAGCAGGGCTCCGCCCAATGTATTGCTGAGAATATACTGGTAATTGTGCTTCTTATTGTATTCTTCCAGGAATTCCATAATGGCATAGAGCACCTGGCGATTCATCACCTGCTCCTCCTCCATCAGTTCAAGCGAGAGATCATCCCTCAATTGCGTTATTCGTTCCTGTTCTGCAATCAATTGTTGTTGCATCTCCTGAGCCCTTGAACGGGTAACCAGTCCTTTTTGTACTTTATCCTGGAAATCAGCTGCTTCTTTTTCAAATTTCTGGCCCTCAGCCGTTAGTTCGGCTTCTGAAGTTCTCTGCTTGGATGCAAGCTCATCCCTCTGATCAATGAACATATCATAATTCAGGAGGATGGTATCAAAATTTACAAAAGCGATGCCGGACGAGGCGAATGCATGAGTGAGAGCACCCGTCACCTCTTCCGTTACTTCACTCTTTTTCCCCTTTCCGGTGAAATGAAGGACAAAGAGAGCGGCAACAGCCAGTAAAAGGAAAATATTGAGAATAAGAGGAACTTTTTTCATTGGGTTGTAATTTACTTTGTTTCTAATGGTTCTACGTTCTGCTTTTCCGCGACAAATATAATAAAAAATGGGAATTTGGATGTGTGGCAACATCTGCCGAAGGCATACCTATGGTAGAACGTTCCCCATAGGGGTGCCTATGGCACAACGTCCAATTCAACATTCAACAATCAACATTCTAATTAGGGCTTGGTGCTTTCCGGTCCATAAACCGCTTTCCCCATGAATAACCGCGCAGTTGGACCGTTTTTTTTGGGGGTGGTGTCTCTACGTCTCCCCCTCTCACAGTCTCATTGTCGAACTCTTCCCGTAGGGATACCTATGGCAGTACTCTGTACTTTATTGTGTTCCCTCTGCTCACTGTTCATCCAGAAATACGGTCAATTCGTCAACAAAATCCATCATTTTACACACAGACAGAAGATAAATCGAAAAAATATTCCCTAATTTGATTAACTTTTGCACAAAAATCACGTATCAAGTTCACGGGGTATGCTAAATATTTCAGTATATTTATGCTTTGAAGTTCGGTAAAAGCAGACCCGTTTCATTATCATGGATTAAAGCCAAGCTTTTGTGAAGAGGTATTTTTTCATAGCTTTTGCGTTTTGTTTGTTAATAAGACCTGGTCTTTCGCAGGATCCTCAGTTTTCCCAGTTTTATGCCAATCCGCTTTATCTGGCACCCTCTTTTGCCGGGGCAACCGAAGAGAACCGTCTGGCATTGAACCACCGGAATCAGTGGCCTGCTCTGCCGGGTGTTTTTCATACCTATACCTTTTCATTCGATCATTACTTTGCCAATTTCAATTCGGGTGTCGGATTTCTTGCCTTCCATGACAGGGCTGGTTCCGGGCGCCTGAACACCACGAACCTCGGATTGCAGTATTCCTATGATTTTCAGGTCACTGAATTGTTGCACATCAGACCGGGGCTTTCGTTTAACTATACACGCATCGGGATACGCTTCGAGGACCTTACATTCAACGACCAGTTATCGCCCGGTGGTGTGACAACACCAACCATTGAACAGCCACCTGAAGGACCTTTCGGTGATATTGATGCGGGTTTTTCAACCATGGCCTATGTAGAAAGGGCATGGCTGGGATTCAGCCTGGATCACCTGTTGCGTCCTGAACAATCGCTGTATGGAGATAAAACACGGATCCCGATGAAGATCTCTGTTTTCGGAGGATACCAGCTTATTCGAAGAGGACGGTTGCTGAAACCGATCGATGAGAGCCTCTCTTTTGCCTTCATGTACCTGCATCAGGATCATTTCAACCAGCTTAGCATGGGACTTTACTGGTACAAGAATCCTCTTGTATTCGGCTTCTGGTATCGTGGGATCCCATTCCTGCATGAGCAGATTGGAGATGCCATGATCCTGCTTGTCGGGTTTAAGAATGAACAGTTCCACATTGGCTATAGCTATGATGTAACCGTTTCCAATCTGGTCAGTGATACGGGTGGAGCGCATGAGATCTCCCTG
>CAZXGG010000134.1:0-4909 GCA_964640125.1 uncultured Rikenellaceae bacterium
GATCGTGGATGCTTTCTCGAATACATTACGCATTAAACCGGGTGAAACGACCAAAGACAAGATGTTCACTTTAGAAACTGCAGCCTGTTTGGGCTGTTGTGCCATAGGACCTGTTGTGGTTGTTGATGGCGATTACCTGCCTAAAGTTAAAGTCAACAACATTAGGAAAATTATTGATGAAACGAAAAACGGTATGGGTGGTACCCTTGAGAAAGAAGATAAGCGAATATTTCCAATTCAGGTCGTTTGCCCGCAATGCAACCACAGTTTGATGAAACCGGAACATCCGATTGATAATTATCCCTGTATCCATGTCACCATATCATTTCATCGTACACATGGATGGTTGAGGTTGTCTTCCCTGTATGGCAGCTTTAATATTGAATCCGAGCACGAAATACCGGTTGACACCGAAGTAAATTTCTTTTGCCCGCATTGTCATGCAGAATTGGTAGGAAGTTCTACATGTCCTGAATGCAGTTCTCCGATGATCCTTATGCTTGTACAAAATGGTGGCAATATTCAGATTTGTTCCCGGAGGGGATGCAAAGGACATATATTGGATGTATAGGATCCCATGATAATATTTATCACTTTTTAAGAATGAGGAACGTATGAAACAAGTATCGTCAATTGAGGATTTGATTGATTTTCGCAAGCTTATCATGACACAGGATGAAGAGCAAATACCTTGTTTGGTGTTGTGTGCAGGTACCGGCGGACAGGCAAGTGGATCAAATGATATTATGCGGATCATAAAGCGCCATATCATTGAGCACAACCTTCATGATAAGATTGCGTTACGGGTTACAGGCTGCCTGGGTTTCTGTGAAATGGACCCCTTCATCATCGTTGAACCGGGAAATCAAGTCTATCCAAAATTGGAAATGGAGGATGTCCCCCTGATCATAGATGCAGCAGTACGTGGAAAGGTTATTGAAGAGAAGCTTTACAAGGAACCTGAAAGCATTGTAAATTATCGTTCACAGGAGGAGATACCCTTTTTCAAAAATCAAACGCGTACCATATTGGGGAAGAACCAGATGGTGGATCCGATAAGGATCTACAACTACATCATGGGAGATGGTTATGCTGCCTTTGAAAAGGTGATATCCAATCCGGATCCCGAATGGATCATCAACGAAATTAAAGAAGCCGAATTGAGGGGGCGTGGAGGAGCCGGTTTCCCAACTGGTGTAAAATGGGAAATTGCCAGGAAAGCAGGTAACAATTCAACGCAGAAATACCTGGTTTGCAATGCAGATGAGGGAGATCCGGGAGCTTATATGGACCGGAGCCTGCTCGAAGGGAATCCACACCTCATTATTGAAGGCATGCTGATCGCCGGTATTGCTATCGGTGCAACGAAAAGTTTTATCTATGTACGCAGTGAATATCCGTTAGCCTTAAAGCATACGCTTATTGCCATCAGGCAGGCACGTTTTCTGGGTTTACTCGGGGAAAATATTCTTGGCACGGGCATCGACTTTGATATTGAAATTGTGCGGGGCGCCGGAGCATTTGTTTGCGGAGAAGAGACCGCACTCATCAAGTCCATCGAAGGAAAGATGGCACACCCGAAACAGCGCCCTCCTTATCCTGTTAACCAGGGAATCTGGGGACAGCCTACCTGTATTAACAATGTCGAAACCCTGGCAAATGTGCCGGTAATCATCAGTAAAGGGGCTAAAGAGTATAAAAAAGTCGGGATCCCGGGTAGCCGGGGCACCAAAATATTCTCGTTGGTTGGGAAGATCAAAAATACCGGTTTGGTGGAAGTTCCGTTTGGAACCACCATTCGCGAAATAGTGTATAAAATAGGAGGAGGACCATATGGAGATGCCCGGTTGAAAGCCGTACAAACCGGGGGACCCTCGGGTGGTTGTATCCCGGAAAAGATGTTCGACCTGCCCATTGATTACGAAAGCCTGAATAAAGCAGGTTCCATTATGGGATCAGGCGGTATGATCGTTATGGATGAACACACCTGTATGGTTGATATCGCACGCTATTTTACCGCATTTCTTCAGGAAGAATCCTGCGGGAAATGTTCTATTTGCAGGGAAGGTACCCAGAGAGTAACCGAAATACTGACCAATATCACTCAGGGACGCGGTAAAATAGAGGACCTGAACCTGCTGGAAGAGCTGGGACAGGTTATGAAAGATGCATCCATGTGCGGGCTTGGACAAACAGCCGCAAACCCGCTGCTGGCAACACTTCGGTACTTTAAGGAAGAATACATTGAACACATTGAAAAGAAAAAATGCCGGGCGGTTGTTTGTAAGGAGATCATTTCCTCTCCCTGCCAGTTTAGCTGCCCCATTGATACAGAGGTTCCTGTTTATATCGCGCTGATAGCACATAAACGGTACGAGGAAGCCCTGCAAATAATTAAAAAAGATAATCCATTTGCTTCCGTACTGGCACGGGTATGCCATCATCCCTGTGAATCCAGGTGTAAGGCAGGTGAAGGAGGTGATCCCATTGCCATTCGGGATCTCAAACGGTTTGTTACCGATTATGGAATACAACACAGGTTGTGTCTGACAACCGATCCGCCTGAAAAACCCAACGGAATTAAAGTTGCTATTGTGGGCTCAGGTCCCGCAGGACTTACCTGTGGTTTCTATCTCTCGAAAAAGGGGTATGAAGTTACCGTGTTTGAAAAAGAAAAAGTAATCGGTGGAATGCTTGCAATGGGAATTCCTGAATACCGACTGCCCAGAGATATACTGGAATACGATCTGGATTATATCAGAAGTGCCGGTATGGAGATAAAAGCAAATGCCGCACTCGGCACAGATTATACAATAGATAGCCTGTTTGACCAGGGTTACAAAGCACTCTTTCTGGCAACCGGATCACACAAGTCATTGAACCTGGGCTTAAAGGATGAACACGTTGAAGGTGTTTTGCCTGGAATGAAAGCATTGTCATCATTGAATCTTGGAGAAAAAATCGACCTGGGTACAAAAGTTGGAATAATCGGGGGCGGTAATACCGCTGTGGATGCCGCCCGGCGTATATTGCGGGCAGAAGCATCGGAAAGTGTTGCAATGGTTGATACAGCAAGAAGTGTATTGCGTACAACCACACCCGAAAGCGTTACCATATTCTACCGGAGAACCCTGGATGAGATACCTGCCTATGAAGAAGAGGTAGAAGGTGCCGCAGAGGAAGGAATAACCATTGAATTCCTCACCGCTCCCAAACGGATCATTGCTGAAAATGGGAAATTAAAAGCGTGTGAGTTCCTCCGAATGAAACTGGGCGAGGTGGATGAATCAGGTAGAAGAAGACCGGTGCCGATAGAAGGCTCTGAGTTTACCGTAGAGCTGGATACGTTGATCGTCTCCATTAGTGAAAGCCCCGATATTTCATTCCTTCAGGATACAGGGCTTGAATTTTCAAAATGGGATACGGTCATTATTGATCCGGAAACCTGCCTGACTAAAAGACCAGGGATCTTCGCCGGGGGAGACCTGGTTACGGGCCCCAATACTGTGGTTGATGCAGTGGCATCCGGTAAAATTGCAGCAGAATCCATTGATATGTACCTTACCGGAAAAGAGGTAAAACGGGAATACAAAATAACCAGGCCATCAAAATATGTTGAACCCGTTGAGTTCTCAGAAGATGAAATGGACGAATTATTAACTAGCGGACGAACAAAAATGCCAGTTTTGTCTCCTGAGAAGAGAAAATATAACCTGATCGAAGTATCTCAGGGATTGCCGGAAAAGATGGCAATCCAGGAGGCAAAACGGTGCCTACGCTGTGAACTGGAAACAGAGGAAGGAAAATTGTTTCTGGAAAAATTGCAAGAAAACAACGCATTAAAGGAGGTGCAAAAATGAACATAAAAATCGATGGAATACGTGTTGACGTCCCGGAGGATTTTACCATACTCGAGGCTGCGAGATTCCTCGGGTTAGACATTCCTACACTTTGCTATCATGAGGGTTTATCAGCCTGGGGAGGCTGTCGCCTTTGTGTTGTTGAAATAGGGGAGGGTGATAGAAAAAAAATGGTGACATCCTGTACTTACCCGGTTGAAGAGGGACTGGTTGTGCATACCTCTTCTGAAAAAGTTGTGAAAAGCCGGAAAATGATCCTTGAATTGCTCATAGCACAGTGCCCGACATCAAAAACACTGCAGGATCTTGCATCAAAAATGGGGCTGTCACAGGTGAGGTTTACACCCAAATGGGAGGACTGTATCTACTGTGGATTGTGTATTCGAATTTGCAATGAGCAGATGATGGGCAAAGCCATCGGTTTTGTGAGCAGGGGCGACAAACTAAAAATCGATACCCCGTTTGATAAAGAATCGGATGATTGCAGACGGTGTGGCGGGTGTATCTATATATGCCCTGCCTGTACCATGCGGTGCCCGGGACCGGATCACGATATTGTGTTGTGCAATGGTTGTTATAATAACCTCCAGCCAACCTGTACTTCCAATGAAGATAATTATAATTGCTGGATGGGCTTGAAATATGAATGCGGAACATGTGTCCGGGATGAAGAATCACAAATAAAAAAGTAAGAATAACCTTTAAAAATATCTTAACATGAGCTACGGAAAAATAAATGCATCAGCGGCAACCCTTACAAAAAACAGAACAGAAGATGCCATCGTGCCAATGAGCGGAATGTGTGCGACCTGTATTGATGGTTGTATTGGAATGTGTGACATTGGAAAATCAGCCTACAGAGGTGCTGAAGTGATCTATCCGCAACCCTTTGGGATCATCTCTTCAGCTTCTGAAAAAGAGTACCCTGTTGACCTGTCACATTTTAGCATTATGGGTACATGCCGGGGTGCCTACGGAATTGAAGCCAGTTCTGATAAAGCACTGTTTGAAAATGTTTCTATTGAACAAACCATTGGGCATGATCAGGG
>CAZXGG010000135.1:0-4899 GCA_964640125.1 uncultured Rikenellaceae bacterium
AGATACTAAAAGAAAACAGATGCCGTTTTTATAGTTAACTTTGTGCAATTTACAAACCCCTGAAATATGGATGTTCGACGGGTAGCTATCATAGGTATCATTTGTATCCAGTTTTTTTTGCTGTCACCACTTTTTGCACAAAAACCACACTCATTAGAAACGATTGATTCTGAATACAAAACAGCGCTTGAGCTGTTTCAGAAGCAAAAATACGGTGCGGCACAGAATCATTTTCTGAAAGCCCTGGAGGCTTATCAGGGCAAGGATTCGGAATGGAAAACGGATGCTGAGTTTTATGCTGCACTTTGTGCGGTTGAACTGTTTAATGAAGATGCTGAATACCTTATCCAGGAATTTATCCGAAATCATCCGGAGAGTCCGAAAGCCAAGCTTGCCCTCTTTGAACTGGCCCTGTTTGAATACCAGAATAAGAATTACAGAGGGGCTGTTCGCTACTTTGAAGGGGTTGACCGGATGGTCTTATCCGAAACACAACTTGCTGAATTTTATTTCAAGTCGGGTTACAGCTACTTTATGGTTGGAAACATGGAAAAGGCAAGCCTGGCATTTTTCGAGATCAAAGATATCAATACAACCTATACTTCTCCTGCCATATACTATTATGCACACATTGCTTATTCGGAGAAAAACTATGAAACCGCTTTACGGGAATTCAGGCGCCTGACCGATGATGAAAATTTTTCCCCTGTTGTTCCCTTTTACATTGTTCAGATCCTGTATCTGCAGAAAAATTATGACGAGATCCTGGAATATGCCCCTCCACTGCTTGAAACAGCCACACCCAGCAGAGCCATTGAGATCGAAAAATTCATTGGTGATGCCTACCACAAAAAGGAGCGGTACCAGGAGGCAATTCCCCACCTTGAAAAGTACATGTCCGAGTCAAGAACAGTAACCAGGGAAGATCGTTATCAGCTTGGGTTTGCCTATTATCAGGTGAGTGAATTCGAAAAAGCCGCTCAACTTTTCGAGAGAGTGACGGGCAGCAGTGACCTGTTGAGCCAGAATGCATACTACCTGTTGGCCGATTGTTACCTGAGAACGGAAAGAAAGGATATGGCACGGATGGCTTTCTCATCAGCCTCAAAAATGGATTTCGATGAAACGATAAAAGAAGATGCCCTCTTCAACTTTGCCAAGATAACCTATGAACTCTCTTACTCTCCTTTTAATGAAGCGATCAGGGCCCTGAACCAATACATTGAGGAATATGCCCATTCCGACCGGATCGATGAGGCCTATGAATTTCTCATGCAGGCTTACCTGAATACACGGAATTATAAAGAAGCCCTGGAATCACTCAACAAGATCCAGGAAAAGAATGACCGGATCAAATCGGCTTACCAGCGGGTTGCATTTTACCGTGGACTGGAACTGTTCAATGATCTGAAATTTGATGAGGCAGTTGATCATTTCGACCTGAGCCTTGAATATGGGGCGTTTGATATGACGATTAGAGCCCGTGCCTATTACTGGAGGGGAGAAGCCTACTACCGGTTAAACGATTTTGAAATGGCATTTGACGATTATCAGGAATTTATTGGATTACCGGGCGCATTCGAAACGATTGAGTTTCAGGTTGCCCATTATAACCTTGGCTATATCTACTTCTCAGAAAAAGCGTATTCTGAAGCGTTAAACTGGTTCAGAAAATATGTTAACCTGGCAGGAGATACGAAGTCGAAAATGATGGGCGATGCACTGAACCGGATCGCCGATTGCTACTTCATTAAATCCGATTACCAGACCGCCCTTTCCTTTTACCAGAGGGCAATTGATCTGGGACTTTCCGGATCCGATTATGCCATGTTCCAAAAAGGAATAATCCTGGGCGTTACCAACAACCACCAGGAAAAAATCAGGGTCCTGACCAGTCTGCTGGAGAAAATACCATCTTCTGCCTATGTGGATGACGCATTGTTCGAACGAGGTAAATCCTTTGTTACCATCGAAAACTACAACCGGGCCATTGAGGATTATACGAATATTATTGATGAACTTGAAAACAGCAGTTATGTGCCCAAAGCAATAGTGCAACTGGGTCTTGTATACTACAGCATGAACCGGAATGAGGATGCGATTAGCTGGTTTACCCGGGCCATTGAAAACTATCGGGGGTCCGAAGAGGCTCACAATGCCCTTGCCGGCTTAAAGAACGTATATGTGGATTTGAATGAAGTGGAGCAATATTTCGACTATGTCAGAAACCTCGGCGATGGAGTTACGGTGACGCTTGCTGAACAGGACTCCCTAACCTATATCGCAGGCGAAAATTTATACATGGCAGGTAATTATGAACGGGCAGTCCAAACCCTGAACACCTACATTGAACGATTCGACCAGGGTAACTTTCTTCTGAATGCCCATTTTTATAAAGCCGAGTGTGAAATGAAACTGGGCAATGTGGAAAAGGCCCTTGCCTCCTATACCTACGTGATTGAAAGTCAAAGGAGCCTGTTTACCGAGCCGGCACTGGTAGCCGCTGCCGCAATAAATTTCAAAGCGGAAGAATTGCATGAGGCAATTGAACAATATGCTTACCTTGAGGGAATTGCCGAATTGCCAAATAACCTGCTGATTGCCCGGTTGGGCCTTATGCGCAGCTTCTATATACTGGAGAATTATAACAACACCATCGATGCAGCAAAAAAGTTGCTGACATCCGATAAAGTGCCTGAAGAGATGGCAAGAGAAGCCTATTTTAAAATTGCCAAATCTCATTATGCCCTCGAACAACAGGACCAGGCACAATCCAATTTCCGGAGAGTCGCATCGGAAGTTAAAAGCATTGAAGGTGCTGAGTCAAAATACAGGGTGGCTGAAATCTATTTCCTGAAAGAACAGTTTGAAAAAGCTGAACAGGAGATCAACCAGTTTTTAGAACTCAATACACCACACCCTTACTGGATGGCTAAAATATTTATCCTGGATGCCGATATTAAAGTCAGAAAAGAGGATTATTTCCAGGCAAAACACATGTTGCAGGCGATTATTGATTATTATGAAGAACCAAACGACGGGATCATAGAGGAGGCATCCAGGAAATATAATGAAATTGTGGAGTTGGAGCAGTTCCTGAATGCACCGGCAGTGCAGGATACAATCAGATTGAAAGGCGCTATTGAAATGTCAGATACTATTTTCCATGATGGAAAACCATAGATTATGAGTCCACTGAAACAGATAAAATCCATAATTGTAGTATTGGGATATTTTCTACTGGTATCCACTGCACTCTATTCCCAGGATCCCATCAGGAAGGAAGTAAAGGTGGTAAAACCATACGAACCATCCCTGTCCGATGCGTTTAAGGTTACCCACCTTCCCGTGCTTGATGACACACTCCAGCTCACCCCCGAATACAACTATACCATCACACCGCAATCTTTTTCGCCGGAATACGAGTTGCGCCCGATCCGTCCCGCAAGAATGGAGGGAGAAACCCTGCCGAAATTGTACCACTCCCTGCTGAAGATCGGGTTCGGAAACTACTGGACACCCTTTGGTGAATTGAGCATTAACAACCTCAGGTCGAAAGAGCACTCTTATGGTGTTTATGGCAAACACATCTCTTCCCAGGGGGATGTCCTTCTTGATAATGATAAAAAAGTTTTCGGAGGGTACGGGAATAGTGAAGTGGATCTGTACGGCAAGAAAATAATGAAGAAAGCAATCCTTTCCGGAAGCCTGGGATTGCAGAGTGACCAGTTTTATTATTATGGGTATGATACGGATACAGTTATCGTTCCCGATTCACTGGTCAGGGATATCGATAAAAAAGATATCAAACAAAGTTTCCTTCTGCTGTCAGGAAAAATTGGATTGCGGTCAGCCCATGTGGATTCAAATAAGTTTGCCTATAATGTCGCCTTTCAATACAACTATTTCAGGGATAATTATGATATGACAGAAAACGGCTTTCACCTGGATAGCCGTTTCAGTAAATTATTCAATAAGCAGTATATCGGAACCGACCTGGCGTTTCATTACCTGGATAAAAGCGAAGGCATTGACTCAACTTATAATGCAGTATTGAAAGTGGCACCCTGGTTTTTAAGACGTTCTTCCCTCTGGAAAATGCAGGCTGGGCTTTCCATAACTTTCGACATGAAAGCGGACAACACAATTCCTCATTTTTACCCGCAGGTTGAATTGCAGTTTAATGTGATAGAGAACTTGTTATTTGCATACCTTGGAGTTGATGGAGGTCTGGAAATCAATCATTACCGGAACATTGCTTCTGAAAATCCGTTTGTGATACCGGGTTTGTCAGTGAAAAACAGCGATCATAACCTGGAGGTTTATGGAGGATTCCTGGGAAGTATCAGCACTTCAACGACATTTAAGATCAAAGGTTCCTATGCTTTGATTGACGACATGTACTTCTTTGTGAACGATACCGTTGGTGAACTGAGGAATCAATTCAACGTTGAGTACGATGATATCGAGCTGGTATCCCTGTATGGCGAGGTGGAATCAAAACCAACGGATAAACTCTCCCTGCTGCTCAAAGGTAACTATTACGGGTACTCCATGTCCGCTCAGGATGAACCATGGCACAAACCATCCTGGGATATTACATTTGCTGCATCCTATAACCTGAGGAATAAGATCCTGATATCGGCTGACCTTTTCGGGCAGGGAAAGCGATATGCAAAAACCTATGGATTAGCCGGAAATGCGGTGAAGAAGAAGCTGGATGGATTGCTCGATATAAACCTCGGTATCGAATACAGGTACACCAAGCTGCTATCCGGCTTCGTGAATTTATACAACATCGCGTCTGTCCGTTATTCACAGTGGAACCAGTATCCCTCCCAGCAGTTCTTTATCCTCGTGGGATTTACCTATGCCTTGTAATACGATTCGTTGATTGTC
>CAZXGG010000136.1:0-4726 GCA_964640125.1 uncultured Rikenellaceae bacterium
AACGTCGTGAGACAGTTCGGTCCCTATCTGTTGTGGGCGTTGGAGATTTGAGAGGACCTGACACTAGTACGAGAGGACCGTGTTGGACAGACCTCTAGTGTACCTGTTGTGGCGCCAGCTGCACCGCAGGGTAGCTACGTCTGGAAGAGATAAGCACTGAAAGCATCTAAGTACGAAGCTCGCCTCAAGATGAGATCTCCTTTAAGGGTCGTTAAAGACGATGACGTTGATAGGCTGTAGGTGTAAAGGCAGTAATGTCAAAGCCGAGCAGTACTAATTACCCGTACGCTTTTTCTCATGCTAACCCTCTCACTTTCTTTCAATATGTCGATCTTATTGATTCCTGATTTCCAGGTAATAAGCTTAAGGTGACTATTGCAATGGGGAACCACCTCTTCCCATTCCGAACAGAGAAGTTAAGCCCATTAGCGCTGATGGTACTGCATTCGCGGGAGAGTAAGTCGTCGCCGTTCTTATCTTTGAAACCTCAACTTCGGTTGAGGTTTTTTTTATCCATTAGCATACGATAGATTATTTCAGTACGTTTTCCCATATTAGTCCTATCTTTGTCTATCCATGAGAAAACTCCTGCTTACCCTGATTATCCCACTCCTGGTTCCGCAAGTGACAGATAGCCAGGTAAAACCGGATTCTTCAATACAAACTATCCGGGCATGGAAACTGACGGATGACTTCTCTGAACTCCAGGATTGCCCCGTCGATACCATCTTCTTTAAACACCAAATATTTAATCCCAATTTCCAGTCCTTCCCATTCTACTCTTACCTGGGAAACCTTGGCTCCCCTGCCCTGGCAAATGACTACCTCGAACGAATTACCCAACACAACCTGCTGTTCCTGTCTCCGTTTAAAAACTATATTCACCTGCCTCAAAATCAAACCTATTTCAATACAAGAAAACCATTTACCGATCTCGATTATACCACAGGATCCGGAAAACAAAAAAATGAACAAACCCTCGGAATACTCCATACTCAAAATGTAAATGAGGATTTTAACGTTGGAATCGATTTCGACCTGATATCATCCGATGGAAGATATAGTAATCAGAAAACCGGACTGAAGTCCCTTACCCTATTTTCAAGCTATATCCTTGATAAATATAGCGTCCATGCCTCCTTCAACCGAAATGTGATTTCCGCTAGGGAAAATGGCGGAATTATTAAAGACCAGGACCTGAAAGATACAAAATCAGAAGATGTCCCCGTAAACCTGGGAACCCTGAATAACGCCGAATCAGAACTGAAAAATATTAACCTCCTCCTGGTGCAAAGATATACCATCGGAAAAAAAACAGAAACCGAAAACCTCCCGGAAAATGAAAACCCTAAGAAAAAACTAAACCTGCTAGGAACCTTTACGTATACCTTTCAATACACCAAAAACCACCGCCGATACTTCGACGATTTCCCCAAAGCCGGATTCTATAATAACATCCTTCTCGATTCCTTATCAACTGCCGATTCAGTTTATTACCGGTCGATCCAAAATAGCCTGCAATTCGCTTTTCAAAACGATCCAACCAGAAAATTTCAATTCGGTGGACGGGTTGGTATACATAGTGAAATCGAAAAGTTTAGCACTATAATACCAACCGATACACTGGCTAAACTTCACCCTCCCGATATCTATTCCCTACCGGATATCGAAGTCTGGATCAATAACAACGATACAACCTTTAAACGGGTGAAAGATGTCCCAAATACAAACCTTGCCCTCACCGGTCACCTTTTTAATGCCCTGGGGACAAAATTTAACTGGGAAGCATGGGGCAAACTCTACCTGAGCGGTTATAAAGTGGGAGATTTTATACTCGAAGGAGTATTGAACAAATCATTTAGTGGCACAAAAGGAACCTCCGAATTGATCCTCTATGGGAAATTGCAAAATTACCGGCCCGGTTATTGGTTTAACCACTTCTATTCGAACCATTTTACCTGGAATAATAACCTTCGTAATGTTACCGAAACAACCATTACCGGTGAATATAACCACCCGGCAATAAAACTGAAAGCAAAAGCTTCCTATACCCTGCTCGATCAGTACGTCTATCTTGACACACTCGCCCTTCCAGCTCAATCTCCGGGAATCCTGTCGGTTTTTGCATTTTCACTTGAAAAAGATGTGATACTGGGTAGATGGTACTTCCTGAATCACCTTATTTTTCAACAATCCGACCATAATGAGATCATCCCCCTGCCAGCACTCCTCTTACAACAAACAACCTACTTCCAGCATAATTTCCACTTCGATTTAACCAATGGAGATCTCCTGACACAATGGGGATTTGACATCTTCTATCATACACCCTATTACGGATATGACTACATGCCAGCAACCGGACAATTCTTCCTCCAAAAAGAGAAAAAAATTGGGAATTATCCCTTCCTGGATGTCTTTATTAATGTGAAATTGAAAAGAACCCGGTTCTTCCTGAAATATGAACACGTTGCCTCAGGACTGCTGGGAGAAAATTATTTTACCGTTTTGCATTATCCCATGAACCAGAGAGTATTTAAATTTGGAATCTCCTGGACATTCTACGATTGACCACTATACTTATCAACATTGAAATCTGTTCATTAACAAAATAATTTTGTAAATTCGTTAATGGATATATCATGCTACATCATCATATAGTTACTTTGAAGAAAGCCGTATCCTGCTTGCCAATGCCCTTGCTGCTCTTGCTCTTCGTTGTAATTGCAGGTTGCTGGTATCAAGAACCACAAGAAAAGAAACCGGTGGTTTATAACATAGATCTTGAAGAGATCAAAGAGCGAGGGAAAATTATCGCTGTTACAGATTACAACTCAACTGAGTACTTCATCTATAGAGGAGAACCAATGGGCTACCAGTATGACCTCCTTAATGCCCTTGCAAACCACCTTGATGTCAAATTGGAAGTAATTGTTGAAAGTGACCTCGAAAATACTTTTGAATACCTCAATTCCGGAAAATGTGACCTGATTGCATTGAACCTGACCGTTACGAGAGAGAGAAGTGAAAAAATAACCTTTACCATACCCCATAGTCAAACACGACAGGTGCTGGTGCAGAGAAAACCGGAAGACTGGAAAAGAATTCCTCCAGGACTGCTTAATAATTATTTAATTTATAATCCCATTGACCTTGCAGGCAAGCAAATATATGTAAGGAAAAATTCAGCCTACGCAGCAAGATTATACAACCTGGCTGATGAAATAGGAGATACAATCCATGTAATCGAAGTTCCTGAAGATTCCGAACAATTGATCCGATTGGTTGTCAATAAAGAAATTGATTATACCGTCTGCGATGAGAACATAGCCCTGGTTAACCAAACCTATTATCCCATCCTTGATGTCGGAACGGCAGTAAGCTTTCCTCAAAATCTGGCCTGGGCAGTTAGAAAAGAGGGTTCAGAAAACCTGCTCCGTTTCATCAATGAATGGCTGGAGAATTATAAAAAAACAACCGAATTCGCCGTGATCTATAACAAATATTTCAAGAACCAGAAATCGAAAGAGTGGGTCGTAAGCGACTATTTTGCAATCGGTAGCGGAAGAATCTCTCCCTATGATGAATACATCAAAAGATATAGCGATAGCCTGGGTTGGGACTGGCTCCTCCTGGCTTCACTCATCTATCAGGAATCGAGGTTTAATCCAAAAGTATACTCCTGGGCCGGTGCTTTCGGATTAATGCAGCTTATGCCTTCTACAGCTACTAGATATAATGTAAATCGTAACTCATCACCTGGAAAAAATATTGAAGCCGGTGTGAAATTTCTCAGATGGCTTGATGGCGTATTCAAAGATAAAGTCCCGGATGATGAAGAACGATTGAAATTTGTTCTGGCAGCCTATAACGTGGGATTGGGACATGTGCTTGATGCCCGAAGCCTGGCAAGGAAATATGGAAAAAACCCTGAAATCTGGGATGACCACGTAGCTTTTTATCTTCTGAACAAATCAGACCCGGAATATTATCGTGATCCGGTGGTGAAATATGGTTATTGCCGTGGAGAAGAACCATTTAATTATGTCATCGAGGTCCTTGAACGATATGACCACTACCGGAATATTATTGGAAATACGGCACTGAAGTGAATAGAATAGACCTGAATGATAGGGAAATCAGGTGTTCAGGCTGGAATATAGTTCTAAGAACTCGCTGATTATCATCGCAGTTGCTCCCCAAATGTGAAGATCCCTTACCCGATAATAGGGTATGGAAATCACCTTTCCGGAAATCTCCATACTCTTTCGCTTTATGATGGCTGGATCAGCCAGCTCATCTATTCCCGCTTCAATGATGAAACATACTTCTTCGGGATCTGGAATGAAAACAGGTTTTGAAAATAGAAAACCAACTACAGGAATTACTTCGATATTACTCACCGGAATAAACAGAGGAGACAACAAGCCACAAATCCGGATGTCGTTACCGGACACTCCAATCTCTTCCTTCGCTTCACGGATAGCTGTATCCTGAATGTGCCTGTCAAAGGATTCCGATTTACCGCCCGGGAAACTGATCTGATTGCTGTGCACTCCAGGATACTCGGGCCGTTGCATCAGGGCGGTATGAATACGATCTGCTATCGGATAAAGGAGAATAAGAACTGCACCTCGGGAAGTCTCTTCATTTGGTGCCGATGGATAAATGCCCCGGATCCGATCTGAAGGTGCCATGCGCTGGTGCGCCCTGAAACCAGGCAAAT
>CAZXGG010000137.1:0-4538 GCA_964640125.1 uncultured Rikenellaceae bacterium
GGTGATCTTGCGGGTATTTTCGGGGCGTTCCTGCCATTCATTATTGATTAATACTGGGCAGGAGATCCGTTTCGATTCTGCCCATGATGGATCTTTTACAATAGCCACGGCAGCCATGTCGAACAGGGCACGTGAAGGGGGATCGTCATCATAATCGATGTTTGCAAAAAGATTTACCGAATAATCACCGAAGGTTTCAAAAGCGACGCTATGCCTTCCCATCACGGGAGTATCCACCCTTGGTCCCTTCCCGGGCATTTTTTCATTGATCTCTTGCTGCGTTACACGGACTGCATCGGTACCGGATTTCCTGCCGTAACGTACCGTAACCATTTCAAACTCCACATGTGTCCGAAGCACGTAGCTTAGGGCTGCCGTATCGTTTTCCTGGTTGTATTCGCCCGGTTCAGGATAGTTTGATCCCAGCCACACGACTTTAACAGAACTGGTAATGGCAGGCTCTTTTTCAAGGGTAAGGGCGACATTGGTAAGTTTGCCCACCGCAATCAAAACCAGTTTCCGGTCACGCGCTTCCTTCGCTTTTTCAATGATGAAATTCACAGCATCCGATCCATCGAACGCTGTGGAAGTTAGCTGATCCCTGATCCGGAGAAAATCCTTATCGGCTCCCTTGAACAAGGGGATTTTTCCATCCAGCTTACACAGTTTGACAATCCGTTCAGCCTCAGCATAATGATTCTCAATACCTCCTCCGCTCCGGGTGGCATTGACGGTCACACCCTCAACAGTAAAGGTTTCACCGTTTAGAAGGAGGTATGCAAGGGCGTGCTGGTCATCCAGCTCATTGTTTGCATCCGTATCAAAAATCACGGGAATCTTTTGGGCTGTTTGTGTATCTGACGATTCTCCGGTATTTCTGCAACCCGTCTGCAGAAGGAGAATGATCAGAAGGGAAATTAATGCATAGTGTTTCATGTTGACTGATATGTGAAGTAAAGAAAATATCCAGTTCAAATATATGCTGTTATTTTGACTTTTTATTACCTTCAAAGATCACATTCACATTGGAAGAAGGCAAGATGAAAATCGTCGTTATTGGCAGTTCAAATACGGATATGGTGGTACAATCCGATCATTTGCCGGTTCCGGGGGAAACCATTCTTGGAGGAACATTCTTCATGAATCCTGGAGGGAAAGGAGCAAACCAGGCGGTGGCTGCTTCCCGGCTGGGCGGCAATGTCACCTTTGTTGCAAAAACAGGAGATGATATTTTCGGGAAGCAGATGGTTCAGAACCTGCAGAAGGAAGGGATCCATACCGGTTTTATCACCATTGATCCTGCTCTTCCCTCAGGTGTTGCATTGATAACGGTAGATGCACAGGGGGAAAATTGTATCGTAGTTGCTCCCGGATCCAACATGGCTCTCACACCGGATGATTTGAATCTGGCGTTTGACCGGATAAAATTGACAGAGATCATTCTTTTACAGCTTGAAATACCCATTGAAACCGTTCGATATGCCATTGAAATAGCAAACCGGAATGGAGTAAAAGTGATCCTTAATCCGGCACCGGCACAAAAACTTCCGGACTCATTACTGAAAGATCTCTACATGATTACTCCGAATGAATCGGAAGCAGAGATCCTTACCGGGGTCAGGGTAATGGATCAGGATTCAGCAGAAAAGGCAGCCCGGATCCTCAGGGATAAAGGCATCGAACAGGTGATCATCACAATGGGAGCAGTTGGAGCATACCTGTTTTCGGAGAAATATTCGGAATTGATACCAGCACCGAAAGTGAATGCGGTGGATACCACTGCTGCCGGTGATACATTTAACGGTGCTCTGGCTGTTGCCCTTTCGGAGGGATGCGACATCGATGAAGCTGTCCTGTTTGCAAACAGGGCAGCGTCAATTGCCGTGACCAGACCCGGAGCCCAGGCTTCAACCCCTTACAGACACGAATTAAAATAACAATATGAAACGAATGAAAAAGATCGTTTATTTTATTTGCATTATTCTGATTACACTGTTCACCTGTACCCGGGAGAAACCCGGGAGTAGAGACAAGATGACGCTTATGGATGGTGACCAGTTTACCATTTCCAAAACAGAGCTCATGGATAAAATTAAGGGAGGATGGGCAGGACAGGTGATCGGATGTACCTACGGAGGCCCAACTGAATTCAGGTTCAACGGCACGATGATACAGGATTATCAGCCCATACCCTGGCATGAGGGGTACATCAAATGGTGGTATGATCATGCACCCGGGTTGTACGATGACATTTACATGGATCTGACCTTTGTTGAGGTTTTTGAGAGGGAAGGACTGGATGCTCCAGCATTGCTGCATGCCCAGGCGTTTGCCAATGCGGAATACATGTTATGGCACGCAAATCAGGCAGCTCGTTACAACATCCTCCATGGGATAAATCCACCGGAATCGGGACACTGGTTGAATAATCCCCATGCAGATGACATTGATTTCCAGATCGAATCCGATTTTGCCGGGTTAATGTCACCGGGAATGGTTAACCCGGCAAAGGAAATATGCGACAGGATCGGTCACATCATGAATTATGGTGATGGCTGGTATGGTGGTGTCTATGTTGCCGCAATGTATTCGCTGGCATTTGTTTCGGAAGATATCCGGTTCATTGTTGAGGAAGCATTGAAAGCGATACCAGAACAGAGCCTTTTCTACCAGTGCATTAACGATGTGATCAGCTGGTATGACCGGATGCCGGATGACTGGAGATCAACCTGGTTTGAAGTGGAGAAAAAATGGTCCTCCGATGTTGGGTGTCCCGATGGTGTATTCCGGGCATTTAACATTGATGCAAAAATCAATGCTGCCTATATTGTGATCGGCCTTCTTTACGGGGATGGAGATTTTGGTAAAACCATTGATATCAGTACGCGGTGCGGACAGGATTCGGACTGTAATCCAGCCAGTGCAGGAGGAATCCTTGGAACGATTCTCGGTTATAGCAACATTCCGGATTACTGGAAAATGGGACTTGCGGAGGTTGAAGATATCGACTTCAGGTATACCTCCATGTCGTTGAATGATGTCTATGCTATGGGGTACAATCATGCGCTTCAAATGATCGAAGGAAACGGCGGCACCATTGAAGAGGAAGAAATTACCCTACGATTCCAGGCGCCCGAACCGGTTCCCTTCGAACAGGCTTTTATGGGACATTTCCCCGTTGAAAGAAAAAGTATTGAAGGGGAAGCCAGGACAATGAACCTGCAGAACAGGGAGTGCATGTTTGAATTTGAAGGTATCGGTTTTGTCCTGACAGGTAGCTCACAAAAAGAGGAAGAGGTGCTGGAAGATTTTATCCATCGTGTGGAAGTTTATGTGGATAATGAACTGGTGGAAACGGTCGATCTTCCGACCGGCTTTACAACCAGGAGACATGATATTTGCTGGAGATACAACCTCACGAATCAGAAACATAGTGTACATCTGAAATTGATGAATCCAAAACCGGGATACCGGTTGTGGCTGGGAGATGTTGTTGTATACTCGGATAAGCAGGTGAATTATGCATATTAATCCGGACATATAAGCCTCATGTTGAATTATTGAATCGTTAAATTTCTATATCATGTATATTGTACCTTCATACACCGTTGCTGTATTTTTTACGATCATCACCATGTTCTGCTGGGGATCCTGGGCGAACACGCAAAAGCTTGCCGGCAAAACATGGCGGTTTGAACTCTATTATTGGGATTATGTCATCGGGATCCTGATCCTCTCCCTTGTTTCGGCTGTGACACTTGGAAGCCTGGGTGAGCAAGGAAGGAGCTTCTTTCAGGATCTGCAGCAGGCAGAATGGGGTAACCTGAGCAGTGCTTTTCTCGGGGGTGTGGTTTTTAACCTTGCCAATATCCTGCTGGTAGCTGCCATAGCCGTTGCCGGAATGTCGGTTGCCTTCCCGGTAGGTATTGGTATTGCCCTGGTTCTGGGTGTATTGATAAATTATGTCGCTGCTCCATCTGGAAATCCAGTCCTGATTTTTTCAGGAGTCGGTTTGGTTACTATCGCCATCATTCTGGATGCTATCGCGTATAAAAGACTGGCAGAAACAAGCCGGAAAGTTTCCGCAAAAGGCCTTCTTCTATCCGTATGTGCCGGTGTCCTGATGGCACTGTTTTACCGGTTTGTTGCCAGTTCGTTGTCTGCCAACTTTGAGAATCCGGAGTCGGGTAAAATTACTCCCTATACCGCTGTATTTGTATTCTCAATCGGTATATTCATCAGTAATTTTCTTTTCAACACGTTTTTTATGAAAAAACCGGTCGAAGGAAATCCTGTTACGTTCAAACAATATTTTGACGGAAATATCAAACTTCATTCAACCGGTTTTCTGGGGGGTATCATATGGTGTATTGGGATGTCCCTGAATATTGTCGCAGCGGGTAAAGCAGGGTATGCCATTTCATACGGCCTGGGCCAGGGAGCTACCCTGATCGCTGCCTTATGGGGGGTCTTCATATGGAAAGAATTTAAAGATGCTTCAAAGGGAACAAACCGGTTGTTGCTTTTCATGTTCCTCT
>CAZXGG010000138.1:0-4452 GCA_964640125.1 uncultured Rikenellaceae bacterium
TCAACTTATCCCAAGAGGGACAAAAGGCTTACAGCGATTTCCTCCGAAACGGCTGGATCCTGAAGTAGGTTAGCGTTCTCCAGATCCATTCTGCCGGTCCATACCGGAAACAGGTGAACCAGACACTGGAAATGGTAAGCTGGACTATCCAGATCAGAATGACAATCAGGATTTGAAACTTCCTTTCTACCTCGCCATACAATCCGAATCCATGTCCGTAAAAAATTGTCGTACAGATGATTGTCTGAGCGAGGTAATTTGTCAGGGCTGCCTGACCGGTTCTGGCGAGAGCATTTATTAGAAATCCTTTTTGAATGCTCTTGACGATTAACATGATGGCTCCGATGTACCCGAAAGCAACAAGCAGGCTACCCCAGTAGTTAAATTGAACTCCCAGATACATCGAATATTCAATACTCCACTGATGTTGAAAATTCTGCTGGATTCCTGCCCCGACAAGCAAGTACCCGGTGATCAAACCAATAGCAGTCATCCGGACATAGAATGCATGGGATCGCCCGGCGGTGAGGATCTTCCATTTGTACAGAGCCATGCCAAGCATCATTACCCCGGCTGCTCTCCATCCATGATGCATCAGGAAGTATCCTGTTTGCAGGAATTGTGCTGCAGGAATCCGGGTTTGATTTTGAGTATCCCAGGATCCCTGGTATGCAGCAAGTTCACGGTAAATTGCAGAAATGTCTGGTTTCCAGGAGTTTAATGCAAACTCCATGGATTCCGGTGGCCAGTAAGCTATTGACCATGCGAAAAACAAATATAATAAGGTTGGAATGGATATCAGGATAATTCCAATGATAGATAACTTCTTTGCAGATAAATTGCGGGAGAAATAAAGAATGAAGGAACATACAGCATAGGTGTAAAGGATATCTCCATACCAGAGAAAGTAGGCATGCAATAACCCGAATACCAGCAACCAGAAAGATCTTCTGTAATAGTACTTAGCAGGTCTAAATCCTTTCGCTTCAATTCTGCTTGTGAACAGGAGAATGCCTGCACCAAACAGCATGGAGAAGAGGGACATGAACTTTGAATCAGCCAGCATGTGACTGACTATCCAAACCCATTTATTGAGCCCTGTCAAATCCCCATATGCAGTTGGATTCAGATATGCCGGTTCAATCATTGAGAAACTCTGGATGTTCATGATCAGTATACCGAGTACAGCAAATCCCCGCAAAACATCCAATGATATAATCCGGTCAGACTGGGAAAGGGGCGATGGTTTGAGTGATTCCATTATTAACAGTGTTAGTTAATCAATCCATATTGCTTGATGACGATTGTCATGCGACAGTCATACCTGCATGCTGGTAGATCATCATTATTTGTTAGTAAGTTATTGAGTATATAGATTTAAGCAATGATTGTAAGACATTTGCAAAAAATCATTTCCAATAGACATATCACCGTGCACCTACCTTAAAGGTTTCCAACCAGGCACCTCACTAACTCACTAACCGACTAACCCAATAACTACATTACACTCTTGCCATATATCTTTTACCGAGAACCGAGTACCAAGCACCGAGGATCCCCGCCCGAACGACGTTCAGTCGGGAGGGCAGCACCCTTTTTTCTCACAACTCACTCACCAATTAACAAATAACATTTAACCATTAACAAATCATACTTCCTTTGTCTTCCATTTGCCTCGCCTGAACAGGAAAAGGGCGGTTAAGGTCATGATGGATTCGGCTACAATAATGGCAAAGTAGACTCCTTTCTCGCCCACTCCAGCTGGGATTGCCAGCAGGTAGGCGAGGGGTATTTCGATCATCCAGAAGCAGACGAGATTGATTTTTGTCGGTGTGGCGGTATCACTGGCACCATTAAAAGCCTGCACCAGTACCATTCCCAGGCCGTAGAAAACATATCCGTAACTGATGATCCTCAGGCACAGAGCTCCTGCATCAATTACCGCGCGGTCGTCGATAAACAGCTGGATAAATAATCCGGGCCAGGCAATGAAGATCACCGCAATTAACCCGAGAAAGATCATGTTAGCCCGTCCTGTTAACCACACCGATCGTTCTGCCCTTTCCGGCTGTTTCGCGCCAAGATTCTGTCCGACAAGGGTAGCTGCTGCATTGCTCAGGCCCCACGCCGGAAGCATGGAGAAAACAAGAATGCGAATGGCGATGGTATACCCTGCAAGCACATCACTTCCGAAAATGGCGATGATTCGTACCAGGGCAATCCAGCTCGATGTGGCGATCATGTGCTGTCCGATACCACCCATGGAAACACGGATCAGGTTTTTCATCACAGATAGATTCAGGGTTAAATGGCGAACCCCAATTCTAACCCTGCCATGTCCCCTGAAGAGCATATAGAACTGGTAAACCACAGCCAATCCCCTGCCGGTGGTTGTTGCTATTGCAGCACCCATAATTCCAAGCTCAGGAAACGGTCCGATTCCCAGGATGAGAAGTGGATCAAGAATGATGTTAAACAGGTTCGCCAGCCACAACACCCTCATGGATAAGGCAGCATCACCGGAACTTCTGAAAATGGCATTGTTGATGAACAGGAGCATGATCACCACATTCCCTCCCAGCATAATGGAGGTGTAGATGTATCCCGATTCTACAATTTCAGGTTCCGCTCCCATACCCAAAAGAAAATCGCGGGCAAATAACACACCGGGTATGGCAATAACCAGGGAAACAACAATTGCAGTAACTATAGCCTGAACAGCTGAGGTCGATGCTCCTTCCCTGTTCTTTTCACCAATCCGTCTCGATACAATAGCAGTAGCACCGATGCTTAACCCCCCACCGATGGCATAAATAATGGTCAGGAACGATTCTGTGATTCCAACCGTGGCAACGGCACCCGATCCCAGCGAGGAAACAAAATAGATGTCTACAACAGCAAAGATCGATTCCATAACCATCTCCAGCACCATCGGAACAGACAATAAAAGGATGGCACGGCCAATCTTCCCCGAGGTGAAATCCATCTCAGTTCCCGCAATCGACTCCCGGATGTCCTTCCCTAATTGAACTAGGGTATCTTTATGGATGGCGAGCTTTGTCATTATAAAAAAAGATGAAGTAAAAATGGCAATTATTTTGTAAATGCCTATGAACCTTTGTTATAAAACATAACCCGCTAAACGATTTCCATTCCGTCTGGCGGTTACAGTTCGCTTGACGGGTAATTCCCTTAGCTTCGTCAGACGACTGGAGCTCATCTGACGAATTCTTTCAAACCTGACAGGTCTCAATACCATCCATGAATGAACTGTAAGTGTCGATTACCAACACTTTTTGCTCAACGAATAACGGCCGGTTCAAAACATTTGTAGCATTAATGAAAGGTGCAGGGTTTAAAAACATTACCGTTGATACCACATTGAAATTCGATAATATTTATCTTGCAAAGAAATTGTCTCAATAAACTGGTTGCGTAAAAATTTTCTGTATGCCCCTTGAGAGCAATCCCAAAATAGGTCGTAAGATCGGATGGATCACTGCAACCAGCATTGTGATTGCCAACATGATCGGTGCAGGAATATTTACTACATCGGGATTGATGGCCGGGAACCTTCCCAATCCCACCTGGGTTTTGCTATTCTGGTTTATTGGTGGAATGATTGCCATTACCGGTGCAATGTGCTACGCCGAACTTGCGACCCGCATGCCCGAGGATGGTGGAGAGTACCTTTACCTGAAACGCCTGTATCATCCTTCTCTTGGATTTCTAAGCGGGTGGACCAGTTTCTTTGTCGGATTTTCTGCTCCCATTGCCGCATCAGCACTTGGTTTTGCGGAATACATAATTCCTGATAAAGGGTTAACTGTTTCAGGAGTTATCATACAAGACCCGGTCTGGATAAAGAAGGTACTCGCCCTATCCGTTATTGTGCTGTTTACTGTTGTTCATTACATGGGTCACAAATGGGGCTCGCGGATTCAGAACCTGCTGACTGCAGTGAAGATCCTGATTGTCTTCGGACTGGCTTCCCTGGGAATGATCCTGGGAGAAGGTGACTGGTCAAATCTCCAGTTTCAATCCGGAGAGGCATATGGCGGATTGGCAATTGGTACAGCCATGATGCTGGTGATGTTCTCTTACAGCGGCTGGAATGCAAGTAGTTACATAGCCGGTGAGATGAAAAATCCGCGCAAGTCATTGCCTCTTTCACTGCTCCTGGGCACAGGAATCGTCATTGTCGTCTACCTTTCAGTGAATCTGTTTATCTTCCGCTCACTTCCTTTCCGGGAAATTCAGGGGACCATTACCATTTTTGAAAAAGCATCCATTGCTGCATTAGGGGAATGGATTGGGCGGATTTTGGGGATCCTCAGTGCATTGGCACTCCTGGCTTCACTCAGCGCCTTTATCATGATCGGCCCACGGATCTATTTTGCCATGGCTCTGGATAAATTGTTCTTCCCATTTGCAGCCAGGGTGCACCGAAGA
>CAZXGG010000139.1:0-4444 GCA_964640125.1 uncultured Rikenellaceae bacterium
TCTGCTTTTCGTTCCTCACGCGGGTGGACACCGCACCAGACGGCACCCAGTCCGATTCCGTGAGCAGCCAGTAAAAGGTTCTGCGTGGCTGCGGCACAATCAACTGCCCAGTATCCTTTGCTGAGTTCCAGCGATTCATCTCCACAGATCAGAACCGCGAAATTGGCTTCTTTCACCATCTTCGCATAGGGATGAATCCGGGTGATCTGGTCCTTTATTTCAGCATCATCGATGACCAGAAAATGCCACGGCTGCTGGTTATTCGCCGACGGTGCGTACATGGCAGCCCGCAAGATGGTTTGAATTTCTTCCCGGGAAACGGGTTCGCCGGAGTATTTGCGTATGCTTCGCCGGTTTATAATTGCATCAAACAGATCCATAAGTGTAAAATTTAGATAAACAGATTTGCTTTGCCTTTCCCAAGATAGCAAAATTTAGTACATTTATCGATGAGTGATACACATCAACAGAGCATAATATTATTATGAAAAAATCGAATAAAATTTTTGTCCTCGATACCAATGTGTTATTGCATGATTACCATTGTATCTACAATTTTCAGGAGAACGATATCATCATTCCCATCGTGGTACTGGAAGAGCTTGATAAATTTAAACGGGGAAACAATATCATCAACATGCATGCCAGGGAGCTCACCAGGGAACTGGACAAGCTTTCGGGAGATGGTCTCTTTGCCGGCGGTATCTCCCTGGGTAATGGCAGAGGTAAGTTGTTTATCGAAACCGGTAAAGAGTATTCGAAAATGGTCAGTGAATCGTTTCCTGAAAAGACTCCGGATCACCGGATTCTTGCGATTGCTGACTATGTCAGGGTCAGTAATCCATCTAAAAATGTTTTTCTGGTTACCAAGGACATTAACCTGAGAATGAAGTCGAAATCGCTGGGGATCCCTGCACAGGACTATGAGACGGATAAGGTAACCAACCTTGATGAATTGTATAAAGGGGTCTCTGTTAAAGAGAAAATCGACAGTCAATTGGTCTCACAGTTATATGATAACCATGATGGTATTCCGGTAGAGGAATTCATGTTAGAGGAAGAGCCCTATGCACATCAATATTTCATCATGAAAAGTGAGAAGTCAAGTGCTCTCGCCCATTACGATCCGTTCAACAAGGTGATCAACCGGATAGAGAAGATCACGGCATATGGCATTGAACCGCGGAATGCAGAGCAAACCTTTTCTCTGGATGCTCTCACAAGACCCGAAATACAGCTTATCGGCCTAACGGGAAAAGCAGGTACAGGCAAAACCCTTCTGGCACTGGCTGCCGCATTGCATCAGCGAAGGAATTACAAACAGATCTTCCTGGCACGTCCGATCATCCCTCTGGCAAACCGTGACATGGGATTCCTCCCCGGTGATGTCAGTGAAAAAATTGAACCTTACATGCAACCATTGTTTGACAACCTGACGGTGATACGGCATAAGTTCAGCCAGCAAAGCAAAGAATACCAGAAGATTGAGGAGATGCTGGCAGAAGAGAAGCTGGTTATCACGCCCCTTGCCTATATCCGTGGAAGGAGTCTTTCCAATATATTCTTTATTGTTGATGAGGCACAAAATCTCACTCCACATGAAGTAAAAACGATCATTACCAGAGCCGGTGAAGGAACAAAAATGATCTTTACAGGAGATATCGAGCAGATTGATTCTCCGTACCTCGATATCGGTTCGAATGGATTAAGTTATCTTACCGACAAAATGAAGGGTCAGAATGTTTTTGCACACGTCAACCTTGTAAAAGGGGAACGTAGTTTTCTGGCTGAACTGGCAAGTCAAATACTTTAGTGAGATCGTAAAACAGGCCCTCTACCAAACAGTTATACAAAATGAACAGACAACTCTTCATAGTAAGGCACGGAAAATCAGACTGGAGTGATCCGGAACTGAGGGACATTGACCGTCCACTCAAGAACCGGGGAGTGCAAAACGCCTATGCCATGGCCGGATTCCTCAAAGAAAAAGGATTAAAACCGGAAATAATGATCTCCAGTCCGGCAGCCCGGGCATTGAATACCGCATCGATTTTTTTCAGGGTATTGGAAATGAAACCGGATGAAATGATCGTCGATGAACGGATGTATCATGCCAGTCCGGGTGAAATAATGGAAATCATAACAGCGGTGCCGGATGAATTGCAATCCATCATGATTTTTGGACACAATCCAAGCTTCACACAACTGGCGAATGTTTTTTTGACTGAACACATATACAATATCCCAACAGCCGGAATGGTGTTCCTTGACTTTGCAATGAATAAGTGGCAGGAAATCAGCAAAACGAAACCTGTGGATCATTTCTTTGAATATCCCAAGAAATTATAACCACGGCTTAAATGAAGGATGAAACGAGCATGAAAAAAAATAAGCAGATCATTAACCGGGAACTGAGCTGGCTCTCCTTTAACCACAGGGTGCTGCAGGAAGCAATGGATTCATCCAATCCGCTCATTGAACGAATCCGGTTCCTCGGTATTTTTTCCAATAACCTCGATGAATTTTTTAAGGTCCGGGTTGCTTCCGTTAAACGAATGCTCGATTACCAAATAATATCCAAAGATTTTATAGGAGGGAAACCGTTAAAAGTTTTACAAAAAATCCAGGAAACAGTACTTGATCTGCAGAATCAATTCGATATCGCTTACCAGGATATTTTGCAAGGTTTAGCCAGGGAAAACATCTACATCATTAACGAAAATCAGTTGAGTGAAGAGCAGGGCGTTTTTGTAAGGGACTATTTTCATCAGCAGGTGCTACCGATCCTTTCTCCCATCATGCTGCATAACCTGGACCACATACCAAACTTAACCGACAAAACCATTTATCTTGCCATACGCCTTACCGGAACCCGCGCCAATTTGCAAAAAGAGTATGCACTCATTGAAATCCCTGCAGGCGAAATACCGAGATTTTTTGTGTTGCCACAGATCGATGAGAAACAGTATATTATGCTACTGGAAGATGTGGTCCGTTACTGCCTGAAAGATGTATTTTCAATCTTTAAATTCGACAGGTTCGAGTCATATACGATAAAACTGACCCGGGATGCTGAACTGGACATTGACAATGACCTGTCGAAAAGTTTTCTTGAAAAAATCTCTCACGGTGTATGGGCACGAAAAAAAGGACAACCGGTACGCTTTATATATGACAAAAAAATCCCGGAAGATCTCCTCTCATTCATCATAAACAAATTGAAACTTGATGAAGCTGATAATTTAATTCCCGGAGGAAGATACCATAACTTCAAGGATTTTATGACATTCCCGAACATCGGAGGCGATAACCTGGTCTATCCTCCGATTCAGGCAGTCAATCATCCCCGATTAAGACCCAACAAAAGCATCATAGATGAAATAGCTAAAAGTGATTTTTTACTGCATTATCCCTTCCACAATTTTAATCAATACATCAATCTTCTTCGGGAAGCAGCTATTGATCCCCATGTAGTTTCTATTAAAATCACACTTTATCGCGTGGCTGAAGTATCCAGAGTGATCATGGCGCTGATCAATGCTGCAAGAAATGGGAAAGAGGTTACGGTTATCTTTGAACTTCAGGCAAGATTCAATGAGGAATCGAACATCCGGTGGTCCAAAAAACTTCAGGAAGTGGGTGCCAATGTTGTTTTCGGTGTACCCGGATTAAAAATTCATGCCAAACTAACCCTGATCAGCCGAAGGGAAAACAGAAGAATGGTCCATTATGCCTGTGTTGGTACCGGGAATTTTCATGAGGGAAATGCAGCGGTCTATGTCGATTGCAGCCTCTTTACCATAGATCCCATGATCACAGCAGAGGTTCGGAAAGTGTTCGATTTCTTTGAGCATCCATTCCGGTCATTCTCATACAAACATCTGATCGTCTCCCCACTCTATATGCGAAGGAAATGCAATCATCTTGTTGAAAACGAGATAAAAAATGCACTGGCAGGTAAGGAAGCATCCATAATACTCAAACTAAACAGTATCGTCGATACCGAACTCATTAACAAGCTGTATCGCGCAAGCAATGCTGGTGTGAAAATAAAACTGATCATCCGGGGTATCTGTTCACTGATTCCCGGAATCCCGGGATTGAGTGAAAACATTGAAATCATCAGTATTGTTGGCCGGTTCCTCGAACATTCCAGGTTCATGATCTTTCACAACGATGGTGATGAGCTTTACTATTTATCTTCTGCCGACTGGATGATCCGTAATATGGATCACCGGGTTGAAGTCGCCTGTCCGATATATGATCCAAAACTTCAGCAGGAGATTAAGAAGATGATCAACCTGCACCTGTCGGATAATGTAAAAGCCCGGATCGTAAACAAAGAACAGAACAATGTTTACCGGAAAAACCGTTCAAAAAAACAGATTGATTCACAACAGGAGATCTATAAGAAAATTACACAGCATCTTCTCAGGTAATTCTT
>CAZXGG010000140.1:0-1520 GCA_964640125.1 uncultured Rikenellaceae bacterium
CGTCACCTCTTCTCCCTCTCTTCCAATCTGTCTTTCTCCTCCTCCTTCCGGTCTTTGATCATGTCCTCCACCTTATCGATTTCCGGTGATTGATCAAGAGCTTTCCAATCGAAGTCTTCATCGAACGGATCGAGTGCTTTTTGGGGATCGAAGATCCTGTTGTCGACCATAATGGCGTTATAGGGGGTATAGTCGGGTTCACCGGTAAAAAGATCCCCCAGGTCATTGGCACCGGCATCATATTGGTTGAGGTAGGGCAATCCCAGGATATGCCAGAATGTTTTAAAGATGCTTCCAAAGCTGTAATGGAAGTGCCCGACATAGTCCCGTTTAGCATAGGGAGAGATGACCATCAGGATGCTCCTATGGGCATCCACGTGGTCGACTCCGTTCTGGGCGTCATCTTCTGTAATTACAATTACCATGTTTTTCCAGTAGGGAGTGTGTGAGAGAAATTCGATGATCCGGCCAACGGCAAGATCATTATCAGCCATATAGCTCTCACGGAAGGGATATCCTGCATCGGGCCGGTCCCCTGCACCATGGTCATTCGGGATGATAACCGTAATCAGCGATGGCATTGTTTTATCTTCACCCATCCACTTCTCATTGAATTCACGGATGAACATATCCACCCTGAACTGATCGGGTATTGCCATGTTAAAGGTGGGGTATGATTTTGATGTCTTGTCAAAAATCGGAGCGGGTACGGGGAAATTATACAAATGTCGGATCCCTGTGTATTTATAGGAGGGGTGATAGGATGAAGGATCAAACATAATCCCGAATCCGAAGTTGAAAAAATCAATACCATGTCGCTCCAGGTGATCCCACATGGAACCGGCTTCATTGTAATCTTCCGGGTAAATTGCACCTGCTGCACCCGTAAATCCTAATATCCCCGGGGCTTTTGAATCAGGCCGGAATGTCCGGTTCCCACCATAGCTGGCAGGCGCTCCCGTTTCCACCCATTCATTGGGATAGGTATTGACAAGCCACCGGTGGCCATCTGCCGAAACATCGGAATCGACATAGAAATTATCACACATTGCAAACTGAGATGCCAGGGCAAGGTGATTGATCATGACATCGGCATCAACTACCGTATCTGTTTTTGCACGGTTCATAAAGGTTGCATTCATGCCGTATCTTGCCAGTTCCGGATCCCCTTTCCCACTCTTTACCTGACCAAACACCTCATCATAGGTTCTGTTCTCTTTTGATATGAAGACGATGTGTTTGATGGGGGATTCTTTCTGGCCTGAATAGAGGGGTATGGGATTGTCTGTGCGCCATGCGAATTTATTATCATCGGGATGATGAAACATAAAATTGTTATCGATCACCTTTCTTGTCAATCGTTTGAGCTGGTTATCTGATGGGGTGGGAATAACCGAGACTGTTCCATTCATCAGGTGCCCGATGTAACTTCCCTCATCCCCCATGGTGAATGTATAACCACCGTTAGGGCCGCTTCCATATCCCTTTGCATTGCTTACGATCAGGTATTTTCCATCCGG
>CAZXGG010000140.1:1620-2907 GCA_964640125.1 uncultured Rikenellaceae bacterium
GGATCGGAAAGATCAACGGTCCAGACAGAAAAGGATTCCGGAACATTCGGATCTCCCAGTCCTGGTATTTCAAGAGAATCCGTTCTGATACCGTGAGTTGCTTCTTCGGAAAGGTATGCAAATGGTGGAAATTTCAACGCCGTCTCTTTCAGGTTTTCCGGATCGATACCCTTAATGGCACTGTATTCAAACATGCCGACATTTGCAACATATGCTTTTGTTTCATCAGGAGAAAGGACAATGCCAAAAGGATATCTCCCGACGGGAACAGAATGGAGCAGCCTGCCCGTTTCAGTATCTGCAATGATCATCCGGAAATTGATCTGGTCAACACCATAAATTTTTCGTCCGTCGCTGCCCAGCACCAGGTCTCCAATGTATCCGTGTGTAAAATCTGTGCTGTCATCCAAATAACTGCAGTCAATGGAACCTTTTTCATCCCCCGTCTGAAGATCGAAAAGGTATATTCGGTTTTCCTGACCTCCGGCAACGTAAATGATGTTATTATCGGGAGAGATAGCAAGGCCCATAAAAACGGAAGCCAGTACACCGGCATCTGTCTCAGCTCCCGGGGGAATTTGCTGTATCTCCGGACTATCCGATAAAATGTTCCGCAGTATGGTGATGGATAGTGGCCTGACCCCGGAATTTGCCGTAACAGCAATGGTTCCGTCCGGACTGAGGGTAAGTCCGAACGGATGAGGGGCAACCACATGATTCATGCCGCCCGGGGTAATAATCCTTCCGTTGGGAATGATGGTTTCACCTTCACGGTTGATCTGTGTGTATCGCTTGTCTGAAGGAGAACCGGCAATCCATTCTCCTTCTGTAACGGGCTTGCTGCAAGAAAAGGTAAGGATGCAAACCAGCACTACTGAAATGTACTTTATTGTTTTCATGGTTCATAAATTGGTACATAAAAATAGTAAATTTGTCCTTTAATAAAACCTTCAAGATGACCGGAGGAAAGAAATTACCATTAGTAGAAGAATTTTACACCATTCAGGGTGAAGGGTACCATACTGGCAAACCGGCTTATTTTATTCGCATTGGCGGATGTGATATAGGATGCAGCTGGTGTGACACGAAATTCTCCTGGGATCCTGATATTCATCCGCTGGTTGAAACAGACCGGGTTATTGAAAATGCACTCGATACAAAGGCCAGGGCGGTGGTGGTAACCGGAGGAGAGCCGTTGATGTATGATCTTACCTATTTGTGTTCGGAACTTAAGAAACATGGAGTTGAAACATTTGTTGAAACATGCGGGGCTTATCCCCTTACCGG
>CAZXGG010000140.1:3007-4194 GCA_964640125.1 uncultured Rikenellaceae bacterium
ATTATGCATTGTGAATTTTCAATTGAAGCAATGAACAACCCGGTGCCATTTAACCCGGTTAACCTGGGGCCTGCCATCAATTCCTCCTACGATGAATACTGGCCTTCCATTACAGCGGATGGGCTTACCCTGGTGGTAACCGTACAGATTCCAAAAACCAAGGGTCTTGATGAATTTTCCAGAAACATGCAGGAAGATTTTTTCATCAGCAAATGGGAAAATGGAAAATGGACACCAAGGAAAAGCATGGGTAAACCCATCAATTCAGACCTGAATGAAGGTGCACAGTCCCTTTCAGCCGATGGTCATTTCATGTTCTTTACTGCCTGCAACAGGCCGGATGGAGTTGGCAGTTGCGATATTTATTTTTCCTCCTGGTTGGGAAATCAATGGTCACCTCCAAGGAATATAGCGAAACCCATTAATTCGCCTCAGTGGGATGCTCAACCCTCCATATCTCCTGATGGCAGGACGATCTATTTCTGCAGCCGCAGGCCGGGAGGAAAAGGAAAGATCGATATTTGGCAAAGCACCGTTACAGAAGATGGTTATTGGGGAGAGCCGGAAAATCTCGGCGATCTGATCAATACAGCAGGTGATGAGATGTCGCCATTTATTCATCCGGACAACCAGACCCTCTATTTTTCTTCAAACGGGTTACCCGGACTTGGAAATTTTGACCTGTTTGTTAGCCGGAAGGACGAAACCGGTGAGTGGGGACCACCAAAAAACCTGGGATATCCGATAAACTCCTATTTCGAGGAGATCGGGCTGATCGTTGATGCAAAAGGAGACAAGGCCTATTATTCATCTACACGCAGGAGTAATTCCGGTAAGGACATTTTTGAGTTTGAGCTATATGATGAGGTGCGACCGGGACACGTAACCTATATGAAAGGTTCGGTTTTCGACAAGGAAACATTAAAACCGCTGATTGCCAAATTTGAACTGATCGACCTCATTACCAAAAAAATCGTGATGGAAGCCTTCTCCGATCCAATCGGCGAATTCCTTGTGTGTATCCCCACTAACCAGGATTATGCCCTCAATGTTTCAAGGGATGGTTACCTGTTCTATTCCGACAACTTCTCGCTGAAAGGCATCCGTGAGATCACCGATCCCTTTCTCAAAGATGTGCCGCTTCAACCCCTGAAAACCGGGAAAAAAGTAATATTGAAAAACATCTT
>CAZXGG010000141.1:0-4179 GCA_964640125.1 uncultured Rikenellaceae bacterium
TTCCTTCTTATCGTTGGATTTGCTATCATCCTCCTTCGTGGCTTTCCTGAACTCCTTCATCCCCTGACCCAGTCCTTTCATCAGTTCGGGAATTTTTCTTCCACCAAAAAGCAAAACGACAAGTAATACGATAATGATTATTTCGGTAGGCCCTAAAAAACCGGCTTGATTAAACAGATTCATCGTCTGAAATTTTAAGTTGTTACCACAAAATTAACATTATTTCTTTAATAAGCGGATAATATCGTTTCCATTTGCAAACAGCAGCAGAGCAAGCAGAAGGATCATACCGGTTATCTGGGCATATTCGAGAAACTTATCACTCGGTTTCCTGCCTGAAACAACCTCATAGAGGAGAAACATGACATGCCCCCCGTCCAGAGCCGGAATGGGCAGTACATTCATGATGGCAAGGATGATCGACAGGAATGCCGTAAGGTTCCAGAAGGAGTACCAATCCCACTCTCCCGGGAAGATGCTTCCGATGGTGATGAAACCACCCAGTGATTCATACGCTTTCGTTTCACGTGAAAAGAGCAGCTTGAACTGTTTCAGGTAATCCACCATGGTTTTTACTCCCTTGGCAATTCCGGCAGGAATCGACTCAAAAAAACCATATTTCACCGATTTGAACTCAAAGAACTGGCTCAGATCATGCGTAATGCCGATCAATCCCTCGTCGGATACGGTTACCGGAATATCCAGCTCCTCCATCCCCCTCCGGACATTGATGATCACCTCTTCCCCATTGTGTTCCCTGATCTTTTTCGAGTACTCATCATAGTATTCGAATCGCATGCTGTTAAAACCCACGATCTCATCGCCTGGTTTAATTCCTGCCGTGCGGGCGGCGGAATGCTTCATATACCCGTCTACGATCAGCGGGGAAAACGGCATCCGTGCATCGATAATGGACTTCCCTTTAATGATGGCCGGGATAACCGACCTGGGGATCTCCAGTTCCATGCGCCTGCCATCCCGCTCGATCTGCATCGTTTTGCGTTCATTCAAGACAATATCGGGGATGATGCTATAAAACTTCTCTATTTCCTGGTTATCGACCGAGATGATCTTGTCACCATCTTGCAGCCCCATCTCCCTGCCAATGGAATCGACCACGATTCCGTAGGCCACATTCTGAGTCGGCAGGTAGCTCTCCCCCCACACATAGAGAATGGCAACATAAAGGATCAGGGCAAGGAGGAAATTAACGGTTACCCCGCCAAGCATGATGACCAGACGCTGCCAGGCTGGTTTTGATCTGAATTCATAGGGCTGGGGGGGCTTTTTCAACTGCTCCTTGTCCATCGACTCATCGATCATCCCGGATATCTTAACATAACCGCCCAGCGGAAGCCACCCGATGCCATACTCGGTTTCTCCCTTCTTATATTTGAACAGGGAAAACCACGGATCGAAAAAGAGGTAAAACTTCTCCACCCGGGTTTTGAACACCTTCGCAAAGATGAAATGTCCCGATTCATGAAGGATCACCAGAATGGAGAGACTCAGTAGAAACTGTGCTATTTTAATGAATACTTCCATACGATCTTCTTTGCCCCATGATCATGCTGTGGAGAAGGGAATACAAAGTAAACTATTTTATCATTGATTTTGCAAACATCCGGCTTTTCTGGTCGGTATTTTTATAATCCTCAAGAGACGGACTGGATATGAAATCACACTGTTTCATGGTTTTTTCAATGATTTCCGGCATGGTCATGAAACCGATTCGTCCGGTGAGGAATGCTTCAACCGCCACTTCATTTGCCGCATTCAGGGCACAGGGCCAGTTTCCGCCTTTCTTCATCGCCTCGAACGAAAGTGCAAGGTTACGAAATTTTTTTGGATCTGCCGCTTCAAAAGAAAGCGTCGGATAATCCGTAAAGGTAAATCTCCGGGAGGTTGTTCTTTGTCGTTCCGGAAAGGAAAGTGCATAAAGAATGGGCATTTTCATATCGGGCAATCCCATCTGGGCTTTCATCGAACCGTCGACAAACTGAACGATCGAATGAATGATGGATTGCGGATGGATAATGACTTCAATCTGTTCGGGCCGCAGGTTGAACAGCCACTGTGCCTCGATGGCTTCAAGACCTTTATTCATGAGGGAAGCCGAATCAATGGTGATCTTATCCCCCATATTCCAGTTCGGGTGTTTGAGTGCTTCTTCCCGGGTCACCCGTTCCAGGGACTCCACGGACAGCTTCCGAAACGGCCCGCCGGAAGCGGTCAGGTAAATCTTTTCCAGGCTGCCGGGATCTTCCCCGAGAAGGCATTGAAATATCGCGGAATGTTCAGAATCAACCGGCAGGATCAGGGTGTTCATTTCTGCCGCCAGGCGGGTAATGTAATCCCCTGCCACAACCAGGGTCTCCTTGTTTGCCAGGGCAATCTGTTTTCCGGCCCGCATGGCGCTTACGGTCGGGAACAACCCGCTGAATCCCACCAGGGCTGTCAGGACCATATCAATCGATTCCATTTCAACTACCTGGCTCAACGACTCCTCACCGGCAAAAACCTTGATGGGTAAGTGGGAGAGCGAATCCCTGACAACAGAGTATTTGGATTTGTTGGCGATCACCACGGCATTCGGTGAATGGTCTTTTGCCTGTCGGATCAGCAATTCGGCATTCTCATTGGCCGTGATCACCTCCAGCTCAAACTGCTCCTTCTGTTCCTCAAGCACCTGCAGTGCCTGGCAGCCGATTGATCCGGTAGATCCTAAAATGGCAATTCGCTTTTTCATGAATGGTCTCCGGGGGTATGATTTTGACAGGGGTGAGGTGCTGCATTCGGTCAGGCACTTCTCCCCGTATCTTGTTTAGAAAACAACATATTTTTCGGGATCCAGCGCCTTCCCATGGTGCCATAACTCAAAGTGCAGATGCGGACCGGAAGTGAACAGCTCTCCCGAGTTGCCGATAATGGCAATGCTCTCACCGGCTCTCACAAAGGTGCCAACCTTTTTTAGCAGTTCGGCATTGTGCTTATAAACGGATACCAGGTCATTCTCGTGCTGGATCTGAATGACATAACCCGTCTCGATCGTCCAGGTTGCCATGATAACGGTGCCATCCAGGGTAGCTGAAACAACACTGTTTGGCGAACCGACCACATCCGTGCCGAAATGGCTCTCAACGGCATTGAAGGAGTTGGTAACCATCCCTTTCATCGGTGTAAAGAAATGAACGCTGGAAATCTGATCCCGGGTAACGTCTTCCGTATTGACAGAAAGATTGTACTGTTCCTCCACCTCGATCTGGTGCCTGAGCAGTGAATCTTCGAGCGATTTGGTAAAGCTGATCTCTCCCAGTTCAATGTTGGTATCCTGCTGGATGGTGTAATTGTGTGGCTCTTCGCCGGAAATGATACTGGAAATGTTTTCAAAATACTGGTCCCTGATCCTGAGTTCATTCTCGAGCGAATCGAGCAGGTAAGCATTCATGATGATATTTCGCCTCATGTTCCCGTCCGGATACCCTGGAATGAATTCCCTGAGGTTGGTAAAGGCGATCAGTACCGTGGTGGCTGTAATCAGGAAGAGGATGAGAAATCCAACAAGGATGAAGACACTCAATTTTGAAAACCGTACCTGCCAGACCTCCTTTAAGGTATGGTCATTTAAAATAGTAAACCGGTACCGGTATTTCCATTTGCTGACTTTTTTTGCCGGTTTTGCCATGCTTCGTTCTCTTTTTTCCGAATGGTGCAAAGATAGTAGAAAAAAAACGAAAAGGTTTGGTAGAAAAGGGTGAAAAAGTAGGCTAAGGTTGAGGCTGAGGCGAAGGGAGGGAGATTTCAAATGCCTTAAATGCCTTGAATGCCTTAAATGTCTCAAATTAGTTTAAATGAGGATAGGGATAAAAAAGTCTCCAGTCTTCAGTCACCAGTCTACAGTAGCAGGTAGAATAAAGTTCGAATTACAGAGTTCTGAGAAGTGAGTTGGTGTTGAGGAATTTCGGCTTTGGTAAATAGGGACAGCTACCGATTTACTTTTTCTTTATTTGTCCTGGCGTAAATACACCCAATCCCCGGAGGGGATTAATAATAAATAGCCCCGGGTAACCCCGTGAAATAATTCGCATTCTATCATCTGCCTGGCATCTTGCGTATGGCTGGTTAATTGAACGTTGAGCGTTCGATGTTCGGTGTTGAACGATTAAAAGCCCCATCGGG
>CAZXGG010000142.1:0-4147 GCA_964640125.1 uncultured Rikenellaceae bacterium
ACCATTCTTGCCCTGTTTATAGCAAGCCTGGGTCTTACTGGCCTGACAGCTTTCCTTGCGGAACAGAAAACAAAGGAAATCGGGATCCGCAGGGCTCTCGGGGCAACGGTTGGTAATGTCATTAAACTGTTGTCCAATGAATTTATCCGCTTGATCATCATTGCAAACCTGATTGCATGGCCTGCAGCCTGGTTCTTTACCCATCGCTGGCTTCAGAATTTTTACCGGAGGATTGATATCAATTGGCTGTTGTTCCTGCTGGCAGCCCTGATTGCCCTGGTTCTGGCACTTGCAATAACCAGCTTCAGGGCAATCCGCGTATCGGCAAGAAACCCGGCGGATACCCTGCGATATGAGTGAGACTAAGGTTTTACAAACCTCAGGTGCAGTAAAATCTTTTAGTCGAACTCATCCCGCCAACAGCGGGGCGAGTGAGTGAATCGATAGAAATGATAAAAGTAAAAAGTAAAAAGTAAAAGGTAATGCCTGCACGATGGCAGGCGGGCCTTCGGCGAAAACCGAAAACCGGAAACTATAATCACTATTATTCTCATGAAAAAACTCATCATCATTTTAATTCCACTGGCAATTTTAAACTATGGTTGTAAATCTTCAGAACCGGAAAAAACAGCACAGGAAACCGATGCTATCCTCTCCGGTCCTTACCTGGGTCAGACTCTTCCCGGAGATACCCCGGTATTGTTTGCCCCGGGTGTTGTCTCTACAGGCATGTATACCAGGGATATTGCGATGACACCGGATGGGATTGAGATCTACTTCTGCGTGGCGATCGGAGGATTTGCCTACAGCACGATCCTCTTTACAAAACAGATGAATGGTCAGTGGACTACTCCTGAAGTGGTTCCCAATATGGAAAATCCGGACTACATGAACTTTGAACCGTGTATATCACCGGACGGTCAACACTTCTATTTTCTGTCTAACAGACCGGACAGTGCGGATGCTGAAATGGGGGACCAGGATATCTGGGCCATGGATAGAATGGGTGACGGATGGAGCAAGCCCTACAATTTGGGGTTGCCGGTCAACACGGAACGAGCAGAATTTTATCCTTCTGTGACTACCGATGGTACGATCTATTTTACCAGGCAAGAAAAAGATTCACCAATACACAACATCTATCGTTCAAGGTTGAAGAATGGGAAATATACTGAACCGGAAAAATTACCGGACCAGGTAAACTGCGGATTGAACCGGTATAACGCCTTTATAGCACAGGATGAGAGCTTTATTATTGTTCCGGCAGTTGGTATGCCCGACAGTTATGGTGGAACGGATTATTATATCGTTTTCAGAAATGAAGATGATCAGTGGAGCGATCCGGTGAATATGGGTGAACGGGTGAATACCCGGGCAGGTGGAGAACACTCAGCCTATGTTACTATGGATGGCAAATACCTTTTATTCATGTCAACACGGCTGATGCCTGATGATCAAAAACCGGAAAGATTGACATACAAAATCCTCACCACACTTTACAACCAGCCTCAAAATGGAAATTCAGATATCTACTGGATGAAAGCAGATTTCATCCGGAGACTGAAACCTGAAGGATTTTAACGTATTGTTTAATCCTTCAAGAATTAGTGGGCATAATGAGAACTAAAAAAGAGATAACCAGAGAGACCGTTACCTTCTTGATCATTACAACGGTTATTTCAACCGGGATCTTTATCTGGATGTTCAGTGGTGCAAAAGATAGTCCTGCTGCTGTCATACCCATGATGTATACCCCTGGTATTTCAGCGATCCTGACCATACTGATTTTTAAAGGCAAGATAAGAGATCTTGGATGGAAATTGGGAAAAGCCCGGTTTCTGGTATTTGCATTCTTTTTACCCATTTTAGTTTCTCTCATCGGTTATGGCGTTGTTTGGCTAACTGACTATTCAGATTTTACAACTCGTGAAGTGGTGAACTACCGTTGGGCAAAAATGATTGGTTTTGACCTTCCGGCACCGTTTATCGTTGGAGTCCTTTCAAAATCAATCATCGCAACCCTGTTGACAATCTTAGTTGTATTTGGTGAAGAAGTTGGTTGGAGCGGTTTCTTAACGCCAAAACTCAGACAGCTCTTTTCCATACCTGTAACCTCGCTTATTGTCGGCGTATTCTGGGCAGTATGGCATTTCCCGGCAATCATCGGAGGATTTTATGGTTACGGTACCCCTTTGTGGATTTCCTTACCGGGTTTTACCCTTGTCTTAATCGGTGCTTCTTTCATTCGGACAGTATTGGTAGAAAAATCCAAAAGCCTCTGGAGCGGTGTGATCCTTCATGCCAGCCACAATGTTATTCTAATGGGTGTTTTTTTAGAGATGAGTGTCAGAAAGGAGTATACAACCTATTTGGTATCTGAAACAGGCCTCTTCCTGGGGATCATCTATATACTCGTTGCCTTGGGATTTTATAAAATGCTATGTAAGAAAAAACTAAAATATAAAAACGGATTGCTATGAACAGGATTGTATTAACAGACCTGAAATCAATCTTCCTTCTGGCAGGTATCATGATTTTTCTACTGCCTGACATCAGTGCACAGGAAGACGGAGAAGAAATTGTCATCGGGAACTTTTACAAACTGGATTCAAAGATCCTGGATGAAGAGAGGACAATTCTGGTCCATCTGCCCCAGGGATATCATCAAACCGATGCAGATTACCCGGTAGTTTACCTGTTATATGGAGATCAGGTAACCACCTACTTTGCAGAAGCTGTTGCTGTTCTGGACCGGCTGGGACAAACCGGTAGAATACCCCCGATGATCCTGGTTTCTGTAATGAATAAAGACAGATATCGAGACCTGCTTCCCCTGTATCCGGATGGATCAAGAACAGGAATCGGGAATTTCCAGAAGTTCTTTTCGGAAGAACTCTTTCCATGGGTGAAAAAAAATTACAGGACAAAGGATTACCGGATCCTGGTCGGGCCCCAGGCTGGAGGTAACTTTGGACTTCATACACTGGCCAGCCAACCCGAGTTATTTGATGCACTTATCCTGAACAATCCCTTCAGATGGGTGGGGGGAAGGGATTTACTATGTAAGGAAACCGAATGGTACTTTGGATGTAATCAAACCATCAAGAAGTTCGTTTATATTACGTATGATGCTGATGATGAGCTTGATAAAGAAGGGATTAAGTACCTGACGAATTTCAAGGAGCTCGTGGATACAACACAACCCGCCGGTTTCACCCTGGAACTGGATTTCAGGGAATACCACGATGAATTTATTCAACCCTTTGGTTTACGGGAAGGAATAAAGAAATTGTTCGTTGATTATCCTTTTCCGGAGAACCTGGTGATTGAAGGATTAAAGGATATTGCCGCTTATTATGGAAAATTGTCTGCAGAGTATGGTTTCAGTATCGATGTTCCCGAACATGTGTTAACCATACAGAGCGATAAACTAACGGATAGGGGTAAAACGGAGGAAGCACTGGCGATATGGCATTACATGATAGATCACTATCCCCGCCCCGGAAATGCCTACTGGCGCCTGGCAAATTACCACCGGGAGAGGGAAAACAAAGAGCTGGCAATTGAATATTTTAAAAAACTGATCGACCTCTACCCGGATGTGGCAATGGCCAGAAGGTACCTGGAAGAATTGGAAAAAGAAAAAAAGAAATAAAATTGACTCACCGGGTGAACCTGGGCGTGGCATGCTAAGTGGCCCCCTCGAGTCACCCGATGAGTCAGTACAGACCGATTGGTAAAACCCCTTCGTAATGCGACTATGCATAGGATCCGTGCAGGTGGAAGTTCACGTTACGAGTAAAGTATAAGTCGATTTATGCTGCAATTTCTTTCATTAACTCTTTTTGCCCTGTTTCTTACGGGCTGTATCAGCGGTTCATCCGCACCAGATTCTGAAACCAGGTTCCAGGATTCTCAACAATATGATGCATGGGTCGAATTCAGGGATAAAGGAATAGAAACCGATGGGCAGCGAGCAGAAATGATTGCCTTCCTGGAAAAAAATTATAACCCGAGAGCATTGGCAAGACGAAAAACAAAACGAACATTCTCCGGGTTGTTTGATGAACGGGATTTCCCGGTCAGGGAAACCTACCTGGATCAGGTTTCACAGACCGGTGCAACAATAAAAATTGTGAGCCGGTGG
>CAZXGG010000143.1:0-4074 GCA_964640125.1 uncultured Rikenellaceae bacterium
GGGCCCGCCCCGTGAAATAAGTTATAATATTTATAATCAGTCAGACAGAAAAGTCTATTTCACAGGGCAAGCCATTTTCTCCATAGGAATGCCTACGGCAAAAGAAAACTCCCGCTGAATAAGAATTGCTCGAAAACAAGGGACTCCACTGCCACAGATAAAATGAACTCTCCCGTCACTACCTGCTGCCAATCAGCTGCGTTTTCTTCGCTGGTTGGGGAATTAATCAAATTATGAGGGACAGGCAGGATTTATCCATCGTAGTCCTCATTCATTGATAACCATATGCACCGATTGGTGCAGAGTGCTACGTATTGAGAAGTCTGGCTGACTTACAAAGCAGACATGGCAGGCAGTGGCGGGATCAGACAGCATTTTATCTTTTTGGCCTTTACCCTGCGTCCCGGTTTTCGTACGCAATTCTTATTAGGCGGTTATTCGCCCTACGGGCGATTGGGTGTATTTCAAGATAAAAGATAAACGTGCAAAGATAAAAGAAGGAAAGGAATCTCGTACTATGACTGTGTGAGTGCTATGTGGGAGGCGGTTCATAGTACGAGTATTGGTAGTGAAAGGTCTTGGGTGTCAGAACCATATCCGCCTGTTTAGAAAGAGAGGCATCGTGTCCCGCCAAAGCCCCATAGGGATTCTTCCGAAGGAACTCGGAGCTTCGGAGCTAACGGGAAATGCCGGGGCTATTATCTCGCGCCCCGCCTGGGAAGACTGTGGACTTTTTCCTGTAACTCGTAACCCGTATCACGGAACTCACAACTCACCTCTCACTTCTCACATGCTCTCTACTCATTTCTCAAATTCCCCAAACACAAACCGCACCACTTTTTCCATCAGCAGTTCGGGCTGCTCGGCATGCAGCCAGTGTCCTGCGTTGGGAATGGTAGTTACCTCGGCATAGGGAAAAATCTTCTGGATGAATGGGATGTCGGAATCCAGGATGTAGGTCGAGTTGGCACCACGAATAAACAGGACCGGGAAACCGGTTATCTGATTTCCCCGCTCAAATTCCGAAGCATTGAGCCCCTCCAGAATACGAACCAGGTCTTTCCGGATCACCTCAATATTAAGCTTCCAGTGGAATGTCCCATTTTTTGATCGTGAAAGGTTTTTGAGCAGGAATTGCCTTACACGCCCGGATTTGATCCGTGAACTCATCTCCCGATCTGCCTCATCACGGTTGCGGATCTTCGACAGATCCATATTTTCCATGGCACGAATAATAAAGAGATGGTCGGCAGCTTGAACCGATTCTCCGGAATAGCTGAAATAGGATTTTGGTGCGATATCGACAACGATCAGTCCATTAACCCGTTCAGGAAACGAAGTGGCGAAGAACATGATCGTTTTACCACCCATGCTGTGCCCGAGAAGGATGGCTTTTCCAATGGAGTGTTTATCCATAAACTCCAACAGATCATCCCTCATCAGTTCATAGCTATGATGGTCACTGTGCTGGGATCTCCCATGGTTTCGCTGATCCGGGATGAATACTTCAAACCGTCCCCCGAGTGCCTTGCCAATCGTGACCCAATTGTCGGAGGAGCCATAGAGCCCGTGCACAATAATCAGTGGTGGTCCGGAACCATATTTTCGAAAAAAAAGATCCATGCCAGATGTAAAAAGTTAAAAATAGATAAAATATTTTAACAGATGAAAATTAGCGGAAAGGAACCAGGGGGGAACGTTCCCCATAAGGGATGCCGATGGCACAACATTCAACGTTAGGGTCCCAATGGCACAAATAACAAATTACAAACAACAAATAATTCTCAAAGCACCAAATCTCAAAATCCAAAATTTAATTGCATTCCGCCCGCCTGAACGATTTAGTCGGGCAGGGACGGGCATTCTTTCGGGCAGGGGCCTTCCCTTTGCAACCTGCATCACCCGGTATGTTCATCCCCTCAACTCATACAAATACATCTGGATGGTATTTTCCAGTCCAAAATAGAGGGCGTCGGAGATGAGGGCATGGCCGATGGATACCTCTTTGATTTGGGGTACATTCTGCACAAAGTACCGGAGGTTATCGAGGTTGAGGTCGTGCCCGGCATTCAGCTCCAGTCCGATCTCATGTGCCAGACTGGCGGCATCGGTAAAGGGTTTAACGGCTTTCTCCCTGCCAGCCGGGTATCCGGCGGCGTATGGCTCGGTATACAACTCAACCCGGTCGGTCCCGGTCTCCGCAGCATGCCTGATGAATTCGGGAGAGGTATCAATGAAGAGGGAGGTGCGGATATCGTGAGCCTTGAACTCAGCGATCACCTCCTTCAGGAAAGAGAGGTTTCGGACGGTATCCCACCCGGCATTTGAGGTCAGGACATCGGGCGGATCAGGCACCAGCGTGACCTGGTGAGGCAGTACCTCCAGCACCAGGTCAATGAATTTTTTTGCGGGATATCCTTCGATGTTGAATTCGGTGGTGATCACCGGTTTAATATCGCGTACATCCTGGTACCGGATGTGCCTTTCGTCCGGTCTTGGGTGGACCGTTATACCCTGTGCACCATAGTCCTGGCAGTTGACAGCCGCTTCCACAACATTTGGAATATCACCTCCCCTGGCATTGCGGAGTGTGGCAATCTTGTTGATGTTTACACTGAGTCGTGTGGTATTCATAATTACTTTTTATCGAAATAGGTATGAATTATTTGTATGTATTTTTTGTACTTTTATGCAAAATTAATCTAATTTTTGAAGAAGGCTTATACAGATGCTGGCAAAAGATCTATTATCCGAAGTTGTCCCTTCGCTGAAAACCTCCGATACCGGGTTACAGGCATTGAGCTGGATGGAGATCTTCCGGATCTCACACCTGCCCATCGTGAACAACAAGGAGTTTCTGGGACTCATTTCTGATACCGATATTTATGATCTGAATATGGCAGATGAACCGATTGGCAACCATAACCTCTCACTTTTCAGCCCCTATGTAACAAGTGATCAGCACATTTTCGAGGTGATTGAACTGGTTTCGCGCCTGAAACTGACGGTCGTACCTGTTCTGAACCAGGAAAAGCATTACCTGGGACTGATCACCATGAATGATCTGATACAACGTTTTGCCAACCTTGCCGGGCTTAAAGATCCCGGGGGGATCATCGTGCTGGAACTGCATCAGAACGACTATTCCCTTTCACAGATTGCCCAGATTGTGGAGGGGAATGATGCCAAAATACTGGGACTTTACCTCAGCTCATCCGACGAATCGATGAAGATGGAGCTGACCCTAAAAATCAACCGGAACGATCTGTCAGCCATTATCCAGACCTTCAACCGGTTTAACTATACCATTAAAGCATCATACCATGAGGATGAGGATATGGACAGTTTTTATTCGAGCCGGTATGAATCGTTTATGCGGTATCTGAATATGTAATTATGAGAATTATCATCTACGGAAAAACCTTTGAGGAAAATTTTTATGCCTGCATCAAGGACCTGTTCAGGAAATTGCAGGAATACAACGCTGACGTCTACCTTTACCATCCGTTTTACGATTTCCTCAGGGATGAGGTGAACCAGAAACCCGAGGTTGCCGGTCTGTTTACCGAATATTCGGAACTCCCTGACGGCATTGACTATTTTTTCAGTATCGGCGGGGATGGCACCTTTCTGGAGACCATCACCTACGTAAGGGATTCACAAGTCCCGGTTGTCGGCATCAATAGCGGAAGGCTGGGATTTCTGGCAAACATCTCGAAGGAGGAGCTCTCTGAATCGCTGGATGATATATTTGCCGGCAATTACAGCCTGGAGGAGAGGGCACTGCTGGAATTTGAATCGCCCGGCAAACCGTTTGGTGATTTCAATTTTGCGCTGAATGAGGTAACGATCCAAAAGATCGATGCGACGATGATCACCATTCATACCTTTGTGAATGATGAGCTGCTGAACGCTTACTGGGCTGACGGACTGATCCTTTCCACCCCCACGGGGTCCACCGCCTACTCCATGAGTGTTGGTGGTCCGATCGTGATCCCGGATTCCCATAACTTTATCATCTCACCCATTGCCCCGCACAATTTAACCGTAAGACCGGTGGTCATTCCCGACAAA
>CAZXGG010000144.1:0-2225 GCA_964640125.1 uncultured Rikenellaceae bacterium
ATCCTGGTTGATGATGGCAGCAACGACTCTTCCTGGGATGTGATCGAAAAGCTTTCCGGGGAGAAAGCTTTTATCCGGGGCATCCGGTTTCGCCGTAATTATGGCAAATCAGCAGCCCTGTTCAGCGGATTTGAAGTTGCACAGGGAGAGGTGGTCATTACAATGGATGCGGACCTTCAGGATAACCCGAACGAGATTCCAGAGCTGTATGATATGGTTAAGAACGAGGATTTCGACCTGGTCTCCGGATGGAAAAAGAAACGGTTTGACCCGATCACCAAACGAATCCCCAGTAAATTTTTTAACCGGACGGCAAGAATTGTTACTGGTATAAAGCTGCACGATTTTAACTGTGGCTTGAAAGCCTATAAGAATGCCCTGGTAAAGAGCATCGAGGTGTATGGTGAGATGCACCGTTATATCCCTGTTCTGGCAAAACAAGCTGGTTTTACACGGATAGGTGAAAAAATTGTCCTGCACCAGAAACGGAAGTACGGAATAACAAAGTTTGGATTTGAACGATTCATCAAGGGATTCCTGGATCTGTTGACCATCTCATTCATCAGCCGGTTTGGAAAGCGTCCCATGCACCTTTTCGGTACACTCGGCACCCTGATGTTCATTGCAGGATTCATTGCCGCCATATGGCTGGGAGGTGTTAAACTATACAATACCTTCCATGATATCCCCGCCCAGCGTGTTACTCAGAGTCCCTACTTTTACCTTGCCCTGACTACGATGATCATTGGTACACAGCTGTTCCTTGCCGGATTCCTGGGTGAACTTGTGTCCAGAAGCTCCAGTGAAAGAAACGTTTACCAGATTGAGAAGAAAATTAATTGTTAAGTTTTGAAGAACCTGATCCTTGGTCCGGCCTATCCCCTGCGCGGAGGAATAGCGACTTTTGGTGAAGCGTTGTGCAGAGCATTCCGAAAAGCAGGAAAAAAATCATCCATCATCTCTTTTTATTACCAGTATCCCGGATTTCTTTTTCCGGGTAAAACTCAATTCGCCGAAGGACCACCTCCGGAGGACATTCCTATTACACCCCTGATGAGCTCTGTGAATCCCGTATCCTGGTCGCGGACAGTGAACCACATTCTGCGGGAAAAGCCCGACTATATCATTGTCCAGTACTGGATGCCCATTATGGCTCCTGCCTTAGGGTGGATTATCAGACGGGTGAGAAAAAAATCAGCCATCAGGGTAATATCCCTCACTCACAATGTTAGACCACACGAACAGCGGCTGCCGGACAGACTGCTTGCCCGTTATTATTTCAATTCATGTGATGCATTCATCACACTGTCCGGTTCTTCTCTCGCAGAGTTAAAGGAGATCAAACCAGAACACCCGGCTGCCTTCATTCCTCATCCTATCTATGATCATTTCGGTGAACGCATTGACCGCGAAATTGCACTGGACCACCTGAACCTCCCTGTTCAGCATAGATACCTTCTGTTTTTTGGTATGATCCGGAAATATAAGGGACTGGATCTGCTGTATCGTGCCCTGGCAAATGAGAAACTGGAAAAGATGAACCTGAAACTGATCATGGCCGGGGAATTTTATGAAGAGAAATCAGTGTACGAGAAACTGGCCAAAGAACTTGGTATAGAAGAAAAACTGATCATTACCGATAAATTTATTCCGAACGAAGAAGTGAAGTTCTATTTCTCGGCAAGTGATATGGTCATACAACCGTACCGGTCGGCAACCCAGAGTGGGATTACACAGATCGCCTATCATTTTAACAAACCAATGCTGGTTACCAGGGTTGGTGGTCTGCCCGAAATTGTTCCCGATCAGAAAGTTGGATATGTCACAGCCGTGGATCCGGGTGCCATTGCCGGTGCCATTCAGGATTTCTATGAAAACAAACGAATGATTTCTTTTGAAAAAAACATTGAGGTGGAGAAGAAGCGATTTACCTGGGAAGCAATGGTGGAAGGAATTGAAGAAATGGTGAGGGCCGTAATTAAAGTGAATCAATAATTTGAATATCGAATAATGAATATCCCGGCCTGCCGGCTGGCAGGGATTAACGAATGATGAAGTTCGGTAACGGTTTCTAATATTGACGAAAGACGAAAAACGACCCGGGCCCTGTGAAATCCTGCAAAGCAGGGGCGGCTTCGCCGCTATTTCACGGGGCGGGCTTCGTAACCGCAATACGTCAAACGTTTTTTAATTCTTAAATTCCAATACCAAAATCCTTTGTATTT
>CAZXGG010000144.1:2325-4056 GCA_964640125.1 uncultured Rikenellaceae bacterium
TTTGGAATTTTATTGGGGATTGTAATTTACGAAACAGATACGCTCAGGTTTTATTTTCAATCAGGCGAATGATTTCATCTTTATCATCCGGATGAAACCAGTTGATTTCCTTGTCTCTGGAAAACCAGGAAAGTTGCCTTTTTGCATACCTCCTGCTGTTTCTTTTAATCAATCTGATCGCTTCTTCCAGCTTATGTTTTCCTTCAAAGTGTTCAAAAAGTTCCTTATATCCCACACTGTTCAATGCGTTGATTTTACAGTATGCAAACAGGTTTTTTGCTTCTTTTACCAGGCCTGATCTGACCATGCTATCCACACGCTGGTCAATGATCTCATACAACTCCCTGCGTTCCCTGTTCAGCCCGATCTTCAGGATCTGAAAATTCCTGACTTTTGGCTGTCTGGTGAGAAATGAGGAATAGGGTTGTCCGGTCATTATTGATATTTCAAGCCCTTTAAGGATCCGCTTATGGTTTTTCAGATCAACTTTACTGTAATATTCCGGATCGAGGTACTTAAGTTGCCTGCGCAAACTTTCAATACCCTCCTTGTTATATTGATCGACCAGGTTTTTTCTGACCTCCGGATCGATGGTCGGTATATCATCGATGCCTTTACACACGGCATCAACATACAACCCTGAGCCTCCAACCAGCAGTAAAATATCCTTTTTCAGGAAGAGTTTCTCCAGAAGATCAAGCACCTCCATCTCAAACATACTTGCGTTGTAATAGTCATGAATTGACCGGGTTTGAATAAAGTGGTGTTTTGCTTTTTTCCGTTGATCTGCTGAAGGTACTGCAGTGCCTATTTCCATCTCACGGTAGATCTGCCTGGAGTCGGCAGATATGATCTCGGTTTTGAAGTGATTAGCCAACATGATTCCCATTCCGGTTTTGCCAATTCCGGTTGGACCAAGGATCACTACCAGCGTTTTTTTCATGGATTAAATCGGAGCTATTGAAAAACAGGGAAGTGTAAAAATAGAGGATTTTTCGGTAGGAAAAAAGGATTATGATGGAGGAAATCGTTTACGGATCACCCGGTTACCCGATTCTACAATTGGTCATAATCATCAAGATTTTCGAAAGAGAGATCATCATCGAAACTTTCCAGGTTATTAAGCTCTTCCGCCGAAAACATATCGATGTTATTATCCTCCATGATGATCTGTATTGGAATTTTCCCTTTCGCCTGGATACATCGCGGATAGTCAACCCCAGGATCTTCATCACCTATATTTACCAGTTCAATAAAAAAGCAACGATCAGAAAAGAAATCGAAGACATAGAGTAATTTTTGATTCAGATCCTTACACACCTCCCCAATGTTAACTTTATCCATAATCAGCGCATCTTCCGATGGCTCATCCCTCATATCAAAAAGGGTGATTTCTACTTCCCTTTCCCATTTTTCATTGGTCAGGACAAAGGATGCCATGTGTGACTTATCGTACCCCAGGTTTTTCTGAATGGCAAGATGCATGTCGAAAAACGTCTGATCTGGGCGTATTTCAAAATCCCTTCTGAAGTTATCCTCCTCGGTAGAGATCATTCGGAATGTATACACCAAATTGTCCATGGTGGTTTAAATTTTATCCAACAGCTTTTTCCTGAAGACAAAACGGTAAATTGGTACATACAATTTACAACTTTTTACTCAATTATTCAATGATAAAAGAAATTTCATGGTATCTATTCCATCAGCATATTCCCAGAGATCAGGGTATTG
>CAZXGG010000145.1:0-4041 GCA_964640125.1 uncultured Rikenellaceae bacterium
AGGGGTTGAACAATGAGTAACCGCCGGTGGTAACCGGTGGCTAAAATATGCGAAAAGATTACAACCCTAATGGGGTTGAATTTTTCATTCGAATCTTTTATTCGTGAATTAGTGGCTATTATTTTTATGAGCAGGAGGGTGAACATACCATATTTTGTTATTGGATATAGATGAATATCCATTTAGCGACTTAAAGGCGCTTGGCGGATAGAAATGCGACCCAGTTAATGTTTTGGGATTACTATTTCTATCCTTAGCCTGAGCCTCCTTCGTCTGCCGAAGTCTGGACAAAGGCAGAAGCCTTAGCCTGTCAGATTAATTGTTTGAGAAGATATCTGATCGATAGAGAAAATTCGTAAAATTCCCAGCATAAATGATCGGTTATTGCACCTTAATTTATAAGTTTACTGTTTCGAACAAAATGGATCGACTCTCATGAACATACTAATTCTTGGATCGGGTGGCCGGGAGCATACCCTGGCCTGGAAGATTGCACAAAGTCCGAAAACAGATAAGCTTTTCGTGGCACCGGGCAATGCCGGGACAGCAATGACCGGGACAAACGTGGATATTGGTGTAAATGATTTTGTGTCCATTGGCGAATTTGTTGTTACCAATGATGTCTCACTTGTAGTTGTTGGTCCGGAAGACCCGCTTGTAAATGGGATTCATGATTTCTTTCTTGAAAAACCAGAGTTGAAAGATATTCCGGTGATTGGACCGGTACAAGCAGGAGCAATGCTCGAAGGGAGTAAACGGTTTGCCAATGATTTCATGAAAAAATATAAAATTCCGACTGCAGGATACCTGGCTGTCAGCAAAGAGAATATCACGGAGGGATATGATTTCCTTCAAAACCTAATCCCTCCCTATGTACTGAAAGCCGATGGATTGGCAGCCGGGAAAGGGGTTGTTATCGTGGAATCGACGGATCAGGCTGAAGAAGAACTTGCTGACATGCTGAATGGGAAATTCGGGGAAGCGAGCAGAACAGTTGTCATCGAGGAATTCCTGAATGGAATCGAAGCATCGGTTTTTGTGCTCACGGATGGTAAAAATTACCTGGTCTTTCCGGAAGCAAAAGACTATAAGCGGGCCGGTGAAGGTGATACAGGTCTGAATACCGGCGGGATGGGAGCCGTCTCGCCCGTTCCGTTTGCCAATGCTTCTTTTCTGAAGAAAGTTGAAAAACGGATCATCAGGCGAACCATTGCGGGTTTGAAAAAGGAACGGATCCCCTATGTTGGGTTTCTCTATTTTGGTTTGATGAACGTTAAGGGGAATCCTTATGTGGTAGAGTATAACGTGCGCATGGGTGATCCTGAAGCCCAGGTGGTGATTCCCAGGGTTAAAAGCGACCTGGTCGAACTGCTTGTTGCTGCCAGCATGGGAGAACTGAAGAAGCATAAGCTTGCAATCGATAAACGGACTGTTTGTACGGTTGTGATCTCTTCCGGTGGTTATCCGGGCAGCTATGAAAAAGGGAAGGAGATAAAGAACCTGGATAAAATTGAGAAAAGCATCGTTTTTCATGCCGGGACACGGTTGGAGAAGAAGAAGACACTTACCTCGGGAGGGAGAGTCGTGGCGGTCAGCTCCTATGGTAAGAACATGAAGGAGGCTCTCGACAACTGTTATGAAAGCGCCGGGATCATCAAATTTGAAAAGATGTTCTACCGGAAAGATATTGGTTTTGACCTCAGGTAAAATGTTATCCAATTTGAAAAAATAACTGCAATGTTTTAAAGCGGGAAATCGTTTCATGGACCGAACATTTGCCAGACGTTCATCAACGTTATTTTCATCTGTCAGACGCCCGCCTGCCGGACGGGCAGGGCTCTGCCCGCAAATCAACCAAGCCGTCAGACGGATTTACTTCCTTGTTTTTAATATGTTAGACACGGATAGTTTTTATCTTCCTAATAGCACAACGGAATATGATAATAAGTTTATATAAAGGGATTAAACCCTTCGTGTTGTTTTTGATCCTGCTGACCGGCATTGCTTTCTGGTTAAAGGCGATCGTTGTCCCTGAAGAGGTGAGTTATCCCTTCGACTCCCAATACCTGCTATTTTATCGATGGATAGGAGCGATTTTTCATGACCTGCCAATCCTGTCGGTCATCACCGGTTTCCTCTTATTGCTCCTAATGGGGACTTTACTGGTCAGGTTAAACACAACCTATTTTTTCATCAATCAGCGGACCTACCTGCCGGCACTGTTTTTTCTCCTGGGATCATCCATTTTTGTTTCACTCCAGCGGGTAAACCCGGTGATTGTAGCAAGCCTTTTCCTGATGATTGCCATTGACAGGATGTTTGGCACCTATAAAAACTCAAAAACATCATTTCAATACTATGATGCCGGCATATTAATCGGTTTGGGAAGTCTGTTTTATGTAAACCTGATCTTCTACCTCCCGGTATTATGGATCGGTTTGATTATTCTCCGGCCCTTTGTCTGGAGAGAATGGCTAATCACCATCTTTGGATTCCTTACTCCGGTGATCCTTACCATTGCTATCCATTACCTGATAAAAGGAGAGATCATGAACCTGCTTTCAAATTTTCAGGAGTGCCTCATTGAACCCTATCAATTCGGAGGTTTTGACCTTTCCCATCTCCTGTTTTTTTCTTTTCTGGGGTTGTTGATCCTGGTTTTCAGCCTGCACATGATCCGGGCGATCTCGGGTAAAAAGATCAGCTCAAGAAAGTTTTTAAAAATTATGTTGTGGATATTCATCCTGACACTGATCATCTATTTTATTGTTCCTTCGGCATCCGTGGAACTGATCTTTATCCTGTTTATTCCCTTGTCCTATTTGTTTACTCATTTCTTCGTTTCCATCCGATCCGTGTGGGTGGGTGATATCCTGTTTGTTTTGTTCCTTGCATCCATCGTTGTAGTTCAGGTATTATAACGCAACCGTCTGACCCATTACGGGTCTGACGGATAGGGTTTGCTAGATTTTAATACCACTTCCCTTACTGGATCCCTTTTGGAAAATCCCCCTTTTAAAAGGGGGTGCCCCGCTGACGGCGGGGCGGGGGATTTAATAAATACTCGTCGCCCGAGTTTTCGCACAGCGATTCCTATGGAACAATCGAGCGACGAGATAGAATAGATACGCATACCATATCCCCCTCCAGGAGGGGGAAAGGTCCGCAGGACCAGGGGGAGGAGTTTTGGTTTGATGAACATCTGGCAGATATGTGGTCCATACAGCGTTTTCCCGTTGTTTTGCATGGCAGTTGGCCCGGGGATTGCTTATTGCCTTAAACCCAGGGTTTCGTTCGCTGACGCTCCCTTACCCTGGGCTATTCATATTTGATCCCCTTCGGGGATCATCCCAAAAGATCAGAAAGTCCACTGCACGATGTAGGGCGACTTTCCAAGTTGCCTTGTCGACTCGGGAGAGTCGACCTACATTGATCTAGTATTATAATTGTCCAGGCAGTTAGCCCGGAAGATCAGGAAAGACATAATACTATGAAATACAAGCCTGTGCGATCGCCTTGGCGAAGCCCGTCCGAATAGCTTAGCCGGGCGGAGGGAACTTAGAGAGGGATTGAAATCCAGGAATAAAAACCCAACGAAGATTTAAATACTCGTCGTCCGAGTTTTCGCACAGCGATTCCTATGGAACAATCGAGCGACGAGATAGAATAGATACGCATACCATATCCCCCTCCCGGAGGGGGAAAGGTCCACAGGACCAGGGGGAGGAATTTTTATTCGTGCATTCGTGGCTTCTTTTTTTTAGATAAAAGAACAACGCTATACAATGCGGGCCCTGTGAAATACATTATTCCGTTTGACGAAGCATGAAGGTTAACCCTTAATTCACAGGGCAGCCCTCGTTACCGAAAACCGAATGCCTTACTATTTTTTTATACTGATCTGGTCGATTTTTTCAAAATGATCACTGTAAGGACCGATCATTGATTCATGAGCTCCGAGCACAAGGATCCCTTTATCGAATAAACAGTTCAGGAAATACTTAAACAGTTTGTTCTGCAGGGAAAAATTAAAATAGATGA
>CAZXGG010000146.1:0-1212 GCA_964640125.1 uncultured Rikenellaceae bacterium
AACCCTTCGGAGCGACCCAGCCAACAAAATAACAAACCCAATTACATACACACATTACAGGAAGGAGAACACTAATTCTGTTATTTTTAACCTACAGGGTTCCTTTTATGATTAATAAGGAATCATTTCTTGATTACCTGCGTTTTGAGAAGCATTATTCTCAACATACTGTTCGTTCGTATAACAACGATATCGGGCAGTTTTTTTCATTTATAAATGTTCATAAAGGCTTTGATGATTTGAACGATATCAGTTCAACAGACGTACGCTCATGGATAATTTCAATGCTTGAAAAGGGATATTCAGCGGTAACTGTTCACAGGAAGATTTCTTCACTCAGGACATTCTTCAGGTATAGCATGAGGAAGGGTTTGGTACATATAAATCCGGCAGAAAATATTGTATTGCCAAAGAGGCGCAAACGGCTGCCGGTTTTTATCGAAGAAGGATCGCTTGACAAACTGCTTGACAGTTACAATTTTGGTGAAGGTTACAATGGTTTACGTGACCACACAATCATTGAGATGTTGTATACTACAGGCATAAGGAAAGCTGAGCTTATAGGCATAGTTGTTGATGATGTGGATATGGTGAACGGAACTGTAAAAGTGCTGGGCAAGCGCAACAAGGAGAGAATAATACCTCTCCTGGGCACTTTTATTAATAATCTTTCAAAATATATTGCTGTTCGTAATGATTATTTTCCTGACCATGGAGAAAAATGGTTATTTCTTACTGACAGGGGGAACAAGTTATACGACAAGTTTGTCTATAATATAGTGAAAAGATATCTTGACATGGTAACTACTATTGAGAAGAAGAGCCCCCATGTGCTGAGGCATACATTTGCCACCCATATGCTTAATCATGGTGCTGATCTCAATTCGGTTAAGGAAATACTGGGTCATGCCAATCTTTCAGCTACCCAGGTTTATACTCACAACACATTTGAAAAGTTAAAAAAAGTATATAAACAAGCTCATCCCAGAGCGAATAAAAATTGAGGAGGAAAAAAAATGAATATCCAGATTCATTCAGTAAAATTTGATGCAGACACAAAATTAATAAAGTTTATTAATCAGAAGATAAAAAAGCTGAGTCAGTTCAGCAATAATATTATAGCTGTTGAGGTATTTTTACGTTTAATCAAGGACCAGGAAAAAGAGAACAAACTTGTTGAAATCAGGATTGAGCATCCCCGGGGATCTTTAT
>CAZXGG010000146.1:1222-4007 GCA_964640125.1 uncultured Rikenellaceae bacterium
ATTCGAAGAAGCAACAGATAACGTTATAGAAGCATTGAAGAAGCAGATTACCAAGCAGAAAGAAAAAATGAGGGGGAAGTAGTATTATCATCTCAAAAATATTATCCTTTTAGTTTGCTGTTTAAATTAAATATATCTACATTTGCAAACCGATTTTCAAGGGTAGAAGTACTTAATTATTAGCGTTCTTTAAAATTGCTATTAGCGTTCTTTAAAATTGCCGATGTAGCTCAGCTGGTCAGAGCAGCTGATTTGTAATCAGCAGGCCGGGGGTTCGAATCCCTTCATCGGCTCATTGAATTGATGCAAGTATATGTCTTTAAGACATCTGCGTTTGAAGGGGGAGATACCAAAGTGGCCAACTGGGGCAGACTGTAAATCTGCTGTCGAATGACTTCGTAGGTTCGAATCCTGCTCTCCCCACTGATCAAGGATTAAGGGGCCGGCACTTTTGCTGACGGTTATTGAAAATGACCTCTGTTTGGGAAATAAGCGGGAGTAGCTCAGTTGGTAGAGCATCAGCCTTCCAAGCTGAGGGTCGCGGATTCGAGTTCCGTCTCCCGCTCTGCTATTTTAGCGCCGATGTAGCTCAGGGGTAGAGCGCATCCTTGGTAAGGATGAGGTCATGGGTTCAATTCCCATCATTGGCTCAATATGTATTGCATGTTTCACCTATTTTTAATTTAATAAATATTTTAGAGTTATGGCTAAAGAAAAATTTGATAGATCGAAACCTCACGTCAACATTGGAACCATCGGTCACGTCGACCATGGTAAAACCACGTTAACTGCTGCCATTACCATGGTACTGAATAAACAGGGGCTGGCTGACATTAAAGATTTTGATTCCATTGACAACGCACCGGAAGAGAAGGAGAGAGGAATCACCATTAACACAGCACACGTTGAGTATCAAACAGTTAATAGGCACTATGCCCACGTTGACTGCCCCGGACACGCTGACTATGTTAAGAATATGGTTACCGGTGCGGCACAGATGGATGGTGCCATACTGGTGGTTGCTGCTGATGATGGCCCAATGCCTCAGACACGTGAACATATCCTTCTGGCACGTCAGGTAAACGTTCCAAAAATCGTCGTGTTCCTGAATAAAGTTGATATGGTCGATGATGAGGAGATGCTGGAACTGGTGGAGATGGAGGTTCGCGAACTGCTCGATTTTTATGAGTTTGACGGCGATAAGACACCCGTAATCCTCGGTTCGGCTCTGGGTGCTATGAATGGCGAAGCCAAGTGGGAAGAGAAAGTGGTTGAACTGATGGAGGCAGTTGATTCATATATACCCATTCCACCCAGGGATATCGAAAAACCGTTCCTGATGCCCGTGGAAGATATCTTCTCCATTACAGGTCGCGGTACAGTGGCTACCGGAAGAATTGAAACGGGGGTGGTACTTACCGGTGACGAACTGGAAATGATCGGCCTCGGAGCGAACCGTAGAAAAACGGTATGTACCGGAGTTGAGATGTTCCGTAAGATCCTTGACAGAGGTGAAGCAGGTGATAACGTTGGATTATTGCTCAGGGGAGTTGACAAAAAAGAGATCAAGAGAGGAATGGTTCTGGCAAAACCCGGTTCCATCACTCCACATACAAAATTCAAGGCTGAGGTGTATGTTTTGAAGAAAGAGGAAGGTGGACGTCATACCCCGTTCCATACTAACTATCGCCCTCAGTTCTATCTTAGGACACTCGATGTGACTGGTGAGATTGCGCTTCCTGAAGGAAGGGATATGGTCATGCCAGGTGATAATGTTACAATTACCGTTAATCTGATTACTCCTGTCGCCATGGCACAAGGATTGCGTTTTGCTATTCGTGAAGGTGGCAGAACCGTTGGAGCCGGACAGGTAACAGAAATTATTGAATAAGATCCTGGAAACTGGATCAGATCGTTCGGTTGAGGATCGCTGTTTGCCAGGATTAATCCTCTTTCGAATCCGTAACTCTAAACAGGTACACGGGTGTAGCTCAGTTGGTAGAGCACTGGTCTCCAAAACCAGGTGTCGGGAGTTCGAATCTCTCCTCCCGTGCTAAGTTTTCAACGATTATGAAAATAAAAACCTATTTGCAGGAATCCTATAATGAATTGATGCATAAGGTCTCCTGGCCAACATGGAACGATTTGCAGAGTAGCACAATTGTCGTAATGATCGCTTCCGTGATCATAGCCCTGATCGTTTTTGCCATGGATTACACGTTTGAGAATCTGATGGGATTGGTCTATAGTCTGTTTTACTAAAGAGATTAGAGAAGATGGCAGAGAATGAAAAGAAGTGGTATGTGCTCAGAGCAATCGGCGGGAAAGAGAAGAAGGTTAAGGAGTATATCGATAGCGAAATTACACGCCTGAACCTGCAGGAAAATATCTCTCAGGTCCTGATACCGACCGAGAAAGTATACCAGATCCGGGGAGGAAAAAAAATCAGCAAGGAACGCAATTTTTTCCCGGGATATGTACTTGTAGAAGCTGACCTGGCAGGTGAAATCGCCCATATTTTGAGAAATATTCCAAATGTTATCGGATTTCTCGGAGGGGCACAGGGCGGTGAACCCGTACCGCTTCGGGCCAGCGAGATAAACCGCATACTGGGTAAAGTGGATGAACTGGCGGCAAGCGATGAGGAGATCAATGTTCCATTTTACGTGGGTGAATCGGTGAAAGTGATTGACGGCCCCTTCAATAGCTTCTCAGGAATCATCGAAGAGGTAAACGAAGAGAAAAAGAAACTGAAAGTGATGGTGAAAATCTTTGGCCGTAAGAC
>CAZXGG010000147.1:0-3936 GCA_964640125.1 uncultured Rikenellaceae bacterium
GGAATGGCCCGGAAACTGACCACCCATAACGGTTATGAGATGTTCCCGAGGTTTTCTCCCGATGGGAAGCACATCGCTTTTACCGGGCAATATGACGGAAACACCGAAGTGTTTATCATACCGGCAGAAGGTGGTGTTCCGCAACGATTAACCTATACTGCCACGTTGGGACGTGACGATATTGGTGACCGGATGGGACCAAATAACCTGGTTATCGGATGGACCCCCGACGGAAAGGATATCATCTTTCGTTCCAGAAAACAATCCTTTAATTCCTTCCGTGGTCAACTGTTCCTGGTGTCCAAAGAGGGAGGATTATCCCGTGAAATACCACTGACCGACGGAGGATTCTGCTCCTACTCTCCGGATGGGACAAAACTGGCTTTTAACTGGGTCTTCCGGGAATTCAGAACCTGGAAATACTACCAGGGAGGAATGGCTGATGATATCAGAATACTCGACTTCAACACAAAATCTGTCGAACAAATCACCGATAACGAAGTCCAGGATATTATCCCGATGTGGATCGACAATAAGATCTATTTCCTTTCGGATCGTGACCGGACCATGAATCTTTTTGAATACAACCTGGAAAGCAAAGAGACACGAAAAGTGACCAATTTCACAGATTATGATATTAAATTCCCCTCTTGTTCAACCAATTTTATCGTATTTGAAAAAGGAGGATTCATCTACAAATACGATGTTAACTCCGGGGAATCAACAAAGATAACCATTACGATTGCTGATGATCAGATCTTTGCACGCAACGAGATCAAGGATGCCAGCGAAAACATTCGTAACGGCGATCTTTCTCCAAACGGAGAAAGGGTGGTCTTCAGTGCACGGGGTGACATTTTCTCCCTGCCGGCACAACATGGAATAACACGCAACCTGACAGGAACATCGGGTGTTCATGAACACAATGCTGATTTTTCACCGGATGGGAAACAGATTGCTTACATATCCGATAAAACCGGAGAATTTGAACTTTACATGGTGAAGCACGACGGCAGCGAACCACCTGTGCAGCTTACTCAGAATACCAATACTTATATTTTCGGGTATGAGTGGTCACCGGACGGGAAGAAGATCATGTTTAACGATAAGAAGATGCGGTTGCAGTATGTGGATGTGGAATCGAAAAAGGTTACACAGGTGGATCATTCCGACTGGTCTCCCTATTTTGCCTTTAACTGGTCCCCTGACAGCAAATGGATAACCTATAGTAAACAGGAAAGGGATTTTAACAAAGTGCGTTTGTATAACCTCGAAACGAAAAAAGTGTATGAGGTTACGGAAGGATGGTATAACTCCACCAATCCAAGCTTCAGCTCCGATGGAAAATACCTGATCTTTACTTCGGCAAGGGATTTCAATCCCATTTACAGCAACACGGAATGGAATCATGCTTACCGGGATATGAGTAAAATTTACCTGGCTACCCTTGCTAAAGATACACCCTCACCCTTTGCACTGGAAAACGATGAAGTGAAATTTGAAGAGGAAAAGAAACCGGCCAATGAAAATGATAAAGAGAAAGAGGAAAAGAGCATGAAGGTGGATATCGACGGCATTCAGGATCGGATTATTTCTCTACCGGTTGATGCTGCAAACTATTTCTCCGTAATCGGCCTGGAAGGGAAAATCTACTACAGTGTCCGGTCATCGGATACCCGGGGTACCAAAATGCAAATGTATGATCTCAAAGCCAAAAAAGAGACTGAACTCGGTACCAATGTTCAATATACCATCTCATCGAATGGGAAAAAAATGCTGATTCGAATGGGCAGACAATACGAGGTAATGAATACTCCGTCCGGGCCGGTTAAGATATCCGAGCCAATGGATCTTTCCGACATGAAAGTATATGTCGATCTTAAGGATGAGTGGGCTCAGATGTTTGATGAGAGCTGGCGACACATGCGTGATTTCTTTTACGCCCCGAATATGCATGGAGTGGATTGGGAAGCCATGCGTGAAAAATACGGAGTGCTTGTCCCCCATGTTGCCCACCGCTCTGATCTGGCATATATTATCGGGGAAATGGTCGGTGAACTGAGTGTCGGTCATGCCTACGTGAACAACGGAGAAAGGCCCATGCCCGAAAGAATACCCATGGGCCTGCTTGGGGCAAAACTTTCCAAAGATAAATCAGGATACTTTAAAATCGACCAGATTCTCGATGGTGCCAACTGGAGTGATCAACTGAGATCACCCCTGAAAGAAATCGGAGTGAATGTAAATGAAGGAGACTATATCCTGGCTGTCGATGGGAAACTGACAACCGAAGTCAAGGATATATACTCCCTGCTTATCGGGAAACCGGGTAAAGAAGTAATGCTGACAGTGAATAACAAGCCGGCAACCGATGGAAGCCGTGATGTCCTGGTTAAACCTGTCCGTGATGAGAGTAACCTTTATTATTATAACTGGGTACAGGATAACATCAAATACGTGGATGCGAAGACCAATGGCCAGGTCGGTTATATCCATATTCCGGATATGGGTGTTGCCGGTTTGAATGAATTCGTAAAGCATTTCTACCCCCAGTTGAGCAAAAAAGGATTGATCATCGATGTAAGGGGAAATGGCGGAGGGAATGTCTCGCCAATGATCATCGAACGGTTGATGCGTGAAATTACCTATTTTAACTATTCCACCGGTTGGAAAGAAGGTGCTACAAGCCCGGGAGGCATGCACCTGGGCCCCAAGGTGACGTTGATGGATAAATACTCCGCATCGGATGGTGATCTGTTTCCCTATCGCTTCCAGGTGCTGGAACTGGGTAAAACCATCGGTACAAGATCGTGGGGTGGCGTTGTCGGGTACAGCGGCGCTCAACCATTGATCGATGGCGGGTCTCTGATCACACCGTCGTTCGGACCATACGCTAAGGACGGCAGCAAGTTTGTCATCGAAGGTGAAGGTGTAACTCCGGATATTATCCTGGAAAATGATCCCGTAAAATTGTATGAAGGACAGGATGACCAGATGGATAAAGCCATCGAAGTGATCCTTGAGGAGATAAAAACCTGGAAAGATACCATTCCACCAATTCCACCATTCCCGGATAAGAGTGGGAAAAAGAAGGAATAAGGTTCAAACCTGAGGCTGTCTCAAAAGTCCGAAATAACGTCATTCTGAATTTATTTCAGAATCTCAATATGCTAATAATCATGCGTATGAGATCCTGAATCACCTGCCTGCCGTGTAATACTTCACAATTTCGGTAACAATGTTTAAAACGAATATCAAAAAGCAGGTTTTATACAAGGTCCTTCTTGCGAAACTAGTTTTAACCATTACACTTTACCCCGAACGGGGTAGAATAATGAGTAACCACCGGTTATGACCGGTGGTTAGTATATACAAGAAGATTACAACCCTGTAGGGGTTGAATTTTGCTATATAAAATATTAATATTCAACCCCTTCGGGATTGTGTTTCTCTATCATCATCCTACCCGGCACTTCGCCCCAGTAAAATCCTCGGGGCTCGTACCGGGTTACTCATAATTGAATCCCTTTGGGATTCTTTTATCATTGGCTTCTAAATATTCATAAAAAAATATCAAATGGGATAACCAAATTGGGATTTAAGTGTGGATTAAAATCTGTTACCTGAATACTGAAGAAATACACTGCCGGTTTACCAGCCTGTGGCTGGCAGGCAGGAGTTCTCCGAAGGAGGCTTTTGGACAGGATGACTAAACATTTGACTTTTGATACAGCCCCTTTTTTTTATCACCAGTATTTTTTAACCCCGGCACCGGGTTCCCATCGTTTCATGGACCATACATTTGCCAGACGTTAAATAAAAATATTCCCATCCACTTCATGCGCCTGCATAAACGACCAATCCCAGTCCGGCTACAAAGCAGAGGAACATGAAAAGCAACAACCGGTTTGTTCCCTTTGAAGCATCTTTAAATTC
>CAZXGG010000148.1:0-3895 GCA_964640125.1 uncultured Rikenellaceae bacterium
TTGCGGAGAAAGAGGGATTATTCGCTCCGCTCATGATCCCTGAGGGGATTTCCAGCAAAGATGAAATAAGCTCTTACGAGCTTTCATTATTTTTATTCTCATCTCCTTCAGAAAACATGTTTTCTGCGGATATTCGAACAAAAATAAAAGCCCGGCCAGGGCCGGACTTATTTCATCTTTGCGGAGAAAGAGGGATTCGAACCCCCGGTCCCGCTAAGCAGGACAACAGATTTCGAGTCTGCCCCGTTCGACCACTCCGGCATTTCTCCAAAAGCAAGGCAAAAGTAATAAAAACCGGCTGATCCTTCAAACTTCCCAACCCAGGCCCGGTATGTTCTTCGGATACAGAATCCCGTCTTTCAGAATAATACACCCGCGGGCAGGATCATCCACCAGATCAAGGTGTCCATCCAGGTCAGCATAGATCACATTGGGTCGGGCGAGGGCAAAATGCAACCCGGCAGAGATCCCTAACTCGCTCTCATCCATGCATCCAACCATCACCTCAAAACCAGCTGCACGTGCAACCGAGTTAATGTGTAACGCTTCCGATATACCTCCCACCTTCATCAGTTTGATATTGATCATATCCGTCAGTTCGCGTTTTGCCATCCGGAAGACATCCCGCAGATTCATCAGGCTCTCATCCGCCATAACGGGTATGGCAACTTTTTTACTGACCATTCCCATTTTTTCCATCTCGTCTCTCCGTGTGGGTTGTTCCAGTAGTTCGACCCGTGCGTTTTCCGTCTCCCTGAAAAACCGAATGGCCTCTTCAACAGAGTAACCCTGATTGGCATCGAAACGGATCTTTATCTCCTTGCCTACAACCTCTCTTACTCTGATAATCCGCTCAACATCCTCCTCAACATTGAGACCACCTTTTATCTTCAATACTTTAAATCCTTTACCCTTATGTTCCAGGGCTTTATTTATCGTTTCCTGCACCGGCATGATCCCGATGGTAATGCTGGTTCGAATCTGACTCCTGTAGCCACCCAATAACTTATAAACCGGGATCCCGGCTCTTTTAGCCATGATATCATACAACGCCATATCCACCATGGCAATGGCAGACGGTGCTTCAGGAATGTGGCGTTTCAGTTTCTCGATAAGCTGAATGTAACGCAGTGGATCTGCGTCCTTCAGGATTGGTTCTATTACATGCCGGAAGTGATGCATCACACTTTTTGATGTTTCCCCTGTAACCTCCGGGTCGGGTGCTGCACATCCAAATCCGGTTATGCCATCGTGAGTACTGATCCGGATAAATACATTATCTGCATGATCGATGGTTTCGTAAGCAATGGTGTAGGGTTCAGACAATTTCATCCGAACCACCCATGCTTCAGTTTCCCTAATTTTCATAAGCCCTGTTCAATATTTTTTCTGGTAAAGGTCCTCCAGCGGTGTGTTTTTCAATTCTTCTATCAGGGTCACCAGATGCGCTACCATGATCTCCCATATCTTCTTGCCTTTTTCCTCCGATGCTTTCATCGGATTCCCCATTACACCGTTCTCCGTGATTTTTTTTGTCCTTACATACCAGGGTATCCTTCGGTTAGAAGAAAAATCCAGGTAACTGCTTCCAAATTTGAGGGTCATATCCCTTGCCCGGTCCATTTTTACCAGGTGGGGACGGGTTGCCAGTGATGTGCTCGTTTCAATTTCTCCTGCGTGAATATCGTTTTTTGTCTGAGTCAATTGAAGGACATCTTCATCACTTGTCTCTCCTGTGTCCACAGCCACGAAAATACCAGCATCACGGTTGATCATTTGTGCAGCATGATTTAATGTGGGTGCATTATCACCGTGACCATTGACCAGTATCAGCTTTTTTATCCCCTGCCTGGCAAGGTTCATCCCTATATCATATACCAGGTGAGACAATGCATTATTGCTGACACTGACTGTTCCCTTAAAATCTTCGTGGTGATAGGACACACCATAATAAATGGGAGGAAGTACAAGGGGTTTGGGATGGCTACAGGCTTCTGCTACCCGTTTGGCAAGGTATTCCGCATCAAAAGAGTCGGTGTCCACCGGAAGGTGAGGACCATGCTGTTCGATGGAACCACAGGGTAGAATAGCCAGGTCAATCTCATTCAAACGTTCACTGATCTCAGGCCAGGTCAACTCGGCCCACAAATAGCTCCTGTCTGTGTGCTGATTCGATTTCATGTTTTCAACTGGTTGAGCATCCATTTCAAACGGATACAATGTTTTCATTTCCTCTGAGGCCAGGACATCGTACTCTTCCCATTTTCGGTTGGTGTATTTTACTGCACCATCCGCATAGTTGAGCAACAACGAGATGACAGGGCGTCTCAGATCCTCCGGAATATCCCTGATCCTGGAACGTTCGTGATCATACCGCAATTTCAGGATCTGCGGATAAGCCCTGGCAAGGCCTTTCGTATATTCATTCAAGTCAATAATCCTATGCTCGAGCAACATGTGATACAGATGAGCAGCATCGGTACCGATCTGCTTCACCTTACTGGAATTCAAAGCATGGATACATTGATCGATCTGTTCCTCTGTATAACCGCATCTTGATGGATCTTCACCGAGGGCTTTGAGCATACCGACTATCCTGCGGCATTTTTCACATTTTCCGCACGGGAAGATCCGTCCCCCGGATTCATGGCTTGCATGACAGGAGACCTGATGCTCCTGAAGTTCCGGATAACGTTTTACAAGAATCTTTAAAATCAGCAGCTCAGAAAGGCTGCGCAGAATAGAAAACTGGCTCAATCGCCAACCTTTCTTAAGATAATACCTCGACAGCGCATTATCACAATAACGGCTCTGATCGTAGAGCCCGTCATAGTGTGTTATTCCCTGAAAGGAAGTCCTGCGGGTGCAGTCATATTCATTGCCGATCAGGATCCTGCCTGCCTGCCGTTTCCGTACAATGGGAATTGCCCCGAAAATAAATACAGCCAGTGTCCATAAACGGATTGGATAATCATCCGCACGAACCGTGTTGAAATCCTTCCTGATAAAAGGAAAGTGCCGAAGCATCCAGTTATATACCCGGTCGCAATTACTCCATACCCGTGTTGTATTTGGTTCCGTTTTTTTAAAATGGCGATAGGCATTCAGGGCTGTGAACCAGTGCCTTCCCGACTCATTGATAAAAACCGGATGGGTCTCTTTTCCAAGTTCTTTCAGGATACCGTAGGTTAACAAACTGTCTTTCCCCCCACTGCTCAGAATGGCATGCCGGTTACGGTCTACACTCCATGCATCCCAATGAATGCCAGAATCCGGATAGCTTGTATTGATGAACTCTATTTTTGCCGCAGTATATTTCCTGAGTCTAACAACATCCATGTTCCTGGTTACTTGTGTCAGAAAAGGATTTGGTTCCAGGAACTTTTTTACATAGATCTCTCGCGAGGTATTTTCCATCATATCCCGGATGAATTGTTTATCGGTATTATCGAATACCCCGTCGAACGTGATCTCATGGCAAAAAAGTCCATAGTTAAGCGCTACCTGAGCCGTGATCATGCTCGCCAGGTTAGGGCTGCTGCCATCATCGGGATTGAATACCTGTTCTTCATACGAGTAAACCAATTCCATTGATTCTTCCTCTTTACCTATTTGTATCCGGTAGGGTGAGGAAATTTTATTGTCCCGGATTGTCACCGGACCGATGATCATCCTATCGATTACCACGAGGTTCTCCAACGGATTCCGTTCCGGATGGTTTGTTCCCGGTATTTTATCTTCCTTCATTGGAATCAACTAACGAGTGGAATGTTCATCTGCTAAATATGTGGTTTAATCATTTGAACGAGTTCATCCGCACCGTTAAGTAAGACATCAAAAGCAGGCAAACCGGTCGTTTTAAAAATGGATGAACAAATGGCAGGTACCTCTTCCA
>CAZXGG010000149.1:0-3889 GCA_964640125.1 uncultured Rikenellaceae bacterium
GCCACTTTAAACACCTCTTTCACTTTGGCGATCATTTGATTTTCGGTAAGCTTATCCGATGGATCTACCCGTTTCAGTCTTTGATTCAGGGTTTTTTCTTGTTCAACGATTTTTTTCAGGTTGGTTTTGGCATCTGCAGGTCCGAAAATGTATATGCTATGGGCATCTTTTGTTTTTCCAATGATGGATCTAAAATAGTCTTTTAACTGGTTGTTCTTTCGTTTGGTTTTTTTCTTCTGTGGGTTAATGAGCATTCCGCCTAAGCGGGAATAAGATTTTGTTTCACCTTCAATTCGTACTCTTGTTTCAACATTTGATTCAATTTTTTCAACTTTTTCATTACCGTCAATCAGGGTAATGATGTAGGCTTTTTCATTATCAAGCCAGATTCCTACATTTTTTTCCATAATCTAAGGTGTATTTATTTTGTTGATAACGCCGGCAAGGGAAGGATTTCCCTGTATATTAAAGAACGCAATATGAAAATTTTATCGTATACTAAATATACAAAATTATGAGACGGAATTCAAGTTTTTTCTTATTAAAAAATATAATTTTAACAGTTGTTGTGATAAATAAAACTAATCGAAGCAAATTAAAAATAACCATCATGAAAAACAGAATCCTTTTTTGTATGTTATTCCTCTTGTCTGGTACCTTATCTGTATTGGGACTGACTTCAGGAATCGACATCAATGACACAAAAATGTTGAGTCAACCAGCCATTAGTGAATCTCAAATTGCTTTTGTCTATGCCGGAGATCTTTGGATTGCAGATCAATCCGGCAGGAATCCGCACCGGTTAACTTCTGATGAGGGAATAGAATCGAATCCATTTTTCTCTCCCGACGGACAATGGATTGCATTCAGTGCTCAGTATGACGGGAATACGGATGTATTTGTTGTGCCTGCTACAGGCGGAATTCCCAAAAGGCTGACCTGGCATCCGGGATCTGATTATGTCAGGGGATTTACACCCGATGGAAAATCCATCTTATTTATCTCCTCCCGGTACGACTTTTCGGGTCGATATTCACAGTTGTTTACCATACCTGTTGAGGGAGGATTCCCTGTGCAGTTGAAAATTCCAAATGCCAATAAAGCAAGTTTCTCTGCTGACGGGGCAAAGATGGCATATACTCCTCTGGGGGAAGTTTTTCACCAGTGGAAGAACTACCGGGGAGGTACGGTATCTACCATCTGGATCATCGCTTTTTCGGATTATTCTGTCGAGAAAATCCCTCAGCCTGAAGGATGGTGTAACGATACCGATCCGATGTGGATTGGGGACAGGATCTTTTTCCGCTCCGACAGGAATGGGGAATTCAATATTTTCTCCTATGACCTGGCATCGAAAAACATCCGGCAGCTAACCACTCATGAAGATTTTCCTGTATTGAATGTTTCTGCCGGAAAAGAAAGGATTATTTATGAGCAGGCAGGTCATCTTCACATTCTTGATCTTTCGAATAATCAATCCCGGAAAGTTCAAATCGGTGTTGCAGCAGATCTGCTGGAATTAAGGCCACGCTATGTCAAAGGTTCCCGTTATATTCGAAATGCCGGAATATCCCCTTCAGGAGCAAGGGCTGTGTTTGAATTCAGGGGTGAGATCATTACGGTACCGGAAAAAGAGGGAGATCCGCGTAATCTAACCCTAACCGTTGATGCACACGAAAGATCACCCCTCTGGTCTCCCGATGGAAAAACCATTGCTTATTTCTCCGATGAATCAGGTGAATATGAACTGTATCTGAAAGCCCAGGACGGAAAAGGAACTCCCAAAAAATTCAAACTCAATGGAACAGGATTCTACACCATGGGATACTGGTCCCCCGACAGCAAGAAGATCACGTTCAGTGACAACGGACGTAACCTTTATTGGATACATATCGAAACAGGGAAAATAACCAAAATCGGCAATGATTATTTCATTTCCCCGGGAGCCTTTGGAAATTTGTTTGGTACCTGGTCTCCCGATTCGAAATGGGTTGCATACACCACAAATAACAGGGCTTATTTCCAGCAAGTCTTCATCTATTCGCTGGAACAGAACAAATCTTTCCCCATTACGGATGGATTAAGCGATGTGAGCAATCCGGTAATTGATCCAGGTGGAAAATACATCTACTTCTTCTCCTCAACCGATGCGGGCCCCGTTAAACACTGGTTCGACCAATCCACTGCAGATATGAGGATGACCCGTAATATATACCTTGCCACACTTCGAAAAGATATCGAATCTCCTCTCTTCAAAGAAAGCGATGAGGAAGAACCGGAAGAAGAGAAATTAAAGGATGCGGTTGAGAATGATAAAAAGGGCAAGGATAAAGAGGATACAAAAACAGAGGAGCAACCATTCAGCATTGATTTTGATGGTATTAATGAGCGTATCATTGACCTGCCGGTTCAATCCGGTAATTATCACAACCTTCAGGTTGGTGAAGAGGGAAAAATCTATTTTATTGAAGCTCCTCCAACATCACAGGGACCCTATGGTTCCGATATAAAGCTGAACATGTATGACCTGAAAGAGAGAAAAACAGAAACCATCCTGACCGGAGTGAACAACTATTTCATCTCGAATGATTATAAAAAAATACTTTATACCTCAGGTAATTCCTGGGGTATCATCAGTTCCACCGGTTCACATAAATCCGGGGATGGAAAAATAGATACCGAAAGTATTGAAGTCCGGATCGATCCTTCGGCAGAATGGCAGCAAATCTTTGATGAAGCGTGGAGGATCAACAGGGATTATTTCTACGATCCCGGTATGCATGGTGCTGATTGGAATGCCATGAAGGAAAAATATGCCGTCTTTCTGCCCCATCTCTCCTGCCGAAATGACCTGAACAGTGTTATCCGATGGATGTGCAGCGAATTGTCTGTTGGTCACCACCGTGTAGGAGGTGGCGATTATCTTCAAAACCCCGATCGCATTGGTGGTGGTTTATTGGGAGCCGACTTTGCCATTGAGAATGGCAGATATAAAATCAAAAAAATATACGGAGGACTGAACTGGAATCCGGAAATGAGGTCACCCCTGACTGAACCAGGTGTAAATGTTAAGGAGGGTGAGTACCTCCTTGCCGTGAATGGGAAGGAGTTAAACGGTTCGGTGAATGTTTACAGCCTGTTCGAAAATACATCGGGCAAAATTGTCGAACTGACTATAGGGCCAAATCCCAATCTGACTGGGTCCAGAAAAACAGAAGTGGTCCCGGTTTCCAGTGAATGGTCACTTCGTAACCGTGATTGGGTTGAGGGTAACCTCAGAAAGGTTGATGAAGCAACCGGAGGGAAAGTTGCATACGTTTACGTACCCAATACAGCCGGTAGTGGTCACACCTATTTTAAACGGTATTTCTTTCCGCAATCGCATAAAGATGCTATCATCATTGATGAACGGTTCAATGGAGGAGGGCTGATCGCCGACTATTACATCGATATTCTCAACCGGCAATATCAAAGTAACTGGAACATGCGGTATGGGGCAGATCTTAAAACACCCAGTGCATCCATACAGGGACCGAAAGTAATGATCATCGATGAAACAGCCGGTTCCGGTGGCGATATGCTCCCATGGATGTTCAATAAATTCAACATGGGAAAACTGATAGGTAAAAGAACCTGGGGCGGACTGGTGGGAACACTTGGTTTTCCGGTATTGATGGACGGCGGATACGTTACAGCGCCCAACCTGGGTATCTGGACGGACGATGGGTTTGTCGTCGAAAATGCAGGTGTTCCACCCGATATCGAGGTTGAGCAATGGCCTGCTGAGGTGATTAACGGGCATGATCCGCAACTGGAAAAAGCCATTGAGGTTATCCTGGAGGAGCTGGAAAAAAATCCACCGCATAAGCCGGTAAGACCACCCTATCCG
>CAZXGG010000150.1:0-3855 GCA_964640125.1 uncultured Rikenellaceae bacterium
GTACTCTTGTGCCCCATGGGGAGCATCACCTTCGGTTTTAGTTTTTCCAGGATATAGTCCCGGCAAGCCTCACCTTCTTCAGGCATGGCCATGATGAATGCGATATCGCATTTATCAGTATGTTCAGCAATAAAATCCACTTCTTTATTAAACTCTTCTGTTTTTGAGGTAGGGAAAGGGGAATAGAAAAAGGTCAACCCGTCTACCCTGACCAGGTATCCTAGTGAACCCATGCCGTAGATCTCATGTGCTTCCATGGTAATTATTTCCGCCCCATAGATATGATGAGTCTCACGTCCTTTGAGATAGAGGGATTTGTTTCCATGCCTCCAGCGGTCATCCTTATAGTGAAGATAGCTGATGTTTTTCAATGAATCTTCCAGGGTATGGATGAACTCACCAGGCCCGCCATGGGCATGATACGCTGAATACAACACCATAACGTTCTGATCCCACAACTCTGAAAGGGAGTAATGACCATTATCGATGGAAGGTGCATCCGGTTTTCTTCCTGTCTCTTCATTGTCGAATATAAACAGGTGATTCCTGGTTTTAATCACATAACCCCGATTCTTGAGAAGCCAGATATAGGCTTCTCCATTTTTCATCTTTTTTGTGACATACTTCGAATCCCCGAAATTATTTTCTGTTTTTTCTTCTTCAGCCCCTGCTTTAACAAGGGGCTGTGCAACTGTCTTATGGCCATATTTTTGGGCATAATAAAGGGGAGTTTTCCCGTCAGCGTCCCGGGCATTCACATCCAAACCTGATTGGATCAGGATCGTAGCCACATCTCCGTACCCGTAAATCCCAGCAGAGTGAAGCAAGGACTGTTTTGTATTGATGGTTTGGATGGTTTTATCGGCTCCTTTCTCAATTAGTTTATCCGCCACATCGGGGAATCCTTGTTGCACAGCCATCATTAATACTGAGTTGCCGTTTTTATCTGCGGCATTAACATCCGCACCGTTGTTGATAAACAGCATGGCCAGCTCATCGGATCGATCATTCCCGGTGGAAATGGCATAATAAAGTGGAGTTATACCGCTTGAGTTTTTACTGTTTACATCCGCACCGTTTTCAATAAGCAGACGGGCCAGGTTTGGCCTTCCCAGAAGGGCGGCTGTATGCAGGACCGTTCCGGTGCTGTTCTGGACTGTAACAGCCGCTCCCTGTTTTAATAACAATTTTGCTACTTCGGGATGTCCCATGTAAACAGCGCGGTGCAGGGCGGTACCGAAGAATTGGCTGAAGGCATTGACATCCGCTCTATACTTTATGAGCATTTCTGCCAGCTCTATATTTCCAGTTTCTGCGGCACTGAAAAGCGGGGTTAGTTCGTATATGCTTTTGGCTTCGATGTCTGCACCCCCTTCCAGCAAATATTCAACGATTTCCAGATGTCCCTTTTCCGACGCAATATGAAGGGCGGTCTTCCCGCTTTCATTAGTTGCATTGACAAGTTCTTGTTTATCACTGATCAATTGTTTGATTCTTTCAAGATCTCCTTCTGCTGCGGCAGAAAAGATATCCTGCGCATTACTGTTTATTGCCACCAGAAGCAAAAAAATGCTGATAATGGTAATTTTTTTCATACTAGATATTTTAAACTTAATTGTTCGTTTTTTTTCTATGACCAGGCTGGTATTGACTTTTTCATACGTTTTATTACTGCTTCGCCACGTTACTCCCAGTTCGCTGTGTTGGGAATACCGATCATTAGAATATCACTGATGATTAGAATCATTCAACCCTCAGGCTCTGGGCAGGATTTGTAGTTGCTGCTCTATAAGCAATAAAACTCACTGTAAGCAAGGCGATCAATAATACAATGGCTATAACAACAATAAGGTATCCCAGATAAATGATGAATCCGAAATTTATATGGTATGCGAAATTCTGCATCCACAATTTAACGCCAAAATAGAATGGGATTGCAAGGATGGTTGAGATAACCAATAACTGGACGGTTTCGCGTGACAGCAGGTAAAGGATCGTATTCACGGATGCTCCCAGTGCTTTTCTGACTCCGATTTCCCTGGTTCTTTGCAAGGCAGTAAAGGAGATCAAGCCCAATAATCCCAGGCAAGAGATAAAGATTGAAAGAATTGAGAAGAGGGCTAATATCTGACCGGTCCTTTTTTCGGGGGCAAACAGTTTTCCGAATTCATCATCCAGCCAGAAATATTCGAAGGGATAATCGGAGTTGAACTCTTCCCATCTATTCTGGATGAACCTGATCGTTTCAGGAATATCTCCTCCCAACAGGCGGACCATGATGTACCCCTCCCAGTTGCCTGGCATAAAATGGAAAATCATCGGATGAATAGTTTCATGCATCGACTCATAATGGAAATCTTTTACAACCCCAATGACTGGCATGAACTCGTCCTGGTCTGGTGTTTGTCCGGGTTCGACAAAACGGGTTCTTAACGGATTCTCAATACCAAACGTTTTTACAGCGGATTCATTGATGATCACGGCAAATGAATCGGTAGGCATCTCCCGGCTGAAGAATCTCCCCTCAACCATTTCGAGATCGAGGGCCTCTCCCACCTCGTTACTGACGAAAGCGGTCATCAGCAGAAGGACATCACTTCTGCTCATCCCTTCAAGCCAGTGCGCATTATTCCAGAAACCGCTGGAAGGAATATGGGTTGAGTTGCCGGCAGCGGCAATGTTGGAATGTTTCTCCAACTCCTGTTTGAATGCATCAATCTGTTCCTTTAATGCATCGGACCTGCGGATTACAAGGACATTGTTTTTTTCAAAGCCAAGGTCCTTTCTCTGCATAAATTTCAATTGATTGGTAACAATCAAGGTCCCAACCAGAATAGCAATGGCAATGGTAAACTGAAAGATTACAAGAAGCTTTCTCAGGTATCCCTTTTTTGTACCCTGACCTAACTCACCTTTTAAAACAACGACCGGTCTGAATGCGGCAAGGACAAAAGAGGGATAGGTTCCTGCCAGCAGTCCGACAAAGATAGCCAGGAAAAGCAATAAGGGGACCAGGTAGTAGCTGCTAAAAAGGTTGAAATGTAAGTCCAGCTGGATCATGTTGTTATAGGCAGGCATCACCAGGTATACAATCAATGTCGCAAAAACCAGTGCAAGAAAACTCAGGAATACCGATTCTGTCAAGAATTGACCGATCAACAACCGTTTTGTAGATCCCACTACTTTCCGTATTCCCACTTCCCTGGCTCTGCCTAATGAACGTGCGGTGGCAAGATTCATAAAGTTGATGCAGGCGATAACAAGGATCAGGATAGCGATAAGGGAGAATACATACACATAAGCCGGGTTTCCGTTCGGTTCAATCTCAGCCTGCAGGTTGGAGTGAAGGTGGATGTCCAGCAGGGGTTGTATGAAATAGCCGAAACTGCCACCGGATTCTTCAAATTCCTCCAGGTCAATTCCGATAAATTGTTGAATGAGCGGGCCAATGTATTTGATAACAATACCGTTTATTTTTTCTTCAAACTGATCCGGATTCGTGCCGGGTACCAGCTTCACGTAGGTATACATCTGGTGGTTAAGCCAGTTTTGGCCCCGGCTCACTCCATAGGTACCCAGTGAACCCAGCAGCTCAAAATGAAAATGGGAATTTTCAGGGACATCCTCCAGCAACCCGGTAATGGTATAGAACGTAGTATCACTTTCAACCTGTAGCATTTTTCCAATCGGATCTTCCTCACCAAAATATTTCCTTGCAGCTTTTTCCGTCATGATAATGCTTCGCGGTTTAACCAGGGCCGTTTCGGGATTCCCCTTAATCAGTTTAAAGCTGAAAACATCGAAGAAGGTTGAATCGGCAAATTTGAATGTTTCGGCTGTTTCGGTGAATTTTCT
>CAZXGG010000151.1:0-3853 GCA_964640125.1 uncultured Rikenellaceae bacterium
CAGCCGTTTCGGAGGAAATCGCTGTAAGCCTTTTGTCCCTCTTGGGATAAGTTGATAAGTTAAAGGTTATGGGTTATAAAGCATTCTTTCGGACTTGCAGATGATTTTGGAAGGACGGACAGGAGTTCGACGTAAAGATTCTACTGCGCAACAGACTGGTAAAATCTTAGTCTCACTTACTCACCCAGCCCCAATATTTTCATTGAATCATACTAAAAATTTCAGTATAGTACAACGAAATTTCGTAAATTAGGGATGCAGTTAAAAACGAAATCAACTAAACCGAACAACCTACAGCGTATATAAGTAATATAAACGCAATGCGGTCATTCACTTGTTGGCGGGCATTGAAAAAAGACACAAACAAAATGATTGTAAATCAAAGATGTAGACATTACTAAGTAATTGATTTTCATGATTTTAGTATTATTTATTTACCAAAACCTGACCTATGAAGAAAAAATTTTTGATAACAATGATTGCAATATACCTGTTCATCGGTATAAATAGGATACAGGCGCAAACAACTGTTTCTCAACTCGACCAGGTGACGTTGATAAAACAATTCATTGGTATATGGCAAAACGAATTTGCGCCGGATACTTCTATAATATGGGAATTTAAATCCTATGGAAAAGGATTGGAAACTACCTATAAAATCACAACAAAAGGGAAGACTCTTCGTGAGGCAAAACAACTTGTAGGATTTGATTCAATATTTGAGAAATTTACCAACTTTACCCTTATTTCAAATGGACGAATTGTCGTATTTACAGGGAAGTTCACTTCAGATAATAAAATGTATATGGAAGTTAAGGATAAAATTAATCCTGAAAAAGTGTTATCAAGAGGTGAATATGAGTTTAAAACTTCTGATATGTTTACTGTAACCAGAATATTTGGAAATTATGGAGCAAAACCTGGTAATTATTACAGAATAAAAGAATAAAAAAATACAAAAGAATTTATACCTCATAAATAATATTTTTTTTTGGTAGAAACATTTGGAGTAAAAGAAAAACCGCCGATTTGTCCGCCGTATCAGCAAAGCGGAGGAGGAGGAAACTACCATACCTCTCTCAAGGGAAACCTATACATTCTTCCGTAGGAATGCCTTTGGCAGGCGGATAGCTGAGTCGCAGATATTGGCACCATAACAATCCAGTCCATGAATTGTTTTCCCGATCAAGAAACACAGCAGGACCGGTATTCCTTGTAGATACATTTCCCCTTGATTGTCATATAGTGATCTGCCGTGAGCATACCTTCATCCTTTCCTTTGCTCCATGCTCTTTGCTCACTCACCCCGCCGTTGGCGGGAAGCCCGCCTGCCCGGCGGGCAGGAATTCGACTAACAAACTTCGAAAAACGAAATTTGAGTCTCATTCATACCTCAGAGATTCCGCCGGATTCTTAATGGCTGCACGGACCGACTGGTAACTTACCGTCAGGATAGCAACCACCAGCGTTAGCATGGCAGCCAGGAGATAGGTAAATACTCCCTGGTCAATTCTGTAGGCAAAATCCTGCAGCCAGTTCTTCATCATGAAGAAAGCCAGTGGCCAGGCGATCACATTGGCAGCCAGCACCCATTTATTGAATTCCCGCGTTAGCAGGAGGACAATGCTGCTTGCTGTGGCACCCATTGCTTTTCGAATACCGACATCCTTGGTTTTCTGCTCGGTAGTGAAGGATGCCATCCCGAACAGTCCGAGGCAGGCAATAAAAATTGCCAGGATGGAAAAGACCGAGTAGATGGTTCCAAGCCTTCTTTCTGCTCCATAAATTTCATCAAATTCATCATCCATGAAAAAGTACTCGAACGGCTGGTCGACCACCATTTCCTTCCACAGCTCTTCTGCTCTCCGGATTATGGTTTGTCTGTTTTCAGGCTGAACCTTAATCAGCAGGAACCGACCGATTTGCCCTCTTCTCATCAGCTCCACGCTCATGGGCCGGATCGGGTTGTGTGCCGACTGAAAATTGAAATCCCTGACAATCCCGATGATGGGTCTGGTTGTAAGTGTATCAGAAGGTTCCACCAGTCTCTGGTTCAATGGATCATCCAGTTCAAGTGAAGGTACGGATGCCTGGTTGATGATAAGTGCATTGGAATCGGTTGGAAACTCAGGGGAATAAAACCGGCCGTCTGCCATGGTAAATCCCATCGTTTCGAGTATGTCATAATCAGCCCACCAGCGCGAAAGAATATGAACCTCAGTATCTTTCCCTCCCTCTTTCAAAATACCATTTCCTGAAAATCCCCGACCGGGAACATTAACAGAGACCGATGCATGTTCGATCGCCGGATCCTTAAGAAGCTCCTCTTTAAACACCTGCTGGTGGTCGCCTAATGCATTAAACCGCTGGATTACCATGACCTGGTCTTTATCGTATCCCAGATCCATATTACGCACGAACCGGATCTGCGAGAACACGGTTAGTGTGCAAATGATCAGGAAGATGGATATGGTGAACTGGAATACCACAAGAATATTTCTCAATACTCCCGATTTCATGGCATGGGAGAATTTCCCCTTCAGCACCGAAAGAATGTTCACGGATGATTGGAAGAATGCAGCATAACTACCGGCAACAAAACCAACAAAAAGGGTTAACAGGATCAGTGATGGTATAATGACAGGATTACTGAAGTAGTCTACGGTCAGTTCTTTTTCTGCCAGGTTATTGAACTTTCCTTTCAGCAATTCCACCAGAACTACTGCCAGGATCATCGATAAAATACTGATGAGCATGGATTCAGTAAGGAACTGGTAAATCAATTTTCGGCGGCTTGACCCAACAACTTTTTTGATTCCCACTTCTTTGGCACGAAGGGATGAACGTGCAGTAGTCAGGTTAACAAAATTTATACAGGCAATAAGGAGAATAAACAGGGCAACAACAGACAGGATATAGACATATATCGGGTCCATGGCCCCTTCAAAATTCTCTGTAAAGCTGGAATGCAGGTGAATATCAGTATATGGTTCGAGGTAATAATAATACCTGTTCCCGCCCTCATAAAATTCAGTAAGGGAAATATTCATGATGGCATTAATGATCGGGCCAAAATACTTTTCCAGGATAGCAGGAAACTGGTCATTGATCTTATCGGGAGTAACACCTTCTTCAAGGAGAACGAAGGTTTGTAACCGGTTACTGCCCCATTCACCTGCGTCTGGCCTGCCCCTTCCCGTCATGGACCTTAAAAAATCAAAGTCAAGCGTAGATTGTGACGGGGGTGTTTCACATACACCGGTAATCTCGTAATCCTCTTCTCCATCAATTCTCAATACCTTCCCTACCGGATTCTCATCACCGAAATACTTCATCCTCATCTCTTCCGTAATGACAATGGTATTCGGTCTGTCCAATGCCGTGTTGGGATCACCGGCAACGAATGGGAAGGTGAAAATTTCAAAAAAAGTTGAATCAACAAAGTAACACTGTTCCTCAGTAAATATGTTATCCTCGTATTTAACAATGGTTTGTCCGGCACCTTCGAACCGGGTAGCCTGTTCGATCCCTTCGAATTCTTCCATTAATGCGAACACCATTGGGGGAGGCGTTGAACCGGCTTTCAGATCCTGGTTACCCAGTTTAATATCAAGGCCTACAATATAAATGCGGTCAGCCTTTTCATGAAACCTGTCATAGGAGAGTTCATCCTGTACCCAGAGAAGAATAAAGAGGCAGGCAGTCAAACCGATCGCAAGACCGGTTACATTGATAAATGAATATCCTTTCTGCTTGAGAAAGGTTCGGATGGCAATCTTCAGGTTATAACGAAACATATCGGAAGGATGGATTTATTCATTAGACGATTAACAAAGATAATTCGTTACCATGA
>CAZXGG010000152.1:0-3713 GCA_964640125.1 uncultured Rikenellaceae bacterium
ATTTAAGCAAATCATATAACTTTTTGCAATAGCTAGCAACTTGAGTTAATTAATACAAAAATAACGACACGTGGATATCAGGCATGATAGTTGAATGTATAACAATGACGATAGGGCGTATGAACTTTAAATATCCAAATTTTATGTTTAAATTAACCCGCTCTATACTGTAACATCATGGATTAATCTTTTCTGGCCAGTTTGTGCAGGAGAAAAACTGAAAGGATGAAAAACAGATTTTGTTTCATTATATTGGCTTTGTTGCTATCTGTTGTTGGCCCTGTTAGCTCGCAGGCAAACAGCGATGGTCCCCTTCCCTTCAACATGATTAATAAGGGAGATCCGGCAGGTGTCAAGGCTTACTTTAAAGAGCATGATGTGAATGGATATTATGGGGAGAAAGAGTTGACACCCCTGACGTATGCTATTCAACAGGATCAGTATAAGATTGTGAAGCTACTGGTAAAGCTGGGAGCCGATGTAAATCAACTCTGCGATAATAAGACACCACTGATTCATACGGTTGAAGGCAATAAACTTAAGATAGCACAACATCTGGTCAAAAATGGTGCCTCTGTTAACGATACTACGCCAACAGGGAATACAGCCTTGATTTATACTTCCGTTCAGGGAAGTATGGAGATGGCTCAGTTCCTGGTAAAAAACAGAATCAACATCAACAAAACCAACCAGGCTGGAAAAACTGCCCTGGACTATGCAAATGAATTCACTAACCAACCCGTGGGCGATTACCTTCGGTCACTTCATGCGAAAAGCATAGCGTCCTATTATCCGGATTACCTTGATGGACCGCACATCGTCTGGACCGGAGAGGATGAAGCTATTCAGTTTTACATGAAGAGGGACAGTGCTAAAGATGAAACGGTTACGGAGTCAAAGTTGCTGAGAATCAATAAATCACCCTTTCATTTTGAAGGACTGGCAGGCGATACCTCCACCTATATTGTAATTAAAGAAAAGAAACAACCACCCACCCGATACACCAATGTTGAAAAAATTATTGCCATTGGAGATGTGCATGGGGGATACGATAGCCTGATACATTTCCTGAAAATACATGGTGTTATTGACAGTCAGCTGAATTGGTCATGGGGCGACGGACACCTGGTCTTTATGGGAGATATATTTGACCGCGGAGAAAAAGTAACGGAATGTTTGTGGTTAATATATAAACTGGAATACCAGGCACCCAAACAGGGAGGAATGGTGCATTTAATACTTGGCAACCATGAACTGCTTGTCATGGGGGAGAATATTAATGATGTTGCGGAGAAATATAATTATATGACCAACTACCTCAATATATTCTACTCCGACTTTTATGCAAAAGATACAGAGTTTGGCAGGTGGCTGAGAACCAAAAATGTTGCCATAAAAATTGGTGACAAACTTTTTGTTCATGGAGGGATCTCCCCATCCTTGCTGGAGAAGGATATAGGACTGGAAGAGATGAACCAGCTGATTGCGAACTTCTTAACCAACAGGGTTGATTCATCTGAGTTTGAAAAAACCAAATTCCTGTTGGGTGGACTGGGCCCCTTCTGGTACAGGGGGTATATCACCAGAGACGATACCTACCCCAGGATCAGAGAATCTGATTTGGATAAAGTACTGGAATTCTTTGATGTTTCCTGTGTAATCATTGGCCATACTAACGTTTCAGAGGTGAAAGGTTTATATCATAATAAAGTGTTTGCAACCGATATCCCATTCTATCTTTCAAAGTTTACATTTCAGGCATTGATGATTGAGGATGATAACTTTTTCGTCCTGGGTAGCGATGGGAGTAAATATCCCCTGAAATAGCACTCATTTAACCTGGATTATGGCAGGTAGCATTACGCATACGAAGAAACACCGGGCTAATCATATTAAACCTGGAAGCTTCTCCTTTCTGATCTTTCTTTTCCTTTTTCTCTATCTCATCGCTTCCGGCTTTCACTACAATGGATTACCTGTTTACCAGGATCCGGTAATTTTAACAACCAATCCTGACGCAAATGGGATTGAATTGGAGATTGAACTGACCAAAGGATATGCTTTTTTGAATCCGCTGTTCGCCTTCTGGTACGAGGATACGCTGGGAAATTTCATTCAGACACTCTATGTTGCCAGGTCTGTTGGAACGGGATATTTTCAGTATGGGATACTGGTTGATGAAGAATGGGAACCGGCAGCTTTGCGCAAACCGGCTACACTGCCTGTCTGGGCACACAGAAGGGGAATAATGGCAAAGGATAGCCTTTACATGCCGACTCCGGATAACCCGGTCCCTGATGCGGTAACGGGTGCAACTCCTCAAACGAACTTTGTCCTGAAAACAAGAACAAATGATAAAGAGCTGAGGTTTATCAATCTGTTTATGGAAATCAACCAATCGTACGATTGGAATGATTATTATACGCTTGATATTCATCCCCAAGATCACAATTACAAAGACAACAGTCAACCGGCAATTGTCTATTCCGTAATGATCGATTTGAAAAACAACAATAAAACGTACAAAATGAGACCCATCGGTCATAGCCACATTGCAGGCAGGGATGGTTTAATTTACAGGGATATGGAAAACATCACAACCGCATTATCCATCGTTCGGGAGGTACGGGTTACCGTGAAATAAACCGCTATCCCCGTCATTCTGTTGATTCTGCTTATGAGAAATCTTACCCGCTATATCCTCGTACTTTTCTTTTTCCACGGGAGTTTGCCGAATGGAACCGGTCAGGTAACGGGTTTTACACTTGACCAGTTCAAACCCGGTTCAACACAAACGGAGATTCCGTTATTTCAGGAAGAAAACCCAATTGAAGTTACACTCGTAACGGATCTCAGAACGCTTATTTTCGATATCGGAGATGACAGGGAATCTCACCCGGCAACTTTAACCTACCAGGAAGGCACGGATACCCTCTCCCTTGAAGTGATGCTCAGGTTAAGGGGAAATTTCCGGAGAGACCGCACAATTTGTGATTTTCCTCCCCTTCGTATTGATTTTGAACAAGATACCCTGCCGGGCATGCTTTTTTCGGGCATGAAGGATGTGAAAATGGTCACCCATTGCAGGGACAGAAAAATCAATCAACGGTATATCCTTGAGGAATACATGATCTATAAGATCTACAACCTGTTTACTGATCTCAGTTACAAGGTACGGCTGGCACAAGTAACCTATATCGATACGGAAGAGAGGATAAAACCGATTCATCAATTTGCCTTTTTCCTTGAACCGACAGGGAAAATGGCAGAACGGAATGGAGGAAGGGAGATTGAGTTAAAAGGCCTCGCCTTGAATCACGTAAACCATCCACTAATAAACCTCTTTACTGTTTTTCAGTATTTTATTGCAAATACGGATTGGTCTATCCGGGCACTTCATAATGTAAAGCTGGTCTCCTTCAGTTCTGAACCCATGGCTGTTCCGGTTCCATATGACTTCGACTTCAGTGGTGTCATAAATACCTATTATTCTGCACCGGATTCCGTTCTTGGCATCGCTTCTGTTCGTAATCGTCTGTTCCGCAGCAATTGCCGGAAACTGGAGGAGCTTGACCCAACCTTCAATCTCTTCAGGGAAAAGAAACAACAGATCTATGATCTATATCTTAATTTTCCCTATCTCGAAGAGAAGAGAGTGAAGAAAATTTTGCAGTACTATGATGAATTCTATGAAACGATAAACGATGAAAAAG
>CAZXGG010000153.1:0-3540 GCA_964640125.1 uncultured Rikenellaceae bacterium
ATGAGCAGCCGGATCGTTGAAGCAGTCTTTACAAAAACGGATATTATCCGACCGGTTTATACCAACCGGTATGCTGAACGGTACAGTGCGGGGGGTGATTTTGGACTTCGTGACGGGATAAGAGGGACAATGGATCAGGGTGATGGCAAATGGCAGGGATTTGAAGGAACCGATGCGGAAATAACATTCGACCTGGGTGAGGTCAGGAATATCTCAGAAATATCCATCGGCTGCCTTGAATCCACCCGAGGCTGGATATTCTTGCCTGAAAAAATAACCGTTGAAGCATCCGATGATGGTATTGAATATCGTGAATGTGGTGAGCTGGTACAGGAGATACCGGAAGCGCATCGCGAAGCATCAATCCGGAATCTTGTTGTTGACTTCTATGCAACCTCAGCCCGGTATGTTCACGTCTATTTGACAAGCATTAAAGAATGCCCGGAATGGCATGAAGGATCTGGTAAAAAAGCCTGGGTATTCCTGGATGAAATTACTTTTCAGTAAAATACAACAGGAAAGGAGGAATCTACTTAACGACTTTTGTATTGCCGTGGCCGGCAATGCATTGCCAGGTTCCATCTTTTCTTAACCATACGTTGGTCCAGAGGCCTGAATATTCAACCAGGGTATTGTCCTCTTCCATTCCGACCTCTTTAGAGGTTCCGGTAACCACAGCAACATCACCTTCGAAAAAGAAGACATTCATGTTATCCACCTCTACCGACTGGATGTTCCTTTTATTCCGTATAAAATTATCGATGTACTCTTTCCGGTTGAGCACTTCTCCCTCTTCGGTATGATAAACGATGTCTTCTGACAGGATGTTTTCAAGCATCGGAATATCCTTGGATATGACAGCCTGGCTCCAATCCTTTTCCATTTGTATCAACACGGAATCCTGTCCTTCCGTTGATAATTGATCATTTATTTCTTGTTCACCGGATCCCTGACATCCAATGAAAAAGAAACCGGATAAAACCAGGCAAAATGTAAAGAGATGATTTTTCATTTTAAGTTCCCCCTTATTAATCAATTCGTGAAACAAATTTATTAATTATGAGCAATTAATAACTCTTTGCCATGAAAGATTTTAAAAAAAAATAATCATTTATAACTTAGATGCAATCAAAGTTATTGGCTTATGACCGGCATCATCTTAAGAATCCATTTCAGGGGCATCCTTTTCGGGTTGGTATGGATGACAGGGATCCTGCAATGCTGTCATCAACCCATGACTGTGGATGAAGACTACAGCGACACACTGCAACCCAACGCCCTCTATTTTAAAGGGGCTCTGATCCGGACGGATACAAGCCGGAAAAACATCTCGCTTGTTTTTACAGCCCATGAATTTGCAGAAGGATACAGCACGGTAAAAGAGGTTCTTGATAAGCACGTTATCAGGGCATCCTTTTTCTTCACCGGTGACTTTTACCGGAACCCTGATTATGCATTCCTGATCCGTGAACTGGTGAAAGAAGGGCATTACGTCGGAGCTCATTCCGACAGACATCTGTTGTATGCTTCCTGGGAAAACAGGGATTCCCTGCTCATAACCAAAACTGAGTTCACGAATGATCTGCTGGCTAATTACCGGGAGATGGAACAATTTGGAATACCGAAAGATTCTGCACTCCTGTTTCTCCCTCCATTCGAGTGGTACAATGATTCCATCAGCGAATGGTGCAGGCAGTTGGGGATCACCCTGGTAAACTTTACACCCGGCACCATAGCCAATCATGACTGGACCATTCCGGAGCCGGGGAGTCTCTATTTCAGTTCCGATTCGATCTTTAAAAATATCCTGGCATACGAAGAATCCTATACTATGAACGGATTTATAATGCTGCTTCACCTCGGTACCGATCCACGCCGTACCGATAAATTCTACTTCTTGCTGGATAGCCTGATCGGTGAGCTGAAACCCCGGGGGTATCAATTCCCGCTTCTGGGTGAACTGGTAGAGTTCGCGGATTGAACATTAAATCAGCACATTATCCGTTTACAAACGTTTACAAACGTATATAAACGTTTAATCACCGACTAATTGTTTTCTGATGGTTTAATTTTATTTAAAAACTGCAATCATGAAAACAATTTATGTTGAATCCGTCGTTCATAACAACGAGAAAAGGATCAAACTGGTTTTCAAATTTGATCCGGAATTAGTTGGTAAAATCAAGCAATTACCGGGGGCTCGCTGGAGTCAGACCCTTTTCTGCTGGCATATACCCTATCGGGAGGAATACCTTGACTATTTGGTGGAGCAGTTGGGAGAAACCGTGGTAGTGAAAGAGGAGGCTGCCGGGCAGTGGAGCATGGAATTAAAAAAATCGAACATTGAAGGTATTGAAAGGAAACAGATTAATATCCTTCACGATAAGCAGAAAGAATTGTATTTCCTGAGAATTCCATTTCAGAAGAAAGATGCTATCAAGAAACTTGAAGGAGCCTGGTGGCATCCGGTGGAAAAAAAATGGTCTGTATTTGCAAACCCGGCAAACCTGAGCCGGTTAAAGGAAATCTTCGATCAGAAAAGGTATCAATTCACGATTTGTGACTATGAAGCAGATAACGCGAAAAGTCCAGGTCATAAGAAGGCTGTTTTACCGGACCTCGTTGAAAATAAATTCGAAAGTGAAATGATCTTACGGAATAAGAGTTATCGAACCATTGCAACGTACAAGAGTCTGATCAATCGGTTTCTGCATCATTTCAAGGAATCTGATATTAAATTACTCCCGGATGAAGAGATCAGGGAATACATTTTTTCAATGTTGGATGTTGATCATTATTCCAGGTCTTATCAAAACCAACTGATAAATGCTTTGAAACGGTACTACGAATACGTTTACGGAAGAAAATTTGAGGATTTCCAGCTGCCAAGACCGAAGAAAAGGCAACGTTTACCCAATGTAATTGCCCGTGAAGATATTCAGACAATGCTTGACGCAACAAGAAACATAAAACACAAAACCATATTGAGCATATTATACGGGTGTGGATTACGGTTAAATGAAGTAATTGATTTGAAAATAGAGAATATCGATTTCAACAGGAAAGTGATGTTTGTAACCGGGAAAGGTGACAAGCAGCGAATGATCCCTATTGGGAATAATCTGGTCAAACAGATTAAAAATTACCGGAGAAGTTACAGACCAAGAGTTTACCTTTTTAACGGATATGGTTCTTTGCAATATTCCGGAAAGAGTGTTCAGAACATAGTAAAGCACAAAGCATTGGAAGTTGGCATGAAGAAAAAGGTCACTCCCCATACTTTCAGGCACAGTTTCGCCACGCATCTATTGGAGGATGGTGTTGATTTGCGGATCATACAGGAGTTATTGGGACATTCAAGCAGCAGGACCACAGAGATTTACACGTACGTAAGCCGAAAAAACCTGATGAACATCAGGAATCCCTTGGATAATTTACGATTATAATGTAACTTGTTTTGTTTAACGGAACAAAACATTCGTTTTACCCCCTGTTTTAAGTCACTAAAACGAACGTTTTCTTCTTATATAAACAAGTTGT
>CAZXGG010000154.1:0-3527 GCA_964640125.1 uncultured Rikenellaceae bacterium
GAACCACCCTCCTTGGTGGAATAGAACGGGACAAAAATATTCTCCATCTCTTCCTTCTCGATCCCCGGTCCATTGTCCGAAACACGGATGACTGTCCTGCCCTTCTCTTTATACGCTGAAAGTTCGATCATGGCGCCTTTCCTCTTCTTCAGAAAATAAATGGAATTGCTGATCAGGTTTATCAATACTTGTTCTACCATTTTTTCATCTGCATAGAGAGATAATCCTGATGGCGTTATGTTTGATTTCAACTGTATTTCTTTTTGCTCATCCTTACATAACACGCTGAGGTTATTAAACAATGCCTGAATACTGAAACTTGAAAAATTGGGCTCCGGTATTTTTGTAAAAAGGCTATAGGACTCAATGAATTTTTTTAATCCCCTGCTCCTTTTAGTAATTGCCTGAAGCCCGGTAATTGAATCATCTATGACTTTTTGATCCAGCTCTTGTGCCTGAATTGTATTTCCACCAGGTCGGAACAGATTGAGCAGGGTATTTGAGAGCAGATTAATAGGACTGATTGAGTTTATCATTTCGTGAATCAGAACACGTATCAATTTCTGCCATGCAGCAACTTCTCCTGCTTCAATTTCCGAACTGATATCCTGAATCGAAACCAGTCTGATGTTCTTCTTCTCAATCTTAAATTCAACCGCATTCACTGAAAGCTGAAACGTTTCTCCTCCTACCTGGATTTTAACCAATTCCGGATTTTGGGGCCTGACTTGTTGAAGCAGCTCATCCAGTTCCGGATTAACCTGGTTCAGATCACTGACTTTTCGAACACTTTTTATTCCCAGTAAATCGGATGCTGCCTGGTTGAACAGTTCAATTGTGCCCTGTTTATCGAACGAGATCAGTCCGATTCCCACGTGTTTTATTGTATTCTGAAAATAGTGGTGCTCTGCTTCTTTCTCTATTTTTGCTTCATGGATAGTGCGGAAAACCTCGTTGAATGCATGATATAATTGCTTGAAAGACCGTCCACTTTTTTCTTCATCATATTTCAGAGAAGTATCCCGATAGACTATTGAATTCAGGAACCCGGCAATCTCACGGTTAGTTTTTCTTACATAATAGAGCAGATAGATGATTTGTGCAATCCAAACGACAACCAGTGTAACTGATGTTACCAGCGTGTCATCTTTTGTGACCAGCCAATAAAACAGGATTGGAGTAATTGCCAGCCCGATAGCCTGCAGGGTAAGCATGAATGAGAACCTGTCATATGCCATATTTTCGTATTTTTTCATACAATGTTGATCGGTTGATTTCCAGTGACTTTGCTGTAGAACTGATATTCCCTTTGTGTTTTTGCAGGGCTTTTATAATCAGGTACTTTTCGTTTTTCTCAAGACTGAATGTTTCAGGTTTGTCCAACTCCTTCCTGTATTCAATGAAGTGCAGATCATTTTTTAAAATGGTGTTTGTCTCACAGAAAATAACAGCTTTTTCTATCACATGTTTCAGTTCTCTTATATTTCCCGGCCATGAATAGTCCTGTAATGCTTTCAATGCCGGATTACCAATGTGCAAATTCTTTTTATGGTAAGTTTTTTGAAATTGATCAAGAAAAAAATCAGCAAGTTCCGGAATATCTTCCGGCCGTTCCCTGAGGGGTGGTATTTCAATTTGCACTGTATTGATGCGATAGATCAGATCTTCACGGAATTCACCCTGTTGAGCCATTTCGAATAATGGTTTGTTGGTAGCGCTGATTAGCCGGATATCAACTTGAACGGGTGAATTTGATCCGACCGGGATCACTTCTTTATTTTGAATAGCTGTAAGTATTTTGGATTGCAACGGAAGTGTAAGATTTCCGATTTCATCCAGGAAAAGAGTACCTCCTGATGCAATTTCAAACCGCCCCGGTTTGTATTCACTCGCATCGGTAAACGCCCCTTTTGCATGCCCGAATAGTTCACTTTCGAACAGGGTTTCACTCAATGATCCGAGATCGACGCCAACAAAAATTTCCTCCGATCTGGAAGATCGTTTATGAATCTCCCTGGCGATGACCTCTTTACCTGTTCCATTTTCGCCCAATAGCAAAATGTTAGCATCTGTTTTTGCTACCTTGTCAACGATTTTCATAACCTCTTGCATCGCTTTTGACACCCCGGGGCACAATTGAAAGTCACGATCAATACTTTCTTTCAGATGTTTCTGTTTCGATTTCAGGCGGGAGATCTCAAGTTTGGATAACCGCAAGGTGTAGGCTGATAAAAGGGTCGATAAGATCTTTTCCTGATCCCATGATTTTTGTATGAAATCTGTTGCACCTTCTTTCATTGCTTTTACAGCCAGTTCAATATCTCCGAAAGCTGTAATGAATACGATAGTGGAAGAAGGATCCCTTTCGAATATTTTGTTCATCCAGAAGATCCCTTCATTCCCGGTATTCACTCCCGCGTGGAAATTCATATCCAGTAATACGATATCATATGAATTCTTTTCCAGAAGAGAGGGTATGCGGTTGGGATTTTTCTCCGTTATTATCTCAGCAAAGTGAGGAGTGAGGATCATTTTCAGGGCTATCAATAACTCCTCATTATCATCTACGATCAATATTTTCCCTTTGGTTTTTGTCATGATACTACTTCGCTGATGATTCCCCGCATAAACTCGGCAGCCAGCTCTGCATTTTTTTCTGCATATTCGATTCCGACCCGTTCTCCGTTAACAACAGGAAGTGAATGGCACAGTTCATAGCTAAAGTAACCGTTGTATCCAATATCATGCATTGCCCGGACAAAATCCGTGTAGAATGGATCTCCGTTTACCTTGCCATCATCATTCCTTTCGTATTCGCCTCCGAAATGAGATAATACCTGAAGGTCCCCCACAGCTTGTGCTGCTGTTTGAATATTCTCAGCAGATTTATCGGACATGATTGGTGCATCCAGTGATACCTTCAGGCTGGGAGAATTGATCTCATTAACCATTGTTAGTACATCCCTGTAGTCTTTGATGACCGGTGCATGATTCTGCAAGGCAAGAATAATCCCGGCATCTTCCGCATATTTTGTACATTCTTTCATTCCGTTGAAGCACCATTCCCAGGTCTCTTCTTCTGTGAATTTTTCATGCGTAACCTGCCAGATGTTTCGTGCGATAGTGTATTCTGCAACCTGCGGATGCAATGTTACGCCAGGCCAGCCAAGAAACATCCGGAGTGTTCTGGCTCCGAGATCAGCCGTCATCCGGATCAATTCTTTAACGTAAGCAATCTGGCACTCACGGAATTCCGGTATCGGACTGCTGAAATCATTATTGGCTGCCACTCCGAAAATTTCAATTCCCTCGCTGTCGGCATACGATCGCAATTCCTTGCAATGTTCCACCGGCCAGTCGAGCGGATTTCCATGCGGACGTTTTCCATCAATTTCAATTCCTTCATAACCGTACTGTTTCGCCCGCTTAATTATTTCCTCCAGGGAGAGGGCTTCTCCGCGGTACCATATGCCAAGAAAGGTAATGCTGTACAGACCCACTTTCATGTTTGAGCTTTTCTCCGGTTT
>CAZXGG010000155.1:0-3447 GCA_964640125.1 uncultured Rikenellaceae bacterium
ATAGGAGCAGTAAATTTATAGCCCAGAGTAAGGACGCATAAGCGGACGTCACCCTGGGTTTTGTGTAAATCCCAAAAAACCGGTACAACTATGTTTTTATTCGAGAGCAAAACGTTGCATGGACCGGAATATCCCAAGCCTTGTTTAAGCAACCATTCCTCCCCCTAGTCCTTCGGACTCTTCCCCCTCCAAGAGGGGGAGACGTAGGGACTGAGCTAGTTGTCCCGAAAATCACGAATTTGCTATTAGCAATTCGATTGATTCGGGATGAACAGTTACGAGATACGGGCAGAGGGGTAGGTGATAAGATGTTTCATATTGCTAAGCCGAAGGCATCCTCCCATAGGTGGTATAGCCATGCCTATGGCAGATCACTATGGGGCTTCGGGACAAATTGTTTCGTTTTGAAGAATACCCCGGCGGGGTATAATAATCAATAGCCCCGGGTGACCCTGTGAAATGACCATTCATTTCAGCAATATGTCTGGGGTGTACAATAATGTTTCGCTTCAACAGTTCGTCTGGGAAGATCGCTATTTCACGGGGGCAACCCTGGGTTTTGTGTAAATCCCAAAAAACCGGTACAACTATGTTTTTATTCGAGAGCAAAACGTTGCATGGACCGGAATATCCCAAGCCTTGTTTAAGCAACCATTCCTCCCCCTAATCCTTCGGACTTTTCCCCCTCCAAGAGGGGGAGACGATGAGCAGTGAGTAGTTAATGTTAACACCAATTTTGAAACAACCTGAAACTAGATGAAACCACCTGAAACAATTTGTCCTGAAGGTTGCATAGCCATGCCTATGAAGAATTCCTTTGGAATAATGCCCGTGGCACTTGTCACTTGTCACTCGTCACTCGTTACTCAAACTGAAACTAGAAACCATTTCCAGGCAATACATACCGGTAGATACGGGAGGGGAGTTTTGACTGCTCCGAGGAGATAAAAAGGGTGTCGTTCCCTGAAAAAGCGATCCCCTCTGTTTGAGTTCCGAAATATTCAATCATGCTAAATTTTATGTTTCTACCACCCAGGAGCTTGCCCTTATCGATCCCATCAAAATACCAGATATAGGGAACATAATCTGCATACCCCAGAAGGACCAGCTTTTCCATATTCCTGCTTATATCAGCTCCTGTAATCAGGCACTCCACAGCGAATGAATCAACCGGTTCTGCCATGTAAATCCCTGGTTTTGCTGGTAGTGTATAGACTTTTGTATTTCTGGTCACCCAATCCTTGGTAAACAGGAACAACGAATCCCTGAACCAGATAAATGCTTCACAATCATGGGAATTATTATTCATTCCAAAGGTAAAGTTTACCTGGTCTGAATAGCTAAAATCGATTCGTTCAGCAGTCAGGGTTACATCTCCCACTGCAGGTATATCCGATTTATCAATGACATATATTCTCAGGTTTTTCCGGTTACCCCAATTGTTTCCGAAATCTCCGATAAATATCTGTTGTTGGCTGGAAGTCAATGATTCCCAATCATCATTTTCCCCATTTTCAATTCGGACTACCTGTTTAACCTCTCCGGTATTCCGGTCAAAACCATAAAGGGCAGCATCCCCGCCACTGTCATTTATTGTCCAGAGCAGCTCCCTGAACAGTATCAGCCCGGAACTTTCATTGAGTTGCCCCGGTAATTGCGGGACCATGATATCCGGAATAATTTCAACCGGCTCATCAGGTGGTTCCTGTGAATGATTGCCTGATGCATTATTCCGGACATTACAATCCGTCAGGGTGAGTCCGGTCATGATTACCATCAAAAAGTAAACGATCCTGGTCATGTTGGAAAAAAATATAAGGAAAGGATGTGGGATGTTGCTCCGGTTTAATGAAGGTCAAATCCAAAGAGTTCAACAAACCGGGTAAAAATATCCGTGTTTTCATAAATACCAATAAAGGACTCTGCACCCGGTCCATAGGCAAACACCGGAACCATCACGCCCGTATGATCCTTGGAAGTAAAAGAACATTCAACCTTTCCGGATAGAAAATCACCACCATGGATTGCCATCCCTCCGGTTTCATGGTCGGCGGTAATGACCACCAGTGTCTCTCCATCTTTTTCAGCAAAGTTAAGGGCGGCGGCAATTGCCCGGTCAAAATCCAGCATCTCATCAACGATATAATCCGTATCATTATCATGCCCTCCCCAGTCAATCATCGATCCTTCCGCCATCAGGAAGAACCCCTGATCATTCGCACCCAGAAGACGGACTGCCGTTTCCACAGCCAGGGGAAGCATATTGCCTCTGCCTTCTGAATACTTGGGGTTACGCATATTTGCAGTGAATCCTGCCAGTTTACCCCCTGCGAAATCCTCGATCTCCTCCATGGAATTGAGTACCGTATATCCGTTGTTTTCCAGTTCCTTTATAAGATCCCGTCCATCTTCCCTGTCTGCAAAGTGATCTCTTCCTCCACCGATGAACAGGTCAATATCGGTATCCAGAAAGTCAGCGGCAATCTCTTCATAATTGTACCTGTTTACTTCGTGTGCGATAAATGAAGCAGGTGTGGCGTGGGTGATAGCACTGGTGGCAATGAGTCCTGTCGATAAACCATTCTCTTCTGCTATCTCAAGGATCGTTTTCAATGATGTACTGTCCGGTCCCATACCGATCATATGATTTTTTGTTTTTTTCCCGCAGGAAAATGCAGTGCCTCCTGCAGCTGAATCCGTTATATAATTGTTCGAGGAATAGGTTTGGATGAATCCGATGTGCTTGCATTTCTCCAATGCCAGGTGCCCTTTATTGGCTGTCATCCCGGCATATATTTGTGATACACCCATCCCGTCGCCAATGAGAAAAATAATGTTCTTTACTTCGGTTTTTTTCTCTGTTACAGCTACATCAGCACCTGGCTTACACGAAGCAACAGCAATAACAAGGATTACAATGAGTTTTAACTTTTTTATCATCATTTTCATTCTGTGCGGTTTATACTGAAACGATCTGCAAAAGTAGAATTATTTGTCTGTTTTTAACCCCCGGGAAGGTTAAATTTGACTAAAATTTAGTGAGGTTAAGTCTTTTCGGGCTGTCAGATCAGGAAGCGGTGTCACTCTTTAAACGGGAAAAGGATCTTTCATATGATTAAACCATTGCCCATATGAGTATTCCAGGTAATCGATGATCTCCCTTCCCGTGAGGTTCATAGAGTAGAGAAAATTTTCAAACCGTAGCCGCATCATATTCCATGAAGTTCATTGCCGCTGCACAAACGTGGATGAATGCAGTATCCATGTAATTAGAGAAATAGACAACCGGCTCCCCCTGAAGTATATCTCCATTGTCTAACAATATGATTTCCTGGATGTTATTTTTTCTCATATTTAGTGGTAAGATCACCGCTCGAAAGCTCTTCTGGCGTCTTTTTCATCGTTTATCGTTTCATAGAATTCATCATAGTACTGCAAAATTTTCTT
>CAZXGG010000156.1:0-3435 GCA_964640125.1 uncultured Rikenellaceae bacterium
AGTTAAAAACCAGTTTAATGTTCCCTTCATTAACGGAATTGATACGAATCAATTCGGACACCATCTGGCACAAAAATGCCTCATCATACCATAAACTCATCCCCGTTATTTCTGAAGTATGGTACAGCCGCTGAACATGATCTTCCCAGAAAAGTGGGATTTTTTCAATGATCCTTACCACCTCATAAATGGATTCTCCCCTGAATACCAGATCGATATCAAACAGGGAGGAATCCTTTATTTCTCCGTTCAGGATGTATTTACTGTGAAAACATTCACTCATAAGTTTTAAATTTAAAACTTTCTGGTATGATTAGTAAATTTCATGCATTATTTTAGCTCTCCGTTAACGGAGACAAAACAACCAGATGCCTGAATCCGGATCATTATACACAATCGTTGACATAGAGACTACAGGTGGCAGCTCCCGGAACGACAGGATTACTGAAATAGCGATCTTTGTTCATGATGGGGGAAATGTCATTGACCAGTTTGTGAGCCTCATCAATCCGGAACGAAGCATCCCTTATTTCATTACAGGACTGACAGGGATCAGCAATGAGATGGTGGCTGATGCACCAAAATTTTATGAAATTGCCCGGAAAATCGTCGAAATGACCGAAGGGAAGATCTTCGTTGCTCACAATGCCGGTTTCGATTATCACTTTATCCGCCAGGAGTTTAAAAGCCTCGGGTATCGTTTTAAACGTGATATCCTGTGCACCCTGAAACTCAGCAGGAGGCTTATACCGGGACTTCGATCATACAGTCTCGGCAACTTATGCGAAGAAATAAACATCAACATCAATCATCGCCACCGTGCCAGGGGAGATGCTGAGGCAACCGTAAAACTCTTTGAAATGCTGCTCTCCCTGGATGACGGATCATTGTCTTTCGGGAAAAAACCGGTACTGTCTGGTCTCAATCCTTCGCTTGATCCGGCAATCATTACCGCCCTGCCGGAGGAGCCTGGCATCTACTATTTCTACGGTGAAAACCAGGAAGTGATCTATATCGGGAAGAGCAGAAATATCCATCAACGGGTGCTATCCCATCTTGCAAACCATTCATCAAAAAGGGCTATTGAGATGAAAGACCGGATCACCGATATTGGGTGTGAACTGACCGGTAGTGAGCTGATAGCCCTGATCCGTGAATCGTATGAGATCAAAAAGATCAAACCGGTATATAACCGATCGCAACGAAGAACCTCGTTCTATTATGGGATTTATTCACATCAGGACGATCGGGGATACATCTGTTTCTCGGTGGAGAAAAATTCATCGTGTGAAACACCCCTGACCTGCTTCTCATCCTTGGAAAGAGCAAAAAAACACATGGAAAAGTTGCTGGATGACCATCAACTCTGCCAGAAACTTACGGGCCTGTATGAGAGCCGGGGAGCTTGCTTTCACCGGCAAATAGGGCTGTGCCATGGAGCCTGTATTGGAAAGGAACCCGCTAGTGAGTATAATGAAAGGGCAATGAAAGCATTGGAAACATTCAATTACATGCATGAGAATTTCTTCATCATTGATTCCGGAAGAAACGAGGAGGAAAGAGCGGTTGTCAAGATCGAAAATGGAAAATTCTGTGGATACGGCTATATTGAAATTGAGGATATCGGTTTTGGATTGGACACCTTTCACGATTGCATCATGTCCCATCAGGATAACCGGGATATACAACAGATCATCAAAAGCTACCTGAAGAAAAAGAGGGTGGAAAAAATACTTACCTATTAGCTAACCCGCTGTGTTTCAAGCCGTAGTTTTGCCATGAAATTTTTAGCAGCCTTGATTCTTTTGTTTACTTTTCTCATCAAGGAGAAAAGTAAAAGCCCGCCCGGCTTGAGGGCATGAGAAAGATATAGATATACCTTAATCCAAAGCTTAATGAAGTATAACTATTCTTGAAAACCAATTCTACCACCATCCATTGCATCGTTCGCTCGCAAAGCGAACGAGTTACTTTCTTCCCATGATGAAGAAAGTAACCAAAGAAATCGCTGCTGCATAAGAATTGCTTGAAAACCAGGGGACCCCCGCCCGAACGACTGAAGTCGTTCAGTCGGGCGGGCAGCAGCCACAGATAAAATGAACTCGCCCTTCGGACGATCAGTCTATCTGCTAATTTTCCGTAAAGCAATCTTATTGAATACGGTACAGAAGATAACAAATTGTAAGTGAAATAAAAATCCTCAGAGGCTTTTGATCTCGAGAATCAGTTTCTGGATGGAATCCTTGGCATTTCCGAAGAACATGCGCGTTTTATCGTGGTAAAAGAGGTTGTTTTCAATCGCAGCATAACCCATACCCATCCCCCGTTTCATCACGATAATGTTTTTCGCATCCTGAGCTTTGATGATTGGCATTCCGTAAATCGGGCTTGATGGATCTTCTTCCGCAGCCGGATTTACCACATCATTTGCCCCGATAACGACCACAACATCGGTGTTTGGAAGATCGGGATTGATCGTGTCCATTTCAACCAGCTTCTCATAGGGCACTTCAGCTTCAGCCAGCAGGACATTCATATGCCCTGGCATTCTTCCGGCAACCGGATGGATTGCAAATTTTACATCAACCCCTTTGTCCTCGAGAAGGAGTGCCATCTCATTGCAGACATGCTGAGCCTGAGCAACCGCCAGTCCGTATCCGGGTATAATCACAACTTTTTGAGAATAACTGAGCAGAACAGCAGCATCGCTGACAGTTATCTCCTTCATAGTACCTGCTGTTTTTTCCGCTGCTGCTCCACCCCCACCAAATGCTCCTACAATGACATTCAGTAATGAACGGTTCATGGCCCTGCACATCAAAATGGTAAGTATGGTACCTGCCGAACCGACAAAAATACCTCCCAGTATCATGGCTTGATTCTGATAAATAAACCCGGCTAATGCCGCAGCAATTCCCGTGAAGGAATTCAACAGGGATATGACTACCGGCATATCTGCACCACCAATCGGCATCACAAACATCACACCGTAAACCAGGGTGAATGCCAGCAACAGATAGAGAAGCACTGTCTCAACATTCGGACTAAAATCTCCCAACAGCAAATAGGCGACCAGGAAAATGATGATCAGCAGAAGCACTCCATTGACATACTTCATGAACGGGGCAAAAATATCTCCCACCTTCCCATCCAGTTTTCCGTAGGCAATCATGCTGCCACTAAAAGCAACTCCACCGATTACCAGGCTGAGAAGTGTAACCAGCAGGGATTGATTTGCAGGATTGGTGTATTCCATCAGTGCTACCAGCGCAGAAGCCGCTCCACCAGTCGCATTTAAAAAGGAGACCAGCTGAGGCATGGCTGTCATCTGAACCTTCCTGGCAATAACAGCCCCCAGCATGGTTCCGATACCGACCGTAATCACAATGATGATGATATTGACAAACCCGATATTCGCTCCGCTACTGTCACGGT
>CAZXGG010000157.1:0-3427 GCA_964640125.1 uncultured Rikenellaceae bacterium
TCCATAAATCCTTTATTGAAGTGAACGAGGAAGGGACTGAAGCAGCTGCTGTAACCGTGGTTGAGATCATTGAAACCAGTGCCCCAGGGGGGGAGACATTTATCACATTCCGGGTAGACCATCCTTTCCTGTTTGCTATCAAAGAGAAGTATACCAATACGATTATCTTTATCGGCAGGGTAATGGAGCCTGAGGATGAGGAATAGGACCGAGTATAATTATAGTAATATCCCCCTCTGAGAGGGGGAAAGATCCTGGACCGCCAATCAGCGGAACAGGAGCAGGGGGAGGAATTATGAAGAAGTTACGTTTAATTCCACCCCCTTAAATTCCCCCGCCAGCGGGGGATATTTTGCAGATAAATCCAAGGGGTGATATACTTAATATAAGAATTATCAAACTCCGATGGAGTTTTGTTTTGGGTTGGAATAACTATTCATCTACAATAATCCAAGGCCGATGGCCTTGAATTTTAAAACAAAGATAATTGTTCGTCGTCAGTTTTATCTTTCCGTTTTATTATTTGCTCTTCGGTTTCGATGATTTCCTTTTCAATCTGATCGATAAAATGACTTCTATTCTGATGGTACTCTTTTCCCATCAGGAACCGTCGCCGTGCACAGGTAAGGAACAAATAATAGGTTGCCCTGGTCATTCCGACATACAAAAGTCTTCTCTCTTCGTTCGGATCAACAGGATTTTTCCCAAAAAGAGAATAGGGTATCAGGTTTTCCTCACAGCCTGAAATGAATACACAATTGAATTCCAAACCCTTGGAAGCATGGATCGTCATCAGGTTTACTGCTTCAGCTTTTGGTTTCCAGGTATCGATCCCGGTGCCCAGTACAGTGTGTTGTAAAAACTCCTCTTCCTCTCCTTCGTATTGTTCTGCCAGTTCCATCAGCTGGTCGAACATGACCTTGTGCTTCTCCAGATTGTCTTGAACCTGGCTATTGATGATGTGCTGCAGTTTTCCGATAAGTTTTTTGCCGTTCAGATTTTCAATGATTTGGATTAATTTGTATTCGGTCATACCGGATTGTTTCTGGATCCGTGATCGCAACATTGCGTTTCCCGGATTGGAAGCAAACCGGTAAATATCCACTACTGCTCTAATCTGTTTCTGTTTGAAAAAGGGATCTTCACCAACTTTCTGGTAGGGAATATTATGATCCTTGAAGGCTTTTTCAATGACCGGCATTTGTTTGCCGATCCTGCACAATACAGCAAAGTCGGATAAGCTTTCTATCCCTTGTTCTTTGTACCCTTCAGCTACCTGACTGTCAATGGAAAAGAAACCCATGCCTCCGATCATTTTTTCGATCATACGGGCAATATATTCCGCTTCACTTTTATCCGACGCATTCTCTGAAATTTTAATCTTCACTCCCTCCTGCAATCCTTCAAGAAATTTCCTACTCTCCTTCAGCACATTATCCGAAGCCCGGAGTATTATATCCGAACAGCGATAGCTTTTTATTAAGGTAAAAACGGCAGCCCGATAATCATCTTTAAAGAGTTGAATATATTGAGCGCTTGCCCCACGGAAGCCATAGATTGCCTGATCAGGATCACCAATGACAAAAAGATTGGATTCCCGATCGGGCATTAACATGCTGATCAACCTGTACTGGGCATAGTTAATATCCTGATATTCATCCACCAATAACCATTCAATCTTCCCACGGTATGCTGAAAGAAGCTCCGGATGCTTTATGAACAGCTGAACGGTAAATCCGATTAAGTCATCAAAATCAAACGCATGCAGGGAACGTAATGTCTGGTTGTATTTATTGAAGATCGCAACCAGGGTTTCATCCCCGATACCGTTTTCGTCCTGCAGGGATTGTTTGACCTCCGTGATTTTTTCACTGATTTCGGTAACTTTTGATTGATCAAGACCCAATCCTGTCAGGATCTGCTTTTTATCCTCATCATCGATCACGGAAAGGGTGTCTGTTGATCCTGAATTTTCCCAATATTCTTTAATCACTGACAGGCCGAAGGCATGAAAGGTTGAAATGGTGAGTATATCCAGGGAGTGGTTCTCCAGAAGCAGGGATAGTCTCTCTTTCATTTCCCGTGCAGCCTTATTGGTAAAGGTGATGGCAAGGATGCTTCCGGGGTTTACCTGTTTTTCCAGGATCAAATAAGCAATGCGGGTGGTCAGCACTTTTGTTTTTCCTGTTCCCGGACCGGCCAGGATAATGGCCGGTCCCCTGTAATGTGCAGCTGCTTTTGATTGTTCCGTATTTAATTCTGAAAGAATACCGTTATCCGGGGAAGCAGGACCGGTTTTGGATGCTTCTATAATTTCGGTCTGTGTTTCAGGTTTCTCCCGTTTCAATTTCCTGAAAGCCTCCAGGTCGAAGCTTACCAACGGACGCGGGTTGTTTTGGGTGCGGTATTTTTCTGTCGAGTCTTCAAACAGGGATGCCGTTTGCAGGTAATTTTTACTTTCGCCTTCCTGAAAGACTCTGATGGCACCAAATTCTCCATCAAAACCCTCTTTTATATAGACTTCCCTGTTCCGCATCCGGCAAATGGCTTCGGAGAGCAATTCACCACCAACGGTTTTCACATCATCGATATCCTGGTGAAGCAAAATATTTAACTCAGGGCCTGCTTTACTGATCAGCTGTATGTACCGTTGATTCACTTTTTTTGAATCGGGAGAAACACCTTCCAATTCGGATAGGATTTCCTTCAACGGGATAAGGCTATAAAAGGGATGACGGTTTTTTCTTTCAAGCACATCGTTACGGTCGGCGAGCTGTGCAATACGGTTCATCACACCCTCAGTGATCTTTTTCCCGCACACCGGGCAGGTTTCATCATGCTGCAATGTATCCAGCGGGCTCCAGCATATACCGCATTTCCTATGACCGTCATAATGGTATTTCCCTTCCTGCGGGAAAAAATCGATTGTCCCGAGAAATTTCTCCGGGTGTCCCGACTTCATTGCCTCCACAATACCGTTGTAGGAAAGTTCGGTGTTAAAGATATTGGCATTGCGACCCAGTTTTTCCGGTGAATGGGCATCCGAATTGGAGATGAGGGTATACCGGTCAAGGAAGCTGCACATCCAGTTCATGGGTGGATCTGTTGACAGGCCGGTTTCAACTGCATGGATATGGGGAGACAGGTCTTCGAAGCATTCTTCTATTGAATCAAATCCGGATTTTGATCCCAACACGGAAAACCAGGGTGTCCAGATGTGAGCCGGTACAAAAAAGACTGCTTCTGAAGCATTTAATGATAACTCAAGCAAATCCCGGCTATCCATTCCAAGTATTGGTCTGCCGTCTGAAGTGATGTTGTAACCGAGGGTCACCAGCTTGCTCTGTATCCTGTCGACAACATCAAACGATGGAGCAAACAGCACATTATGAACCTTCCTGATCTTCCCATTTTTCTTGTAAATGTT
>CAZXGG010000158.1:0-3412 GCA_964640125.1 uncultured Rikenellaceae bacterium
TCAACTTATCCCAAGAGGGACAAAAGGCTTACAGCGATTTCCTCCGAAACGGCTGAATCCTTTCGCTTCAATTCTGCTTGTGAACAGGAGAATGCCTGCACCAAACAGCATGGAGAAGAGGGACATGAACTTTGAATCAGCCAGCATGTGACTGACTATCCAAACCCATTTATTGAGCCCTGTCAAATCCCCATATGCAGTTGGATTCAGATATGCCGGTTCAATCATTGAGAAACTCTGGATGTTCATGATCAGTATACCGAGTACAGCAAATCCCCGCAAAACATCCAATGATATAATCCGGTCAGACTGGGAAAGGGGCGATGGTTTGAGTGATTCCATTATTAACAGTGTTAGTTAATCAATCCATATTGCTTGATGACGATTGTCATGCGACAGTCATACCTGCATGCTGGTAGATCATCATTATTTGTTAGTAAGTTATTGAGTATATAGATTTAAGCAATGATTGTAAGACATTTGCAAAAAATCATTTCCAATAGACATATCACCGTGCACCTACCTTAAAGGTTTCCAACCAGGCACCTCACTAACTCACTAACCGACTAACCCAATAACTACATTACACTCTTGCCATATATCTTTTACCGAGAACCGAGTACCAAGCACCGAGGATCCCCGCCCGAACGACGTTCAGTCGGGAGGGCAGCACCCTTTTTTCTCACAACTCACTCACCAATTAACAAATAACATTTAACCATTAACAAATCATACTTCCTTTGTCTTCCATTTGCCTCGCCTGAACAGGAAAAGGGCGGTTAAGGTCATGATGGATTCGGCTACAATAATGGCAAAGTAGACTCCTTTCTCGCCCACTCCAGCTGGGATTGCCAGCAGGTAGGCGAGGGGTATTTCGATCATCCAGAAGCAGACGAGATTGATTTTTGTCGGTGTGGCGGTATCACTGGCACCATTAAAAGCCTGCACCAGTACCATTCCCAGGCCGTAGAAAACATATCCGTAACTGATGATCCTCAGGCACAGAGCTCCTGCATCAATTACCGCGCGGTCGTCGATAAACAGCTGGATAAATAATCCGGGCCAGGCAATGAAGATCACCGCAATTAACCCGAGAAAGATCATGTTAGCCCGTCCTGTTAACCACACCGATCGTTCTGCCCTTTCCGGCTGTTTCGCGCCAAGATTCTGTCCGACAAGGGTAGCTGCTGCATTGCTCAGGCCCCACGCCGGAAGCATGGAGAAAACAAGAATGCGAATGGCGATGGTATACCCTGCAAGCACATCACTTCCGAAAATGGCGATGATTCGTACCAGGGCAATCCAGCTCGATGTGGCGATCATGTGCTGTCCGATACCACCCATGGAAACACGGATCAGGTTTTTCATCACAGATAGATTCAGGGTTAAATGGCGAACCCCAATTCTAACCCTGCCATGTCCCCTGAAGAGCATATAGAACTGGTAAACCACAGCCAATCCCCTGCCGGTGGTTGTTGCTATTGCAGCACCCATAATTCCAAGCTCAGGAAACGGTCCGATTCCCAGGATGAGAAGTGGATCAAGAATGATGTTAAACAGGTTCGCCAGCCACAACACCCTCATGGATAAGGCAGCATCACCGGAACTTCTGAAAATGGCATTGTTGATGAACAGGAGCATGATCACCACATTCCCTCCCAGCATAATGGAGGTGTAGATGTATCCCGATTCTACAATTTCAGGTTCCGCTCCCATACCCAAAAGAAAATCGCGGGCAAATAACACACCGGGTATGGCAATAACCAGGGAAACAACAATTGCAGTAACTATAGCCTGAACAGCTGAGGTCGATGCTCCTTCCCTGTTCTTTTCACCAATCCGTCTCGATACAATAGCAGTAGCACCGATGCTTAACCCCCCACCGATGGCATAAATAATGGTCAGGAACGATTCTGTGATTCCAACCGTGGCAACGGCACCCGATCCCAGCGAGGAAACAAAATAGATGTCTACAACAGCAAAGATCGATTCCATAACCATCTCCAGCACCATCGGAACAGACAATAAAAGGATGGCACGGCCAATCTTCCCCGAGGTGAAATCCATCTCAGTTCCCGCAATCGACTCCCGGATGTCCTTCCCTAATTGAACTAGGGTATCTTTATGGATGGCGAGCTTTGTCATTATAAAAAAAGATGAAGTAAAAATGGCAATTATTTTGTAAATGCCTATGAACCTTTGTTATAAAACATAATCCGCTAAACGATTTCCATTCCGTCTGGCGGTTACAGTTCGCTTGACGGCTAATTCCCTTAACTTCGTCAGACGACTCGAGATCGTCTGACGAATTCGTTACAAAAACATCCGGGTCGATACAACATTACAATTCGATAATATTTATCTTGCAAAGAAATCGTCTCAATAAACTGGTTGCGTAAGAATTTTCTACATGGCTTTTGAGAGCAATCCCAAAATAGCCCGTAAGATCGGATGGATCACTGCAACAAGCATTGTGGTTGCCAACATGATCGGTGCAGGAATATTTACAACATCGGGGTTGATGGCCGGGAACCTTCCCAATCCCACCTGGGTATTGCTTTTCTGGTTTGTAGGGGGAATGATTGCCATTGCCGGTGCAATGTGCTACGCCGAACTTGCCACCCGCATGCCTGAGGATGGTGGAGAGTACCTTTACCTGAAACGGTTGTATCATCCTTCTCTTGGATTTTTAAGCGGGTGGACCAGCTTCTTTGTTGGATTTTCTGCTCCCATTGCCGCATCAGCGCTTGGTTTTGCGGAATACATAATTCCTGATGAAGGGTTAACTGTCTCAGGAGTTGTCATACAAGATCCGGTCTGGATAAAGAAGGTGCTCGCCCTATCCGTTATTGTGCTGTTTACTGTTGTTCATTACATGGGTCACAAATGGGGCTCGCGGATTCAGAACCTGCTGACTGCAGTGAAGATCCTGATTGTCTTCGGACTGGCTTCCCTGGGAATGATCCTGGGAGAAGGTGACTGGTCAAATCTCCAGTTTCAATCCGGAGAGGCATATGGCGGATTGGCAATCGGTACAGCCATGATGCTGGTGATGTTCTCTTACAGCGGCTGGAATGCAAGCAGTTACATAGCCGGCGAGATGAAAAATCCGCGCAAATCATTGCCTCTTTCCCTACTCCTGGGCACAGGAATCGTCATCGCCGTCTACCTTTCAGTGAATCTGTTTATCTTCCGCTCACTTCCTTTCCAGGAAATTCAGGGGACCATTGCCATTTTTGAAAAAGCATCCATTGCTGCGTTAGGGGAATGGATTGGGCGGATTTTGGGGATCCTCAGTGCAATAGCGCTCCTGGCTTCACTTAGCGCCTTTATCATGATTGGCCCAAGGATCTATTATGCCATGGCTCTGGATAAATTGTTCTTCCCATTTGCAGCCAGGGTGCACCGAAGA
>CAZXGG010000159.1:0-3192 GCA_964640125.1 uncultured Rikenellaceae bacterium
AAAATACTCTTCCCTGAAATTCACCAGGTACAGTTTTTGGGTAGCTCTTGTTACGGCAGTATACAGCCAACGCAGGTATTCGATATTGATCATTTCCTGGTTCAGGTATCCCTGGTCGATAAATACCACGGGCCACTGGCCTCCCTGCGCCTTATGGCAGGTTACTGCATAGGCAAATTTAATTTGAAGGGCATTGAAAAAGGGATCGTTTCTGACCTGGTCGAACTGTTGTTTTTTCGATTTTGTATCGGGATACTCTTCCAGCACCTTATAGAACAACTCTTTGTTTTGGTTCTCGTTTAAGGCGGGGGCTTCAATCATGATAGTATCAAGGATTACTTTTGCTTTCAGTTCCAAATTGTGGTAATCCGGAAATGCAAGCACCAGGTCGGCAAACCGGTATCCATACCGTTCCTGATAGGAGAGAATTTTCCTTATTTCAGCAATATCACCATTGGCGATAAAATCGATCTGTTGATCTTCATCCACCCAGAAGTAATTATTTTTAACCACCATAATATAATCTCCATGGGCAATTTCGCTCTCTTTCCAGAGTATCTGGTTTCGGATCCCGGCGTTATATTTGTTGGCCATCTTGTTTGACCGTACGACGATCATTGAACCCTCCATTCCCGATGTGTCATAGGCGCCGGTAATCTCCTCGATCAAATCCTCCCCGGAGACCCGGATGATATCATCAAAGCCTTTCAGATTCAGCGAGGGAAGATGGATATCATTTGATTCGATCTGATTGCGGATTGATGTTGCATTCATCAGGATTCCAGAGCCGAGAGCTTGCCTGACAATGTCGCTCAGAAACACCTCGTGGACCTCCAGTCCATACCCCTCCAGGATCGTTTTATCCAATGCTGAACTGATCTCAAGACCAACCGGAGGTAGTTGTGCAGTATCGCCGATAAGGATCAGCTTGCAGGAGTTTTCATTATAGACATAGGTGATCAGGTCATCCAGCAGCCTGCCACTTCCAAAGATCGACAGTTCCCTGTTCTGGTTTGATATCATGGATGCTTCATCGACCAGAAAAATGGTTTTGTGGTGCAGGTTTTTCTCCAGGACGAACTTACCGAAACCATCCTTTGTCGATTTCTGCCGGTAGATCTTTTTATGAATGGTGTATGCTGTTTTCCCTGCGAAAGAGGCAAATACTTTTGCTGCACGACCCGTGGGTGCCATCAGTACCGACCGCAACCGGAAGTGCTGTAGGGTCTTTACAAGTGCACTTACAATCGTTGTTTTTCCGGTCCCTGCAAATCCCTTTACCAGGAGCACCTCTTTCCGGTCTGGATGAAGAATAAAATCAGCCAGTATGTCCATCAATGCTTCCTGACTGCTGGTTGGTTCATACCCCAGGTTTTCCCTTAAAATGGCTATAATGTGATTTTTTAACATTTCCGGCAATAAAGAATGAAATTAAATATTAAATTTAATTTTTTTCTTATTTTTGCACGAATACTAAAAACCAAATCCTCAGAACCAACATGAGAGCTGCGATTAAAATTGTACTTGCTTTAGCTATTATCCTCCTGGGTTTTCTGCTTATCGAAAGCATTATGAAACCCATCCGATTCAACAAAGAAAGAACAAAAAGAGAAAAAGCAACCATTTCACGCCTTGAAGACATACGTACAGCTCAGGTTGCTTTTAAAGATAAATATGGACGGTATACCGGCAGTTTTGATTCACTGATCAATTTTGTAAAATACGACTCATTCCCTGTTGTGCGAGCCATCGGAAGTATACCAGATAGCCTCTACCTGGAAGGAATGACCGAATCGGAAGCAATTAAACTTGGCCTGATCATTCGGGATACCATGTTCGTCAGTGTGCTTGATTCCATCTTTTCGATCAGATACCCGATCGATTCGCTGCGGCATGTTCCCTATTCTGACACAGCACAGTTCTTCCTTGGGGCAACTGAAATTGAGACCGGATCCAAAGTTAAGGTTAAAGTATTCGAAGCTCATGTTTTAAACGATATCCTGCTACATGGTATGGAACGGCAATTAATCATCAATTATAATGCAGAAAGAGTAAAAATCACCAATTTCCCCGGCTTGCGTGTGGGATCACTGGAGGAAGCCACCAACAATGCCGGAAACTGGGAGTAACATAATCGGTCAATGCATGATCTCTCCTTATTAGACGAGACCTTAGATATCAATATTACAAAATCGTATCACCTATCCATTCAGATTGACCTGAGTGGATTTTCTTTTTGTTTGCTCGATACAATACGGAACAAATATGTTGCACTGAAACATTACTCCTTTGATCCCCTTTCGGAAGACCCGGAAAAAAACATCCGTATCGTTTTCGAGCAGGATGAATTTCTGAAACAGGAATTCAAGGGATCAAAAATGATCTTTACTACCAAACAATCAACGCTTGTTCCACAACCGCTGTTCAATAAAGACAATGTGAGGGATTATTTCTCCTTCAACCACTCCCTGGATAACAGCCAATACGAGATTTTCTCTAACCGGCTTAAGCATGCAGAGGCATATGTGGTCTTTGCAGTGCCAGCGCATGTGCCATCCATTGTACAGGAATACCTTCCTTCTGTGAAACTTTTTCATCAGTCAGTACCACTGATCGAAAACATTTTCCTGAACAGGAGGAATAGAAAAGATCAGGTGATGGTCTACATGAACATTTTGGAAAAGCTGTTTGATATCGTCGTGATCGACGACAAAAAACTCAATCTCCATAACTGTTTCTCTTTTCACGACGAAAACGACCTGCTCTATTTTACACTCTATGTCTTTGAACAGCAAAAACTTGATCCGGGAGATACAGAAATCATCCTGTCGGGAAGGATTACAAAAACCATGAAGCAATATGAAGTCCTCAAAAAATACATCCGGAACATCCGGTTTCATCCACTCAATACACAATTCACCTATAGCTATACCTTTAACGAAATTCCATCACATACATACCTGAACTTGTTAAACCTTTACCCTTGCGAATAATCAGTGGAAAATACAGGGGAAAGATCATTCATCCTCCAAAGAATTTCAAAGCCAGGCCAACAACAGATCTTGCCAAGGAGAGCCTGTTTAATATTCTTATCAACCGGTATGATATTGAAGACATTGCGGTTTTGGATCTCTTTTCGGGAACAGGAAGCATCAGTTATGAATTTGCCTCCCGTGATTGTCCCGTGGTTCA
>CAZXGG010000160.1:0-3168 GCA_964640125.1 uncultured Rikenellaceae bacterium
AACAACATCGGTGGCTGGCTGGTATTTGCCATCGCCCTGGTTGTATATACGCTTACCGTGGAACCGACAGCCAGTTTCTGGGATTGCGGTGAGTTCATCTCTTCCTCCTATAAGATGGAGGTGGGGCATCCGCCCGGAGCACCGCTCTTCATGGTGGTTGCACGGTTTTTCTCCCTGTTTGCAGGGAATGATGTTTCAAAAGTGGCGAAGATGATCAACATGATATCGGTGATAGCCAGTGCGCTTACCATTCTTTTTCTCTTCTGGACCATTTCCCATCTTGCCCGGAAAATTATCGGAAAAGGGATGGAGTTATCAGCCGGTCAAACCGTGATCATTCTGGGGAGTGCACTGGTAGGATCCCTGGCCTATACCTTCTCCGACACCTTCTGGTTCTCAGCCGTAGAAGGGGAAGTATATGCAACATCTTCGCTTTTCACGGCGGTTGTTTTCTGGGCAATCCTGAAATGGGAGAATGTAGCTGATCAGAAGTATGCGAACCGCTGGTTGATCTTTATCGCTTACCTGATGGGCCTGTCCATCGGCATCCACCTGTTGAACTTGCTGGCAATACCCGCCATCGTGTTTGTCTATTACTTTAAGAAATTCAAACCTTCACGCAATGGGATTATCATTGCCTCTTTTGTGGCAATCATTTTACTCGGAGGGATCATGTATGTGATCTTACCCTGGGTTGTTAAGCTTGGTTCATGGTTTGAACTGGCATTCGTGAACGGCATAGGGCTTCCCTATAACTCAGGGATCACGGTCTATTTGCTGTTACTTGCCGGCGGGTTGGTCTGGGGAATATGGTATACCATACGGAAGGGAAAAGTGATCCTGAATACCATACTGCTTTGTGTTACCGTCATCATCATTGGTTATTCCTCGTTTACACTGATCCTTATCCGGTCGCTGGCTGATCCGCCCATGGATCAGAACAATCCGGAGACACTCTTTTCCCTGCAGTACTACCTGAACCGTGAGCAGTATGGGGAGAGACCGCTGATTCGCGGACAATACTACAGCGCACCGCTGATCGATATCAAACCGGGGAAGAAGACCTATACAAAAATGGATGGGCGTTATGAGGTCACCAACCGGGATTTGGAATACGTTTTCGCTCCCGAGTTCGTTACCATTTTCCCAAGAATGTACAGCCGTGATCCGGTGCACGTGGAAGATTATGAATACTGGGGAAAGATTGAGGGGACGAAGGTCTCCATGCGGACCGGATCAGGATCAACGCAGGAAATGACAAAACCAACATTCGGGGAGAACCTGCGCTTCTTTTTCCGCTACCAGCTGGGTTATATGTACCTTCGCTATTTCATGTGGAATTTTGCGGGCAGGCAGAATGACATTCAGGGGCATGGCGATAACCTGAAAGGTAACTGGATCAGCGGGATCCGCTTTATCGATGAAGCCCGCCTGGGTAAACAGGATAACCTTCCGGAACAGTATAAAAACAATCCGGCCCGTAATACCTATTACCTGCTGCCCCTGTTGCTGGGATTGCTTGGCGTTTTTTATTTGTATCAGCAGGACAAAAAGGACTTCTGGGTGATTCTGTTGCTCTTCTTTTTTACCGGGATAGCCATTGTCCTCTACCTGAACCAGACACCCCATCAACCGAGGGAACGCGATTATGCCTATGCCGGGTCCTTTTATGCATTTGCTATCTGGATCGGCCTGGGGGTGACTGCCATTTACCATTTCATCACGAAAAAAATAAAACCACTTCCCGGAGCGATCATTAGTGTGTCGGTTTGTCTGCTCCTTGTTCCGTTAATCATGGCGTTTCAGAACTGGGATGATCATGACCGTTCAGGCAGGTACACGGCACGGGATTTTGGAGCCAACTACCTCAACTCCTGTGCACCGAATGCCATCCTTTTTACAAATGGTGATAACGATACATTTCCCCTGTGGTATGCACAGGAAGTGGAAGGGATCAGGACCGATGTCCGGGTAGTGAATCTGAGCTACCTCGGTGCAGACTGGTATGCAGACCAGATGAAACGAAAAGCATATGAATCCGATCCCATTCCCTTTTCGCTTGAGAAAGAACAGTATATCCAGGGCACACGGGATATCGTACTGGTTGAAAACCGGATTAAGGATTATTATGACCTGAAGGAGCTGATGGATTTTGTTGCCAGCGATGATCCCCGAACCCGGGTACGTTCACCCTATGGATTGAATGAAATGGTCGATTTCCTTCCTACAAATAAATTCAAACTGGCTATCGATTCAGTAGATATGATCCGGAAGGGAGTGGTGCCCGAATGGTCGGCAGACCGGATCGTTCCTGAAATGAGGTGGCAGTATAACAATGACATCATATACAAGAATCATTTGTTGTTTCTGGATCTCATGGCGTATAACGATTGGATACGACCCATATACATTGCCATTACGGTTCCCCGGGAACACTACATGGGACTGGAGAACTATTTCCAGGTGGAGGGGATGGCATACCGGATCGTACCGATCGAAGCCGGAAACGCAGAACTTGCGTTGGGGCGCATTGAAACGCGGATCATGTACGACAACATGATGAACCGGTTCAAATGGGGTAATGCAAACGATCCGGATGTTTACCTGGATGAGAACAACTGCAGGATGTTATCCAACCTGAGAAACTCCTTTGGAAGGCTTGGACTGGCATTGATCGAAGAGGGTAAAATGGATTCTGCCCGTGTGGTGCTGGATTACTGCATGGAGATTGTTCCGAACGAACGGGTTCCGTTCAGTTTCTGGGCAGTATCCCTGGCTGAAGGATACTATGAACTGGGGGACACGGAGAAAGCAAACCGGATTGTGGAGCAGATCGGTGAAATTTTCGGGGATGAGCTGACCTACTTTTTCTCCATTCAGCGGAAATACAGATCACGGCTCATGGATGATATCCAGCTCGCCCTGCATGTCTTCCAGCAGATAGTCCTGCTGACCGAAGAATACAACCAGACCGAGCTGAATACCCGGCTGAATGAACAGTTTGTCGGGTTTTATACAGGTTATACACAGGGATTGACCTATTGAAATAAATCGAATTATCAACCAAACATCCTGTGTGGATTTAACGAACCTTTGGTTTTAAGTTTTTAGATTACACTATTCGGTTTACTCGATAGATTAAGTATAGAGCATACAATGTAGGGCGAC
>CAZXGG010000161.1:0-3134 GCA_964640125.1 uncultured Rikenellaceae bacterium
TCATCATCCTCCACGACATCGGTCAGGGTCACGTAATTACCATTGGTCAGGCTGAGGGTATCACCTTTCAGGGAGAGGTATTGTTTCAATCCACTCATGTTTATCGTATTGCCTCCCTGGATGGAGAGGTTTTCACCGTCAAAGGAGAGGGTCTGGTCGTCCGTTGCCGGATCGCCGGGATCGCCTTTATCTCCCTTTGGTCCCGCAGGTCCTTCCGGTCCCGGGGTCAATGAGGTTTGTGAATACAAGGCATAGGGAACCGAAAGGAACTGTGAGGTTCCCATTTCCAGGAATGCCTGGTCAAACTTAATCTCAACTTTCAGGTAGTGGCTGGACTCACTCCAGGGAATCTCCTCAAACGAAGCAACAATTCCTCCGGACCGATCCCCTTTGCCAAGCAGAATGGAGAAGAGTCCGAACTGGCTGGTCTGAACGCCGGTATGGATCTCCTGCCACTCCATCACACCATCGGGATTTCCGGCAATGACCGACATGCGAACATCAATGATTTCGCTCTTCATCTCTTCTCCATTGTTGTTCCTTGCCACGGCCTGGTACTTCAGGGCCATGGGTACATTTTGCGAAACTGACAGCGGAATTAGTCCGACCAGAAACAGAACCCCAACCAGCGTGTGTTTCCAGATCCTTCGTGTAGTCATTGTTATTCCCCCATTTTACATTTTAACAATTTTGAACGTAAGGTCAATGGTTTGATCATTATCCAGGCTGATTACCCGCATAAGGTATATCCCCGGTGAAAAGGTAGTAAAATCAAACTCCTCGATGTTTTCCTTTGACGGCAAATCGGTTACCTTCCTTGATAACACCAGATTGCCTGTCAGATTCCTGATCTCGAACCGGTAGTCCCGGATTACATCCGCTCCACCGTTCTGTACCGGCAGAGAGATGGTGACGTTGAGATAATCCAATACCGGATTGGGGTAAGCATTCACTTCAATGCCCCCCTTCTTTTCGATATGCCCCTTTTCAATGGCTACCGATGGCTGCTGGAATCCCTGCGTAAGAAAATGATTGTCAACATAAAAGGTTTCCGTTACAATCTCTCCAAAGGTGGATGAAATATTGTACACTCCATTTACGGCATAATCACCTCCCACAGCGATCACCTCATGAGAAATCATCTGTGCATTCAGATTTCCCACGACCAGAATCCATAACCCTGTGGATAGCCATTTATTCATTCCAAACTTATCCAAAAAAATAAGGGAAAAGGATTAAAATTAGTTAAAAAATTGTTAATAACTCCAAATTTTTTGTTAATAACTTTCAAATTCCATGCTTCTTTAGAATCTTTATAAATAAAGGTGTTGTGCAGGAAAGAAGCTGGTTTAAAAGAAAAACGGGAATTAGTTAACCGGGAAATGGTTACTCCATTTCTCCTTCGCTCCGGATTATTTGATACAGGGATCCCGGGCTAAATAACCGGAGAATCACCGAGAAGAGGAGACCGGTCAGTACAAACAGAAGTGCTCCAACATACCAGGGAAATGGTAAGCTTTTGATTAATAATCCAAGCGGAATAAGCACAGCAAAGAAAATCAGTAATCGAACAATCAGGCGAACATTGAAGGAGAATGCGAGTTTACGGTATACCATAAGCACGTGAACCAGGGCCGTTACCAGCTGTGTGATCATGCTGGCTATTGCCGAACCCAGGGCAAAATATTTCGGAATAAGTACAAAATTCAATACCACATTTACCAGCACGCTGATCCCGGCTAACCGGTTCATTTCTTTCAGGTTCCCGTTCGCTGTTAGCAGGGTGCCAAAAATGTAAGAAGTTGAGATGCCTGCATATCCAACCATCAGGATTGCCAGGATATCCGCCGAGGTATCCACGTGGCTTTTGTACAACAAGTCCATGATTTCAGACTTATAGAATATGCAGGAAAAAGAGACTATTGCTGTGGGGACGATCAACAACAGGAAAGAGATTTGCGTCAACGATTCAACATTCTCCTTTTGCTTGATCATTCGTGAAAAAATCGGAAGCAGGAGTCCCGCAAACAAAAAGCCGACCATGGCCGCCGCATCAAGTATTCTGTAACCCTGGGCATACAGGCCTACATGGAATTTCCCATCCGGAAGCAGGCGTTCAAGCATCACACCATCCACCCGGTAATAAAACACCATGAAGAGGCTCAATATGGCAAACGGATAACTCTGCTTCAGGATGTCCAGAAAATTATGCAGATCAAACCGTGGTTTGAAGAAATCAGCTTTAGTGAGGTTGACCATGAACGAAACAAGTGCCGTCAGGAGATAAGCCGCTGTTTGCGCATAAACAAACCACTCGATCCGGAAGGGATTGCTGGTTACGCCGCCCCAGAGCAAGATCCCACAGATCAAGATCATCAGAAACCGATCCAGCACCGAAAGGATGCTATCGGTTTTAAACAGGTGTAATCCGCTGAGATTGGAACGGAAATAGAGGATGAAGGAGGCGATAAACTGATTGAAGATGAGAAGAAAAAGCATCTTCATCTGAGCGGGATTATACCCGAGCACCCATGCGGTAACAATGCTCACTGCAAAATAGATGATCGCCAGCAGGAATTTAAAAGGGACGATGTTGGACAGGTAATTGCTCAGAAGATGTTGATTACGGGCAATATTCCGGCTGTTGAAATTGGTGATCCCAATATCGAGAATCATGTTCAACAGAAGAGAGAAACTGAACAGTGAGAAATAGAAACCATACGCTTCTGCTCCGACCACATTCTGGACAGTCCGGTCAATTCCCAACACCCAGAATGGCTTTACCAGGAAGTTGAGCAACAAAAGAAGAGCCAGGTTGGCGATAAATTTTCTCTTCAAAATTCTAAATTGTATTATTTAAAGATAGGGTTTCACTTGGAAAAAAAGAGGTAAATGGTTAAACTTGATCTATCCGTTATACGTTTACAAATGTAATAAAGCTACCTGATAAATTGGTAGGATTAAATCAACCTGTTATACACGATATGCTGATTGCAGTAAATACACGACTTCTCATACCGGACAGGCTGGATGGGATTGGATGGTTTACCTCTGAAACCCTGAAGCGTATAACCACATCCCATCCAGAGCATCAATTCCTGTTCCTGTTCGACCGGCAGATCCCGGACCAGTTC
>CAZXGG010000162.1:0-2972 GCA_964640125.1 uncultured Rikenellaceae bacterium
CAAACTCCTCACCGGGTAAAGAGATACCGTAACCTGCAAAAACAACTTCTCCTGTTATGTCGATGTTTTCCTGCGGATAAGGAAAGAAATAGAAACTTTCCTCATTAATTGTTGCCGTTTCTCCACCATGATCCATGGTTATCATACAGCTATCCCAAACGAATTCATTTTTTATCAGTGTATAATACTGGTAATAATCTTTATCCCCGTTGACTGCATTAAGCCCCAGTTTTTTCAATTCGCCGGCAATATACCGGGCTGCTGTATGGATGCTTGGATCAGCAGTTGCCCTTCCATCCAACTCATCAGATGAAAGAAAATAGAGGTGTCCCTGCAAATCCGATATATCAATCGAATTCAATCCCTCTTCCTGGCCAACAAGACCATGGCTATAACTCAGAACAAGAAGAAAGAACATTACAAGTTTCATGGGTGGAATAATAATAGTTCTCATCTCAATTAATTTTTTTATCATGAAAAATAATCCTTGAACAAAAGGATTACATAAAAGTAGTTATTCCAACGAATGTTACAACCTAATGTCCCAATTTATCGATTTGCCTTACTGTTTCCCTCGATTCATTTTAATTCGTAACTTGCATCATGAAAACACCATTAGCACTCCTCTTCCTTCTCCTGCTTTTTACAGGATGCAGCGACAGTTCTTCGTTCAGAAAGGCCTCCAATAAGATCCAGTATGATCTGATCAATGAAGTGCTCAATCAGTATGTGTTTATCCCCTATGGTGATGATGTCAGAGCGGTTGGTTACACCGGTTGTGTTTTCCAGCTCATGCCGGGCAAGGAACAGATGGATCCGATTCTGGCAATGCTTAACAAGACGGAAGAGATCCTATCACAGGAGGACCGGGAATACATGGAGTGGCAATTGGAACAGAACTGGAATAAGAAGATCAACCGATCGTTAATAGACAGCTACAACATTACCGTCATCAAGGACAGGGATGAAAACCTGGAGGAGCTTTGCAATTCCATGCTTCTTTTCATTTCGCCCCCTTTGTTCAGTCAGGATAAACAACACGCTGTGATATGGCAATCGCTGGAATACAAGGATCTGAGTGCGGCTTTTCTACTGATTCTTGAAAAGCAGAAGAATCGTTGGGTGATGATTTCGTATGATACCGCAGATTAGCTTAAGTTGCCAGTTCAGATTGTATTTTCGGTTCTTTGATTAAATTAAAGATCATAAAAATCTACCCCTTAGGGGTAGAACAATGAATAACCACCGGTAACAACCGGTGGTGCTTGGTAACGGATGATTTACAACCCTTGAGGGGTTGAATAGTAATCCTCAACACGTTATTATTCAACCCCATCCAGGGTTGAATTTTATTCTCATATACCCGGCACTACGCCCCGACAAAATCATCGGGGCTTGTACCGGGTTATTCATAGTTGAATCCCGTTGGGATTCTTGTTAATACACCCTGAATTACCTTAATCAAAATATCTCTTCTAAAATGTCCTCAAGCATCCTGTTAAAGGTTTCGGGATCTTCCTGGTGGAGGAAATGACCGCGCCCCTCCATAATTTGAATTTCAAACGCTATTGTATGTCTCTTCCCTGCTTCAACATTTACAGGATACATATCTGAATTTATACCGTAGATGGGTACTGCAATCTGTTCCAAAACAGGAATGGGGTTGAATGCAAACAATCCATTAAATGATCCAAGGGCAACTTCCTGAGGGGCAGCGGACATATCGTTTGCAATTTGTTCCACCAGTAGCGAATCGGCTGTTGGGTAAAACATGCTACGAACAAAGTTTCTGGTGGTCTCAACAAAATTATCCTGAAAGGGTTGTATGAAAGCATCGAGTTCATCTTCTTCGGGAATAGCTGATTCTAAATCCTGGAAGGTATCAACACCAACAAGAGCGGTAACGCGATTTCCCAGGTTGCTTGCTGCTGTAAGAATAACCGCCCCACCCATGGAGTGTCCTACAAGCACTACATTTCGAAGGTCAAGTCCTTCCACAACGGCAGCAACGTCTTCGCCAAACGCTTCCATGTTCCATTCCTCCCGGTTGTAAGAGGATTCGCCATGGCCGGGCAGGTCCACTGCCACCACAGTATAGTTTTCAGCAAAATAAGGCACCTGGAGATCCCAATAACTCCTGTCACAACTCCAACCATGCACAAAAACCACCGTTTTTTCTCCAGCACCCTCAATGGTATATTCAATGGGTGTATTCTCTTTCGAGTATATGGTTGGTGCAGCAACATTTTTGCACGCATTAAATCCGAAAACAAGGATTAAGCCAAAAAGACCGGTTATGCCTATTGATTTCATAGAATACTCTTTTTTTAGTCCTTGTAAATTTATACATTTAATGAATTCAAGTCCAAATAAGTCATGAAAAAACCAAGAGTCATTGACCTGACACCGGAACATGAAGATCGATATTTTATCTGTCTTGAAGACTGGTCGGATGATATGAAGGAGTCTGGGAACAAGAAACAGCTCTGGTATAATAGGATGAAGGATCGTGGACTCCGTGTAAAACTGGCCCTGGATGATCAGGGAGTAGTCGGAGGCATGATTCAGTATGTCCCTATAGAATATTCTGTCGCTGAAGGAAAGGATCTATATTTCATTAACTGCATCTGGGTACACGGATACAAACAGGGAAGAGGTGATTTCAGAAAGAAAGGGATGGGTAAAGCCTTGCTAAACGCTGCAGAAGAGGATGTGAAAAATATGGGGCTGAAAGGAATTGTTGCCTGGGGACTGTCAATCCCGGTATGGATGAAAGCTTCGTGGTTTAAGAAACACGGTTTTAAAAAGGTTGACAGGCAAAGCATAATGACCCTGGTCTGGAAACCGTTTACAGCGGATGCCGTTCCTCCGAAATGGATCAGGAAAAAGAAGAAGCCGGAGAAGATTCCCGGGCAGGTTACAGTGACAGCTTTTGTCAATGGCTGGTGCCCTGCTCAAAACCTGGCTTATGA
>CAZXGG010000163.1:0-2960 GCA_964640125.1 uncultured Rikenellaceae bacterium
AGATAAAAAAACCTCCCTGCGGGAGGCTTTTTTCTGATGTGATCCCGGCGGGATTCAAACCCACGACCTTCAGAACCGGAATCTGACGTTCTATTCAGCTGAACTACGGGACCATATTCAGTGCAAATTTAAAAAATATAATTAATTTCGCTGTTTGTTAATCAGAAACCCGATACCAACAGGAACTCTATGGATTACGATTTTCGGCAAGTAGAGAAAAAATGGCAGCAATACTGGGAGAAGCACCAGGTGTTTAAAGTGGATATCGACCATTCCCGCCCGAAATTCTATGTGCTCGATATGTTTCCCTACCCATCCGGTGCCGGACTTCACGTGGGACATCCGCTGGGATATATCGCTTCGGATATCTATGCCCGGTACAAACGACTGAAAGGATTCAACGTGTTGCACCCCATGGGATTCGATGCCTATGGGCTGCCTGCCGAACAATACGCCATACAGACCGGTACACACCCGGCTGTGACTACCGAGAATAATATCAAACGCTACCGGGAACAGATGGATAAGATCGGTTTCTCCTACGACTGGAGCCGGGAAGTAAAAACCTGCGATCCCGGCTACTACAAATGGACACAGTGGACCTTTATCCAGCTTTTCAAATCGTGGTATAACAACAAAACCAATAAAGCCGAATCCATTGATACCCTGATCGCTGAGTTCGAAAAAAATGGAAATCATAACGTCAATGCCGGTTGCGGAGAGGTACAGGAATTCACTGCCACCCAGTGGAAGGGTATGAGCGAAAAGGAACAACAGGAGATCCTTATGAGCTACCGTTTGGCTTACCTTGCTGACACCTGGGTGAACTGGTGCCCTGCACTGGGCACCGTGTTGGCAAACGACGAAGTAAAAGATGGCTTCTCTGAGCGGGGTGGTCACCCCGTTGAACGGAAATTAATGAAGCAATGGTGCCTGCGGATAACCGCTTATGCCCAGCGGCTGCAGGATGGTCTTGATAGCATCGACTGGTTCGAATCACTGAAGGAGGTCCAGAGAAACTGGATCGGCCGCTCAGAAGGAGCCGTCGTATACTTCAAAATAGAAGGCTTTGACGATATCATCGATGTGTTCACCACCCGCCCCGATACCCTCTTCGGTGCTACCTTCATGGTGCTTGCACCCGAACACGATCTGGTCGATAAGATCACAACCCCGGAATGCCGGCAGAAAGTATCCAAATACGTAACCTGGGCAACAAACAGGTCGGAACGGGACCGGATAGCCGATGTAAGGCAGATCACCGGCGAATTTACCGGGGCATACGGTATCAACCCACTGAACGATGAAAAGATCCCGATCTGGGTTGCCGATTATGTGCTGGCAGGATATGGCTCCGGAGCCATCATGGCCGTTCCGGGACACGACAGCCGCGATTTTGCCTATGCCAGGCATTTTAACCTGCCCATCATCCAGGTGGTAACCGAAAAGGATAAGCCGCTGGAAGATCCGGCTTCATGGGAAGACTCATACGACTCTAAAGAGGGGATCATGGTAAACTCCGGATTCATGAATGGCCTTGAAGTGCAGGATGCCATTCGAAAAGTGATCGACTACATCGAGGAGAGAGGACTTGGTTTCCGCCGGGTCAATTACCGCCTGCGGGATGCCATATTCAGCCGTCAGCGATACTGGGGTGAACCCTTTCCAATCTACTACAAAGAGGGTATGCCCTGCCCGCTCGATGAATCCGAGTTGCCCTTGCTGCTTCCCGATGTGGATAAATACCTGCCGACCGAGACAGGAGATCCTCCCCTTGCCCGGGCAAAAGGGTGGAAAACAACGGATGGTTATCCCATCGAAACCAATACCATGCCCGGTTTTGCCGGTTCAAGCGGATACTACCTCAGATTCATGGATCCCCGGAACGACAATGAATATTTCTCGAAAGAGGCAAACGAGTACTGGAGAATGGTGGATCTCTATATTGGCGGGGATGAACACGGGACCGGTCACCTGATCTATTCCCGCTTCTGGAATAAGTTCCTGTATGACATCGGACTGGTGTGTACCGATGAACCCTTCCACAAACTGTTCAACCAGGGGAAAATACAGGGGCGGTCAAACTTTGTCTACCGTGTCAAAGGGACCAAAAAGTTCGTCTCCTATAACCTCAGGAAAGAGCATAAGACCATCCGCATGAATGTCGATATAAACCTGGTCAATAACGATGTACTTGATATCGAGGCATTCAGGAAATGGCAACCGGAATTCAAGGATGCCGTGTTCATCACTGAAGATGGCAAATACATCTGCGGTTGGGAGGTCGAAAAGATGTCCAAATCGAAACACAACGTTGTGAATCCCGATGAGTTGATCGAAAAATATGGAGCGGATACCCTGCGGCTATATGAGATGTTCCTGGGGCCCCTGGAACAACATAAACCCTGGGATACCCACGGCATCGAAGGCGTTTCACGTTTCATCCGGAAGCTGTGGCGGTTGTTTTTTGATGAACAGGAAAAATTCCTGGTAACAGAAGATAACGCTTCAGAAAAAGAGCTGAAGGTATTGCATAAAACCATCAGGAAAGTACAGGACGATATCGAACGGTTATCCCTCAACACCGCCGTCAGCTCATTCATGATCTGTGTGAACGAATTGCAGGATCTCGATTGTCATAAAAAAGAGATACTGGAACCACTGATCATCGCGCTTTCCCCCTACGCTCCACATGTGACAGAAGAACTCTGGGAAAAGCTGGGGCACTCAAAAAGTATTGTCTTTACCGCTTACCCGGAAGTTGATGAAAGATACCTTGAAGAGGAAACCTATGAATACCCGGTATCGTTCAACGGGAAGTTGCGGTTCAGGATAAACCTTCCGACTGACCTGAGCAATGAAGATATCGAATCGGCCGTGTTGCAACATGAAAATGCGCAGCGGTGGCTGGAAGGGAAACAACCAAAAAAGGTGATCGTTGTTCCGCAAAAAATTGTAAA
>CAZXGG010000164.1:0-2789 GCA_964640125.1 uncultured Rikenellaceae bacterium
GGGCCCGCCCCGTGAAATAACGGCAAAGCCGCCTCTGCTGTTCAGGATGACTAAAAATTTGACTTTTGAGACGCCCCCTACATGCGTGAAATTCCGATGCATTATTGGATTTGTTTTTTGACGTGTTCTTATTCTGGTCCATGGGATCATACCGATATGCAAACAATATCATATTGCTTTTCAATGATTTATGCTTTAAATTTATGTTTTGAATGAGGTTACCAGAATGAATTAAAACAGACCACATATGGAAAAAAAGAAAAACAACGAACAATTTTCCCGACGGGATTTCATCAGGAATGTAGCATTTGGAACGGGAGCAACGTTGCTGCTCACCAATTTTTCTCTCATCAGGTGGCACGTGGATGAGAAAGGTATATTGAAAGGGATTGTGGTGGATTATGATAAGTGCACCGGTTGCCGCACGTGTGAAACAGCCTGTTCTGCTTCGAACCACAGGGTGTTGATTAATGGGGAAGAAATGGAAGGTTTGGGGAATCCGTGGCTGGCGAATATCCGGGTTCATCGTTTCAATCCGGATGTCGATGTTCCCAATGTCTGCCAGATTTGTCCGGATGCTCCCTGTATCGCAGCCTGTCCGGTAGAACCCGACCCGGATATGGGAAGAAAGGCACTTTACCGTGATGAAGAACATCTGACCATCAAATGCGATACGGACCGGTGTATCGGATGTGGCAACTGTGCCATCACCTGCGCAACGGAACGTTCCGGTGTGATCATACCCAATCCGGAAACGGGAAGTCCGGAACGGATGTGCACCCTCTGCAATGGTGATCCGCACTGCGTGAAGGCCTGTCCCTATGGAGCCCTCTCACTGGTTGAAGTGGATACAAACCGTGAGTTTTTCGGCCTGTCACCAAAGGAGATCGCCAGAGAACTGATGAAGAAGTATTATAAAACCGGAAAAGAGGAGGTGAGCCATGGATAAGTTATACGGATACAGCGGTTCAATCCTGGAAGTGAATCTCACTTCCGGAACGATCGAAAAAGTGCCGGTATCTCCATCCGACGCAAAAAATTTTGTCGGTGGCCGTGGACTTGGAATGAAGATTTTATGGGATAAGGTGAAAGAACCGGGAATGGACCCATTCGCCCCTGAAAATCCGATCATGTTCATGCCCGGTCCGATGACCGGCTATCCCTTTGCTTCCTCTTCGCGCACCTGCGTGGTAACGAAATCACCACGGACATCGCCTGTTCATTCCCTGTATACCAATGCCTCTACGGTCAGTTATGCCAATATGGGCGGTTTTATTGGTCCGGAGATCCGTTTTGCCGGATATGACGGGATTGTGGTGACGGGCAAAGCTTCGAAGCCCGTATATATAAAGATCGAAAACGATGATGTGGAAATATGCGATGCCTCGGAATTCTGGGGCATGAGAACCGATGCGTTTGATATCAAATTTAATGAATCGCTCGGCGATAACCGATTCCAATCCTGTTATATCGGGCCTGCCGGGGAGAATATGGTCCCGATGGCATGTATCATGAATACAGCTGCCCGGGCAGCCGGAAGGGGTGGAACAGGAGCCGTGATGGGATCGAAAAACCTGAAGGCAATTGCCGTGAAGGGTACCGGATTTCCAGAGGTGGCTGATCACAAAAAATACCTGGAATTACTGGATATGACAAGGACCAAATTCAGGGATGATCCGATGACCGCCTGGTGGCGTGCAAACGGCACTGCCGGAGCATTGACCATGATCAGTGAGGCAAGCCGTGAGGCGGTTAAGAACTTCAGGGAAGGAACCTTTACCGACGTCAGCCTGATCGGGGCGGAAGCAGCCCGGGCAAAAGCATGGCAGCGGGACTTTGCCTGCTATGCCTGCCCACTGGCCTGCAAAAAAAGCGGGATTGTCCAAAAAGGCATCCATGCCGGCCTGGTCCATGATGGGCCGGAATATGAAACCGGAACCATGTATGGCTCCAACCTGCTGATCAGTAACCTGGAAGGCCTGTTGAAGGAGATCTATGCCGGTGATGACTATGGAGTGGATATCATCTCTACAGGAAACGCCATCGGATTCCTGATGGAAGCCTATGAAAAAGGGTATATCGATAAAGATTTCGTCGATGGTATTGATCTTACCTGGGGAAATGTACGTGCAGTCCTGGACATGCTTCAAAAGATTACCTACCGGGAAGGAATAGGGGACCTGGCAGGCCAGGGAGTTAAGAAGCTGGCGGAAAAGGTTGGCAGGGATTCACACAAGTTTGCCATTCACGTGAAGGGACACGAGCTGGCTGCCCACAATGTTCATGTCAATCCGGGTATGGGTATTTCCTATGTATCGTCCAACCGGGGTGCATGCCATTTAAACGGTGCAAATCCTCAGGAACAGAACAGCACGGCAATGGTTGATTCACTGGGCTTATGCCTATTTGCAGCAGGCAGTTACGGAGAGAATGGGCTGGAGAATATCATTACGATGATTACCGGTCATGACTACCCAACCGACGTGTACATGAAAACCGGCGAACGGGTCTTTAACCTGGAGAAGATGTTCAATTACCGGGAGGGATTCAGACGGGAGGATGATGTACTGCCCGACCGGTTCTATGAAGAACCACTCACTATCGGGGTAGGTAAAGGAGCTGTGCTTGATCGGAAAGAATTTGAGGAGTTACTGACAACATACTATACCGACCGCGGCTGGGATCCCATTACCTCCAGACCGACAGAGGAGAAACTGGAGAGTTTGGGATTGGAGTTTACAATGGAGTGAATCACCCCGGGGGGTGATTGTTAAAAGTGATAAGTTATT
>CAZXGG010000165.1:0-2749 GCA_964640125.1 uncultured Rikenellaceae bacterium
GAGACTGTTAGTGCTTTGTTTTATAACGTTCAACGACAACCGTACTGCGAAACGATTTTCGTAACCCAACGCCGATAACCGGCTTATTTCAAGTGTTTCCTGATCTCATTCAGCTTGTTCAGCGCCTCAACAGGAGTCAGGTTATCGATATCGAGGTCGATGAGTTCATCCCGGATCTGCTTTAAGACCGGATCATCCAGCTGGAAAATGCTCAACTGCAGCCCCTCCCTGTGACCCGCCAGGTCAGAAACCGGCTTGGTCAGACCCTTCTTCTGATGTGATTGTTCCAACTCCTTCAGGATCTCATTTGCCCGATGAACAACACTTTTCGGCATTCCAGCCATCCGTGCAACATGAATACCAAAGCTGTGTTCACTCCCACCCCTCTTCAGTTTTCGCAAAAAGATCACCCGGTTATCCAATTCCTTGATCGAAACGTTATAATTTTTAACCCGTGAGAAGGAGTTCTCCATTTCATTGAGCTCATGATAGTGGGTGGCAAAAAGGGTCTTTGCCAATCCGTTCGGATTTTCATGGATATACTCCACCATCGCCCAGGCAATGGATATCCCGTCGTATGTACTGGTGCCGCGTCCGATCTCATCCAGCAATACCAGGCTCCTGGAAGAGAGGTTATTCAGAATGCTCGCCGCTTCATTCATCTCGACCATAAAGGTGGACTCTCCCAGGGAGATGTTGTCAGAAGCACCAACGCGGGTAAAGATCTTATCTACCAGACCGATCTTTGCCGATTCAGCAGGTACAAAACTTCCGATCTGCGCCAGGAGAACGATCAGGGCTGTTTGCCGCAAAAGAGCCGATTTGCCCGACATGTTCGGACCGGTGAGGATAATGATCTGCTGCTCTTTGCTGTCGAGGAAAACATCATTCGGGACATACGGTTCGTCGATGGGCAACATCTTTTCAATCACCGGATGCCTTCCCTGCTTAATATCAATAACCTCCGAATCCTCTAACTCTGGTCGGATATAGTTGTTTTCAATGGCAGTTTTAACAAACGACAAAAGGCAATCGATCCTGGCTATGGTGGATGCATTTACCTGGATGGGAGCGATATACTTTGCCAATCCTGCAACCAGCTCCTCAAACAGGGTTGTTTCCAGACTAAGGATCTTCTCTTCTGCCCCCAGTATTTTGGTTTCATACTCCTTTAACTCTTCGGTGATGTATCGTTCTGCACTCACCAGTGTCTGTTTCCTGATCCACTGCTCCGGTACCTTATCCTTGTGCGTATTACGGACTTCAATATAATAACCAAACACGTTATTGAACCCAACCTTCAACGAAGGGATCCCCGTATGTTCAATCTCCCGTTGCTGCAGTTTTACCAGGTAATCCTTTCCGGAATAAAGGATATCCCGCAATTCATCCAGTTCTTTGGATACTCCCTTTGCAACGACATTACCCCGGTTTACCTGTACCGGTGGGTCCGGATTGATCTCCTTTCCGATCCGGTCCCGGACATGTTTACAGGTATCCAGTTGTTCAGACAATAATTTCAAGGGTTTGCATCCGCTTTTTTTACAGGCATCTTTTATCGGTTCAATGGCTTCCAGTGCTTTTTTCAGTTGAACAACTTCACGGGGGTTAATCCGGTTAACTGCCACTTTTGATATAACCCGTTCCAGGTCACCGATCACTGTAACCAGTTCCTCGATTCGATCTTTGGATTCCGGATTCTGTATGAAATACTCAACGATATCGTGACGTTCAGTGATGGGTTTTATCTCTTTCAGGGGAAGTGATATCCAGCGTTTTAGCAATCGACCTCCCATCGGGGAGATGGTCTTATCCAAGACATCAATCAGGGTTTTGGCTCCCTCATTCCAGGTATAAAACAGTTCCAGGTTTCGGATGGTAAATTTATCCAGCCACACGTAGTGATTTTCCTCGATCCGGGAGATCGTTGAGATGTGTCCTACCTGATCGTGCTGTGTAAGGTCAAGATAGTGCATGATAGCTCCGGCAGCAATGATCCCGTACTGCAATCCCTGAACACCAAAACCCTTCAGGGATGTTGTACTAAAATGCTTCAGCAGTCTTTCACTGGCTGATTCATTGGTAAAGATCCAGTCATCCAGTTTGTAGGTATAATATCGTGTCCCGAAGAGATCCAAAAATTCATTTTTCCGGCTTTTTTCAAGCAGAACCTCTTTGGGATTAAAGCTACTCAACAATTGATCGATGTATTCATGGTTCCCCTCAGCTGTCAGAAACTCACCGGTTGAAATATCGAGAAAGGCAATTCCGCAAATCTGGTGGTCAATATGGACAGCTGCCAGGAAATTGTTCTCTTTATGATCCAGCACATTGTCGTTCAGGGAGACTCCGGGTGTAACCAGTTCGGTGATCCCCCGTTTCACGATTTTTTTTGTCATTTTCGGATCTTCGAGTTGATCGCAAATGGCAACCCGCTGGCCAGCTCTGACCAGTTTGGGAAGGTATGTATCCAGCGCATGGTGCGGGAAACCTGCCAGTTCAACAAATGATGCCGCTCCATTGGCACGCCGGGTCAGGGTGATCCCCAGAATCTCCGAAGCTTTAATCGCATCCTCACCAAACGTTTCATAAAAATCACCCACCCGGAACAGCAGAATGGCATCCGGGTGTTTCCGCTTGATGTTGTTGTACTGCTTCATCAAGGGAGTCTCTACATATCTGGTCGAATCAGCCAAGGAGAAGGGTCGGTTTGTTTTCTGAAACAAAGATAAAACTTATCAAACCCGGA
>CAZXGG010000166.1:0-2662 GCA_964640125.1 uncultured Rikenellaceae bacterium
TTCTGTCACTTCTTGTTTTCTCTTTTGGCCTGGTATTGATCACATCGTGTGAAGAGGATGAGACCAAAGTGGATTCCCTGGTTGGGACCTACGCTTTCGTTTCTGCAACACTGGCTGAGAATCTGATGTATCAAGAGGAGCTTATTGCTCCAGCAGGTACAGATGTGTACCAGGCTATCGGTCAGGGCATGTTTGGTAACAGCCCCTGTGATAACGTGATGAATTCGGCTGTAGAACTGAGGAAGAGCAATGAGATCTATTTTGTATGCATTGGTGAGGCCAATGAGTTGAAAGCCGGAACCTGGGACATTAATGATGAGAGGACAATCCTGACACTGAATTTAAGTCCTCCCGCAGTAACGGCGTCTTTGGCATTACTGGTTACCAATTTTGATGAGGGTACAAACAGTTTTTCGGGTACGATAGCTAACCTACCTGTACCTTCGGAATTATTTCAATTACCTGCCGGAGGGGTGCTGTTATTAACTATAAACATTCAGTTCAACAAGCTTTCCAAATAGGAGGCCAGTGCATAAAACTTAGCGTATCAATGGCTTTCCTGAAACCGTTTTGATGCGTTGATGTCCCCGGATAATTCCAGGGCATCAATCCAATATATTTTTGTTTTGACAGGGGCAGAGTTTGTGCTTGCCCCTGTTTTTTATTGAATAAAATGGTACTTTTGAAATTTATTTGACCAGAGGATTTTGCATATGAAATACATTGGTGCTCATGTGAGTGCTTCCGGCGGGGTAGAAAATGCTCCTTTGCACGCTCATGACATTGGGGCTAAAGCTTTTGCTCTGTTTACAAAGAATCAGAGACAATGGGTAGCAAAACCGTTAACCAGAGAGAGCATTAAAAAATTCCGGGGAAATTGTGAGAAGTATGATTTTCTCCCACATCATATTTTGCCACACGACAGTTACCTGATCAATCTTGGGCATCCTGAAAAAGAGGGACTGGAAAAATCAAGAGCAGCGTTTCTTGATGAGATGCAGCGCTGTGAACAACTGGGATTGGACAGGCTGAATTTTCATCCCGGGAGTCACCTCAACAAGATCGATGAGGAAACCTGTTTGAAGACCATTGCCGAATCGGTCAATATCACACTTGAACAAACAAAAGGAGTTACAGCAGTTATTGAAAACACTGCCGGGCAGGGAAGCAACCTGGGACACCAATTTGAACAGATCCGTTTCATTATCGAACATGTCGAAGATAAAGACAGGGTGGGTGTTTGTATTGATACAGCCCATGCCTTCGCTGCAGGATACGATCTGAAATCACAGGAGGGGTTTGACACTGTATTCAGGGAGTTTGAGGAGACCATCGGGTTTCACTATCTACGGGGGATGCACCTGAATGATTCAAAGAAAGGTGCTGGCACCCGGGTTGACCGGCATGAGGTATTGGGTAAAGGGCTTCTTGGCAATGCACCTTTTGAACGGATCATGAGGGATGAACGGTTTGAAAACATCCCATTGATCCTGGAAACGCCGGATGACAGCAGGTGGAAGGAGGAGATTGCCTTTCTGTACAGTCTTGTGAAGAAGTAGAGGAGGTAAGACAAGGTGAAAAAGGGTAATAGTTATAAGTTATTGGTTAATAGTTATAAGTTATTGGTTAATAGTAAAATTTTATTTGTTCAGTGCCATTGTAAACCAGAAACTGTTATCTTCCTGCAATAAACCTCCTTTTATCATCGTTAAAGATTCACAAAATCAGGGTTTTATGAAGAAAGCATTGCTAGGGTTCATCTGTTTTGTTACAACCGTTTTATTGGTTCAAGGGCAAAATTGGCGTTATTACTGGTGGGAAACTGAATTGGGTGGAGGCATACATGTTGCCTTCAATGACCTGAATCGGTGGAAGATAAGTCCTGTTGGTTCCGTATCGCTGAGGTATAAATTTCATCAATATGCTGCTGCAAAATTTCAGGTTGCAGCAGGACAGATCTCAGGAATCGACAGGCGTGACACGGTAACAGTATTCAGTTCTACCACGCTTCTGGTTGCTCCCTCACTTCGTGTTGAATACGAGATTTTCAGGGCAAAGAAAGATCTGCCCGGATATAATTCCCGGGGATTGGATATGGATCTTCGAAAATACTGGGTATATCTCTTTGCCGGAATAGGGGGAATCTATTTCGATCCCAGGCCGGCAGACGATTTACCGGAAGAAGAATTCAAGAAGTATACCTGGATAGTACCCATTGGTACCGGGTTTAAATACAATTTTCATCGTGCTATATCTATTGGAGCTGAGGTTGAATTCACTTTTACCGGAAGTGATTACCTGGAGGGATATTCCCCCGGTCACTCCAGCAAGAATGATAAATTTTTCCTGATCCGGGGAGAGGTGGCGTACCGGTTTGGTACCACCTCGTCATCCAGTTTACGGGCAAGGTAGCCTGTTTATGCATCGAAAGGGGAAAGCTGCCGGGGGGACGGTAATTATTCCGGAACTTCAATTAATTTAAAGGGTACATTCACAATGGCTTCATAATCGAGGCCACAATCTTTCATATCCCAATCACCAATCTCGTAGTACCAATTCACTTCAACTTGTTTCTCTGCTTCAGTAATCAATTCCAGTTTTCTGAAGATCTTTAAAAGTACTTTTGAGGAACTGGTATTAAAATAGTCTAATTTAACATTTA
>CAZXGG010000167.1:0-2419 GCA_964640125.1 uncultured Rikenellaceae bacterium
CTCCGTTACTTTTCTCTTCAGCTTCAGCAATTCCTTCTTGTTCAACAACAATTTTCTGTCCCTGTTGGGAATGTGGTTGTTGTAACTCCCCCAGGCGTATTCGGCAATGTGTATCCCGCGAACCCACAATTCATGATCGATGAAAAAGCAGTAAGCATCAGTCAGGCTGACCTTACCCAGACGGATTGATTTGATTTCAGTACCGGTCAGCTGGATTCCTGCAGTGAATTTCTCCAGGATGGAGTAATCATGGTAAGCTTTTCGGTTTTTTATGGAGATGTTAACACTCATTGAATTTCCGTTTTTTTCAAGGTAAGTCGTACAGAGCAGACCGGAACCTTAGGATAACCACAAACTGGTCAGGTAAGGGTATTCATACCATAGGAGACAAACAGGCTGGTTGAGAGTGCTCCAAGACCTGTATTCAATAATACATATACAACCAGGATTGTAATGGAACAGATGATCCCGTAGATTAACCGGCTCTCTTTCGGTGTTTCCATCATCGGACCCAAACCCATCCATAAGATATATACGGAATAGAGACCAAAAATGACAATAAAAAAGAGTGGTAAGAGCAGGCTGGCGATGGAATGGGTAATGAATAAAGCTGTATAAGAGTAGGTTGCCAGTTTAAAGGACGATATAAAGTCCTTTTTTGATTCAAACCTGGGTGCCAGTTCATTGATGATATATGCTGATATGTAAATGGATAGAAAAGCCCCGAGCGAATTGACCACCGCACCAAGTACCATGATACTGATTGTTACATAATTTCTGAACAGGAAAATCCCAAGGAAGGTGGTTATTGCCAGTAAGAAGATAAAGGGCAGCACGTAATTCCTGACAACTCCCGATCGGCTAGCCTGCTCTTCTTTAATAACCTGCCATTCTTCAACCGGACTGGTAATAAAATTCTTTGCTCGCTGGAAAAATTCGATAAGATCCATCTGGCTCCTGTTACATTAAGTTCAACAAATTTAATTATTTTTATATAACTCCTTTTACCAAAAAGCAACATCCGTTCAATGGTTCCCTGCAGAAACAACATCGAAACCTCCTGTAACCTCATTTGTATCCTGGGACCCACAGCTTCCGGGAAAACCAGGTTAGCCTCCCTCCTGGCATCCGGAATAGGGGGTGAAATCATCAGCGCCGATTCCCGCCAGGTGTATCGTGGTATGGACCTGGGTACCGGAAAGGATTATGCCGATTACAGGGTTCACAACCGATCTATACCGGTACACCTGATCGATATTGTGGATGCAGGTTACAAATACAACCTGTATGAATACCAGAAAGATTTTATCCCGGTTTTCCGGCAGGTGACAGCACGTGGTAACATGCCCATCCTGTGTGGCGGATCGGGAATGTACCTGGAAGGGATTCTGAGGGCTTACCGATTAATTAACGTACCACCCGATTACCAGCTGAGAAAAAGTCTGGAAGGGAAATCAATGAAGGAACTAACCTCCATGCTTTCTTCCTTTAAACCGCTGCATAACGTGACGGATACCAGCACCAGGAAAAGATTGATTCGGGCGATTGAGATCGAACAGTATTATGCTGATCATCCGGAAACAGAACATGATTTTCCACACATCCTGCCTGTCGTCTTCGGAATTACTCTGGATCGTGAGACCAGAAGGGAAAGGATATCCGAACGACTTGTCAGGCGAATGGATGGAGGTATGATAGGAGAGGTTAGAAACCTGCTCGACTCCGGAATCCCTCCCTCCATCCTGATCTATTATGGACTGGAATATAAGTTTATTACCCGGCACCTTCTGGGTGAATATTCATACGAAGAGATGATGAAGAAACTGGAAACTGCCATTCATCAGTTTGCCAAAAGACAGATGACCTGGTTCCGAGGGATGGAAAAAAGAGGAATAACCATCCACTGGCTGGACGGAACCCTGCCGGTGGAAGAAAATGCGGATAAAATAAAACAGATGCTGAAAAATTTTTAGACACGCCCGGAGGAATAAACCTCCCGCTATCGATTAAAGAAATGTACGACCTTTAAAATTGAGAATACAATTTACCAATAACGGTTAATTGTTAATAGTCAACAAGTTAATTGGGGTGGCAATCTTCCAACCTCTCACTCACTTCTCACCCTTGTCCTCCGTAGTCTTGACGAAGGAGGATCTCACCCTCCCTTCTTTCAGTCCCTTACGGGACGTTATATTTATCATTACTTCATTACAGCCATTAAAATGGCTGCCTATTGCCTTTCTATCCCTACGGGATGCCTTCTCAGTCAAATCGGTTTTACTTCAAGATTCATTATTACTTATTCGATATTCGACATTTTCTTTGCATTATCCCGCACCAAATTTTACTCACCCCTTACAGTCTTCCCGCTTCGTCCCTCAGTCACTCCGTCACCCCCTCTCATTTTTTACCCAGCACC
>CAZXGG010000168.1:0-2350 GCA_964640125.1 uncultured Rikenellaceae bacterium
CGTTATACAGGAATTTTTCAATTGCTGTAGAGACGCCATGCATGGCGTCTCTACACGCGGGTTTAAAAAAAAACATGCAGGAATGCTGGTCGAATGATTTCGTTTTCCCAACATGTAATGTCTAATAAATTAACGGATTTTGGTATTTAACTACCAGGCGTATTCATCCCCCTGCCAACGTTAAAAACCACCGCACCCCCCTTCTCCTTCCCTCATAACCATCACACAAGGGGGATATATATATGTGCATGACCATACGGGGAAAGGAACAAATATCCCCCTTTGGCCATGTGAAATAGCGGTAACTCCGGACGGAATGCTAATGCAAGGCATTATTTCACATGGCTGGCGGAGAAGGCGGATCGTCTCATAGACTCCCCGTCACCTCATCACCCAGACTCATCGTCTCCCCCTCTCATCGTCTTTTAACTCTGAACTATTCTCATTTTCCTAAAACCTCCCCAGCAGCGATCGCAAATCCTGGTTGCAATCCACCTTTACGGGATGGACACCTGCTCTGTGGGCTGCCTCCACATCCCGTTCGCTGTCGCCGATAAAATGGGCGTTCCCGGGATGAACCTGAAACCTGGCAAGCGCCTTTTCGAGCATCAATGACCGGGGTTTGTGGCAAAGACACTCTTCCAGCTCGGGATGGTGCGGGCAGTAATAGATCTCTTCGATCCTGACTCCGTTGCGTTCAAACTCATCCAGCATGATCCGGTGCAGTCGCTCCACATCCTGATGGGTGTAGATTCCCCTGGAGATCCCTCCCTGGTTCGTGATGACGATCAGCAGGTATCCCCTCTTCTGCAGCTCCAGCAGTGCGTCAACCACCCCTTCATTGATAACAAAATCCTGCGGGCGATGGATATAATAGGTGTCATCGCTCCGGTTTATTACCCCGTCCCTGTCAAGAAATATGGCTTTGTTCATGGATTTCAAAGGTTTTGTATTCAACCCCTTCAGGGTTGGGTTTATTTCCTGCTTCTACCCCGCACTTCGTACGGGGTTACTCATTGTTGTTCTACTTCGTAGAACTTATTTTTGTTGTTCTGCTTTGCAGAACTTTTTATAGTTTATAAATATACATTTTTGGACTTTAAAAGAACCCATAAATGGTTTTCATCCTTTCAACCCCATCGGGTTGAACAATGAGTAGGGGTTGTATCAAAAGTCGATTTTTCAGTCATCCTGAACTTGTTTCAGGATCTCATAATTCTGATTAACAATAGATTAAGATTCTGAAATAAATTCAGAATGACGATTTTTTGGACTTTTGATACACCCCCTAATTACACGAACCTCTTATCAATCCCAACGGGATTAAACTGTGAACCGGAGCGAAGCGGAGCTCACTGAAGGTAATAACCGCCGGTACAACCGGTTGTAATCCAACAATAAATAAACAATCCTGAAAGGATTGAACAATGAATAACCACCGGTGCAACCGGTGGTAACACACCTCCAACCAAACAACCCTGAAGGGGTTGAATAATTAACTCAAGTTGCTACTTATAAATGAAGTGTCCAAACATTTTGAATATATCTGGGAAATTACTTTGCTTTTGGAGAACGACTTTTCAAGTCGTTTGTGCTCTCCAGAGCGCTTTTCAAACTCCCGCCGATGGCGGGAGAAGCGACTCGGAGAGTCGCTCTCCAATAGAGAATCTATATTTATTTAAGCAAAAATAATCCCATATTTTTTATAGCTCTTTATATTCTTCACTAACAATTCATGATTGCCCTACCCCAATCCCAGCTGCTGAAAGAAGATCTGTATCAGGTGGATATCCAGAAACAGGGGAAAGATAAAGCCGAAAACGGCGCCGATAAAATGCGCATCGTGGTTGATGTTGTCTTTTCCACGCCTGCTCATGTAATGCGAATAAACCAGGTATATCACCCCGCCCAGGATCCCCGGCAGGGGAATGAAATAGAAGAGCAACCGGTTCATCGGCCCGAAGAAGATGCTGGTGAAAACCACAGCTGAGACGGCTCCCGATGCACCGACCGAGTTATACAAGCTGTTGTCCCGGTGCTTCCAGAGCGTCGTTACCGAAGAGATCACGATGGCTGCAAAATAGAGCACCAGGTAACTGATGCGTGGATGAGCAATATACCCTGCCGATTCCAGTTGACTGAAGTAATTCTCGACGGCAATGCCGAATGAATAGAGCACGATCATGTTGATGATCAGGTGATACCAGTCGGCATGGACAAACCCATGGGTGATAATGCGGTACCACTCCCGGTTGTGGTACACCTTGTAGGGGTTGAGAAGCAGTCGCGACATCAGCTCATCGCTGCGGAAGGCAGCAATGGAGATAAGGGATGTTATGATGACGATGAT
>CAZXGG010000169.1:0-2333 GCA_964640125.1 uncultured Rikenellaceae bacterium
ATATCAAGGTCCAGATCACCGGCACTGCTGAGAGAAATATCAAGGTTTTCAGTCTCCAGGGTATTGACACCTTCCAGATCGCCCGAACTGGTAATTTTAATACGGTTCAGGTTTTTATAAAGAACATATACCCTTTTTGCTTTAGCACGACGAATATTCTCATCGGTGTAAATATAGAGGGTGTTATTCTTTACTTCCGTCCTGATCACTTCATGCAGGTTCTCATCGGCTTCAACTTTCAGGTTTTCCGCATCCCCCTGTTTTATGTAAACATCAATTCCACTGCTAACCTTTATGCCGTCAAAACCGTGAACCTTTCGTATTTTACTGACTACATGTCCGTTGCCATAGATTGTGTCGGTTATCAGGCCGTAATCGCAAGCCGACAGACCAATTATCAGGCATACTAAGACCAGAAATAAAGCTCTTGTTTTCATCTGTATGGATTTTGGTTGTTACTTTATTGTTGTTTCCTTTCGTGTTCTCTAACACTACATCTCTTCTCTTTAAAAAATTAAATGATAAAGTTACTCTTTTTACTAAAGATTCGAAATAATAGCAACTATTTAAGAACTGACCTACAGTAATCTGAATATTAATTATAAGGGGAACAGTGAATTTTATTCTATCTTTACCTCTATCTTTGAAAAGATTGAACCATGTTACCATTCAATGGGATCATCCCACCTGTTCCAACTCCATTTGATCAACATGGAGGACTTTATTTGAGAATGATCCGGGAGAATATCAATTTCCTTAATCCGTTTGAGCTTACCGGGTATCTCATGCTTGGTTCGAACGGGGAACTTGTTATGCTTTCTGAAAAAGAGAGGATTACCGTGTTGGAAACAGCAAGGGCAGCCATCCCGAAAGGAAAGCTGTTCATGGCCGGAACCGGATGCCAGTCGACCAGAGAAACCATAGAACTTACCGGTAAAGCGGCGGAAGTGGGAGCAGATGTTGCCCTGGTACTGAATCCCTCTTATTATAAAAATGCCATGAACCAGACGGCTCTGGTGAATCACTATAAACGGGTAGCAGATGCCTCTTCAATACCGGTCGTGATCTATAATATGCCGGCAAATACGGGGATCGATATGGATGCAGAAACCATTCATGAGATCTCCCGGCACCCCAATATCATCGGATTGAAGGATTCCGGAGGAAATGTCACAAAGTTAGGAGCTATTCACAGGATGTGCGGTGAAGATTTCCGGATCATTGCGGGAGGTGCAGGTTTTTTTCTTCCGGCTCTGACTGTTGGAGCAACCGGTGGAATACTTGCACTGGCTAACTTGTTACCACAGATGTGTATTGACCTTCACAGGATGTTCCTTGACGGGGAGATGGAACAGGCAAAACAATTGCAGATCAAACTGATCCCGTTGAATAGTACCATAACCAGAAAGTGGGGTATTCCGGCTTTGAAAGAGGCAATGGATATGCTCGGTATGTATGGCGGACCCGCAAGAGAACCTTTATTGCCCCTTGATCAGAAACAAAAAAACGAATTAAAACGATTGCTTGCTGAAGCAGGAATCCTAAAATTCAATCCTTAAACGAATGAAAGATCGCCCACTTCTGATGATTCCAGGACCTATAGAATTCGATCCTGATGTCATTCTGGCTATGGGGATTCCCGGTACCAGTCATGTTGATCCCGATTTTATTGAACTGTTCGGGTCTGCACTGGAAAAGATGAGAGATGTATGGCTCGCACCATCCGGTCAACCATTTATCATGTCCGGGTCCGGGACCCTTGCCATGGATATGGCTGCCTCAAATTTGGTTGAAGAGGGAGATGCTGCCCTGGTTATCTCAACCGGTTATTTCGGCGAACGGTATGCTGAATTATTGAAACGATACGGTGCCAGCGTAACCCTGTTGTCATCCCAACCGGGTGAAGTGCCGGATGTTGTGGAAATTGAGAATGAACTTCAGCGGGGAAAATATAAGTTGCTGACATTTACCCATGTAGACACATCCACAGCCGTTAAGGTAAATCCTGAACCGATGGGTCAACTGGGCCGTAAATACGGAACCCTTACTATTCTGGATGGTGTATGTTCCGTTGCAGGAGAAGAGATAAGACAGGAAGAGTGGGGTATTGATGTGGTGTTAACCGCTTCACAAAAAGCCATTGGTGTGCCTCCCGGACTTGCACTTCTTGTTGCTTCCCGGCGGGCGATAGAGACATTCCTGGGAAGGAAAACACCCGCTGGGAATTATTATGCCGACTGGAATAACTGGTTGCCGATCATGGAAGCCTATGAAGCAAGAAAACCCTCCTATTTCGGAACACCGGCAGTGAGTCTGATATCGGCACTGCATGT
>CAZXGG010000170.1:0-2187 GCA_964640125.1 uncultured Rikenellaceae bacterium
AAAATGCCTAAAATGCCTAAAATGCCTAAAATGCCTAAAATGCCTAAAATGCCTAAAATGTCTAAAATGTCTGAAATGACTTAATTGAATTAAAACAAGGCTAAGGCTGAGGCTTCCTCCTTCGCCACCACCTTCGTCAAGACTATGGTGGTCAAAGAAGGCTACGGAGGACAAGAAGGCGAAGGAAGAATTCCCTCGTACTGCCTGTCTGCCATGCCTCCCTGCCTGCCATGCCTCCGGCAGGTAAACCGGCAGGGCAGGAAGGATAAAAGTTTGTTATAAGTTGATATGTTATAAGTAGATAAGTTTGGGGATGAGTTGTGAGTGAGCTGTGAACAGTGAACCCCGCCTTCTCCGCCGAAATGGCGGATTCGGCGGGCGAAGAGTGAACAGGTATGGGATACGGATTATTAGTGGTAAGTGGTGAGAGCTTGCCACGTGAAATGCGACGCCTGCCCTGTGAAATATTGATTTGCGGTCACGAATATTCAATTCAATGAATTATTTCACGGGGCGGGCCCTGTCTAATGCAAAACCATAATGCATCGGAAATCCACGCAATGTAGAGACGCGATTAATCGCGTCTCTACGCCCCTGTTTCAATAAACACGATCTGCAGGGCGGAGCGTTATATTTCACACCCGCACATTCGTTTCTCTTTTTCTTCGCGGTAGCATTTGAGTTCGTCGTGTCGTACACAGGTGATCCCTCGTGCTTTCATCTCCTTGTTTTTTCCTACTGAGCCGGAAGGGAATTTGCCGCCTTTCTTTACCAGCATGCTTATGGAAAGACCGATAAGCGAAAGGGCTATTATGATGGTTGCAAGCAATATCAATTTCAAAAACATACCCGTAAAAAATTGAGTTAAATCTATAGGGCAAAGATAGCCATTTATTATGTATATTGTGTGCTTAATTTTTATGAGTCGTTATTTACCATGTCCACCATAAAAAAACCCACATTATTTCAAGCGTTAATTCCGATCCTGTTTTTAATTCTGTTTCTTACCCTGAATGTTAAGTTTTTTGCAGATGATACGCTGGGTGGTGCGAATCAGATGGCGTTGATATTAGCTGCTATGGTAGCGGGGATCATAGCATGGAGACTTGGTTATTCCTGGAATTCGGTTCGAGACGGCATTGTGAAAAGTATCGGATCTGCCATGCCTTCCATTCTGATACTCTTCCTGATCGGGTCACTGGCTGGCACCTGGATGATCAGTGGTGTTGTTCCGGCACTGGTCTATTATGGACTGAAGATTTTAAATCCTACCATATTTCTTTTTGCTGCCGTGGTTATCTGCGCTATTGTCTCACTCGCCACGGGCAGCTCATGGTCGACGGTAGCTACCATCGGGATCGCCCTCCTTGGAATCGGGAGTGCGATGGGTATCCGTGAGGGGATTGTAGCCGGAGCCATCATTTCAGGTGCCTATTTTGGTGATAAGATGTCTCCCATGTCCGACACAACGAACCTTGCTCCAGCCATGGCGGGTACAGACCTGTTTACGCACATCCGGTATATGGTAATCACCACGGGGCCCTCCATAATCATTACCATGATTATCTTTCTGATTATGGGATTTACCTATAATTTTAAATCAACACCGGGTGATATTGAAAGTGTTTTGTCAGCGATTGAATCCTCCTTCAACATCACTCCCTGGCTTTTCATTGTTCCGGTATTTCTGATCGCAATCATTATCCGTAAGGTACCTCCTCTTCCTGCCCTTCTTGCAGGCACTCTGCTCGGTGGAATTTTCGCCATTTTTTTTCAACCCCAGATTATTAACCAGGTTTCGGGGATTGATGGCAGTTATATCAAGTCGAGTTACATTGTCCTGATGCAATCGATGTTTGGCCCGGTGGAAATTCATACGGCAAACGAGTCGGTCAATGAACTGCTGGCCACCCGGGGAATGGCCGGCATGCTGAACACGATATGGCTGATCATTGCTGCCATGGTATTTGGCGGGGTAATGGAATCAGCCGGTTTATTAATGAGAATCACACAGAGTGTTATTAAATATGTAAAATCCACCACTGCACTGGTTGCATCCACGGTCGGGACCTGTATCTTCTTTAACGTTACCGCTTCAGACCAATATATTTCGATTGTCGTTCCCGGAAGGATGTATGCCAAAACATTCCGGGATATGAAGCTGAAGCCGGAGCTGCTTAGCCGGAC
>CAZXGG010000171.1:0-2159 GCA_964640125.1 uncultured Rikenellaceae bacterium
ACCGTCATAGTTAATATAACTTGCGTGGTTATCCTCAAGAGCGACCCACTGGACCGTTGTTGTAATGCCAAACAGATGGGCTTTGCTTTCCAGTACTTTTGAAGAGAGTTCCTGCAACGGGGAGATATCGGTGATAAAGATCCCGCGGCCATGTGTGGCGACGATTAACTCCTTCTCTCTGGGATGGATCTTCATATCGTACACCGCATTGGTTGGCATATCACCTTTCATCTTTGTCCAGGTTTTGCCACCATTGAGGGATACATAAACGGCCATTTCAGTTCCAACGAAGAGCAGGTTTTGATTAACCAGGTCTTCACGAACAACATTGATCGGTTCATCGGGCAGGTTGGATCCAATGGAAGTCCAGGTTTCACCATAATCGGTTGTTTTAAAGATGAACGCGCGGAAATCGTCACGACGGTAACCAGTATAGGTTACATAAGCCGTTGCCGGATCGAAATGGGATGCTTCCACCCGGCTGACCCAGTACCCCGGATTCCCTTTGATATTTTTATTTAACAGGGTCCAGTTTTTTCCGCCATCTTTTGTCAACTGTACATTGCCGTCATCGGTTCCAACCCAGATTACACCCTCAACCACCGGTGATTCAGAAATTGTGGTGATAGTACAATACTGGATATTCCCGGTACCGACAATCTTTGCTGAATCGGCGGTGGTAAGGTCGGGACTTATCACCTCCCATTTTTCACCCCGGAATGTTGATTTCAGCACTTTGTTTGCTCCATGGTAAATGACATCACTGTTGTGGGGTGAGATCACAACGGGTGCATTCCAGTTAAACCGCAATTCCCTCTCCCTGTAAGCTACACTTTTGCGCTCACCGGTCTTCTGATCGATCCGTGTCAGGGGGCCAAACTGTGATTCATTATAGAGCCAGCGGCTATCTTCTGGATCCACCTCATTGTACATGCCATCACCTCCCCCTGTACTTTTCCAGTCTTCGAAAAGTATATTCCCACCGTTCCTTTTTGTACTGGGGCCCCTGACTGATCCGTTATCCTGTAATCCACCATAGACGTTATATGGATATTCCATGTCGATACCTACGGCATAAAACTGGGCCAGGGGAAGGTTGTCGGGATGGTACCACTGCTCACCGGCATCGTAAGTAATCCCCATGCCGTGATCATAACCGAGCAGCATGTGTTTGGGATTTGTGGGATCGATCCACATGGCATGGTTATCTCCTCCGAACCGGAATGGTCTTTCCCATGTTTTTCCACCGTCTTTTGTTTCCCACATCCGGACACCGACAATGTATACATGCTCTTCATCCTTAGGATCAATCCGTACCTGCTGGTAATAGTAAGCCGGTCCGCCACCGATCTCTTCATCTTCAGGGCTCACTTTCCTCCAGGTTTCCCCCTTGTCATCGGACCGGTACACTTCATCACCCACCATCTTACCACTTTCCGGGCGACCCTCCAGCAACTCCTTGTATCGCTCTTCGTCGCTTACGCCAGGAACATTACAATTCTCAATGTTGGCATAGACGACATCCGGATTACTTACTGAAATTTCGAGTCCGATTTTACCCAGCATCCCGGTTGGGAGCCCCTCTTCCAGTTTTTTCCAGGTCTTTCCCCCATCGGTTGTTTTGTACAATCCACTGCCCGGACCACCGGGATTAAATGTCCAGGGTTTGCGTACTTTATCATAGGCTGCTGCAATTAATATTTCCGGATTGGATGGATCCATGGCAACATCAACCACCCCGATATTTTTCCTGTGGTCTTTAACGTCAAGCACCAGATCCCAGGTTTCTCCACCATCGATTGTCTTATAAAGTCCTCGCTCGGGATTTTCCGAATAGAGGTGTCCCAGGGCGGCAATGTATACAATTTCCGGATTTTCCGGATGAATGAGTATCCTTCCGATGTGATGGGATTCTTTCAATCCCAGGTTTTTCCAGGTTTTCCCGGCATCGGTGGATTTGTATACACCATCGCCCCAGTAGGTACTGCGGGAGTTGTTGGCTTCTCCTGTTCCCACCCACACGATGTCCGGATTGGAAGGAGTAACAGCCACATCACCAATGGATATTACCTTTTCTAAATCAAAAATGGGTTCAAAAGAGATTCCGTTGTTCACGGTTTTCCATAATCCACCTGATCCGGTTGCCGCATAAAATATGG
>CAZXGG010000172.1:0-1977 GCA_964640125.1 uncultured Rikenellaceae bacterium
CCATGATAATTGATGGGAAGGAGGTTAAGACGGGAATTCTTGTTCCAATACACCCACCCCACGATCACAAACACCTTCTGGGTCATTACCACAAGGGTGACCGGAAGCACGTTAAAATGGCCATTGAAGCCGCTTTGAAAGCAAAGCCTGCCTGGGCAGGCATGTCCTGGAGAGCACGGGCATCGATCTTTCTGAAAGCAGCCGGACTGCTTTCCGGTCCCTACCGAAGCAGGATCAATGCTGCGACAATGCTGGGACAGTCAAAAACGGCTTTTCAGGCAGAGATCGATGCTGCCTGTGAAAGCATCGACTTTTTCCGCTACAATGTTCAATACATGACCGAAATTTACATGAACCAGCCCAAATCGTTTCCGAATACCTGGAACAGGCTGGAGCAGCGGCCACTGGAAGGATTTATTTTCGCACTTACCCCGTTTAATTTTACATCCATCGCTGCCAATTTACCCACTGCCCCTGCAATGATGGGGAATACGGTGGTGTGGAAACCATCAAACAACCAGGTCTATTCTGCACAGGTCCTCATGGAGGTTTTCAGGGAAGCAGGATTACCTGACGGGGTGATCAACCTGGTTCTCGTATCCGGTCCCGATGCAGGTGCTGAAGTCTTTTCACACCGCGATTTTGCCGGGATACACTTCACCGGATCAACGGATGTTTTCGATACCATCTGGAAAACCATGGGAGAAAACATTCATCACTACCGTACCTATCCGAGGATTGTCGGTGAAACCGGCGGTAAGGACTTTGCCATGGTACACCGGTCGGCCAAACCGGAACAGGTAGCCACCGCAATCACACGCGGAGGATTCGAATACCAGGGACAAAAATGCTCCGCCCTCTCCAGGGCATACATTCCCGATAACCTGTGGCCACGCATTAAGGAGCTGGTGTCCGGACACCTTAGCTCAATAAAAATGGGTGGTGTGGAAGATTTTTCAAACTTCGTGAATGCGGTTATCGATGAGAAATCGTTTGATAAACTGGTGGGATACATTGAAAATGCCAGGAAAGATTCCGATACAGAGATCATTTTTGGTGGGAAGTATGATAAATCCAGCGGTTATTTTATCGAGCCGACCATTATCCTGACAAAAAATCCCTGTTATGTGACGATGATTGAAGAGCTGTTCGGCCCGATCGTAACCATTTACATCTATGAAGAGGATAAATTCGAAGAGACCATGGATCTGCTGGACCGCACCTCCATTTACGGGCTTACCGGAGCACTTTTTGCACAGGATCGGGAGGCGATTGAGCTGGGATCAAAGAAGCTTGTAAATGCAGCCGGAAATTTCTATATCAATGATAAACCTACCGGAGCGGTTGTTGGTCATCAACCGTTTGGAGGAGCCAGACGCTCGGGTACAAATGACAAAGCCGGATCATTATTGAATTTACAGCGCTGGGTTTCACCAAGGACGATCAAGGAGTGTTTTCTCCCTCCCGAAGATTATACCTATCCGTTCCTGCAGGAAGAGTAGGGGCTGTCTCAAAAGCCAATTTCCTGGTCATCCTGAACTTGTTTCAGGATCTTATAATCCTGATTAACAACATATTAAGATTCTGATCCGCCGATGGCGGACAGAATGACGATTTTTTTGACTTTTGATACACCCCCTTCATTGCGTGGATTTCCGATGAATTTTCGATTGGCTAAGGGGCGGATCTCGCAGTCTCATTGTCGAACTCTTCCCGTAGGGATACCTATGGCAGTACTCTGTGCTTTATTATCTTCCCTATGCTCTCTGCCCCATGCTCTGTCAACCGAATCCGCCGACTGGCGGAGAAGGTTAGCCCTATGCCCTCCTTCATAATTCGTTAATCCCTGCCCGTCCCTGTCTGAAAGGCAGGAATGGCGGAAAAGTCACTCATAATTCATCAATCATCCTTCTTCTCCTTCTCTTCCTCAATCACAACAAAGATCTCCTCATCCTCTTTTTTCATCAGGTATTGTTC
>CAZXGG010000173.1:0-1976 GCA_964640125.1 uncultured Rikenellaceae bacterium
CCCTCATGGAAAGCAATGCCTCCAGGGCTTCACGGTTTATCATGGAAAAATTTCCAAAATTATCAATCCCCTTCAAACCCGATATTCGTTTGAAAAAATAATGGAACAGATTGATGATCAGTCTCTTCTTTTTTCTTTCCCCCCGCGATTTCCGCCGGCCGTTAATGATGTCGTATTCCCCGGAAACAAGCTGCTGGTACATTGCCTCAAGCAATTCAGGTGGATCCTGCAGATCACCATCCATCATTGCAATGAACTCACCACTGGCATGTTCCAACCCGGCAGTTATAGCTGCCGGGTGACCAAAATTTCTCGAAAGGGATAGAACTTTTACTCTCCCATCCTCCTGATGATATGTTATCAGCCTGTCCAGGCTGCCATCACCCGAACCATCATCCACGTAAATGATCTCAAACTGTTCGGTTATGCTGGATGCAACGTCGAATGTGCGTCGATGAAGTTCATCCAGCAGTTCCAGTTCATTATAGACCGGAATGACAATTGATAGGTTCATCTGTAGATGGGTCTTTTACTCCTCAAATGCTGCATCAAATGCCACATCAGAGGGTTTAAAGTCAATGCTTCTAACGAAATCACACGATTCCTTTGCCCCTTCTTCCCGGTCCATTCCACTGTCTTCCCACTCAACTGAGAGCGGTCCGGTATACTGTATCCTGTTCAGTGCCCGTATGATCTCTTCAAACTCAATGTTTCCCCTTCCAAGGCTTCTGAAATCCCAGAACCTCCGCCTGTCACCAAAGCTGGTATGGCCTCCGAAAACACCAGCTTCTGTCGGGAAAGGAGACCATCCGACATCTTTCATGTGTACGTGAAAGATCTTTTTTGCAAACCGGTAGATAAATTCAATGTAATCTACGCCCTGGTATCCCATATGACTGGGATCATAGTTAAAGCCAAATGCCGGATGATCATGAATAGCCGAGAGGGCTTTTTCAGCAGAGGCAATATCAAAAGCAATCTCAGTTGGATGAACCTCCAATCCAAACCGGACACCCGCCTTTTTAAACTCATCCATAATGGGTGTCCATCGATCGCTGAAATCCTGATATCCTTTTTCAATCATGTCCGGGGATATTGGTGGAAAGGAATAGTTCAGGTGCCAGATGGAGCTCCCGGTAAATCCGTTCACAACATCCACCCCCAGTCGTTTAGCTGCCAGTCCGGTCTTTATTACCTCCTCAGCAGCCCGTTGTCGAACGCCTTCCGGATCTCCATCTCCCCACACGTACTCCGGCAGAATACTTTTGTGCCGTTCATCAATCCGGTCACACACAGCCTGGCCAACAAGGTGTGTGGAAATGGAATATACCTCCAGGTTGTATTTCTTCAGGAGTTCCCGTTTTTTCTCACAGTATGCTGAATCGGCTTTATCCACCTCAAAATGATCACCCCAGCATGCAATCTCAATCCCATCATAACCAAATTCGCTGGCTTTTTGACATATCGTTTCAAAAGAAAGGTCGGCCCACTGGCCGGTGAACAATGTTACAGGACGTGCCATAACGGTATATTTATACAGGTAAGATAAGAAAAATCTCAGTTATTATAAAATTGGCATTAAACTCCAGAGCAAGCCCTAGACTATTGTTTCCGAAGTAAGCTGCGAGGAACCAGCCTGCCGGCTGTGTATTTCTTCAGTATTTAGGTAACAGATTTTGTTTGAGATTTTAAGATCTATTTGGTTAATTGATTGCCTAATTTTTTTGTACAAGGTCTGGAGGATATATAGAACGCAATCCCGGAGGGATTGAATAATGAATAGCCCGGTACAAGCCCCGACACTTGCCTGCCGAAGGCAGGATTTTGTCGGGGCGAAGTGCCGGGTATGTTGATGATATTTATCCACAACCCCGGATGGGGTTGAATACTAATGCCTTACATTTGAATATTCAACCCCTGTAGGGTTGCTATCTTCTTGTATACCTTAACCACCGGTTACACCAGTGGTTACTCAT
>CAZXGG010000174.1:0-1880 GCA_964640125.1 uncultured Rikenellaceae bacterium
CATATACTATACCAATAGCAACTAATCCATTCAATCTCACATGTATGATAAAGGTAATAAATTAAATTGGGAAGATTACTGTCCACTGCTGGACACCCGATTGTCCATTCTTGGACAGTTTTTGCATTTTTATGTAATTTATTTATGATATACACCTAATATACAGATACTTAATTAATATGGCATATGAATTGAATTGTTGAAAAATGAAACAAATTTTACTGTGATGTTCAAACATAACCTCACTACGGCTATCCGGATTATTCTGAAACAGAAGTTATACACACTCATCATTCTGATTGGGCTTGCCCTTGGATTATCCTGTTCTACGGTCATTCTTATCATGGTAACTCATGAGGTTCGATACGATAATTTTCACGAGAAGAGAGATAATATTTATACTGTGAGGCAAACCTTCTCAACGGGAGATTCTGATTATACCACGGACAGGTCAGGGGGGGCTTATGGGCCTGCGCTTAAGGATGGATTTAATGAAATTGAAGAATTTGTACGCATTGGAATGCCGGGCGAACTACTGGTCAGTTATGCAGGTCCTGGTTCGAATGATCCCCAAAAAAGTGACAACGTTGAAAAGAAATTTCTTGAGACGACCGGTTTGGCGGTAGATCCACAAATTTTTAAGGTCTTTACGTATACGATGCTTAAGGGCAATCCTGAAACTGCACTTCTCCAGCCCTATTCCATAGTAGTAACCGAAGATTTTGCAACCAAATATTTCAATACAGAAGATCCACTTGGAAAGATCATCAGGATAAACGACAGGTTTGATTTTACGGTAACCGGATTGGTTGAAAACCTATTGGATAACACCAGCCACCCGTTCGATTTTCTTATACCATTTACATTCCTGAAGGAGTTGGGGCACGACATCGATCGGTTTGAAGGGAATCCATATTTTACCTACCTGTTGATGAAGGAAAATGCCCCCGTTGATAGAATCAGTGAACAGCTACCACAATTTTTTGCAGGGCTTTTCGATCCGGATGCCGTTTTTCATCAATTCTTAACACCATTAAAAAAATTCCACCTCTATGGTGAAGCGAAAACCATTGCCGGAATCATCATGACTTCGCTGCTTGCGGTTCTTATCCTGCTGATCGCTTGCATCAATTTCATGAACCTTTCTACGGCCAGGTACCTGAACCGTACAAAGGAAGTGGGAATACGAAAACTGGTTGGGGCTTCCCGGGGGTCATTGATCAGGCAGTTCTACGGAGAGACCCTGCTCATGACATTTATTGCACTGAATATCTCACTTCTGGTTTCGGATCTGATCATTGAATGGATCAATGCGCGGATTTCATCGGGTTTTTCACTAAACTTATCTGATCCAATGCTCATTGCGCAGCTTGCAGGAATTCTCGTCCTTTCCGCACTCATTGCGGGAAGCTATCCGGCAATCTTTCTTTCACGGTTCAAACCGATCGATGTTATCCGTAACCTGTTAACAACAGGCAAGAGGGGAGCAAGGATACGGCAGATCCTGGTTGTAACTCAATTTGCATTCACCATTATCCTGATCCTTTGTACCTGGATGGTTTACAAACAATACGATTACATTAAGCATGCCGATCTTGGAATTGAAAGAGACGGGATCATCCTCATAGCAGCCAGGGGGGAACTCCGGGAGAAATACCCTTTTTTTAAGGAAAAATTGCTTTCAAATCCTGATATCCTGCAGGTAACAACCGCATCGAAAGTTCCATTTTTTATTGACCAGGGAGAATTTGAATGGGGTGATGAACCGGATGCAAAGAATGACCTCACCCGGGTTAGCTGGGTGGGGTATGATTACCCGGAGTTATTCGGGTTGAAAATGGTTGAAGGGCGGTTTTACTCCGAGAAATACGAAACAGACC
>CAZXGG010000175.1:0-1787 GCA_964640125.1 uncultured Rikenellaceae bacterium
TGGATAGCCCCCATTCCTTCAAATCCCAACGACTTTGAGACCCTTACCTGATCATGCAATCCCTGCATATCGCCAACATCAGAGAATACCGAATCGATGGGTTGAACTCCGGCAGCTTTGCAGGCATTGACCAGCCGTGTCCGGGCGTAAAACGATTCCAACGCTTCCCTGGTCCTCCGGGTACCGATATCTGCTGTATAATCCTCCAGACCTATTGCCATTGCCACAAGGCTGTTGGATGAGGAGGCAATTTCATAGGCTTTTTCTATTCCCAGGGCACTTTCTAAAATGGGCATAAGGAATATCCGGTTATTCTGCTTTACCGATTTTTTTATCACATCGATCTCCATCTCCAGATCCCTGATCTGCTGTGCATCCTCACATTTCGGAACAAGGATCACCTGCACATTATGGGGCACAACGAATTTCAGGTCCGCCAATCCTTCCGGGATCTGGTTGATTCTGACCATCCGCTCCGCTCCATAGAAATTCACCTGTCGCAAGGCATTCCGTACCAGGTACCGGGCTTCCTCCTTCTTTGACGGGGCAACCGAATCCTCCAGGTCAAGGATCACCCCATTTGGTTTGTGGATCCCTGCATTAATCATCATTCTGGGAGAGTTACCCGGCAGGTAGAGCCGGGAGAACCTGAATCGCTCTTTTACCGAAGCATCCCGGTTTTCCGGGATAATCTCCGGCAGAAACTCTTTATCTGTATCAAGGCATTGTTTGATGGCTGCTTCAAGCCGTGCCATGATAACAAAGGGTAGCGCTCCACTATCATCCACAACCAGTCGTGCATGGTGAATAGCAAAAAATGCGAGTCCGTCCCTGCAGAGCTTTTCTATGGACTTGCCATACATGCTTTTTACCTTGGAGTTCAACTCAATATCAATGCCACCACTGCTTCTCAGTTCCAGGAGAATGCGGCAATCAGAACGGATTCCTTCTCCGGTATTTCCGGCTTCAGCTGTTTTTTGTTGCTTCTTCGTCATGATTCAGGTTTGCTTTTTACAAATATAACAATCCTCGAAAGGAAAAAAGATGTTATAGAATTACAAGTTCCATGTTGTTTTACTTCGATAGATGCCGTAGAGGGTGTCTCAAAAGTCTAAAAAACAGTCATTCTGAATTTATTTCAGAATCTCAACATATTAATAATCAGGCGTATGAGATCCTGAATCAGGTTCAGGATGACCAAAAATTTGACTTTTGAGACACCCTCTACATCGATAATACCCTCAGATTAGAAATTCAAACCGCACAATGCGTTAATATTTTAGTAATTTTGCATGTCTCAATCCGGATCTCACCATGGACAACATTCAGAACTTCATACAGTTTCTCCAATCCTGCATTACACCGGTAGCGTTGATTTCGGGTATTGGATTGCTCCTGTTAACCATCACCAGCCGGCTTGGCAGGACCATTGACCGGGCAAGGCAACTGGTTGCCGAACTCGATAAAGAGAACGTTAAAAGAAAAGAGGCAAAGCAGCATGAAATCAACATCCTGTATCAGCGCAGCAAATACCTGAGAAATTCCATAGGATTTATCGTTATCAGTGTTATTGCAAGCAGCCTGATCATCCCGGTATTGTTCTTCATGAACCTGTTTTCCGTCGATTTGCGGGTCTGGGGATATTTCCTGTTTGTTCTTTCCATCCTAGCCATCCTTATCTCCTCCATCTATTTCTTCAAAGATGTGCTTTTGTCGCTAAATGCCTTCAAGCTGGAAGCGAAAGAGTATCTGAAGGAGTAGGGTGCGTATTGCATCGTATGGCAGGT
>CAZXGG010000176.1:0-1780 GCA_964640125.1 uncultured Rikenellaceae bacterium
TGATTAAAATACTCCTTCAGCCCCTGAAAAAACAGCTCATCACCAAGGTAGCCGCGCAACGTATGCGCAACACTTGCTCCCTTGTTATATACAGTACCACTATAGGTGAGGTTGTGAGGGATTCCGGCAACCGGAAAATAACCCTCATCCCGTATATGTGTGGTTCTCAACACACTTTCATGGTTACTCCGGACATACTCCTTAAAGCGACTGATCCCATATTCCCGTTCAATATAAAGTGCTTCAGCATAACTGGCCCACCCCTCATTAAGCCACATATCTTCAGCCCGCTGACAGGTTACCAGGTTACCAAACCAGCTATGGGCTAATTCATGAACAAATAACATTTCCGATCTCAGGGTTCCGTCCACCGATCGTTGACTTACCGCAATATTGGAAGCGTGTTCCATGGCACCGCCCTGAAATGGAACAGTAACAAATCCAATCCTGTCCCAACGGTAAGGACCGAACAGCTTTTCGAAATGGGCGATATACTTTGGCAGGTTTTTAAATGAGTTAACTCCCTTCAGGCTATCCGGGGGAGAAACATAGATGGAAGAGGGTATTGGCTGCAACATGCCTCCGATGGTATCATGAATGACTATATAATCAGAGATGGCAACAGAACTTAAATAAGTTGGGATTTCCTGTTTCATACTCCAGAAGAATGTAATTGTTCCATCATCATTCCAGAAGGTTTCCTCAAGTACTCCGGAACAGACCGCGGTCAGATCTTTATCAACCGTAATGAAATAGTCATACGTGGCTTTATCGATAAAATTATCCACGCAGGGATACCACGCTCTGCCAAAGTTGTGTGGAAAGGATTGCATTGCCACTCCCATACTGTAGGCTGTTCTTCCTGAAAAATAGAAACCTCCCCAAGCTGGATCGATTGCAGGCTTTCCATGATAAAATACCGAAACCTGTACCGATGTGCCTTTGTCGTAGCGAAAAGGAAGCGGAATTTTAATCCATCGTTTATCATACCGGTACGAACCAATGCCGATTTCATCCACCCATATCGAATCAACCACCAGATCGATCAGATCGAGCATAATGGTATCGATACCATCCTTTTTTAATACAATTTGAAGATCGGTAAAACCTTTTATGGTTTTTTGATTGAAATTGACTTCCGTCAGATTAATGGTATAATGTACGACATCAAAAGTATCGATCCGGCTGTTCGGATAATCGTTTCGTTTCAGTACTGATCGTTCCTGTGCAGAAACGATTACCACAACAGCAATCAGGAATGGAAGAATCAAAAAAAGTGTGTTCCTGAATTTCATCATCAATTCGCGCTTAACTATGGATAAAGGTAAGGAAAAAGTAGATAATATTCACCGGGTGACTCGAGTCACCCGGTGAGGTAGAAAAATTTTAGCCACGAATTCCTACCGGCGAGGTAGGGTCGCCCTACATAATGTATTGTAGTCCTTGATTTCCAGGATTGACGGTAGTGATCATTATCACACGATGTCAATGTAGGTCGACTCTCCCGAGTCGACAAGGCGACTTGGAAAGTCGCCCTACATAATGCAATGGACTTTCTGATCTTTTGGGATGAATGATCCCCGGAGGGGATAAATATTAAATAGCCCCGGGTGAGCCCTGATAATGCTATCAGGGCGTAACCCGGGGTTGGTAGTACACCATATCCACCGGGCCAACTGCACTGCTATAGAAAGGGAAATCGTTGCATGGTCCGAACATATACCAGGTGTTCATCAATCCAAAATTCCTCCCCCTGGTCCCCCGACTTCGTCGGACGATA
>CAZXGG010000177.1:0-1758 GCA_964640125.1 uncultured Rikenellaceae bacterium
TGAAAAAGGGGGACAAATAAAAAGTTGATTTTAGATAGTTTCTGTTGCGAAAATAGGTGATATTTTGTATAAACTTCAATTTTTTTTCGGTATAGTGGGAACGAATTAAATTTACTCACGGGGTGACTCCGAGGCACCCCGTGAGTTTCAAACCATCTCGTACCACGACTAAGCGGTAGCTTGTGCAAAGGCAAGTTCGTGGTACGAGTACTCACCTTTGTTTTATTCGTCGGACGAGCTATAGTCGTCCGACGAAGGAGGGCAGGCAGCAGATCGTTCTCCAATATATCCTGGTATAAACCTTTACAAACCCTTCAACCCCTTCAGGGTTGGTTTACTTTACTTGCTTTTACTCTGCACGTTGCCAAAGGCCCGCCTGCCTGGCGGGCAGGCATGCTTAAGGCACTTTCGGGGTTATATTTTTTACAAAAAAGGTGTGTTTATAATTTATATACAAACCATGGGAAAAATTAAATTTCCGTGTCACAAAATTGTAATAGGGTTCCAGCCGGGCTGAGATACACAGGTTGTCAAGAATGTATATATCCTGCAACAATCTGAATATGAGCAATTCCCGGTTTGGCTCAAGGTAATCCGGATGCTTGAAGGTTGTTGACCTGGAATTGTACAGGTCCCCTCCATGGTTGGAAATGTATTTATCTCCATTCCAGTAGCTAACCATCAGATCAAACAGTTTGGTTTTAAGTGCCAGATTCAGATAGAAAGCGTATCCTTCCCGGTAGGCATCCCGTTTTTCAAAAGACAGATCATCGTATACCACCAGGTAATCGTCCGTTTTTATGCCATGAAAAAATGAACTTTCGGGGAATTTCACGTACCCGCTTATCCCGAAGGTTGTGTTAAATACGGTTTTAATCGGAAGGGGTGACACATCGATCTGACCTCCCCGGTGCATCCCAAAGATCTGGAAGGGTATCTCAAGATCAAACCGTTCGTGTTCCAGAAGCCGGTATTTTGTCACCAGCCCCCCGGATAGTTCTTCCTGGTCGGGATCTCCTTCGTACAGCATGTTCTCCCAGTTTATCCATAGATCGGCAAGAAACCGTTCCCTGTTGTAAATCACCTGAACACCATTTTCCAGCCGGTTTGTCATGACCCGTTCAAAATCATAGATCGGTTCGATCAACTGGTGTTCCAGGTTTCCATGCAATGTCCCAAAAAGAAAACGAAGGGACTTCCACCCGATATCAACGGTAAATGTCGGTTCAACCTTCGAGTATTTGTTGGTGCCAAAATCTTTCCATGCAAAAACGCCGGCTGAAATGCTGATCTGTTCAGCAGGGAAAAAGACCAGCTCAGGCATGATCTGGTAGCCAAACAGTGTGTATCCATCTGCAATTCTATCAAAGTATTCGTTGTTCTTGGTGAAGCCCAGGGTGGTGATATTGATATAGATATCATTCTTCTTCTCAGCCTGATAGGTCGCCGGAAGATAAAAGGGTTGATTGTTCAGCTGGGCGAATGATTCCGTCGAAAAAAGAGGAATGAACAACAGAAAGAGGAACAACCAACGGGCAGGTTGTTCCCGGGTTGTAATTCTTTTAATATGTGTGCAAACAATCATTGTAATAATACCTTATGTAAAACACCAAACCCAAACAAAATCATTCAGATAAAAATTTCAAAAATATACGGTTTAATCTTTAAATTCAAGCCTCCAGATCAATCCCCCTTTATTCCCCCTTCACCAAGGGGGATGGGTTTTATTCAATCCTTCAATTGTCTCCTTTTTTCCAA
>CAZXGG010000178.1:0-1708 GCA_964640125.1 uncultured Rikenellaceae bacterium
GCCATGCTCACCGATTACAAACCACCTGAAAAAGAGATCCTGTTTGAGTCGAATCAACCCGACACCATCGATTCGGAAAACAAGCTTTCATTGCTGTTATGGAATATCGGGTATTGCGGACTGGGTAAGGATATGGATTTTTTCTATGACGGCGGTTCACAGGTCAGGACATCCCGGGAGACCACCCTTGAAAATCTTTCATTTATCCGGCAATTCCTGCTGGATAATGATTCGTGTGATTTTATCCTGCTCCAGGAGGTGGATCAAAAATCAAAACGAACCTACCGGATCAATGAGGTGGATACCTTTGATATGACCCTTCCGGATCACTATCCCTTTTTTGCCCTGAACTACAGGGTGAAATTTGTTCCGTTACCGCCCACTTCCCCCATGGGAATGGTCAATTCAGGCCTGTTGACCTTGAGCAAACACCTCCCTGCTTCATCCGTCAGGTACAATTTCCCCGGAGATTATTCCTGGCCCACCAACCTCTTTATGCTCGACCGTTGTTTCCTGGTAAATCGATATCCACTACCGAATGGGAAGGAACTCCTGGTAATCAACTCTCACAATTCAGCATTCGATGATGGCAGTCTGAAAGCACAGGAGATGGACTACCTGAAACAATTCCTGCTCGATGAATACGGGAAAGGGAACTACATCATTGTGGGAGCCGACTGGAACCAGAATCCTCCTGGATTCTCACCCAGGGAATTCTCTGCTGAACTTACCTATGAACGGTTTCAACTCAATGCCATTGCTGCCGATTTCATGCCGGGAGACTGGAAATGGATCTTTTATCCATCTGTTCCAACGAATCGCAACCTCGCTACACCATACGATCCGGAACAATCAACATTAACGATCCTCGATTATTTTCTTTTATCACCAAACCTGAACTTTTCCACGGTACGAACCGTTGATCTTTCATTTGAGCATGCTGATCATCAGCCTGTACTCCTGGAATTACAATAATGATCCTTACGGAAGAAGATATATCAACCTTTGTAAACACACTGAAGGAATTATCCCTTTACGATTTTACCGAGTATTCCTATAAATCACTGACACGGAGAATCTCGAAGGTTCTGGTGGATCATAACCTGAAGCTGCAGGCATTGCTGGACTTGATGAAGCGTGATCCGGAGTTTCGCGAATCAATCGTATATGAGATCACCGTGAATACGACTGAATTGTTCCGTGATCCAGCTGTCTGGCAAACCCTGCGATACAGTATCCTTCCAAAATTCAGAAACAGTACCCGCTTGAGGATCTGGCATGCCGGTTGCTCAACCGGTCAGGAGGTCTATTCCATGATGATCCTGCTGAATGAACTGGGGCTGTTTGAAAAAGCAGAGATTGTTGGTACGGATATTAATTCGAAAGCGCTTGAAATTGCTAAAAGAGGGGTTTATAACTACCGGTTCAATTTGAATTACCTCGATAACTTTGATAAAGTGATTAAGGAAATCCCAGGATCAAAACAACTCAAAGAAGTACCCTATTCCAATTATTTCTCCATCGACAAGATCAGGGATACCATCACCATGAAAGAGATCCTGCTAAAAAAACCCCTGTTTTTATGGCATAACCTGGTTTCACCGGAAGATCCTCCCATCGGGAATTTCGACCTGATCCTCTGCAGGAATGTGATCATCTATTTTAATTTTTCCCTGCAGAACAAACTGTTTAAGTATTTCCTGAACTG
>CAZXGG010000179.1:0-1663 GCA_964640125.1 uncultured Rikenellaceae bacterium
TTGGTGTAGGGATGTCGCGGTGATTCAAACAATTCCCTGGTGGGCGCCAATTCGCAAATCATTCCAAGGTACATGACAGCAACGCGAGAACTGATGTGCTTTACAACGGCCAAATCATGGGTAATAAACATATAGGTAAGGCCACGGTTTGCCTGGGCATCCATGAGCAAGTTAAGAATCTGGGCCTGAATAGAAACATCCAATGCTGAAACCGGCTCATCAGCTATAACAAATTCTGGATCAACCGTTAATGCCCGTGCAATACTGATGCGTTGCCTTTGCCCGCCTGAAAATTCATGAGGATAGCGATCGGCCCATTTGGGATCTACTCCTACCTGCTTCATCACATCGGCCACCTTTTCCTCAACCTCTTGCGATGTGATGGATTTATTATGAAAATAGACTGGTTCCTCTAACGTTTTCTTAACTGTCATTCGAGGATTGAGTGATGCATAAGGATCCTGAAAAATCATTTGCATTTTCCTACGATAGGGGAGCATCTTTTGAGAAGTCAGGTTATCAATTCTTTTATCCTGATAATATATTTCACCACTGTTTGGAGGATATAACCCAAGGACTGCCCTTGCTAATGTTGACTTTCCACATCCGCTTTCACCAACGACACCTAAGGTTTCACGCGGCATGATTGAAAGACTGACATCATTTACCGCCTTGACAGTAGTACGTTTGCGAATGATATGTCTATTTTCGATTGCAAGTTGATCGAGCAGACCACCAGATATATCAAAATATTTAACCAGATTATTAATAGTGAGTAGTCCGTTCATGGTATCCACTATAAATGTCTTCCTAACACATGGCAGGCAATCATTTGGTTACGATCATTCACGCTGATAAGCAGAGGGGCTTCGGTTTCGCATATCGGTCGACTGAGTGTACAGCGAGGATGAAATGCGCATCCTGGAGGAATATCGGTCAGGGTTGGCATCATCCCTGGGATCTGGTTTAAGCGACTGCCCGCTTCAAGTGTACCTGGAATTGCTTTTATGAGGCCTTTGGTATATGGATGCTGAGGATTGTTTATGATGTCCTCAGTAGGGCCTGTTTCCACAATTTTGCCTGCATACATTACGGCGATTTTTTCTGTAACCTGTGAGACAACCGCCAAATCATGGGTAATCAAAATAAGACCCATATCTTCTGTTTCACATAATTCAAGAAGAAGATCCATGATGCCTGCCTGGATGGTCACATCTAAGGCGGTCGAGGGTTCATCAGCAATAATCAAAGCGGGATTTGTCAGCATAGCAATCGCAATAACAATACGCTGCCGCATCCCCCCGGAGCATTCGTGTGGATATTGATATAACCTTTTCTCTGGTGAGGGAATAGAAACTTTTCGTAACTTTTCTATTGCAAGGTCTATCGCGTCTGCTTTACTCACGTTTTGATGTGCGAGCACGGTTTCGACCATCTGAGTACATATGGTGAGAACCGGATTAAGCGTCATCATGGGGTCTTGAAAAATCATGCTGATTCGGTTGCCGCGAATTTTGCGTATCTCTTCATCAGATAACTTATTTAATTCTTCACCTTCAAATAAAATTTTACCTCCCGAAATATATCCTGGCTTGCTTAAAAGATTAATTATTGCAAAACCGGTTACCGATTTTCCGGCTCCGCTCTCACCAACCAGACCGAG
>CAZXGG010000180.1:0-1611 GCA_964640125.1 uncultured Rikenellaceae bacterium
AGCACATTTTTCCGCTGCACCAGTTCTCTGGCTTTCCTGGCAGCATGCCTTGCTGTAGCTGCCAGAATCACTTTCTGAACAATCGTCCTGGCATCCTTTGGATTCTCTTCGAGATAATTTGTCAGGAGATTACTTACCGCCTGATCCACAGCGCCCATAACCTCGGAATTGCCAAGCTTGGTTTTTGTTTGTCCTTCAAACTGAGGTTCCTGAACCTTGATGGATATGATGGCGGTCAATCCTTCCCGGAAATCATCTCCATTGATATCAAATTTCAATTTCGCCAGCATTCCGGATTTCTCCGCATAATTTTTCAGGGTTCTTGTTAGCCCCCGTCTGAAACCGGCCAGGTGTGTCCCTCCTTCAATGGTATTGATATTGTTCACATAGGAGTGTATATTTTCCGAGAAGGAGGTGTTGTACTGCATCGCAATTTCAACGGGCACATCATTTTTCTCTGTCTCAATATATATCGGTGTTTCGATCAGCTTTTCCCTGGTTGCATCAAGAAAAAGCACGAACTCCTTCAATCCTTCTTCCGAGTAATAATTCTCGCTTCTGAATCCCTCACCATTACCATTCCCGTTATCTCCGGTTTCTCGTCTGTCCGTAATGGTCAGGTTAATTCCCTTGTTCAGGTAAGCCAATTCTCTCAGTTTGGCAGCCAGTATTTCAAAATTGAAATCGGTAGTGATAAAGATGCTATTATCCGGGGTAAAGGTTATTTCCGTACCGGTTTGTTTGGTATCTCCGATGATTTTAACTTCACTGAGCGGTTTCCCAAATCGGTATTCCTGAAGGTGTATCTTGCCATCCCTGTGAACTTCAGCCCTCAGTTCAGATGAGAGGGCATTTACACAGGAAACACCGACTCCATGCAGTCCACCGGATACTTTGTAGGACTCCTTGTCAAACTTTCCACCTGAATGTAACACCGTCATTACCACTTCCAGGGCAGATTTCTTCTCTTTATCGTGAATATCGACTGGTATTCCCCTACCATCATCCTTTACCGTTAACGAACTGTCTTCATTGATAATCAATTCGATGTTTTTACAATACCCTGCAAGGGCTTCATCAATTGAATTATCAATCACCTCATATACCAGATGATGTAACCCCTTTACACTAACATCACCAATATACATCGCAGGTCTTTTCCTTACCGCTTCCAATCCTTCCAACACCTGGATGCTTTCAGCTGAATATTCCTGGTTCCCTTTGCTCTTTGGTTTCAAATCTTCCATCTTCTGAACTGTTTAACCGTTCAACATACCATATCTAAACCGGATACGTTTCCTGTATCCGCACTTTTAAGGTACTCTTTTCGAATTTTTATTGTCCTGATTTTACCCTTCTTCAATCCAACCCGTCTGCTACCTAAAGTGAAGATTATTTTGTGCTTTTCAGTATGTTTATTCCTATTTATATATTATTAAATTACAGGATGTTGCAACTTACTTTCAACCATCTCTGAATTCATGTCAAATATACGAAATTTTACTGGTTTTATGGTGCTGAAGAAAGCCAAAAATACCCGTTTTTTTAACAAAAGATTAACATTCCTGTGATAGTCATTAAAACGCGTCTTTCATACTTCTAATTGTCTGA
>CAZXGG010000181.1:0-1558 GCA_964640125.1 uncultured Rikenellaceae bacterium
CCTGCCTGATGAAACGCATCTGCCCTGATAAAAAGAGAGGCTCCGGACGCCCAGAATACCTCCTGAGGATCGTTATACTGCCCATGGTCCTCCTCAATGATGTTGAAAATTCTCCCGCGACAGAAGGTGTATCCATACCGGTCAATGAATCCTCCCGATGCTCCGGCATACTCAAAAGATTTCCTGTTGTTGAAATCCCTTATCTTGGGCATACAGGCAGCAATCTTTTTGTCTGAATCCATCAATTCAATGATGGGATGAATCCATGAGCCGGTCACTTCAACATCTGAATTCAACAGGATATAGTATTCTGATTCAATCTGCTGTACTGCTTTGTTGTAGCCCTCAGCAAAACCAAAATTCCGGTCAAACTTCAACAATGTGATTTTAGGATACTGGTTTTCCAGGAATTCGACGGAATCGTCTGTTGATCCGTTGTCTGCAACCACAATCTCCACATCGGGAAGGGATGAATGTTTCACCACCGATGGCAGGAACTTTTCAAGAAAATGCTTCCCGTTCCAGTTCAAAATGATTACAGAGATTCTGATCATTGAAAATCTGATTTATTGAATTTCCATCGTTTGTGTGACCAGAGCCAGTATTCCGGTTGTTTCCGGATATATTTTTCCAGTGTTTCCATGATAAGCCGGGTGATTTCAAACTCCCCGGTTTCTTTTGGGTGTTCAGCCAGTGTGGTGAATTCAACGGTATAATATCCCCTCCGGGTCTTTTGAATGTGCATGTATATTACCGGGTGATCAAGCTGGATAGATATCCTCTCCGCCCCGAGATAAACCGGGGTATCCTGGTTCAGAAAAGTAAGCCAGTAGCGTATATTTTTTTTTAACGGACGCTGATCACCAAGTACATAGGTCATGGTGAGTATCCCTTTTTGCCTGCATTCAATGAGCCTTCTGAGCGTTTTTTTCATCTCTACGGGCTCAACGCCAAACCGCGATCGCAGCTTGTTATACAATCGGTTAAACCGTTCATTGCTTAATTTCTTATAGATTGCCAGTACCAGGTACTGACTGAATAAAGGGCTATTGAATGGCCATTCCCAGTTGCCGTAATGTCCGCTTACAACAGTGAGGCTTTTTCCCGCTATATAGAACTTTTCGAGCAAATCCATATTCTTAAATACCATCCGTTTGTTTATCTCTTTTTTGGTGATGTGCATCGAAGCCATCGATTCGATGAACAGATCAAACAGATGCCTGTAGAATTTACGGGCAATTTGTCGTATCTCCTTTTCGGATTTTTCAGGAAAGGCTTTTCTGAGGTTTGTCAGGGTGGTTTTTTTCCGGTACTGCAGGAGATAGTATCCGGTACAGAACAGGAAGTCTGAGAAGATGTATTGAACCCTGATCGGTAGCCAGGTAATGAGCCAGATGAATCCGTAAAACGTATAAAAACCGATTTTCGACACCTAAGAATGAATTAACAAGCCAAAGGTACGAATTTTATTTTCGTGGAGACGCCATGCATGGCGTCTCTACATTAAATGCCCTTTCAGCGGGTGTATAGTCCTTCTTCCATAACTCATAACCCGTAT
>CAZXGG010000182.1:0-1548 GCA_964640125.1 uncultured Rikenellaceae bacterium
GACATTTTACATTTGCAAAAGGATATTTTATCTTTGTCAAATAGACACTAAACAAACCCCATGCACGAACCCCTCGCCCATTTCTATTCAAAATACGGCTTCAATCCCGCTTCCATTAAACAACTGGTCTGTGGAGAGATCTACGTGGGTTTGATGCTCGACAACGGCAACGTTGGTGTCTGCTCAACCCTGAAAAAGAATGTGGATCTTGAAATTCATGCCCTCGAACCGGTCGATCTTGCAAACACCGCCCACAGGATTGTCCTCACAGCCTATTACAACGCACTGCTGAACTACTCAAACAAATACAGTGGAGCTTCCGATATTTTCGATGAGATCGATTTCAGAAAATACAACAACATTATGATGGTGGGTTATTTTCAGTCGCTGCTGAATAAATTTCAGCGGGAAAACATGGATATTGCCGTATTCGACCATATGGTTAGCGAACCAATGATCCTTGACCCACAGAAACAACAGGAATTTAACCGGAAAGCGGATGCCCTTATCCTTACGGGAACATCCATATTCAATGAAACCTTTCCAACCATTGTGGGTTGGACGAAAACCGGTTGTGATATCTTCGTGCTGGGTCCTTCCACCATCCTGCACCCGGACATGTTCCTGTATGGAAACATCAACGTACTGTTCGGAGCACTGTTTGAGAAGAATGACATACGACCATTGCAGGTTATTGAACAGGGAAAGGGAACCCGGGATTTTTTGCCCTTTATGAAAAAAGTGTATTTAAAGCACAGTGCATGACAACGGATCGGTTTGACATACTGAAAAGAACAAGAGTCGGTATTGCCGGTGCGGGAGGATTGGGATCAAACTGCGCCATAGCGCTAGCAAGGATCGGTATCGGTGAGCTGGTGATCGTAGATTTTGATACCGTTGAGGAGAACAACCTGAACAGACAATACTATTTTACCGGCCAGGTCGGGATGAAAAAAGTGGCGGCATTGAAGGAGAACATCGGGAAAGTGAACCCGGAGGTGAAGGTCATTGCCCACGACCTACCGCTTGATAAGGATAACCTGTCTGGTATCTTTTCAGGATGCGATGTCATCGTGGAAGCGTTTGACCTGGCTGAATCAAAAGAGATGATCATTGAGACGATCCAGTCACAATTGCCGGAAACACCGCTTGTCATCGGGCTTGGTGTTGCCGGCTGGGGTGACAATAACTCCATCAAATCCCGGCAGATCGGGAATCTATACATTTGCGGGGATGAGAAAAGTGAAACATCCGCATCCCTCCCACCCCTGGCACCACGCGTGGGGGTCGTTGCCAGCATGCAGGCAAACCAGGTGGTGGAAATCATATTGGGAAGAATGCCATGAGGATCACGTTGAATAACCGGCCGGAAGAGTTGCATTACCCTTCCCTTACCGTTGCTGATTTGCTGCAGGTGAAAAAATTCTCCTTTAAGCTGCTGGTGATAAAAATAAACGGAAAGCTGGTGAAGAAGGAGGAGTATGGAACAGCAACCATAAGCGATGGGGATGACGTGTCGGTCCTGCATTTGATTAGTGGAGGATGAGG